>CANQFC010000004.1 GCA_947598155.1 uncultured Clostridia bacterium
ATATATCAAATAATCAAAAGACCTACATACACGACAAATAATAATCTCTAAACAAAATTGATTAGTAGTTGTCGAGTGGGAATAATTTGCGAAGTCTGAAAACCCGCAAAATACTGGGTTTCTGAGCGCTAAAACCCCAATTTGATAGCAAAATGATAGCAGGCTGAAAAACGCATTTATTGTGCGTTCTCTGCGGTTTTCGGGTACAATTAAATTATCTTAATAAATTCTAAAAAGGCATTACTGACTTTTGCAGTCAGTAATGCCTTTTTGCGTTTATTTACTTAAAGTACAGAATGTATTTCCGAGTTGATTAGTTTGGATATATCGTTGCGTATGACTACCGCTGACACTTCCTATACTCATAGATTTCATAGCAGAATCTAAAAGACCTAATGCAATTAGTCTATCGGCTTGATATACAGGACATTGTGAGGTATCAGAAACTTGTTTGTTATAAACAGCGAATAACAACTTGATATCGGAAACGAACATACGTGAAGTTACTTCTGATAGTTCACAGAAGGTATCCCAATTTATTTGTTGTTCCACATAAGCTCTATAAAAGCGTGCTAATATTTCTGACTTTTTCAAATCAACATTTGAGTTTAATGTTATTAGCACACGCCCCAATTCATCTTCTGCAAATTTGGGATTGCTATAAAGATGTTCTTTATATTTTTGTAGTTTAGCAGGAGTGATCGATTTCTCGTTGAATGTATTGATAAATTTAATTGTTTGTTTCAATAGGTTTCTATCATGTAAATTCTGAGCAGTTTTACCTATTCCAACTAAAACACTAACGATAGGCACACTTTTGAAAACACCGTCATCTAAAAGGCTATCAATACCCAATTCAGCCATATCGATGCAAGCATCGCTTAAGGTTGAATCAAACAATGTTGTTTCAAATGCAGGAACTATTTTATCCATAATTTATCCTTTCGATTATTTTTGAGGATAGTTATAACGCCAATTATCGTATTCCTCTCTAGAAATTTCGCCGTTCTTCAGCTTATCAGCTTGTTCTTTCCAAGCAGAGAACATCTCAAACATCGTTATGTAATTTGTACCCATACCCTTATCTAAATGTAGACAAACCTCTCCGTCTAATTCCGTAATTTTAAGACCGTATAAATCTTCAAGAGTAAATAAAGTGTGCATTAAGCCGTTATAGCTGTCAATGTCAGGTACGGTTAAAGCACTTGCGGATATATCGAATACTTCAGCAAGGTTGTTAGTAAGGTCTGCTTTAGGCGTTCTTGAGCCGGATTCGTACTGCGCCATACGGATGTCTGCGGTTTTCTCCGGAAAACCGACTTGCATACCAAGATATTTTTGAGTCATTCCTCTTAAATTTCTAAAGAATCTTATTCTTTCACCGATAGCCATAAAATTGCTCCTCTCGTTATTCTAAAATAGAGTATAGCATAATAAGTTAATCGTTGTCAAGACAACCAAAGCAAAAAAAGTAAATATTTTCTCGAAAACCACTTGACTTTACGGAATTTGTTTAGTATAATAGTTAAGCAAATAGCGTTAAGTCTATTTCTAACAACTGAATAACCGTCATATGTCACGGTAATGGCATATCCGCTCGGGCAAATCGGAATGCGGTCAGAAAGTTCTCCGACACTAAATAATTGTAAAAAATGAAAGAAAGGATGATGAAAATGGCAGACAAAATGTTTTTGCGTGTTGAAGATGTTGCGGAAGAAATGGGAGTTTCCATATCCTATGCCTACAAGCTTATACGCAAGTTAAATAAAGAATTAAAGGCAACCGGATGTATAACAATACCCGGCAGGATTGACCGAAAATTCTTCCACGAAAAATTTTATTCAACTAAAACAACAGAAAGGAAAGATTAAAATGGGAGCATTCAAAAATGAGAAGAACGGCACTTGGTATGTGCAGTTTCGATATACGGACTGGCGAGGCGAACGACAGCAAAAATTAAAGCGAGGGTTCGCAACAAAACGAGAAGCACAGGAATGGGAACGAGAGTTTTTGATGCAAAAGCAGGCTGATGTAACGATGAGCTTTGAAAGCTTTGCAGAACTTTATGAGAAGGATGTAAAGCCAAGGCTCAAAGAAAACACATGGCTTACAAAGGAAAGCATTATTGAGAAGAAAATCCTGCCTTATTTTGCAAAGCGCAGACTGTGCGATATTACGGCAAAGGATGTCATCGAATGGCAGAATGAAATCAGAGAACTTACCGATAAGAGCGGCAAGAAGTATTCTCAAACCTATCTGAAAACCGTTCACAATCAGTTAAGCGCTCTGTTTAACCATGCCGTACGCTATTACGGCTTGAAATCCAATCCTGCAGCAATCGCTGGAAATATGGGAACGGAGGAACGAAAAGAAATGCAATTCTGGACTTTGGAAGAATACAAGAAATTTTCCGAAGCAATGATGGACAAAACCATTTCTTTTTACGCTTTTGAAATGCTTTATTGGTGCGGTATCCGTGAGGGCGAAATGCTTGCCTTAACGCCTAAAGATTTTGACTTCAAAGCGGAAACGGTCACGATTAACAAATCGTATCAGCGTTTAAAAGGCAGAGATGTTATCACTACGCCTAAGACAAAGAAAAGCAACCGCACAATTAAAATGCCGAAATTCCTTTGTGAAGAAATGCAGGAATATCTCGTTATGTTTTACGGTGCCGGAGAAAACGACAGAATTTTTCCCGTTTCAAAGAGCTATATGCATCACGAAATGGACAGAGGTGCAAAAGAAGCAGGCGTCAAGCGTATAAGAATACACGATTTAAGACATTCGCATGTTTCGCTTTTAATAGAAATGGGATTTACAGCCTTAGCCATTGCGGACAGACTCGGACACGAAAGCATTGAAGTTACTTACCGATATGCACACTTGTTCCCCTCAAAGCAAACCGAAATGGCAAATAAATTGGATGACTTGGGAAAAGGAGATTTTTAGGATGTCAGCAAAAAACAGAGACGAACACAACCGATGGAGAAATATAACCGTAGGTTTTCGAGTATCGCCCGAAGAAAACGAACTACTGAACAGGGCTGTAGCCTTATCAGGTTTACCGAAACAAGAATACTGCTACCAAAAATGTATGAACAGAGATGTCGTTGTTCAGGGTAATCCGAGAGTGTATAAAGCACTCAAAAATGAACTTGCCGCCGTGCTTCAAGAGTTACAGAGAATTGAATCCGGTAGCGATGTGAATGATGAGTTACTTAATATTATTGAACTTATTACCGATATTCTCGGCGGTCTGAAAGGAGAGGACAATAATGGAGAATAAAAAAGAAATGACCGCTCCAAACGTATCTGTTGGCGCAGATACGGAGCAGTCAATCCAAAAATGTATTGATATTAGTATAAACGATAACGATGAAAATATCAAGTGTTTTGAAGAAATGCAAAGAGAGTTGATGTTAAGCTTAGACCCGTCATATCTCAAAACAATTTCAATGAGCGAGCTATACGATGCCGTGTACCAGAGCAAACCGCCGCTGATTGACGGTCTACTATACCCCGGCACATATATTTTTGCAGGAGCGCCGAAGCTGGGCAAGAGTTTCCTTATGGCACAGCTTGCTTACCATATCAGCACGGGTATACCGCTTTGGAATTATACCGTCCGAAAAGGAACTGTGCTGTACCTTGCTCTTGAAGATGATTATCACAGATTGCAGGAAAGGCTGTACCGAATGTTTGGAACGGAAAGTACAGAAGATTTGTATTTTTCTGTTTCGGCTGGTCAGCTTGGAAACAGTCTCGACGAACAGCTTACAAGGTTTATGGCTGAACACCCCGATACAAAACTGATCATCATAGACACGCTTCAAAAGGTTCGAGAGGTCGGCGGAGATAGTTACAGCTATGCAAACGATTATGAAATTATCACAAGGCTCAAAAAGTTTGCGGACAGCTGCGGGATATGTCTGTTGCTTGTTCACCACACACGCAAGCAGAATGCCGATGATAAATTTGATATGATTTCAGGCACTAACGGATTGCTCTGCGCCGCTGACGGAGGTTTTATTCTTCGGAAAGAAAAGCGTACAAGCAATGCCGCCACGCTTGAAGTATCAGGCAGAGACCAGCCCGACCAGAAAATTTATCTGAACCGTAATCCTGAAATGCTTGTATGGGAGCTTGAGAAAACAGAAACGGAACTGTGGAAACAACCGCCTGATCCGTTGCTTGAAAATATCGCTGATAAAATCGCAAGAGGAAACTCAGAATGGCAAGGCACTCCCACAGAGCTTGTAGACTTTCTCGGCGTTGATATAAAAGCAAACGCTTTGACGATGAAGCTGAATATCAATGCAGGGCGATTGTTCAATGAGTATGGAATCCGTTATCAAAACAAACGCTGTCACGATGGGCACAGGGTTAGTCTTGCGTTGGAACAGCGTGACGATGCGTGACGGTCGTGTCGGTGTTTTAGGCGGTACTCAAAACATCGTCACCATCGACACAGACCGACACGGATAAAGTTTTTGCAGGGTGCAGGTGGCTTTTTTCAAAAAGCCGTCCCTGCCTCTCGGAGAGCGCAAAACCTGCTTGCAGGTTGCATTTTTGATAGGCTCGCCTGTCAAAAGTGCTTTTGCGTTACTCTTGACAAGAGTAACAGAACCCCGGCTACGCCGGATAAGGAAAGGATGTGAGATTTTATGAAAAGAACGATAAGCGCAATGGTCGGTAAAGGCTCTGTCAATCATAACAGCCGCAAGTTCAAAGCGGAAAATGTAGACGGCAGCCGAACACATCTCAATATCGACTACTGCAATGAAAACATCAAAAAGGTTTATCACGAATTGTTCGATGAGGCACTTAAAAAGTACAACGATAAACAGACAAGAGCCGACCGCAAGATAGAGAATTACTATGAAAAAATCCGTAATTCAAAGCAAGAAAGCCGTTTCACGAACTGATTTTACAGATCGGCGATAAGGAAAATATGAGCGCTGAAAGCGAAAACGGTGAGCTTGCCCGACAGATTTTAGATGAATACTATCGTGGGTTTCAGGAAAGAAATCCTCAGTTAAAAGTGTTCTCGGCTCATCTGCATATGGACGAAGCAACACCACATTTGCATATTGATTTTGTTCCGTTCACCACCGGAAGCAAGCGAGGACTTGATACAAGAGTGTCACTCAAACAGGTGCTTGCCGCACAAGGATTTAAGGGCGGAACCCGTGGGGATACCGAGTGGAATCAGTGGGTCAGCGCAGAAAAATCCGCACTCGAATTTGTTATGGAACGCCACGGAATTGAGTGGGAACACAAGGGTACTCACGAAAAACATCTGTCTGTTTTGGATTACAAAAAGCAGGAGCGAGAAAAGGAAATCGCTGTATTGGACAACCAACTGGCCGAGAAAAAAGACGAGTTTCAAACGGTGCAAAGCCGTATTCAAAACTACGATAACGGCACGCAGGTTATTGAGGAATTGGAAAAGCGCATTGAAACCGACAGCGAATTTCAGCTGCTCGATCCACCTGCTTTAATGTCGGCAAAGTCCTATAAACAGAAATTCGTTGACCCGCTGATAAAGAAACTGAAAGATGTAATCAAAGAGGTGTTTTACCGTTATTATCACGCTCTTGATAGCTATCACCGACTTAATAATACTAACGCAAACCTTTATTGTGAGAACGATCGGCTGAGCAAAATCAACGACCGTTTGACAGATGAAAATACTACGCTTCGTGCAGATAATAGAGATTTTAGATTGCTCCGCAAGGTGTTCGGGAGTCAGCAAATCGATGCACTGATCTCACAGGCAAAGGAGCAGGAACAGCAACGCAAGCACACAAAACAACCGTCTAATCAGCGCACAAAGCGCATTAGAAATAATGATTTTGAAAGGTAGGAAAACAAAATGGCAAAGACAATTTTTGAAGAAATGGGCGGCACTTACACACAAGTTGGGGATTATTATCTCCCCGATTTGAAACTGCCCGAAGAAGAAAAACAAGCGAACATCGGTGTATGGGGTATGAGGCATAAACGGTTTTTGAAAGAAAATCACCGTGTACTATATGCTAACCTGATGACTTCGGGAAAGCTTGTTGCATATCTTGATGACATTGAGCAACAGGCAACCGCTATGTTTCTCCGGCTGGTAAAAGAACTTGCCGAAAAAGAAAATGTAACCGAAGAACTCAAATCAGCCGACCCAATGCTGTGGGTACAGAAGATGAACAGCATTCGTAATCGTGCAACGGAAATTGTAAATGTAGAATTGATTTACACGGTATAAAGGATACGCCGAGTGTGACTCTTTAACGAGTTGCACTTGGCGCTTTTTCTTTTCATATAGCGGAAAATTAGAGATGTTAAACGCCTTTGTTTGCAGGCTTTGCAAGACTCAAACTTCAAGAGTTAAGGGCTTTATATTCGGTGTGCCAATTTAAGCGTTCTAATTGTCTTAAGGCGCTTTTTGCAGTATGACTATATTATACGAATTTATATGTTTTTTGTTTGATACGGTCTTGACAAGAATAGTTTTATAATTTATAATATAAATACCGATATATCGGCGTTTATTCACTAAATATCGGTAATGTTTTATAACAGATCGCTACGAGAGGTGCTATTGATGGTTTCATATGATAAATTATGGAAAAAGTTGATAGACTTGAAACTGAAAAAGAAAGACTTAAAAGATATGACCGGCATCGGTTCGACAACAATGTCAAAACTAACCAATAACGAACCGGTTTCTATGGCTGTAATGATAAAAATATGTATTGCGCTAAAATGCAATATCGGCGATGTAATGGATGTAATATTATGAATAAAAAGAGATTAAAAGGCGTTTCCCTTTTTGCAAGCGCAGGCATAGGTGAAACTTATTTTAAAAACATAGGTATAGACATTGTCGTAGCTAATGAATTGATTGAACGTAGAGCGAATTTATACAAGGCTATTAGCCCTGAAACAGATGTAATTTGCGGCGATATTACAGACAAAAATATTTTTAATAAAATAATAGATTCGTGTCCCGAAAAAGTTGACTTTTTATTAGCTTCTCCGCCTTGTCAAGGTATGAGTGTTGCAGGTAAAAACCGTTGCCAAAAAACAATGGAGTCGGACAAACGCAACTATTTAATTACCTATGTAGTTAAAGTTATTAAATTAACTAATCCTGATTATGTGCTGATAGAAAACGTCCCTGCTCTTTTAAAATTGAAATTAATGTATGATTCAAAATATAGAACTGTTTTAGAAATACTACAATATGAGTTCGGCAACGAATACATAATTGATAGCGCTGTTGTCGATTCTGCAGATTATGGGGTTCCTCAAACAAGGCTAAGAGCTATTATAAAAATGCATAAGCCCGGCACAGTATGGAGTTGGCCTAAGAAAAAGAAAAAAGTAACGGTTGAGCAAGCTATCGGAAATTTGCCTTCTTTAGAAGCGGGAGAAAAATCAGATATAAAGTGGCATTTTGCCCGCAAACATACAAAAGAAAACATTTTATGGATGAAGCATACTCCTACAGGAAAATCCGCTTTTTCCAACCCTGTATACTATCCTCAGAAAAAAGATGGCACAAGAATCAAAGGCTATGAATCGTCTTATCGAAGGATAAGGTGGGACGCACCTGCTCCAACAATTACCATACGAAACGACTGTATAGCTTCTCAGAGAAACGTGCATCCCGGGAGATTACTGCCTGACGGCACATATTCTGATGCTAGAGTATTAACGCCTTTAGAATTAATGTTACTTGATTCGTTGCCTGCAAATTGGAATATCCCCGACGATACGCCTGAATTATTAATTAGACAATGCATAGGTGAATCTATCCCGCCGTTAATGCTCAAAGAAATAGTGAGAGGTATTTATGATGAACAAGATTAAAGCGATTTCTGTATTTTCAAGCGCAGGTATAGGCGAGTTATTATTAAAGAATACAAATGTGGAAGTCGTAGCCGCAAATGAACTTCTACCTAAACGAGCAGAATGCTATTCTCATTTTTACCCCAACACAGATATGTACTGCGGTGATATTACATTGGAAGAAACGCAAGATTATATGGTTTCGGCAGCGCAGAAAAGCGGCGCAAAAATGTTGATAGCTACGCCGCCTTGTCAAGGATTAAGCACATTAGGAAAGAATAAAAAACAAATACACTATGAAAAAGATAAACGAAATTATCTAATTCTTTCTGCATTGAACATAATTGACCGCTGCGATTTTGATTATGTTTTGATTGAAAATGTTCCAACCTTTTTGGAAATGTATTTTCCTTATGAAAACGATTACTTCAAACTCGAAGAAATTCTTAATAAGAAGTATTCGAGCAAATATAAAATTGAAGCAAGAGTTTTGAACGCAAAAGATTATGGTATTTGTCAGTCAAGGCCGAGAGCTATAATCAAGATGTATAAACCTGATAAAAAATGGTCTTGGCCATCCGAAGAGCAGGAAATTACCCTACGCGAAGCTATCGGATATTTACCGTCTTTGGAATCCGGCGAATCGTCTGATATACCTTGGCATTTCGCAAAAAAGCATAATGAACGAGCAGTCTTGGCGCTTAAACACACTCCAACCGGAAAAAGCGCTATTGCGAACGAAGTGTATTATCCTAAAAAAGAGGATGGAACAAGAATCAAGGGATTTCATAATACTTTCAAAAGGATGGATTGGGATCAGCCTTGTCCCACAAGAACAACGTTCAGCGGAAGTATGAGTTCCCACAACAACGTTCATCCGGGACGATTGTTGCCGGATGGAACATATTCTGACGCGAGGGTTCTTACTTTATTGGAAACTTTTATAGTCTCGTCAATTCCTGAAGATATTGACTTTCCAAGAGATTCTACCGATACTTTTATAAGAACTGTTATCGGCGAGTCTATTCCGCCGAAACTTATGATGAAAGTTATAGAGAAAATTGGAAAGTAGGTGCAATTATGCCGATAATGGTAGAAAGAAATAAATGGATATTATATAAGCATACCTCAAACTATGAACTAATTAAAGCCGTTGCTCTTGATGTAAAAAACAGTTGCAAGACGAATATTTCTAACACAGAACGTGAAAGAATGCAGGAACGACTTGCCGCATTGAATATGTATAAAACGAGAAATCCCAAAGAAAAACCTCTTGACTCTATCAACCATAGAATCAACACTTTAGAGTATTTTATGTTTGGATACGAAGATGATTCTGATGGCAAACGTTTTATATTTAGCCCATTAGGAAACCTATTTTTAAAGCATATAAACGACGAGGAAAAGCTGATTAAGATATTTACAACAATGCTGTACGCAATACAGTTCCAACATCCGGCAAGCGGAACGGACAAAGAATTTCAGTTATATCCATTTAGACTGATTTTTAAATTGTTAACAGACGAGCGTTTAGATGGGAAGTTGTATAATTACGAATATGCATTACTCATCGCTTTTGTTGATTTAATGAATGCTTCTAAGTATGAAGATTTAGTTGAAAAGATATTAGATTTAAGGAAAAAGTCCGATGAAGAAATTGAAAAGATATATAAAACGGACGAACATACATACGTAAATGCAGTTTATGAGTGGGAGTATTATACTTGTAAGTTATTATCTTCTATCGGGATTTTTGATAGGACGAAAGGAAATACCATTTGCAAGTTATATCATCCGACAAAGTCGGGCAGCCACAGCAATCCAACAGGAAGAACTGCAAGAAACGGTTATGTTTCTTTAACCAATAAAGTCAAAGATTTTGTTGTTTTGCTATTAAATAGATATTCTTATGCTCAACAACCGTTAAAGTTAGACGATCCTGAAAGGATGACTTTGGACGTCGTAAAAGAAATATATAGCTTTTACCCGCCGGAGTTGATGAACGAAATAGGCGAAAGCGACGAGTTATCATCATTATTAGAGTTGCCGAAACTAATTGAGGAATATTCAAACAACCCCGATAACGACACGGCTTATTTATTCGAAGAAGTTCTTGATGAAGGTTTCAGTATGTTCTATAACGTTCAAACCAAGAGAATTGGCGGCGCAGGGCATACGGATATTGAATGTTTGTATTTAACAAAGAAAAAGAAGTTTGCGGTGGAATCAAAATCCACGGCAAACAAGTTGAGCGGTATCAATATTGGTAGATTGCGAGAACATAGAGAGGAAATCGGCGGAGAATACACAATTGTAATTACGCCACGATACGTCCCTGCCGCAAAAAGAGATATTAAAGGTGCTCCAATTGTAATTATTTTAGCAAGTACCTTTGCCGAGTATCTATATAATCATATTTTCCACGATGTTAGAGACGTTGATTATGCAGACTTTGACGATATAATAATTGAACACCTTGGCGAGGACGTGAGCAAATTTATATCTGATATGACTATGGCTAAGTTTGCTGTTAATAGTTGATTATGGCAGACGTATTTGATAGTAAAAAACGCTCTGACATAATGAGTAAAGTCCGCTCCAATAACAATAAATCAACTGAATTAGCTCTTATAAAATTCTTTAAAGAAAATAATATAACCGGTTGGAAACGCAATTATCCTGTAAAAGGTCATCCTGATTTTGTTTTTCTTGATAAGAAGATTGCTGTTTTTGTCGACGGTTGCTTTTGGCACGGACACGATTGTAGAAATACTCGTCCTTCCGATAATGCTGAATATTGGCAGAAAAAACGAGAAAGAAACATTAAGCACGATAAAGAAGTTACGGCAATGTTTGAAAATCGCGGATGGACAGTTATTCGTATTTGGGAATGCGAACTAAGAAAAAAGAACAGAGAAAATCTCTTGGATAAAATTAAGAAGCGTTCTTAAAATAATAACACAGGAGACGTACATATGCCAAATTTCTTACAAAAGCTGATATACAACTTATCGACGGTTGTTCCGCTATTCTTTATTTTTTCGATTGTTTGGTTTTTTCAAAAGCATACATTTTGTATTCCAATAATTGCTGTTGTTTTGGGCATAGCGATAGGTTCTATGTTTAAAGCCTCATTCGCTTATGGTAAGAGAAATATTCCACTAATTGATATAAATGTCACAAATATATCGCCTTATGATGGTTGGTTGGTCATATATATAATTACATATATGCTACCATTTGCTAGTATTATTTTAAAAGATTTTAATGTAATTATTTGCGCTTTTATAGCAGCAGTATTAGCTTTTATAGCTCCTCTTGTTAATACTGCAATCCCTAATCCGTTACTATTTATTAAAGGGTATCATTTTTATAAGATAGGAGCCGAAAATGGGATTTCAGAATATGTGCTAATAAGCAAGAGAAAATTACGAAGGTCATCAGATATCAGGCGCGTTAAACGTATATTTGAATTTTTATTATTAGATAGCAAGGAGAAATAGAAATTGTTTGATAACAGTTCAATAATGATAATAAAATCTGGAGAACCATTAGAAGTATTTAGATTAGAAGTTGATACAGATACGCAAAATTCTATATGTAGTGTTTTTTCAAATGCCGTATCAGAAATGTCTTCAGAAAAATCAAAAGTGGTTTTTGATGGTAGTTATAAACCGCTTGACGACGAATACTTAGTAATAGAAAATTTTCAACTTCCAGATGAAATAAAGGATGCAATTAGAAATCCAATAGGTGTAGCAAAATACGAAAAAGAAAATGGTTCTTTTCCGGAAATTAAGGCAATTTTTGTAGGCGAACGTATTGAGTCGAAAGATACTGAAAATTTTTCTGTTGCATTCCAAAGGTTTAAAAAAGAACAATATATTTCTACTAGAGCATTTAATTTGTTTTTTGATAACGATACTTTTCGAAGAGAGAAAAGTTATGGTATTAGTATATCTGACAATATTGATTGTTTGTTTTCTGAAAATGAGTTGGAATTTACCTCTTTTTACTATGCAAGGCAAGTGTTCGATTTGAGTGATTACTATCGATCAGCAACTGACCAAGAAGTTCAATCTTTCACTTCCAGCGACCGTCTATTAATAGACAATACTGATGCTTTCAAAGAAATGGCAAATACATGGATACGCCGTAAAATAGCAATGATTAACGATTCTGAAGTATTATCAAACTATTCTGCTGCCAAGATAAAAGGATTAGCGAAATCAGTAGGAATTGATATATTAATCGACAATAAAAAAATTGTTATACCTAATGATAAAGAAAAGGTGAAAATTATTTTGGGCTTTTTAGATGAAGAAGCGTATAAAGGCCCATTTTCGCAAAATACATATTTGGCAAATTCAAAACGTCAAGTAAATAAATAGTATATAATTTATATTAATGTTGATAGCACTAAATTGATAGCTATTTGATAGCAAAAGCAGAAATACCTCATAGAATTGAGATAATCTGTACCAAATTGAGACATATTAAGTCAAAATTCCTAAGCAAAATCAGTTAAAGTCTGTTTTGTACTTAGGAGTGGGAGTGATTTCACGCCCACAAAAAAGCCCGTAAAATAAGGCTTTTTGCCGATTTGGTGCCATTCGTGTCAACATAACGGCAATATTATTTGATTACAATTAAAGCACAGCGGCAGAGATTTCCCCCCTGCCGCCGATTTTATATTTAAGATTAAAAAATTTATGTTATAATATAAAAGGTGATTTTATGAGTTTATTTAAAAATTTTCGCTCGAGTCATAAATCTGAGGACGACCGCTGGCGTGAGGCGGAATGTCTTGCCCGAATCAAAGAATCGGTTATACGCAAAACCGGGATTGAAAAATTCATTGAGGTTGACGACTGCACGGTAGCATTTGCCGGTTCGGAGGACGATATGAGGCTTATACTTGAAATTTCCACTATGATAGGCGGAGACGGGAATAGATTTTTACGCGCCGACTTAGACGATAGAATTGTATGGCAGGAGGATGATTTTGACAGCACGGCGGAGTTTGAATCGGCAATTTCCGATTATCTCTCCGACCGTGTGTGACCGAGCAACGAAGATTGTCAACAATGAGTTGATTTACAGTTAAGGCGGAGCGGCGGCGTGGAGCAATCCTTGCCGCCGCTTTTTGCGTAGATTAAAAAGATTGTAATATAGAGTATCTTGCAAAATGATTCTATGAGAAATGATAAACCCCGCAGCAAGCAGGAAAACCTTGCCACGGGGTTTATTGCTGTTTTTCGTTTGCGAAAGTTTATTTCAGTGCAAGACCGTCCTTAAACGCTTCGCCCACCCGTTCGGATACCCGGTAATAGCCGTGCGTATAGGGGTCAAAGGCGATGGCGTTCACCAACGACAAATCAAGTTTGCCGTTCGGCATAACACGCTCATCGGCTGTGACATTGACCACTTTTCCAATCACACCGCAGCCGTATTCATTCCCCTGATACTCGATAAATTCGCACTCCAGACAAAGCGGGAATTCGTTGATGACCGGTGCGTCGACTGTCTCGGCCTTACTTGCGGTCAGCCCCGCTTTTGCCAGCTTATCCGTCACTTTTTTGCCGGATTCCACCCCGAAATAATCCGCCTCTTTCACATGGGCGGCATCGGCGATGCTCACGGTAAACGCGCCCCGCTTTTTGATGTTCTGCACGGTCTTGTGCGTTTCGGTCAGGTTGAGCGCCACGGTGTTTCGCTCCTGCATCGTTCCCCACGCGGCGTTCATCACATTTACACTGCCGTCATCGTTATAGGTTGCGACCATCAGCACCGGCATCGGGAAAATTCCTTCGGTAATGTTCAGTTTCTTTCTCATCGTAATTCCTCCTATAAATATTTTTTGATTTACTTTGTCGTTTGAGACAAGGATGATTTATACCCCTCGCCCCACGCTTTCATGGAATCAAGAATCGGGCGCAACGATTCACCAAGCTCCGACAGCGCATACTCCACCCTCGGCGGAACTTCCGGGTACACAGTGCGGGTAATGAGGCCGTCCGCTTCCATAGACCGCAGGCTGTCCGTCAGTACCTTTTGGCTGATACCTTCCAGATTCTTTTGAAGCTCGTTGAAACGCCACGGGCGCCCCAGCAAATTTCGTATGATTAAAAGTTTCCACTTGTTCCCGATGAGCTGAACAGTAGTCGCTACGGGACATTCGGGGATGAGTTCGGCTTTTGTTTTCATAAAGCACCTCCGTTACATCAGAAAAGAATATTACATTTATATTATACTGCAACATACTTCAGAATGCAATAGTTTCGAACGGGTTCACGAAAAATTAAAAATTGATTTTGCCGTAAAACGCCCTAAACACCCAAAAGTTACAAAAAGGTGCGTATCCCCATAAAAAAGTGCGTACTTGTGCGGAGAAAAAATATTCGTACAATGATAGATACAGGAGGCAAAAAGCTCCCTGAATCCATAAGGAGGTACGAAAAATGGCACTTTCTAATCTCGCCGGATGGACTGAGGACAAGGCAGCTTCCGCCTGTGGTGCAGCTTGTGGTGCGGCTGACAAGCCCGCTAAGACCCCTACTGCTTGCGGTGCGGCTGACAAGCCGGAGGAAAAGCCGGCCGCCTGTGGCTCTGCCTGTGGCGCTGGTGACAAACCCGCCGAGGCTCCTGCTGCTTGCGGTGCCTAATGGGGCTCCGCGAAAAGTCGCAAGACTTTTTGGGGAGAGGAGGAGCAACGGCGTAAGCGAGCTTTTCGTGCCCCGCACGGAAACGAGCGATACAAAGTTTGCGACGACGAGTGGCGCTGCTGACAAGCCGGAGTAAGTTTACCCCCCCAACCGTTCCCGGTGGGAGCGATCCTCCCGGGAACCACGGTTGCGCAAGCAACAAGGTTCCCGGGACCCGCCCGAAATCTTCGATTTCGCTGGCGGGTGGGGTTCTTATTATTTTTCGGTTTGACCGATTTTACATAAAGCGAGGACTGACATTGAAACAATATTTTTCTTTCCAATGGCATATCACCGACGAGTGTGATCAGCGCTGCAAACACTGTTATATTTTCTCCGGGGATAAGTGCCACGAGCTCAAAAGTATGACATGGGCGCAGATAGAGGACACCTTTTATAACTGTCTGGATTTCTGCGAGGTGTATGACCGCCTGCCCTATTTCTACCTGACCGGCGGCGACCCCATCCTGCACCCGGATTTTTGGCGGTTGCTGGCTCTATTCAAAGAACGGGGTGTCCCGTTTACCATCATGGGCAACCCGTTTCACTTAAACGATCAGGTGTGCCGGGAGATGAAATACTACGGCTGTGAAAAGTACCAGCTTTCCCTTGACGGCCTCCATGAGACCCACGACTGGTTCCGCAAGCCCGGCTCTTTTGACTGCACGATAGAAAAGATTGGGTGTATCAACCGTTCAGGAATACGAAGCGTGATTATGACGACGGTATCCAAAACAAACCGCATGGAGGTGCCGGGGATCATCGACGCGGTGGTGGCGGCGGGAGCAAATGTATTTGCCTTTTCCCGCTATGTTCCCAGTGGCGGCGATCTGGACGCCTCCATGACGCCGCAGGAGTACCGGGAACTGCTGGCAATCTGCGATAAGAAATTCAAAGAATATGAGGCGGAGGGCGCAGAGACTTATTTCAACAAAAAAGATCACCTCTGGACGCTTTATGAGTATGAGACGGGGACTTTCAAAATCCCCGCAGACGCAAAGGAAGACATAATTTACGGCGGGTGCAACTGCGGCAACTGCCATATCACGATCCTGCCCACCGGCGATGTGTACGCTTGCCGGCGCGTTGCGGAGAGTAAAGTCGGCAATGTATTTACCGACCGGCTGGCGGATGTGTGGGTGTGCGAAATGGAGCAGTACCGGGAGTACGACAAATTCGTCAAATGCGGAAAATGTGAATTAAAGGCGTGGTGTCGTGGCTGTCCCGCCGTGGCAAAGGGAACAAACGGCGATTTTTACGCCGCCGACCCGCAATGTTGGAAAGAAATCAATGAGGTATTATAAATGAGCGAACTAAAAGAGACGATAATGCACCGTCGGGCGATTCGGCGGTTTGAAGAAAAGCAAATTGATGAAGCCGCCTTACAGGAGATATTGGAAGCAGGCTTGTATGCGCCCAGTGCCGGCGGACGGCAGGGCGTGCTATTTGTGGTCTCACAGGACAGCGAGGTAAATGAAAAACTGGGAAAAATCAAGCGAGCAAACTCCAACCCGCAAATGGCGACGGCGACAAGCTATGTATCCAAAGAACAGCCCAGCATTGCAGATGATTCCAATTTGAAAAACGCGTTTTACGATGCCCCCACTGTGATTACGCTGTTTGCGCCAAAGAATTTCCTTTTTGCTGCGGAGGACTGCGCCTGCGCCGCCGAAAACATGATGCTCATGGCCGATTTCCTCGGCGTTGGCTCCTGTTATATCGGGCAGGGCTGGACGGCATTTGCCGACCCTTACGGGCAGGAGGTTTTACAAAGCTGGAATATCCGCACAGACTACTATGCGGTGATGCAGATTCTGCTTGGCTATCCAAAAGAGTGTGACAATCACCCGACACCGAAGCCCCGCAAAGGCGGACGGGTGTTGCGGTTTTGAGAATGGAGGAACAACAAATGGACGCACAAACTTGTCTCAAAAAATTAGAATATGTCGGTGTACTGGCTTTTGCCACGGTGGACAAAGACGGCGCGCCGCAGATACGCAACATCTCCGCAATTCACTATGAGCCGGACAGAATGATTTTCTTCACGGCAAAGGGAAAAGCCTTCTGTGAGGAGCTTTTGACCGACGGGCGCGTGCAGGCGCTGGGCTACACCAAGTATAAAGAGATGATCCGCCTGTCCGCAAAGGCGATTCCCGTCCCGAAGGACGAGCAGGAAAAGTGGATCGACACGATTTTTGCGGAGCAACCCTATCTCTCGAACGTCTATCCCGGCGACACCCGAAAAATGGCGGGAATCGTCTTTGAAATAAAGGACGCGGAAATCGAGTATTTTAATCTCGGCGTCAACCCAATTTTTCGGGAGAGCTACACGATCGGTGCGGGAAATCTCACGCAAAAGGGATATGTCATTTCCGAAAAATGTATCGCCTGCGGAAAGTGCCTTAAAAACTGCCCTCAGCGGTGCATTGAGCCGGGGACGCCCTACCGTATCCGGCAGAATCACTGCTTACATTGCGGAAATTGCTATGAGGTTTGCCCGGTAAAGGCAGTTGTGAAAAGAGGGATATGATGACACAAGACGAAAGAAGAATATATCTTATTCAAAAGTTGATTGACGAACAACCCCTCTATAAGGATTTAACCGTTCCGTCCGATGAAGCGGAACAGAAAAAGCTACTCCGCTCTCTGATGAACGTCCGCCCGCCGTACCCCATCGGCGAGGATTTTCTGACGGTGCAGGACGAATATCTGCGGGAGGAAACCGCCCGTAAAGGCGTTACGGATATTGCCGATTTGACGCCCATGGAGCCGGGAATTTATCTCTGGCAGGGCGACATCACCACGCTGAAATGCGGTGCTATTGTCAACGCCGCCAACAGTCAAATGCTGGGCTGTTTCTGCCCATGTCACGGCTGTATTGATAACGCAATTCACACTTATGCGGGCATTCAACTCCGGCTTGCCTGTGCAAAACTTATGGAAAGACAAGGACACGAGGAAGAAACGGGCAAGGCAAAGCTCACACCCGCCTACAACCTGCCCTGCGATTACATTCTCCACACCGTCGGACCTATAATACACGGCGGCGTGACGGAGAAAGACAAGATACTGCTTGCCTCCTGCTATCGCTCCTGTCTGGAACTCGCCGAGCAAAACGAAATCGGGAGCGTGGCGTTCTGCTGTATTTCCACGGGGGAATTTCATTTCCCGAATGATAAAGCGGCAGAAATCGCCGTACAGACGGTAAAGGAATACAGGCGGCAGACAAGTAGTAAAATTGAGGTGATTTTCAATGTTTTCAAAGATACCGATTACGAAATCTACCGGGAGTTACTCGGATAATGTAAACCGCCTTCGGGAGGCGCTGGACAAAGCGGACGCCGTTGTGGTGGGCGCAGGCGCGGGTCTTTCCACCTCGGCTGGATTTACCTATTCGGGCGACCGTTTTCGCAGATACTTTTCAGACTTTGAGAAGAAATACGGCTTTCGGGATATGTATTCCGGCGGGTTTTATCCGTATTCCTCGCCGGAGGAATTTTGGGCGTATTGGAGCCGATATATCTTCATCAACCGCTATATGGACGCGCCGAAACCCGTCTACTACGATTTGCTTGCACTGGTTCGGGATAAAGACTATTTTGTCATTACCACGAACGTAGACCACTGTTTTCAAAAAGCGGGCTTTGACAAAAAGCGGCTTTTCTATACACAGGGCGACTATGGGCTGTTTCAATGCTCCGAGCCGTGCTGTCAGGAAACCTTTGACAACGAAGATATAATCCGACAGATGATGGAACGGCAAAAGGATATGCGGATTCCGTCGGAGCTGTTGCCCGTCTGCCCGCATTGCGGAAAGCCTTTGACGATGAATCTTCGCTCCGACGACAAGTTTGTGGAGGACGAGGGCTGGCACGAGGCGGCTCAGCGGTACGAGAACTTCCTGCGTACACGAAAAAACGGACGGATATTGTTCTTGGAACTCGGCGTCGGGTACAACACTCCGGTCATTATTAAATACCCGTTTTGGCAGATGACTGCTGGGAACAAGGCCGCGACTTATGCCTGCATCAACTACGGCGAGGCGGTCTGCCCGACGGAAATTGAAAAACAGTCGATTTGCATTGATGCAGATATTGAAACAATCCTTTGTGCGCTGGCATAAGGCGATCGTGCAAATTGTAAGTCTTAAAATGAGTAAATCCTCTTGCTTTTTTAAGCAAAATCGCTTAAAATAATTGTGTTACGAAACAGTTAATATCTGTATTGCACTTAGGCGTGGAATAAATCAATAATCATTTTGTGGATTTTTATTTCACAGCTTTTAAAAAAGGAGCGCAAAGTGGATATTGTAATTAAAAAGCTATCCGCAGAGTATGCCGATGATTTTTTCGGATTTTTTGATAACGACGCTTTCTCCGACCATGACGAATGGAAATGGTGCTATTGCCTTGAAAGCCATTTGTCCGCACAGGAAAACGATAAATTGTGGGGGCAAAAGCGAAAGCGTCGAAAAAAGGCCGAAAATCTTATTCGGGCAGGTACTATGAACGGGTATCTTATCTATGATTCTTCCCGTGTTATCGGTTGGTGCAACGCCGGAGACAAATCCGACTACCGTCCAATTTGTGAAAATAAAAAATATCACACAGATATTCTAAAAAAGGCATTATCGGCTTTTGCGGTTGGTAATGCCTTTTGTGTTTGCTTATGACCAAAAACATTCCGGTTCTTTTGAAAAAGAACCGGAATGTTTATTTTTCCTCTGAAATTCTTACAATAATATCATAGATCAAACGCACTTGTTTTGGGGAACAGTTTTCTAAAATTTCAGCAATATCTTTCTGCAAATACTGTCGTGTTTCTACCACCCCAGTTAATAATTCTGCTAATGAATAGTCAGTTGCAACGCAGATTTTTTCAAGCATTTCAAGGTTTGGCTTTTCATGCCCGCCCTCAATTTTACTTAAATAATTGGTGGAAACAGCTATTTTCTCGGACAACTTTTCTTGCGTCAGTCCGGAGGCCTTGCGCGCACTTTTTATCCTTTTTCCGATGATTTTATAATCCATATTTTTAACTCCATTTAAAATTACTTATAAGTATAGAAACATTTCGCTATAACTACAATGTAGCTATAACTAATATATTGACTTATAGCTGAAAGTATGCTATAATTTTTTTGTCAAGTAATATGCGACGCTCACTTATAAGGAGGAGGAGAATTTATGGCATTTTGTAAATATTGCGGCAGTCAGTTGCCGGAGGATTCAGTGTTTTGTTCCTCTTGCGGTAAACAGGTTGTTTGCGAAAATGAACATGAGCAGGGCAATGATAAGAGTCAACAAACAGAAGAACAAATTCGTGCATTACATCAACAAATTGATCAACTGAAGTTGGCAAATCAACAAAACAACGCAAAAGACAGCCTTGGTATCATCGTTTTAAAAATCATTGGAGGACTTGCGGCGGCTTTGATACTTGCATTTATTATTTTAAACGGGCTTTCAAACGGCTTTTGAAATTTACAGTATTTTAACGGAAAGTGAGAAATGATAAAATGGCTAATTGCAAACATTGTGGACAGAAAGTTGAAAGCGGCTCCGAGTTTTGTCATAAATGCGGAAAAAAGCTCGATAATAAAAGTCGATGGAGCAGGAAAAGAAAAATCATAGTCGCTGTGTACATAGCGTTTGTTATGTTTACGCTTGTTTATGGGTTTATACCCACATTGGTACATCCACCGCAGGTGCTTCATCCGGAGTTTCCTCCTTCAAGAGGAGTTGCTTATACCATGCTGAAGTGGTATGAAGTGCCGGTAAAAGATCTCTGCTACAGCACATTTATGCGAAAATGGTTTACAAGAGTACATACAGAAAATGTAATCCTGATTGTTGCTGTTTACTGTGTGCTGATAGCCGTTCCGTTTGTGATTGCCGGGTTTAAAAAGCGAAAAGCAAAAGCGGCAATCGCCCGGCACTGTGAAAACGCAGAAACAGCGGCGGAGAAAACAATAACACGCATTACTGCAATCGTATTGCCTTGTGTTATCACGTTAGGCTGTGCGGTTGGAATTTTACTGCTTTCTTTGCCCGAGAGCAAAAGCACCAGCCGGAGACAAGCGACTCAACTCGAAACAGCTATATCTTCGGAAGGTGAAGTTACTTCTCGAGATTCCTTTGAAGTTTCGGATTTTTCCGATAGGGCGGAAAACGGAACAGAAGACGGAGATCAAGCGGCAAACCCACAGGCCGAATCGTCGGCTCAGGCCGGAAAAGAAACCGGTCAAACGATGCCTGCACCAACATGGCCTGCATCCGTGCAAAAAACTCCCGGGCAGTCTCATCAAAGTACGACGGGTGTTACAGACCCCAAAAGCGCTGCAAAAGCAATCATGGATGGCTGCGTGTTCAAGGTTGTCGTGAAGAACCGCGTATATGTTCCTTTTGTATCTCCCGATATTCAAGTATTTCTTGATGAAAGCGCCGATATTGATGCAATCGGGTGGCGAGTCGAATGCTCGGTCAATGGACAGAAAGCGCCTTTGACTTGTTATGGAAATTCCTACTATGGTGAACGCGACTTCAGCATTCCGCTGGAACAAGGGCACAATTTATTAAATTTTGAGCTTTTGGATTCTTACGGGAACAAAAAATCGGTGACAAAAGAGGTAATTTTTGAAGCATTGACTCCCGAAACTCATCTCGGCGTAGGATGGGGCGTTTTTGAGTATAAGCTGGATTGGCTTTCCTATTATGACCAAATCAGCGACTTTGATTATCTGGTAGACGAGGGGACCTTTAAAGGAAACTTTGATGAGATGAACAACGAAGAATATTACAACGAATTTCGCAATCTTAAAATTACCATAAACGGAATATCCTATACGCCCACGGTGATTGACGCGAAGCGCGGAATTAGACAAACCGGCTCAAATTCTATTTTTACTCCAATCGTTTATGAGGCAAATTATAAACATTCTGAGTTGATTATTCCGGTTGATCCTTCTCGGACTAAAATTTATAAAGTTACCTACACCAACAAGTATGGTTTAAGTGTTAGCAAAACTGTCACTTTGTCGTGATTTGTTAGATTCAAAAGCCTAATGTCAGGAAACATATCAGTCCATTTTAGAAAAAGCTGATAAAGCACAATGCCAGGCGTTTTTCGTTACTGCATAACCGGTCAAAATCATTCCTTTGCGATATTTGCAACACTGTTTGCATTAAAAAATCAGAGAATGAGAATAACGAAAACAAGCCCATATAGAAGTGCTTGTTTTTGGAACAAGCCGAATCTACAATTAAAATATGTGGGATTCTAAAAAAGAGTAGAATAGTATCAATAAAACTTAGAATTGCATTATTATAATCCCCTTTTTTGCGGGTACAATTATCTAATAAAATCTAAAAATCAATAATTCTAAAAAAGGCATTATCGGCTTTTGCGGTCGGTAATGCCTTTTGTGTTTTCGGTTGCTTTGCGCATCTAACTGTTTTGCAAGATATTACAAAATAGAACAAATCCCCTATCTCAACAAATTACCTTTCAAATTTTAATAAAATAATTCTGCGAGTGAAAAATTCCTTATGGCAACAGTTTGGCAACGCTTTCGGATTATTTAAAAAGAGCTGTCGGTTTTTTAGTCCGACAGCTCTTTTTGTTGTTATATCATATTGAAATGGTGAAAAGCCTGTTCAATGTATTTTTGCTTTTCTAAAGGGCAAGGCTTTTCTCGTTTATCCGACGATACCGTATATACATTAGCTCAAAATACCTTTTGCATATTGTAATATCTCATTGACAAACAATGCGTTCCACTTTTCGCTTTCTTCCCATTGGGGAGTGTGACCCGATTTCTCAAAAAGATAGAATTTTTTATACGGAGCGTCCAACTGCTCCAACCATTTCTTTGCCAAGCTTGATACGGTATTGTAATCATACTTGCCCATCGTTAAAATCACAGGAACATTAAGGCTTTTTACCTCTTTCAGAAAATCGACCTTTTCCTGACCGAGCGGCTGTGAAAGGCAGTATTCATTTGCGCTTATATAATTGAGCATCGTGAAGAAAGAGTATTCTTTGAACATACAAGGAATTTTGGGCAAGGTGTTTATAACGGAATTTCCGTATTTTCCATACAGAATACCGCCGAATTTGTTTAAATAATTTCTTTGTAATAACAGCTTATCATCTTTATAAAATCCATTGATGGGAGGCCCGATTTCTTTCAATGCCTTTAATGCCCTTTTATCGTTTTTCTTTTCAGCCTGCTCAATGCAAAAGTTGTAAGATATTGTCTCATTATCGGCGGCGTTAATAACCTGCCCTATTCCGACATAAGCCAAAATATTTTCGGGGTGAATACAGGCGTACCAAACACCTAACTGCGAACCGAATGAATGCCCTACAATAATAATTTTATCCTTTTTAAATCTCTTTTTCAGATACTCAACGACACGGTGAAGGTCGTCGAGATAAAGCTTTTTGTGAGGATTTCATTTTTTGCAGTTTTGCGGCTGTAAGCAAGCCCCGCACCTCGCTGATCCCAACAGACCATTGTGCAATATTCTGCCAGCGCGGAGTTCCATTTTATAACAAAAGGCCTGTCCGCCGCACCGCAACCGCCGTGCAGGAACAAGACAACAGGGTTAGAAAGATCCTGCGAACGAAATCGCAAATAGTAATTTGTATCGGCAATATGTATTTTCTCGGCAGAATCATATTTATAAACAAATTTCATTAAATCGCCTCCATTGTTATTATATTAGCATAACACCAAAAGTTTTGCAACTTATTAACTTCGGATTCGGTTCCCCTCAGCTATACAAATTAAATTGATGTTAAAATCTGCGTTTTTACTATCGGTCAAAGGCGGTATTTTTATATTCCGTATGGCGTTTTTGGTCATTTTTTCTTTGCACTGAGCGTGTAATTTTTGTGCAGAATTGCCTTTGCAAAAAGCCTGAATTTCTTATATAATATCTAACAGTGCGTAGCTGAAACGGCGTAAGTCCAACTTTGGGGCTTACGCCGTTTTTGTATTTTCAGGAGGTTATCATATGGATAAAAATCAATCTTATCTCGCAGAGGAAAATGTGGGCAGGCTCATGGGCAAATATTCCGTGCCCTGCATTATTTCACTGCTTGTCGGCGCTCTTTACAACATCGTGGATCAAATTTTTATAGCCAACGCAAGCTATCTCGGCTCATACGGGAACGCCGCCAATACCGTTGTGTTCCCCCTTACCGTAATTGCGCTTGCAATAGCCGTTATGATAGGCGACGGCTGTTGTGCATTTGTGAGCCTGAATTTGGGAAAGGGCGACAAAAGCGCCGCCTCAAACAGTATAGGGCTCTGCGTGCTGATGACCGTAATAAGCGGCGTTTTACTGTGTGCGGTGTATCTCATTTTTTCCTCGCCCGTTATTAAGTTGTTCGGCGGAACGGTAAACTCGGAAACCTTTGCGCTTTCAAAGGAATATTTCTTCTATATCTCCCTTGGCATACCGTTTTATATGTTCGGCCAAGCGATGAACCCCGTAATCCGAGCGGACGGCAGTCCTAAATTCGCAATGTTCTCTACGCTTCTCGGCGCCGTGTTAAATATCATTCTCGATCCGATTTTTATTTTCTGCTTTCACCTCGGAATGACAGGTGCGGCGGTGGCAACGGTAATCGGTCAGATTGTAACGGCCGTGCTTTCGCTCGTCTATATCCTGCATACAAAGTCCGTTAAATTATCGAAACGGGATTTTCGTTGGGACAAAAAAGTTGCGGGGCGCACTCTGTCGCTCGGCGTTTGCAGTTTTCTTTCTCAAATATCGCTGGTCGCCGCCATGGCGGCAATAAACAATATGATACGCCGATACGGCGCAAAGGACCCGATTTTCGGGCAGGAAATGTATGCCCAAATCCCTATGGCTGTTGTGGGAATAGTGATGAAGGTATTTCAGATAGTTATTTCGGTGGTAGTCGGTATGGCGGCAGGCTGTATCCCGATAGTGGGGTTCAATATGGGAGCGAACAGACACGAACGGGTCAAAAAGCTGTTCTCGCTGTTGCTCGCCTGCGAGGCGCTTGTTGGCGCAATCGCGTTTTTAATTGTAGAATTTCTGCCCCATCGGCTCATCGGCATTTTCGGCTCGGCAAACGAAAGCGTATATTATACGGACTTTGCGGTAAAGGCTTTTCGCATATATCTTTGTATGATCGTCTTTGCCTGCCTTAACAAGGCCGCTTTTATTTTTCTTCAGGCTATGGGAAAGGCCGTTGCCTCCACCCTGCTTTCAATGATACGCGAAATCGTTTTCGGAGTCGGCTTTGCCCTCCTTTTGCCCATATTTTTCGGCCTTGACGGCGTGTTGTACTCCATGCCAGTCTCCGACGCGTTGACCGCCGTCGTCTCCGCAGTTGTGATTGCCTCGTCCTATAAACAATTATCCTGCAAAAATAAAATCTTAACATCTGTTAAGTACAATGAATCTGTTTTGAAAAAATGAAATTACAAGTCTTAAAATCCGCAACCGAGCTGCCGAGGTCGTTTACAGCAATTTGATTTACAGTTAAAGCGGTTCAGCGGCAGGGAGAAATCCTTGCCGCCTGCTTTTTTTCTAAAATTGTAACTTTTTTATGTTATATTTCAAAATGGTATTGCTATTATTCGAGATATAGAATATAATAATTATCGAGCATTGCAAATGGAGGAACGATTATGGATTATATGTCTGCAAGAGAAGCCGCTGATAAATGGGGCATTTCACAAAGACGGGTTGCTGTCCTTTGCGCTGAGAACAGAATTGATAACGCAACAATTGTCGGAAATATGTGGATCATTCCTTCTACAGCTGAAAAACCGCTTGATGCAAGAAGCATTCGTTATTCAAAAACCGATGAAAAGAAAATAAAGCCTTTTTTGAAATGGGCCGGCGGAAAAGGACAACTGCTTTCTGAAATAGAAAAATATTATCCTTTTGAAAATGGAAAAATTTCAAAATATGCAGAACCTTTTGTTGGCGGCGGTGCTGTTTTATTTGATATACTCAGCAAATATGATTTAGAAGAAGTCTATATCAGTGATACTAATGCTGAACTTATCAATACATATTGCATAATCAAGGACGATATTGATGACCTAATTGACACCCTTCACGAAATACAAGACACTTTTGTACCTATGAATACGGAAAGTCGTAAAACATATTATTTGGAAAAACGTAATCGCTTTAATGATTTAAAATTTAATGGTGATGATACAATTAACATAGAAAAGGCCGCATTGATGATTTTTCTCAACAAAACTTGTTTTAATGGCTTGTATAGAGTTAACAAAAACGGTTTATTTAATGTTCCTATGGGAGCCTACAAAAATCCGATGATTTGTGATGAAAAAAACCTCAGAGCAGTATCAGAAAAATTACAGAGAATTACTATTGTATGCGGAGATTACAGAGAATCGTCAAATTTTATTGACGAAAATACTTTTGTTTATTTCGATCCCCCATATCGTCCGCTTTCGGAAACTTCTAATTTTACATCTTATACAGAAGAATTGTTTTGCGATGATAAACAAATTGAACTTGCAAAATTTGCGGACGATATGCACAAAAAAGGTGCAAAGATTGTCATTAGCAACTCCGATCCTAAAAATTCAAATTCAGACGATAATTTTTTTGATAATATTTACTCTGCTTACAATATACATCGTGTAGAGGCTGCTCGCATGATTAACTGTAACAGTAGGACAAGAGGGAAAATTAAAGAACTGCTTATAAGCAATTTTTAACAATGGGAGATTTTTTATGATTAAAAACGGTAAAGGCGGCGGGAACACTAAAACAGGGCTTTTGTTTGAGGGTAAAACAGATCTGGGAACATTTCTTTCTCAGCAACGCGGATATGCGGTTAAGCGCGAAAACGAAGAGGTTGAGTTTGAAGGGAAAAAAGATACCGTAACGGTAAGAAATGTTTATTATAAAGGTGAAAAAGTAGCGGAGCTATATAAAAAGCATGAATTTTATAATTCGCTTCTTGTTAAGCTTGAAATAAACTGGAAAGACTACATTTCAAAGCAATTGTTACCCGATGACAGCATTTTTGTAATAATTAAAAACACGGTTTATATTATCGAATGCAAGCATCAACAGGTTGCGGGATCTGTGGACGAAAAGCTGCAAACCTGCGATTTCAAAAAGAAAGAATATAAAAAATTACTGTCAAAAGCTAATCTTGACGTTGAATATATTTACCTTCTCGACGATTGGTTCAGGAGCGCAAAATATAAGGATGTATTAGATTATATACATAGTGTAAGCTGCGATTATTATTTTGAATATATTCCATTATACAGGCTTGGTCTGCCTGTTCCTGAAAAGGAAGAATAATATGCCAAAGAAAATAACAAAATGGGAGCCTGAAGATTTTGAACTTGAAATGACTACGCACTGGTCGTTTCCTAAGCGTGGAGATTGGGCAACTCACGACGCTAAATGGCGTGGTAATTGGTCACCGTATGTACCAAGAAATATCATATTGCGATATTCAAAAGAGGGCGATTTGCTTCTCGATCAATTTGCAGGTGGAGGCACAACTCTTGTTGAGGCAAAGTTATTAAACCGTGATATAATCGGGGTTGATGTCAATGATGCGGCGCTGGAAAGATGCAGAGAAAAAACCGCATTTGATTATGCGCCGGCAAAAGGCAAGGTTTATATTAAAAAAGGCGATGCCCGACATCTTGATTTTATCCCAAATGAAAGTATAGATCTTATCTGCACTCACCCACCCTATGCAAATATTATAAAATACAGCGAGGATATTGAAACCGACCTTTCGCACCTAAAGGTAAAAGACTTTCTTGAAGAAATGAAAACGGTAGCCGCCGAGAGCTACCGTGTATTGAAAAAGGACAAGTTTTGTGCCGTTCTAATGGGCGATACGCGTCAAAAGGGACATATGATCCCGATGTCCTTTGAGGTTATGCGAATTTTTGAAGATGCAGGTTTCAAATTAAAAGAACTTATTATCAAAGAACAGCATAACTGTAAAGCAACGGGATATTGGAAAACAAACAGCGTGAAGTATAACTTTTTATTGATTGCTCACGAGTATCTATTCGTATTTGAAAAGTGATTAAAAATAATTTCAAAATCATAAGAGGATTTGCCTCTCTGATTTTCCCAATAGGCTGTTGCCGCGCCGTTAACGGGCAAGCCCCTTATTAAACGGTTAAATTAAACGCTCTCCCGATTTTGGGAGAGCGTTTAGCTTAATGCAGACAATATCTTTACACAGCCTTTTTGCCGTTGCAGGGAGTGTAACAGCCTTAAATTTCAGCTATTTCACGCGTATTTTATTTTATCGCGATATTTACTATTGAAAAACGTATCAAAACTTACTATAATATTTACGAAAAATTCAGGAAAGGGCAGTATCGCGCAATCGGAAATTTCAAATACCGTTGTACGAAAGAATGTTATAATGAAACTGCATCGCAAAGCTAAAAAAAGAAGCTTTATTACAACATATATTATCGCGGGCGGATTTTTGTCGCTTATTATTTTGGGCGCTGTGATTCTGCATTTGCCCATAGCCTCTGCAAATGGGGCGGCCGTACCGTTTGCAGATTCGCTGTTTACATCGACAACGGCTGTCTGCGTTACGGGGCTTGTCACCGTTCCCACCTTTTCATCATGGTCGCCGTTAGGTCAGGCGGTCATTTTGATTTTAATTCAGCTCGGCGGGTTGGGCGTTATCAGTTTTACTATTCTGTTTATGCAAATTTTAGGAAAAAAAATCGGTCTCCACGAAAAACAGCTTATAAAAGACGCCTACAATCTTGATACAAACAAAGGAATGAGCATACTTGTCAAACGGATATTCAGAGGTACGTTTGTTATTGAAACCCTCGGCGCGATTCTTTACAGCTTTATTTTTGTCCCCGAATTTGGCCCTTCGGGCATTTGGAAGAGTGTATTTAACTCCGTTTCGGCGTTTTGCAATGCGGGAATGGATATTTTAGGGCCCGACAGCCTTATGCCGTACCGCTCAAATGTTGCAATCAACCTTATTACCGCGGGGCTGATAATAACGGGCGGTATCGGTTTTCCAATCTGGTTTATAATAACTGACAAAATCAAAGAATATTTTAAGGAAAAAACAAATCCGCGAAAACTTTTTAAAACATTGCCTATATATGTAAAAACCGTAATTTTTGTCACGGCGGCCTTGATTTTCGCAGGGACTGCGCTAATTCTCGTACTTGAATTTACAAATGAAAGAACAATCGGTAATTTGCCGTTCGGAGAAAAAATCCTCGCCTCTTTCTTTCAATCCGTTACAACAAGGACTGCGGGATTCTGCACTGTGCCGCAGGAAGGGCTGAGAAGATGCACGGTTATCGTCTGTTCGGTGCTTATGTTTATCGGCGGTTCGCCCTCAGGCACGGCGGGCGGCATTAAAACTACAACTTTTACCGTTCTTGTTGTGTCGCTTATTTCCGCTCTGTCCGAGAGAAACAATACCGAAATTTTTAAACGCACGCTCAATGCTGAGACAGTCAGAAAAGCTACGTCCGTTTTTTCATTGAGCTTTTTTGTAATGATTATTTCACTGACGGCGTTTTGCGCGGTTCAGCCGGGTGCGTTTGAGGACTGCCTTTATGAGGTCGTTTCGGCAATAGGCACCGTCGGCCTTTCAAGAAATTTAACGCCGAGTCTGACTTTGCCCGCTAAGCTTATAATTATAGCTACCATGTATCTCGGCAGAATAGGTCCTATCTCGCTGGCCCTGTTTTTTAATACAAAGAAGAATGTAAATCTTATACAATATCCCGAAGGGAAAATGCCCATAGGTTAAGGAGTAAAAGCTATGAAAAGAAAACAGTTTATGATTATAGGATTAGGTCAATTCGGAAAAAGCCTTGTGTCTACCCTGCATAATTCCAATGTTGATTTACTTGTAATCGACAGGGATATTACAAAGCTTGAAGAAATCAGCGATAAAGCGTCGCAGGCGGTCTGCGCCGACGCCTCAAAACAAGAGGTGCTTGAGCAATTTGACATTGATTCTTTTGACGGAGCAATTATTACAATCGGTCACGATATGGAGTTTTCCGTAAAAACGGTTATGCACCTCAAAGAAATGGGTATGCCGTTTATTATGGCGAAAGCTACCTCAGATTTTGAAGGCAGGATTCTCACAAAAATCGGCGCGGACAAAATAATTTTTCCCGACAGAGAAGTCGGATACAGGCTCGGCAAGGAAATAGTTTCAGGCAACTATTACGACGCTCTTGATATTTCGGATACTTACAGTATTACCGATATTGTTCTTCCGAAAAAATGGATAAACAAATCCATTATTGACCTGAATATGAGAAAATCATTCGGAATCACCGTGGTGGGGGTTCGCCGTCAGGAAGACGTTATCGTAAACCCCACTCCCGATTTTGTCTTTAAAGACGAAGACGTGCTTATCGCGTTAGGTTCAAATAAGCACATTGACGCAGTCAGAAAAATCAGCGAAGATTAAAAGACAAGTATTGACATAAAACGGGATTTATATTAAAATAAAACTATATTTTTACAGAAATGAGGGAAAAATATGTTTTGTAAGCAATGCGGCGCGCCGCTTGAGGACGGAACGAAATTTTGCAGTAAATGCGGCGCACCTGTCAATGATTTGGGTCAACAGGTAAAGGACGCTGCTCAAGGCGCTTTTTCAAAGGCGGAAAGCGAAGTTAAATCTGCGTTTGATGAAATCAACCGCTCGGTGCAGGGTGAGCCGGCTTATATCCCGGGTAAAAAATTAAAGGATGACAGAGGTCTTATCTCATATATTCTTTTAAATATAATTACCTGTGGAATTTACGGTTACTATTTCCTTTACAAAATCGCGGCCGATATAAATGTTGCCTGCGAGGGCGACGGGAAACAGACGGCGGGTCTTGTGCAGTTCATTGTTCTTAACATTTTAACCTGCGGTATTTATTCCTGGTTTTGGTACTACAACCTCGGGAACAGACTTGCGGATAACGCTCCCCGTTACGGGCTCAGTTTTTCCGAAAACGGTACAACAATTCTTTTATGGCTTATATTAGGCTCTTGGTTTTTCGGACTCGGTATATTTGTTGCAATGTATTTCATTATCAAAAACACAAACGCTATCTGCGCCGCATACAACCGTTACAACGGCCTTAGCTGATAAAAGTCAAAACAAAATCCCCCTTATTTTCAAGCGGGGATTTTTTAACGGCGGTGTGCTTTATGAAGCTGAGTAAAAAGGAGATACAAGAGTATTTAAAGCTGATTTGCGCCTTTTGCCTTATATTGCTGATGTATGCCTTATGCACAGGCTGTCCAATCAAGCTTTTAACAGGCGTTTCGTGCGCCGGCTGCGGAATGTCCAGAGCATATTTAAGTTTACTTCATCTTAATTTTCGGGAAGCGTTTCATTTTCATCCGCTGTTTATCTGCCCTATCGTTTTTATCGCGGTTTTCATAATGACAAAATTCGGGTTTTCGCAAAAAAAAGCTAAGTCAATATACTGTATTATGCTTTTTCTCTTTATCGGCGTTTACGTTTACAGAATGGCGAACCCGAACGACGGTATTGTGGTTTTTGAGCCGCAGAACGGGCTTATTTTTAAAACGGTAAACTTTTTTATTTCCATTGTCAAAAATTAAAGGCGCGTCTAAAGACGCGCCTTTTTTTAGATTGTTTTACAGCGGCAGCTTTAATGCGTATCCGAAAATAATTCCGACGGCGGCGGATGCCGTTATTATTTTTATCGGATGAACTTTTTTAAGTGCCAGCACCGTCATTATGACGCATACGGCCGCGGAAATGTAAAATTCAACACTGTTAAATACGGAAAGCGAAAATCCGTCCTCAAAAAATGCGGTAATCGCAAGTGAGAGAGCTGCTGAAGCTATAAGTCCTATGGCGGCGGGCCGAAGCCCCGTCATACACCCTTTTACAACCTTGTTTTTCTTGAATTTTTCATAAAATACCGCTACAAGCAGTATTATAATAAACGACGGGAGCACAACGCCGAGTGTGGCGCAGAACGCGCCGAATACCCCGCCCTTTTCCGTTCCTATGAATGTAGCCATATTTATCGCAAAAGGCCCGGGCGTGCTTTCCGAAACTGCGACGAAGTTCATAATTTCGGTATTAGTGAGCCAACCGTTTTTAAGCACTTCCGACTGAATAAGAGGAAGCATTGCGTAACCGCCGCCAAAAGTGAATAAACCTATTTCAAAAAATGTCAGGAAAAGTTTAAGATAAATCATCGTTCGCCCTCCTGCTGATTATTATGCTTGTAACAAGTCCAAACAAGGCGCATCCGATAAGGACAAGCAAAATGCTGACGTCAAAAATCGCCGCAAATATAAACGACGCTCCCATAACAATATATGAAACGGGATTTTTCGGCACTTGTTTGTACATTGAAACAAGCCCTTTTATTATCAACGCCAAAACGCCTGCCCGTACCCCGAAAAAGGCAAATTTAACGCCTTTATAATCATTGAAATTTTTAAGTAAATACGCTATAAACGTGATAATTATAAACGACGGCAAAACTACGCCGAACGTTGACGCGAACGCCCCCCAAAAACCTGCGACCTTAAATCCGACAAAGGTAGCCGAATTAACCGCGATAGGCCCAGGCGTACTCTCCGCTATCGCAATAATATCAAGAATATCGTCCTCCGTTATCCACTTCTTTTTATCGGCAATTTCCTTTTGAATAAGCGGTATCATAGCGTAACCGCCGCCAAAAGTGAATGCGCCTATTTTTAAAAAGGTCACAAATAAAAGCCATATTTTATTGAGCTTTTCCCGTTTTTTCATACGATTCCTCCGTTTTTGCAATTTTTATTATTATACACAATGGGAATACATAATTCAATACCGCCGCTCACTTGAATAAGAAATATTTATCTGCTATAATATAATTTAACAAGATGTTCCCGCCTTCTGAGGCAAACTCCCTATTGAACAAATACAGACAAGGAACGGCAAATGTTTATGATAAAAGCGGTTTTTATTGATATTGACGATACCTTGCTTGATTTCGGCAAATGTTCCGAATACGCAATGCGCGAAAGCTATCGGGATTTCGGTATTAAATTCAGCAAATTTATGTTTCCCGTTTTCTCGGAAATAAATGCTGAGCTTTGGCGCAGACTTGAAAAGGGCGAAATTACAAAAAATGAAATTTACGGCAAACGCTGGGGTATAATTTTGGCTGAATTCGGTATTACACACATTGACGGTAACGAATTTGAGAACCGTTTTCAGAAACATATCTGCGACAGCGCCGAAAAAGTTGACGGCGCGGAGGAAATACTTAAATATTTGTCGTCAAAATATAAAATTTACGCCGCCAGCAACGGGCCTCACCAACAGCAAATCAAACGGCTGCGGTCGGCAGAGCTTTTACACTATTTTACCGATGTTTTTACCTCGGAGCTTTTGGGCTTTCAAAAACCCGACAAGGCTTTTTTTGACGCCTGTCTTTCCAAAACGGACGGCATAAAAAGCGCTGAATCCGTACTTATCGGGGATTCGCTCACCGCCGACATTTTGGGCGGAATAAATTGCGGTATGAAAACGGTTTGGTTCAACAAAAATAACCGCGCCGCGAGTGATGATATTATCCCCGACAGAACCGTAAAAGCTTTGGACGAAATAAAAAATATAATATAGCTTTATTCACAAGCATACATAAAACATAACCGTTCGCAAAAAGCAAGCTGAAATAATTTTTCAATAATCGCTTGCCACGCCAAGCGGTGGGTAAGGCGCGGCAACAGTCGCAGAAAGTAACCGAAACCCTAATCTTAATTTTTACGAATCTTTATTGAAAACAGTATATGATTTTCTTGAAATACAGCCGTATATCGTTTATAATTCAATAAGGGGCTGTGTGCGGAAACATTGACGGGATATTAGAGATACTGCTCTAAGCGCCGACAGCGTCCGCAATATATATTTTGGTTCTTGACGCGTTACAGAAAAAAGAAAGACGTAAAAAACCGAGGAAAGTAACATCCAAAGAGGAGAATGAATATGGCAAAAGCAGGATTTGACAACGACAAATACCTCCGAATGCAATCGGAGCATATCAAAGAAAGGATAAACCAGTTCGGCGGTAAACTGTACCTTGAATTCGGCGGTAAAATTTTTGACGATTATCACGCTTCAAGGGTTTTGCCGGGCTTTTTGCCCGACAGTAAGATGAAAATGCTTCTTCAGCTCAAAGACAGCGCTGAAATGATTATCGCCATCAACGCCAACGACATTGAGAAAAACAAAATAAGGGGCGATATTGGCATTACTTATGACCTTGACGTTCTCCGTCTTATGGATATATACAAGAGCTTTGGGCTTCGCATTTGCGGAGTTGTCCTCACTCAATTCGGCTCTCAGCCGGCGGCAATTAAATTTGAGGAAAAGCTTGCGGGGCTCGGCATTAAAACCTATCGGCATTACAAAATAGAAAATTATCCGAATGATATTCAGCTAATAGTGAGCGACAAAGGCTACGGCAAAAACGATTACATAGAAACGACTCAGCCGCTTGTGGTTGTGACCGCTCCTGGCCCGGGAAGCGGCAAAATGGCGGTTTGTCTTTCTCAGCTTTACCACGAGCAAAAGCGCGGTATAGAGGCAGGATATGCAAAATTTGAGACGTTTCCCATTTGGAATCTTCCCCTCAAACACCCCGTTAACCTTGCTTATGAGGCTGCAACGACCGACCTTAACGATGTAAATATGATTGACCCGTTCCACTTGGAGGCATACGGCAAGACGACGGTAAATTACAACAGGGACATTGAGATTTTTCCTGTACTTAATGAAATATTTGAGCGGATTTACGGCGTTTCGCCTTATAAATCGCCCACCGATATGGGGGTTAATATGGCGGGTAACTGCATTTTTGACGACGACGCGGTTAAAGAGGCGTCAAAGCAAGAGGTTATCCGCAGGTATTACAAGGCGCTTGTCAAAAAGAAAAACGGCGACAATGTCGCAAACGAAATTTACAGTCTTGAGCTTTTAATGAAACAGCTTGAAATTACGCCCGAATACAGAAAATGTGTTGAGCCTGCTTTAAAGAAAAGCGAGGAAACGGGCGCGCCCGCAGCCGCCATTGAGCTTTCGGACGGCACAGTTGTTTTGGGCAAGACGTCTTCACTGCTGGGAGCCTCGTCTGCCGCTCTTCTAAACGCACTTAAACACATTGCGGGTATCAGCAAAGATATTGATTTAGTTTCGCCTATTGTTATTGAGCCCATTCAGGACCTAAAATTAAACCATCTTGGCAACAGAAATCCTCGGCTTCACACAGACGAAGTTTTAATTGCCCTCTCAATTTCAGCCGCAACAAATCCCACTGCCGAAAAGGCAATGCAGGCGCTTCAAAATCTTAAAGGCTGTGAAATGCATTCAACGGTTATTTTGGCGGACGTCGACATTCACACGCTCGGCAAGCTCGGCATAAATGTAACCTGCGAGCCTGCAAGGCAAAAAAAGAGCTATTACAATAAATAATTACTAAACACAGAAAGACTTACCCATTCAATAAGTGACTTGCCCCGTCATTAAACGGGCGCAGAAAGGGGTTTAACTATGAAAAAGGCAATTTCGTTTATTCTTGCGGCGGCAATAATTCTTTCGGCGGCGTCTTTTTGCGTTTTCGGTACGGCCGAAAAAACTCCCGTAATAATTTTGCAGGGATACAGCGGTCCTACTCTTATTAACACAGATACAGGCGAACAGGTATGGGGACTTGATTTTAACAAAGTGGGCGAACGCGTTAAAGAAGAAATTCCTAATCTTTTAGCAAATGTCACTAACGAAGACGCTTTGGTTGACATAATCGGCAGTGTTCTGCTTGAACAGCTTGAGCCTATCGCCTGCAACCCGGACGGTTCCTCAAAATACAATGTTGAATGTTATCCTCAGGGAGCAAAAAATAACAGGCTTTCGGTTCTGCGTGAAAACGGCGGAAATTATATTCCCGAAAAGGAACTTGTCGATATTATTGCCGACAAGATAGGCGAAGAAAATGTGTTTATATTCGTCTGCGACTGGAGAAAGGGTCAAATTGATTACGCCGATGAAATAGATAAATTCATTCAAGAGGTCAAAGAGCTTACTGGCAGTAATAAGGTCGATTTATTCGGACTCAGCCACGGCGGTCAGTGCGGCGCTTCATACCTATACTATTACGGATATAAGCAGGACGTCAGAAAAGCTATGCTTACAAGCCCTGCCATTGGCGGAACGTCAATCGTGGGCGAGCTGTTCTGCGGAAACAGCGTCGACATAAATTATGAGACTATCGTTAAGTTCGTTGAGCAAGGTACCCAAACCGAAGAAAACTGGGAACAGCTCGTCGGAATTATAGGCATTGACCGTCTGAATCCCCTGCTTAACAGAGTTTTACAGGAATATGCTTTAGATTTTGCGAAATATTTTACCAGTCTTTGGGATTTTGTTCCGTTAGATTATTTTGAAGACGCAATGGCGCATATAGCCCTTGACCCCATTGAAAGCGCCGCTATTATTGAAAAAACAACAGCTTATCATACCGACGCAATGGCCAATATGAGTGAGGGGCTAAAAAAAGCGCAAAAAGCGGGAACTCAAATCGGCATAATAACCTGCACAGGCGCCGAGTCGTTTGCGGGCAACGGAAACAATTCCGATTATGTTATAGACGTATATACCTCATCAGGAGCGTTATGCGCCGATATAGGTGAAAAATTTGAAAAAGGTTATAAGCCGCTCTTTAAGACCTGCTCCAACAGCAAGCATTATCATATCTCGCCTGATTTCGATATAGACGCTTCCTGCGCGTATTTACCCGACAACACTTGGTTTGTCAAGGGTCAGTACCACGGAATGTATGTGTTTGACTCATACACACGAGGACTTGTTTTAAATTTCCTCTACGGAAATTTAAAGAATGTTTTTTCGGATCCAAGCTACCCTCAGTTTAACGCGTCGCAAAACTCCGCCGACGGACTGTATATCCGCTTTGACAACACAAGCTTTGGCTATCACACAAAAAATGACGCTAAGCTTGTTGTTAAAAATCTTTCAGCTAACTCGGACGCAATTATTTGGAGCATAAATATAGACGGAGCGGATTTTTCGGTCGATTACAGCAGAGCGCAGAGCATTGCAAGAGGGCAAATTGCAACGTTTGATATTGCGGAAGGTAATTTTGACGAATACGAGCTTCCGTTTACGGTTACAGTTAAATATTCCCTAAAAAACAGTCAGCTTACCTACATAACTCAGAGTGTTAATTTTACTCCGCTGACTGATAATCAGGCAAGTTTGTATTCTTATCTCACAAACCCTGCTGAGGTTCTCCCCGATGTTTATGATGAACCCACTGCGCCGCCTGAGGAGACGGTAACCGAGACAGACCCTGAAACTAATCCGCCTGAGGAAGATAAAGCGCCGTCAAACGCAGAAAGCGGCAATATTCCGAATACGAACCGTGGGAGCAAAACGGCGGTTGCCGCGGCATTCGGAATGATTGTTTTGACGTCAGTTACGGCAGGCGCCGCAATTATTTTCCGCAAACGAAAAGCGACTGAATAATTTACAGATTTTAAAAAAAGACCGAGCAGTAAGCGCTGTTCGGTCTTTTTACTTAATAAGCTGATTTATTTGTCCTTTTTGCCGTCAAATCAAATCATAATTCCGACTGTTAAAATCTCAAACGGAGAATACTCAAGCGTTGTAGCCTCACCTATTACATCTTCAAGCATATTGAGTATTTTCACTTTGCCCGAAAGCTCAATTCTCCCCCTCTTGCCGTTTTGCTCGGAAAGGCGTATAACTATCATTTTTCCGTTTTCCGACATTTTCATTGTCTGTAAGAAAAGCTCACCGAATGAATTTTCGCAGGTAAGGTCGGCTTTTACCAAGGGAATGTTATATTCATATGCTATATTGTTAATTTCCGCCGTAACAAAATCCTTCGGATGCGGATAAATCATATAGCAAAACTCGTGACGGCCCATATCGCTTTCAATATCGGGGCGGATTGTTGAACGCAAAAGGCTGAGCGACGCTGAATTTTCGTAAAATCCAACCCCGTATTTTGACTCGTTAATTACCGCTATCCCACCGTCAGTTTCGGCCATATCGAACCACTTATGGTGACAAACCTCAAACCGAGCCTGCTGCCAAGAGGTATTTCGGTGTGTTTCACGCTTAATAAAGCCCGCGCCTAAATCGCACACTGCCTCACGGGTAAGTACGTTGCAGTCAAACTGAGCCTTTGCAAGAACGTGCTTTTCGTGCCAGTCAACCTGGTTTTCGACTTCAATTCCCCGAGACTGGCGGAACACTCTGATAATTCTCTTCCAAACGCTCTTTTCCGTGCCGATAACTACCTCAAACGCGGCGCACTCACTGCTTTTTTCTATCGTTTTCAGCGGTGAAATTATTCTGTACGGCACCTCTTTTTCCTTATAATTCGGCAAAATATCCCACGCGTCATAAACTCCGGGGTTGTCCTTGTAAAGCTTTAATTTATTAAATTCGCCGTTAGTCCACTCCCTTTTGAGCTCTCGGTCATAAAGACTTTCTATACTGCCGTCCTTATTAAATTTAATTTTGTAAAACGGCGTTGTAACGTAATCTCCGATTTCACACCATTCGCCTGCAAAGGTACGCCACGGAATTTCACCAGAGCTTAAAGCGGCAAGATTCGGAATTACCCAATTCCCCTTAACGCCCAATCTCTCGCTGTGACCGTTCACGTCTTCTATAAACGTCAGGTGTTCCCGCTTAAAGTTAAGTGAATTAAAATATTTCTCTCCCGTACCGATAACGCTTTCAAGGCGCGCGTCTACTTCGTTCAGCTCTTTTACGGTATCCAGAAATACCGGGTGAATATGACTGCCCGGCAAAATATCGTGGAACTGATTTGTCAGCAAAATTTTGTAGCAATCCCTTATTTCGCCGTAAGGATATTCGGCGCCCTTTAAAAATTTAAGAGTAGATATAATTTCAGCCTCGCGGAGCTTATATTCAAGCCTGCGGTTTAATCTTTTAAGGTCGGATTTTGTTGTGAACGTGCCTCTGTGCATTTCAAGGTACAGCTCTCCGTCCCACTTTTCAAGATTTTGGTTTCCGTCAAAGTTTTTATGCAAAAACTCGCTTCCTCCCAAGTGCTCGGTTTTCGGCATTGCCGAGACTTTTGGGAATCGGTGCATAAGCTCAATCATTTCTTCTGTGACGCCGCTTCCGCCGTCGCCGTAGCCAAACATCTGAAGAGTCTGACCCCCGGTGTTTTTGTCCTGATACGCGTCCCAATTTTCCTGTACTCCGCTCGGCGCGTTCCACGTTATAAAATGAGTGGGAGGAACGCAGGCGTAAACCTCGCTTCCGTCAATTCCCCTCCAAATAAAGTTATTGTGCGGAAAACGGTTTGTATCGTTCCAAGTTGACATTTTATTTGAAACAAAGTATTTTACTCCGCTTTTAAGAAGAATCTGCGGTAAAATCCAGCTATTGCCGAAAACATCGGGGAGCCAAGCGTTATCAACGGTTTTTCCGAACTTTTCACGGTAATAGCTCTGGCCGTAAAGGCATTGTCTTATAAGGCTTTCCGCCGAGGGAATGTTGCAGTCGGGCTCAACATACATAGCGCCGACCGGCTCAAACCTGCCGCTTGAGATTTTCTCTTTGAGCTCCTCAAAGACCTCAGGATAATACTTTTCTAGCATTTCATAGGTCTGCGGCTGAGTGTGGGTATATTTAAAATCGGGATAGCGGTCCATTAAACGGAGCTGAATAAGTACGGTGCGCAGATTTTTCTGTACCGAATGAATCCTGCGCCAATAATACGCCAAATCAAGATGAGAATGGGCTACAAGCGCTACATCGCCGCTCCCCTTATAATCGTCGTTTGCGAAAATTACGTCATTTACATATTTTCGGGCATTTTCTATATCCTCATTTTTAACGTCGTCAAAATCAATTAAATTGAGCGCGTTGTTAAGCTCACGGTTTATGAACGCTCTGTAATCCTCGTTAAAGGATTCGCTTTTCGCTATATCGAGCAGCAGTTCCAAATCGTAAACCAAATCAAGCGCGGTATGATTTATCACCGCTAAATAAGCGCCCTCGAAAATCTGGCGGCACCCCCTTACGGAAAGGCTCTCGGGATTTCGCTCGTCATCGGGCTTTGAACGGTTATATCCCTCCATCTCAAAGTGAAGAGACGTACTGCCGTCTATGTAAGGGGTCAGCAAAATTCTTTCTCTGTTAGGGTCCACTCCGCCAACGTATTTGCCGTTGCATTTTACAATAATCTCAGCGGCGGTTTTGAGAGAAAACCAAAGCTCCCTGCCCCTGAATTTTTCGGGTACAAAAACATCCGCCTCGAAAAACGCGGTGCCGTCAGGGGTAAAATACATATCGCCTTTTTTAAGGGGCTGCCACCCCTCGGGGTAAAATTCGTAATCGTTTTCACCCGTCTGACGTGCATTTCTTACTTTTATGTTCTCTATTTCAAATTTATCTTCATATATATACCGCTTTAACCAACCGAAGCGAAGGTCTGTCCACTCCTCGGGGCGCATACTTCTGCGGATTACTTTTATGTGTGCCATTTGTTCTCCCTCCTGTTATGTATCCCAGAAAAAAGGCTTTTTGCGGACGGCCTTAATTTCGCAGTCAATACCTAAATCGCGCTTTATTTCCCCTTTTATCCAATCAATACAGCGGTCAAGAATAAGACATTTTGAACATTCGCCCTGAAAGACGACGGTAAGAACGCCAAATTCAAACGAAACAAAATCTATCCACCCGCCGTCTCCCTGTAATTTAGGCGCCAATATATTTTTAACGTAATTTTCCATACCTCAACACTCTGCCTCGCCTTTTAATATGCTTTGTATTTTTTTGAGCTTAGTCTCGGCCTCTGCCATATCTTTGCCCCGAACGGAATAATAAACCTTTAATTTAGGCTCCGTGCCGGATGGCCTTACGGCAGACCAGCTTCCGTCCTCAAAAACGTATTTGAGCACGTTTTCCTTTGGCAAATCCGCAACGCCCACAGAATAATCGATAAAATCCTTTACATTCTCAACACCGTCAAATAATTTTGCTCCTTTTTCACGAAGAGAAAATGTTATTTTTCCGATTTTCTCAGCACCGTCCTTGCCCTTTAAAACGAAAGTGTCAAGAGCGTCCGCGTAATATCCGTATTTTTCATAGATTTCATTGAGCGCGTCGATTAACGTTTTTCCCTGATTTTTATAGAACGACGCCATTTGGCATATAAGCATTGAAGACACAACGGCGTCTTTATCTCTTGCGTGAGTTCCGATAAGGTAGCCGTAAGACTCCTCATAACCCAATACATAATTCTTTTCGCCCGTGTCCTCATATTTATTTATCTTTTCGCCGATATACTTAAATCCCGTTAAGGTTTCGTCAACGGAAAGCGAATAATCCTCGGCAATCTTTGCGCCAAGCTCGCCGGTAACTATCGTTTTTACGATTACGGAATTTTCTTTAAGCTCGTCTTTTTTTCGGGAAAGGACAAAATTTACAAGCAATGCGCCCATTTGGTTGCCCGTAAGAGGAACGTATTCTCCGCCGTGCAAAACGGCAGTGCCGACCCTGTCGCAGTCCGGGTCCGTACCGAGAACCAAATCGGCGTTTTCCCTTTTTGCCTGCTCAATGCCAAGATTTAAAGCGTCCTTTTCTTCAGGATTCGGAGAGCGCACCGTGCTGAAATTGCCGTCGGGTTTTTCCTGTTCCTTCACAACGCTAACATTCATACCTTCAAGGATTCTTCTTACGGGTATGTTGCCTGTACCGTGAAGAGGTGTATAGACAATTTTTAACTCTGACGGTTTTTCATATAACGACTGCTTTTTCACCTCTGCCAAAAACTCGTTTAATACACCGTCTCCGATTATTGTTACATCCCCGTCTTTTACACAGCTTTCAAAATTCTTGATTTTAACAGACGCATAATCGGTCACCGCATTTATCTTCTCGGTAACTGCAAGGGCAAAACGCGGAACAAGCTGACACCCTCTGCCGTCATAGATTTTATACCCGTTATATTCTTTGGGATTATGGCTTGCTGTTATCACAATACCTCCGTTGCATTTAAGGCGCCTTACCGCGAAAGAGAGAACGGGCGTCGGCATTAAAACGTCAAACATAAATGTTTTAATCTTATTTTCTGCGAGTACGCCTGCGGCGGTTTCGGCAAAAAAGCGTGAATTATTGCGCGAATCATAGGCAATCGCTACAAAAATATTGCCGCTGTGTTCGGAGTGCAGATAGTCGGCATAGCCCTTTGTTGCCCTCGCCACAGTGTATTTGTTCATTCGGTTGGGGCCGGCGCCCATAACGCCTCGAAGTCCGCCGGTGCCGAAAGAAAGCTCTTTATAAAATCTGTCCTCGATTTCTTTTTCGTCCGTAACCGCGCAAAGCTCCTTAAACGTATCTTCGTCAAAAGTTTCCCACAGTTTTTTAAGCTCTTTTACCGTCATTAAATACACCTCGTTATAAAAAGTAATACAATCCTATATATTTTAATACTTTTGCATATGTTTTTCAAGAAATTTATCTAATTTTAAGTCTATTGTTAAAATAAATAAATCGAACCTTTTTTTATTGTTTGATATTACCATATATTTGTTATCCGTTTTTTGGTATAATTTAATATATTTAAACTTAAACGGAGATTATATTATGGACAAATTTAAAATCAGCTTTGAGTATTCCGCAGACGGCGTAAATTACGCCAGCAATCAGTTTGAAACAGACCATTATTCAATGAAAACGCTCGCAAATAAAGACCATATTAAAATAATAATCCAAACAAAAGGTCCGTCTTTGAGCAAACTCAAATTTAAAATGACTGTCCCGTTTAATTTTGACGGCAACGACCGGGTATTCCTTAACGGGTACCAATCTTGGACGGACTGCCGAGAATACTTTATAGATGAAAAAGGCGTAAATATGTCCTCAGCGCGGCTTATCCCACTGCTTTTCTCCCCTCTGGGCGCTTCCGGCGACTATAATTTTAAAAAGTATGATCCCCGTAAGGGCGTTTTTCACGGATACTCCTACGCATATGTCAGAAACGGAGAAACAGTAAATTTCTTCGGCTCGCTTTCAGAGCGCTCCGGCTACACAATAATAAACGCCGTATGTCCCGAAAACAAAATAGTATTTGAAAAAGAGCTTGAAGGCGTTGCGGTCACGGGCGAATATGTACTTATGGATATTGTCAATTTTAAAGGCACCATGGACGAGGTGTTTGACAAGTATTTTGAAGTATTAAAAATAGAAAAGCCAAAGGCAAAACGCGCTAACGGCTACACCACTTGGTACAATTATTACTCTAATATAAATGAAGGCATTGTTTTAAACGACCTTGAGGCTATTTCAAAGGTCGACGCAAAAATTGACATTTTTCAGATAGACGACGGCTATCAAACCGCCGTAGGAGACTGGCTCAGCGTTGACGGCGGCAAATTCCCAAACGGAATGAAATACATAGCGGACCGCATTCACGAAAAGGGAATGTCGGCGGGGCTTTGGCTTGCGCCATTAGGCGCTCAATACCATTCAAATGTTGCCAAAGAACACCCCGAATGGCTTATCAAAGACAAATTCGGCAAGCCCGTTAAATGCGGATTTAACTGGAACGGATTTTACGCTCTGGACATTCACAACGACGGCGCGAGAGAATATATACGCGGTTTCTTTGACACGATATTAAACGAGTGGGGCTATGATATGGTTAAGCTCGATTTCCTTTACGCCGCGGCAATAGTACCCGCGTACAACAAGTCAAGAGGCCAGCTTATGTGCGAAGCTATGGACTTTATAAGAGAATGTGTCGGCGACAAGTTGATTCTCGGCTGCGGAGTACCGTTGGCGCCCGCTTTCGGCAAAGTTGATTATTGCAGAATCGGCGCCGATATGGGACTTGAATGGAGCAAGAAAATTGATATTCAGCGCGAGGGCGTTTCGACAAGGGCGACGCTGTGCGACACAGTGTTCCGGCGCGGGCTTGACGGAAGGGCGTTTCTTAACGACCCGGACGTTTTCCTTCTGCGTGACGACAATATGAAAATGACGTTTGAGCAGAGGAAAACGGTTGCGCTTATCAACCGCATATTCGGCAGTCTTTTGTTTACCTCCGACAATGTAGGCGATTATGACAGTGAAAAGATGAAAACTCTGCTAAGCGTTTTCAACGGAAAAAGGCCCGAACTGATTTCATCGGAATTTGTGACAAACGATTTGTTGGAAATTCAATATTCCGACGAGAACGGCAAACAAAGGCTTTGCTTTAACGTTAAAAACGGTGAAATTTATTGATATTCGGGCAAACGCCTTTCCGAAAGCTGGTATGAAATGTACGAACGAAAACGTTTAAATAAAGTTTTAATGACATTGCTTTTATGTTTGCTTTCCGCCGCTGTTCTTATTTTCTTTCCCCTCTTCCTTACAGGAAAGCTGGACGAAGTTACTGACAATACACTGACTCAAACGTCAAAAAAGAACGCAAGCATTATAGGGTATCAACTTGGAAATCAATGCGACACAGTTACAAAGCTTGCGGAAAAAATTGACACAAGCATAGTAAAAAAGGATGTAAAAGCGGCTGTTGAACGTCTGAACGTCGTTGATGTTACAGGCGCTCTTATCCGTTACGGCTTTGCGTCTCTTGACAGACAGTGCTATTACATATCTAAAGACAAAACGAGCGGTTATTCGACCATTCCTGAAAGCAACCATCTTCAGGACGCCGTTGACGCCGGAGGAATAACCGTTTACAGGCTTGAGCAAAGCCAAAGTATTGACAACAAGAGCGACATATTTATTATTCAGATTCCCGTTGTTAAAGACGGTGAAACTCTCGGTATTTTTTATTTTGCGTATGATATTGACGAGTTCAGAAAGATGTTAAGCTCTACCGCATTCAACGGTCAGGAACACTTCGCTATTGTCGGGAGCAACGGAGACATCATTTTAAGCTCGGTTTATGACGCTTTCGATAAAAAGAATATAGCGGATGTTTTCAGCATTATATCTGCAAACGGCAAAAACGCTCAAAAGGTTTACGGCAAAATTATCAATGATATGCAAAATCGCAGGTCCGGGCTTATTCGCGCAAACAACCTTTTTAAGTCCAACGACTATTATATTTATTATTCTCCGCTTGAATTTAACGATTGGTACATTGTAGGCTACGTACCGCAAAATGTCGTTAATTTTTCAAGGAATACCGTTCTTATTTATATTTTCCTTATGTGCTTTTTCCTTATAATTGTTTTTATTCTCTTTGGGGTTTACATAGCGACGGAGGAAAATCAGAAGAAAAAAGAAATTGACCAAATGCTTTATATTGACAGCATTACAGGCGGAGCGTCTTATGCCAAATTCTGTGTAGACGCAAAAAAACTGCTCAGAAAGAGCAGAGATAATTTTGCGTTCATAATTATGGATATTGACTACTTTAAGCTCGTCAACGATTACTACGGTTACGCGCAGGGCAACAAAACGCTCAGATTTATTTATTCTCTTTGGAAAGAGCTTTTAGGCGAAAATGGCATTGTATGCAGAATTGCCGCAGACAGATTTGCCGTTTTAACGCGCTGTGATTCCAAAGAAGACGCCGAAAAGACCGTTACCGAATTCAGCCGCCGCTGTCACAAATATTATGACGGCGCGTCGACAGACTATATTCTGACGCCAAGCATCGGCATTTATTTTGTAAAAAAAGGCGAAACCGACCTTCAGGGTATGCAGACAAAAGCCGTTATGGCTAAGTCCGTTGTTAAAGGCCACCGTGACAGGGTATTTTACTTTTACAGCGAATCGCTTAAACAGTCTTTAAGCGAAAGAAAAGCGCTTGAAGATGAGCTTGAACTTGCCATTGAAAATAAAACTATCAAAATTTTCTTTCAGCCGCAAGTGGACGCAATTACAAGAAAAGTCTGCGGCGCAGAGGCTCTTGCTCGCTGGCAGCGCGCAAACGGCGAATTAGTCCCGCCTGATGAGTTTGTCTCCCTCGCGGAGGAAAGAGACCTTATAAAACCGCTTGACAGACTTATTCTTGAAGAAACCTGCAAATACCAGGCAAAGTGGCGGTCTCTCGGCCTGCCTCCTATAAATTTTTCGGTTAATCTTTCTCAAAAATCGCTTGCCTTTGACGGAATTTGCAATATGTGCTCCGACGCCGTAAAAAATGTTGGGGCGGATATAGACCGAATCCAGCTTGAGATTACGGAAACAGCCATTTTTAAAAATACAAAGCTGTTTATTAAAATTCTGCGCAAGCTCAAAAAAGCGGGATTTAAAATATTACTTGATGATTTCGGAACCGGGTATTCTTCTCTTACTGTTTTGGAATCTATGCCGATAGATATTTTAAAGCTTGACAAGTCATTTATTGATAACTACGGAGATGAACGGGGAAAAGCCGTTATTGAATGCATAATAGATATGACAAAGCGGCTTAACATTGAGATTATTGCGGAGGGAGTTGAAACCGAAGACCAATACTTATATCTTAAAGACCTAAAATGCAACATTATTCAAGGATATTTATTCGGAAAACCGATGACATTTGAAGAGTTGCAGAAAACGGTTATTAAGCAATACGAAAATTATGATGAATAATCCTGCCCTATACGGCGGATGCACATTTCCACCTCAACGGCATAATGGCTTTCGGTCATTATTTCGCTGAGGTTTTTTTCCGCCGCCCTGAACTTTTCGGGATAATAGATATAAATAAGTCTTGAAAGTCCGGGAGCGTCGGCTTTTTCAACCGAGTACAGCTTTTGGCAGAGAGATTTGACAGAGTTTTCTATTTTTTCCTCAGCGTTTCTGTTTAAAGTACTGACCTCGCCTTCGGAAAGGTTGTATCCGCCTCCGCCGCTTGCCTCCGCAATATCGGCCTCAATTTTTATTTTTACATTGAAATTTGGCGTATCGGAAGAATAATCCACGCTCCGCGCAGTACTGCTTTTTATTACGCTTATCGCTGCGGGCCCATTGTCGGTATAAAAATCTATTGCGCCTTTTCTGGCGTTATTGCAGAGAAAATTTAAAGCTATTGTCTCCTCATCATCCAAATTGCAAACATATTTTCCGTTTCTGAATACTGCCGTACCGTTTGATTTTACCTCAGGTTTATCCTTTTCCTTAAAGGTTGAAACAATCGGCATATAAAACGCCTGACCTTTGCTCTCTGCGCGGTTGGCAAGCTCGCACAGAGTTATCGACGTAACCGCAATATCTTCATCCGATGTGAGGAGTATTTTTTCTATATTTCTTGAAACAACGCTCGACTCGTCAGACGCGTTTTTAAAAAAATCCGCCGCTTTTTCCTCAACCGCGGCCACCTGCACCGTCGGGTAATTTTCAGCGTCGCGAATAAAAAAATCAAGTGCCTCGATTATCCCCTTTTCGGCGAGATCTTTGCCGATAATAATCACTCTGTTCTGCGACAGCACGGGCGTTTTGCCGTCAAAAGAAAAGGCGCTCTTTATTGCCGAGCTTACGGTTTTGCCGTCAACTATCCGCAAATTCATTACGGGCTTGGCGGAACCGTCTGAATTTGAATAGTTTTCGGTATTTATCGTTTCCAGCGTAACGGTATAAGTTTCGTCATCGTTTATGTCGATACCTATACCCTGAACAACCGTTCTGTTGCTTATATCGTCTTTAAACGCGTTTCTGTTCAACAGCGCTACCGTACAAAGAAACGCAATTAAAATTATTGCTGCTTTGCGCATTTTGCCACCCTCTCCTTAATGAGCTCCGCTATTGCTAAAATCGGCACGGATACTAAAATCAGAATAAACTTCACAAAAGATGTGTCAACAATGTTAAATCTGTCGACGTTCCCCGAAATAAACAGGCACACTGCCGCCAGCAATACACCCGAAACTGCAATTACGGTAATTTTTTTTACCCCGAAAGCCTCTGAAATCAGCTTTGCCTGAAGGAAAATAAGCAATGAAATTTTCAAAAAAGCGCAAAGTATCCACGCGCCTGTAATTATTGCGCCGAGTCCTCTGAAAAATGAAAACTGCGCCATTGAAGCGATTGTGTAAACGGGAAAAAGCTGCATTTTATTAAATTCGCCGAGAACCGTTCCCACGAAGAAGAAGATTACCGCCGTAATGAACGTCTGAACACCCATCCATATAAAAAAGCCTTTTTTGGCGTTGCCCGTAATAAACGGGAGAGAAACGGCTATCACTGCATATTCAACCGTTCTGCCCACAGCGTTTAACGCGGTTTTCGCAACGGGTAAAACACCGTTATAAAACAGCGGCGATAAATTGAGCCAATCTATTCTCTTTACAAGCGCCAAGCCTATAACAATAAGTGATAAAAGCACGGGAGTTACAAACAGAACAGCGCTCCTGCCTATTGACTCCAAGCCTAAATAAGCGCCGTAAGCGCAAAACAGTATTACAAGCAAAAGTAAAAATTTAACGTCCGTTTCCGGGAATATAACCGTTCCCGCAAACAGCTCCAAACGAGATAATGTGGAAACTGAAAAGTAAAAGAAAACCGCCGTAAAAATTACCGCCTTTATTTTACCGAAAGCGCCGTTTCCTTTTTGATTGTCAACACCGTATTTTTTGTTGAGCATAAACACGGGAATGAATATAATTATGCCGAACACAAACCGAAACAGCGTTTGCAAAATCATATCGGATACGGTAATTTCTTCCGTATATTTCGGAGTATAGGTAAGCGTTGTCAAAAGGCGCGTTAAAAGCATTATTGAGTAAAACTGAAATGCCGATATTTTTGAGTTCATTATTTATCAAGCCTATCTGTCTGTAATCTTTTTTTCCCGAGCTGACGCCAATCGGCACGGAAAATCAAATCTCTCCACGCGCCCGCCTTTGTAGGCGACAGCGGAGAAGTAAACGGCACGCCGTACGGCGAAATTGATGCCATATTTAATACGACCGCCGCAAAAACAAGCATTATTCCGTAAAATCCGGAAATACCGCCGACTATTATAAGCACAACCCGCAGTAAAGATGAGGCGTCGTAAAGCGATGGAATTACAAACGAGCTTATGGCGGTAAGACCTATAACTATAAGCATCGGAGCGGCGACAAGACCCGCGCTCACAGCGGCGTCGCCTATAACAAGCGCGCCGACTATTGAAACCGCGTTGCCGATACTTCTCGGCATTCGCAGACCAGCCTCCTTTACTATCTCAAACACCATATGCATTATGAGCGCCTCTATCATTACAGGCAGCGGCACAAAGCTCTCTTGAAGGCATATGTCAAAAATCATCGTTTCGGGAATTACCTCCTGGTGGAACGTGCATACCGCAACGTAAAGTCCCGGAAGAAAAATGCCTATAAAAAACGCCGCTATTTTAAGAGTCCGTATAGCGAAAGCGTAATAAGGCTTTTTCAGGTAATCGTCAAGCGAATGAAAATACTCCGTAAAAATATGCGGTATAAAAAGAGCGTATGGCGTGCCGTCGGTTATTATGCCGATTTTCCCCTCGGAAAGCTTTGCAGTTAAAACGTCGGGGCGCTCGGTACTGCCCACTCCTGAAAACAGCGACGCTCTGCGGCTTCCGAGGAAAGGCTCAAGGTATCCGGAGCCGAGGCATACGTCAAGATTTGACTCCTTTAACCTCTTTTTTACCGATATGAGCGTTTCTTCATTTACTCTGTCTGATAAATACGCTATACAAATTCTTGTTTTACTTGTAGCGCCGACCTCAATAATCTCCGTTTTCAGAACGGGAGTGCGTATTCTTCTGCGTAAAAGAGCTACATTGTCCATAAAACTTTCCGAAAACCCCTCCTTTGAGCCTCTCTCCTGCGTTTCGGAATCCGGCTCTGTAACAGACCTTTTCGGAAACTTTTGAACCCCGAACAGCACCGCTCTTGAAGAGCCGTCAACAAACATCAAAAGGTTGCCGGACAGCATTTCGCGAATAGATGTGTTAAGCTCATTCTGAACTGACTTGTCAATACTTCCCGAAATGATATTTGAGGCGGTTTCAAGCACTTTTTCGCCGTCTAATCCGTTGTAATTACCGTGAAGAATCGGAATCATTATCTGCTCGTTTATAAGTTCATTATCACACATTCCGTCGAGCATCACAAAGCCAAATTCAATTCCGTCCACCTCGCATTTACGGTATTTAACGTCAAACGAAGGCGTCAGCTTTGATTTCAGATATTTAATATTTTCCGAAACAGTGTCTTTTACAGGCACTTTTTCTTCGGTATCTTTATTCGGAACGGTTATTTCGTCTACTTTTTCCTTATACCAATTTTTCACATTATATCACCATTCTGTTTTTTCCCCGTTTTTTTTGTAATATTCAAAGCTTTTCGGTAAAAATATCTTTGGGTGATTATTATGTTCGTTACGATTATTCGCACGGTAATACTCTATGTTATTGTAGTCTGCGTTGTCAGAATTATGGGAAAAAGGCAAATAGGCGAGCTTCAGCCGTCTGAACTGGTTATTACCTTGCTTTTATCCGAAATCATAGCTATGCCGATGCAAGACAATGACATTCCGCTGATTTCAACGGTAATACCTGTAATGCTGCTTGTGACTCTTGAAATTATCACGTCTTCCGCAAGTATAAAAAGTCTTAAATTCAGATTTTTGGTTCAAGGCCATCCGATAATTATAATCCGTGACGGCAAATTACAGCAGAAAGAGATGAAAAAACTGCGCCTTACCATTGATGATATTCTTGAATCCTTGAGGCAAAAAGATGTTTTTGATATTTCGCTTGTAGCTTACGGAATAATTGAGACAAACGGCAAAATGAGCGTAATGCTCAAGCCCGATTATGAAACGGTCACAAATAAAAACGCGGGAATATATGCCGAGGACAGCGGTATTCCGTGCGTTGTAATTACAGACGGACAAATAGAACGCAGCTCGTTTGAGGACTGTAATATGACAAATGAAAAGCTGAAAAATATTATTGAAAAGCAAAATATCGACGTAGAAAATACACTTCTTATGACTGTTGACAAATCGGGAAAAACCGTAGTAATAGGGAGAGATGAAAATTGAACAGAAATATAGTTTCATTAGCCGCGCTAATACTTGTCTTTTCCATTGCGCTGTGCGGAATAACCTCGCTTGACGCGTCTTGCAAAAAGCTTTCGGAAAAGCTGGATGAAATAAAAATCTCGGCTGAAAACAAGGACAGTGAAAATGCGGTGAGCCTTACGGAAAATGTGCTTGAAATCTGGGAAAAAGAAGACAAAAAAATTTCTCTTTTGGTAGACCACCGTGAAATAGACGAAATTGAGCAGACAATAAAAAGCCTCCCCGTACTTGCCCGTCAAGGCAATATGGAGAAGCTTGAGGAAAAATCTTCAATCGCGGCGGAAAGAGTCCGCCATATAAGGGAAAAAGAGAAAATATCAGTCAAGAATATTTTTTAAAAGCTCGTCTGTATCTTTAACATTGATACGCTTTGAAATTACGCAGGTTTTGCGCTTTTGACGCCCTTTATCCGTGTTATAAACTCCGTTCTCTTTTTCTTTTGTAAAAAAAATTCCGTATGAGGACGTTACAACCGTACCGTCAGTAAGCAATACGTTTCCGCAATACCCAGTATCGGCATTCGCTACGACAGACGTTTCGTTTTGATTTGGCAGATACGTATGGGCAAGTTTTATGCGGTACTGCCCTTCGCGAAGATTTATTATGTCGTCAAACGTGCCTACCCAAGCGACTAATCCTTCGGAATACCAACCGCGCTCACCGTTATTTGCTCTCTGCTTTTTAACCTGATTTTTGGAAAGAATTATTGAGCGAAACGTTATGTAAAGCCTGCCGTCCGGCAGATAAACCGCCTTGTGCCGTTCGCCGTTAAGGGATGTGGGCAGAAATTGCGGTTTTGACCAAGTTTCGCCCTCGTCATATGAAACAAACAGAACGGAATTTGTGCGTTTTTTATTGGCTCTACCGATAAGACAGACCGTATCGCCCTTTCCGCCGTCGGAACGAATGGCGCAAACCTCGCAAATGCCCGTTTTCTTTTCTGTTTTTCTGTACTTTGAAAGGTATTTTTCCGGAGTTGACCATTTCATTTTGCCGTTTTCAAAGGTTAAAACGGTTTTATAGTTAATATAGTTTCTGTCATGGAAAAGACCGAGCCATTTGTCTACGAACTTACCGTTTTCTTTAAGACGTATCAGACTTGCCATAGACACTATCGGACAAACGGGAAAATCGCTGTCTTTATCGAAAAACCGCTCAAATTCAGACCAAGTTTCGCCTCCGTCGCAGGATACGGAGCAGTTAAAGCCGAGAGGCGTCGGCGTTGATGGCCATTTCGGATTTCCCGAAATTAAAATAAGCTTTTCGCCTCCATCGGTAAATTCAAGTTTAAAAACGGTAGGCGTTTCAAGGGAATCTTTCCAAGAGACCGGCATATTTTTAAGCCCGTCCTTATAAGTTATTCCTCCGTCGGAGCTTCTTTTCGCGATTATCGGGCCTTTGCCGTGCCCCTCGGGATAAAATATAAGAATATCGCCGTTGTTAAGCAATATGCTGTCGGGGTGCCCCAAATAAGTCTTGCTGTCATCAACCGTAAAAATTTGGTATAAACAGTCAAACCGAGGGTCAATACCCCTCGGTTTTTCCGATAAATCTATTTGAGGAATTGTATAGTACTTTGTTTCCGACGATTTAAAAAAAGAAAGCATATTGACCTCGTAATTTATTTTAGGCTTTCAAGCCTTTGCCGTGCAATATAAGCCGCTCCGAGCATACCGGCCTTGTTTTTAAGGCAGGCTTTTTCAATTTTTACACACTGGTAATTTACGCCGACGCGGGAAATCAGTTTTTCCCTGATATGGTTTACCAAAAGATTTTCCGACATTATTCCCCCGCCAAGGACAATGAGCGGCGGATTAAAAATATAGCTCAGCGAAATGAGTCCGTTTACTATTTCATCCTCCCAATCGCCGAGAGCCTGCTTGATAAACGGGTCCTCAAGATTTTTCGGCTCAAAAATCTCCCTACCGGATACATATCTGCCGAAATGCTCGGAAACTCTGTCCGTAAGGGCGCGGCAAGAGGCGTACGCCTCATAACATCCCTTTCTTCCGCAGGTACACAGTGCTCCGCCCGCGTGTGTAATCATATGACCGAATTCGCCGGATGCGGACTTTGCGCCTCTGAAAATATCGCGGTTAAGGTAAATGGCGCCGCCGACTCCCGTGCCGTACGTTAGGCAAAGAAAATAGTCAAAGCCCTTACCGGCTCCGAAATGAGCTTCGCCGAGCGCCGCGCAGTTAACGTCGTTGTCAACAGCAACGGGAACGCCGAACTCCCCTTCAAAAATGCCTCTCATATCGGTATCCGAAAAGCCGGGAATATTGTCGGTTCCGTAAACGATGTAACCTTTTTCAAAGTCAACCTGACCTGCCGTGCTTATGCCGATAGCGTCAAACCTTCCTTTATATTCGGTCATTACTTTAGTAAGATTTTTTAATACTGTTTCGGCATTGGCCGCTTTGCCTTCATCAGCGGTAGGCATTTCTTTTGATTCCAAAATCTCAAAATCATCGCCGATAAGACCGTATTTAATTGCTGTGCCGCCAATGTCAAAAACCAATATTTCCATATTTTTAACTCCTATTTTATTGCGTCCGCAAATCTTTTTGTGATTTCCCTCGGGCGGGTAATTGCCGTACCGACAACCGCCGCGTGAACGCCGACGCTTAAAGCGCGTTTAAGCTGTTCGGGCGTCATAATTCCACCCTCAGCGATAACGGGACAGTCAAGCTCCTTAACATAACGTTTCATAAGGCTGAAGTCGGGCAGCTCAGTGCCGTTTGTGTAAGGCGTATAACCGCTCAAAGTCGTTCCCACGATGTCGGCGCCAAGCTCACGTGCCGTTTTCCCCTCGCTGAAACAAGACGTATCGGCCATAAAGAGTTGATTCGGAAATTTCTTCCGAATTTCTGTAAAAAAATCCTTAAAATCCATGCCGTTCGGGCGTAAACGAGCCGTTGCGTCAACCGCGATTATATCAACTCCGCACTCAATAAGCCTTTCAACCTCAAAAAGAGTAGGCGTAATATAAACGTCGGAATCGCCGTAAACCTGTTTAATAATACCGATAATCGGCAAATCAACTGTTTTTTTAATCTCGGCAATATCCTCCACGGTGTTAGCGCGTATTCCCACAGCTCCGCCCAAATATGCCGCATATGCCATTCGGGACATAATGTATGAGCTGTGCAGAGGTTCTTCGGGAAGAGCCTGGCAGGATACTATTAAACCGCCCTTTATTTTTTCAAGAATTTTTGCGCCTGTCAAAATTCATTTCTCCAAACTGAAAAATACAATTTTGAATATTATATATTATTTTCTCGCTTTAATCAATATAATAATGCTAAAAAATTCCTAAAATTTATTTTCATATGATAAATAAACAGGTTTTTTTATTAAAACAAAATATAATTTGATTTTATCTTAATAAATTTCCCGATTTACTCTTGTATAATTCTTTTAAATAGTGTAAAATAAGTACACTATTGTAATTTTGTTTGCAAAGGATGTTTATAATGGAAAATAATAACAAATCACAGGCTGAAATCTACCGTGAGGAACGCAAAGAACGTCTTTCAAAGGCAGCAGCTAAAAATTCAAAAAAGAGACCGGGTTTTTCCAAAGCCAAAAGAATATTAGGTAAAGTAATTGCGGTCGTTTTGGCTGTTGTTCTTGTTGTAGGGGCAGTCGGCGGCATACTTAACTTTTTCGGCGCTCCGCAGAAGGTTTTAAAAGTCAAGGTGGCAGGCAATAAAGAATATTCGTTTACACTTGCGGAATTTAATTATTTTTACTATACTATATGGAATCAAATTGCAAATACGGCATATCAATATGATTATCAGTATTCACAGTACGGTATGTCGGGCGGCGGCTTAACGGCAACCGGTTACGACTATACGAAGTCCCCTGCCTCACAGGAATACAAGGACGATTACAGCAACACTACCGGTATAACTCTTGCCGACCTCGGCAAAGACTCGGCCACTTGGGCGGACGTTATGGAATTTGCCGCCATAAGCCAAATTATTCAGGTTAAATACGGCGCAAAGATGGCTAAAGAGGCCGGTTTGAGCATAACTCCCGACCAGCAGACGGAAATTGACGATATGATTAAAGATTTGAACGATACCGCTAAAGAGCAGGATTATTCGACCGGCAGATACCTTCGTCAGCTTTTCGGCAACGGCATAAGCGAAAAGCTTGTCCGTGAAATTGCAACGGCTCAAACTCTTGCAAACTCATATTATGAAAAGTTTTCCGAAGACAAAGAAAATTCGATAACCAAAGAGCAAATCGATGAAAAATACAATTCAAACCGCAATTCATACGATATTGTATCACTTCGCGCATATCCGTTTGCGGCGGAATACGATCAGGAGAACGCTGATGACGCCGCTAAAGACGAGGCCCGAAAAAAGGCAAAAAACAGCGCCGAAAGTTTCCTTAACGGCGCGGCAGATGAAAAGACCTTTATTGACCTTGCCGCGGCTGAACTTAAAAAGAATAAAGATACTCAGGACAACGATGCCGATGAAACGACCGCTATGAAGAACGTTTATATGGCAAGCGTTACATCAAACATCAGCGAAGAGGCCGCTAAATGGGCATTCAGCTCGGAAACAAAGGTAGGCGACAAAAAAGTATTTGCCGCTACTGAGGACGATTTCTTTGTTGTTATGCTTACAGCCGCTCCCCACAAGGATACCTCATCTTCGGGCAACGACGTAAGACACATCCTCTTTAAATTCCCCGAGGCGCAAAAAGACGCCGACGGCAATGAAATTCCGATTACAGACGCCCAGAAAGCAGAGGTACGAAAGAAAGCCGAACATGTTCTTGAGCTTTACAAAGCCAACCCAACAGAAGAAAACTTTATAAACCTTACAAAAGAGCATACGGAGGACGTTGACTCCGACGGAAATCCGAACAACAACGGCCTTTACGAAGGCGTAAACGCTTCATCGAACTATGTTGAAAACTTCCTTAATTGGTCGATAGATGAATCAAGAAAAGCGGGCGACGTCGGTATTATTGAAACCGAATACGGCTATCATATTATGTACTATGTTAAGTCCCAAGGGGAAACGTGGGAAGAAAACATAAAGAATGAAATTCTCGCCGACGCTAACGATGAACTTACCGAAAAAATCGACAACGATTTTGTTAAAAAGGTAAATATGAACAACATTTTTCTTAAATGGGCTTTCAAACAGCAGACAAAGCACATAAACGACACTGTTCTCAGAATGACATCGGCAAACGCCTCTAACTAAAAATATACAGTAAGCCTCCGCGCTGTCGGAGGCTTATTTTTTTCAATAAATATTGACCGTACATTATAAGTGTGTTAAAATATTAACATATAGTTCGAGGGGGATTTCTATGGGAGAAAAAATTAAAAGGGCTATCGGCGTTGAGGGCGATTTTAAATCCGCAATACTGCCGATGATAAATTACAGCTACGCGAATATTTTTATGGGCGGCGCGGGGTACATTATATCAATGTACTTTACTATTTTCCTCACAAACGTCGTCAATCTTTCGCTCAGACAAGCCGGAATCGTCGTTATGATAGCTACGCTTTGGGACGCTGTCACCGACCCTGTGATGGGAATGGTAACCGACCGTACCCGTTCCAAATTCGGCAAACACAGAAGGTATCTTTTGTGGGGTATTCCCCTGCTTCTCGTTTCGTATTCCCTTTTATGGAATTCCTACGGAATTAACGGCAAAGAAAATCCGACAGCCGCCATGGCTTATTTCATCATTGTATATATGATGTACAAAACGGCGTTTACCGTTATTTCCGTTCCGCACACTGCAATGCTCCCCGAGCTTGCGCCTGAGTACAACCTGAGAACGCAGTATAACTCAGTAGGCTACCTTTTTAACTCCGCGGGAATGGTTCCGGCATTTGGAATCGTTGTTTTAATTTTATGGTTATTCGGTTCAAATGACGATTTAACGTCCGCGTCAAGAAAGCCGTTTTTGATAATCGGCATTGTGCTTTCATTATTCTTTTCATCCTCCGTCTTTATGACCTTTAAAAAGACGTATGAGCCAAGTTCAAAAGATATGCAAAACGAACCGCTTGACGTTAAATATATTATCCGCGAATATATTCTTGTATTTAAGAACCGTTCGTTCCGCCAGTATTTCTTTATGAGCCTTGCTTATCAATTTTCAACCGGCTTTTATAACAACTCAAAGGTTTACTACATAAAGTACCTTGCGAATCAATACAGCAAATACGCGCTTTACAACGCTGTTGCAGGCGTTGCCGAGGCCGGCGCGTTTCCGCTTAATTACGCCCTTACAATGAAATACGGCAAGAAAAAATGCGGAAATCTTGTAACGCCGTTAATGATTGCCGGCCTTGCAGTCGGACTTATTATGCGGCAAAGCGGCGGAAAACCGTCTTTGATTTGGGTACTTTTAATGCTTATAAGTATGATTTTGTATCCGTTCGGAATGTCGGGGCTTGGGTTTGTTTCTACCAATATTTTCCCGGACCTCACAGACGTTGACGAGCTGATTACAGGCAGACGCCGCGAGGGCGTTATTTCAACATTCAGCACGCTGATAAAAAAGAGCATAAGCGGCGTTATGGCGGCAATGGTCGGCTTTACTCTTCAGGGATTCGGCCTTGTTACCGGCGACGCTGTTTCACAATACGAAAAGGCCTCCGGAACCCCATTTGCGCAATCCGGCAGCGCAGTACTCGGAGTCAGAATATGCGTTGCGGTTATCCCGATAATTTCGGCTGTTATAGCGCTTTATCTGCTGAAAAAATTTAAAATGACAGGCGAAGACCACACAATGATATGCGCCGCCGTCGCGACAAAACACAAATACGGCAGCGTTACGCTGACTCCGGAAGAAATTGAGCGTTGCGAGCTTATATCGGGTCAAAAGTTTGAAAATACTTGGCTGGGTAAAGGCAACAATGCGCTTGAAGAACATCGGCTTGATAAAAACGAGGAAGGGAAATATATTATTCTTGTTGAAAAAGAAAATGAGAAAAAACGTCTTGCCGAATCCGAAAAAAATAAATGAAAGGTGGAATTAACGTGACCGATATTACCAAAACCGAACCCGACAAAAGACCGAGAAATGCCAAAAACATTCTGCTTGATGTTATATTTTACATTATCCAATGGACTTGGGGTTTGCCTGTAAACCTTGTAGGCGGAATTGCGTACTTAATCTGCGTAAAAATACTGCGCCGCCGCCATCAAAAATTCGGATATTCCAACATTGTTTATCTTCCGTGGAATTCGGGAGGTCTCTCTTTGGGTCTTTTCATTTTTATAAAAGAAAATCATAAGAGTGAAAAATGGACCTATAACACACGCATACACGAATACGGCCACACTTGGCAATGCCTGCTTTTAGGTCCGCTTTATTACATTGTAATCGCTCTCCCCTCCGCCGTATGGTGCAATTTCTTTGAGGGATACAGAAAGAAAAACAATGTTTCTTATTACAAGCTTTACTGCGAATCATGGGCAAACGCTTGGGGGCAAAAATTTTCCAAAATGAAAATGGTTGATGTAAAATAAATATTATCGGCAAAACAGGCGGTTCAAAAATGAATCGCGTGAAATTTTGTCTCAGCCTTTTAAGTTTATTGAATAATTCAAAAGCTGTTTTATTGTTTTCGCTTGATTTTAAGTTTTTCAAAAGGGATTTGCCCCCGTCAAGCGCGCGGCAAAAGGCGCGATGTAAACCGCGACGGGAAATTAGAAAGAGTACCTAATCCCCTCCTGATTCCGAAACGAAACCCGCCGCCTACAAAGGCGGCGGGTAACATCTTACCTATTATATATCACTGAAGATTTGCTTTAAGGGTTGCAAGGCTTTCTTCAAGCTCTTTTGGAACTTTGTCGCCGAATTTTGCGAAAAATTCCTCAATTCCCTTAGTTTCCTCTTTCCAAAGCTCCTTGTCTACATCGAGGATTTTTTCAAGTGACTCTTCGGTAACCTCGCCCTCAAGACCCTCAAGGTTAATATCCTTAGCGTAAGGAAGATAGCCTATTGCCGTTTCCTTAGCGCCTACTTCGCCCTCACAGCGCTTGATTATCCACTCAAGGACACGAAGATTATCGCCGAATCCGGGCCACATAAAGTTGCCCTCGTCATCTTTTCTGAACCAGTTTACATTGAATATTTTAGGGGCTTTGTCGGGGTCAAGCGTTTTGCCTATATCAATCCAGTGCTGCCAATAGTCTGCCATATGATAACCGCAGAAAGGAAGCATCGCCATAGGATCGCGGCGAACAACTCCGACTGCGCCGGCGGCCGCCGCCGTTGTTTCGGAGGCCATTGTAGCGCCTACAAACACGCCGTGGTTCCAATCTCTTGACTGATATACAAGCGGAGCTAACTTAGCGCGCCTGCCGCCGAATACAAATGCCGAAATCGGAACGCCCTGCGGATTTTCAAACTCGGGCGAAAGGCAGGGACAATTCTCCGTAGGAGCGGTAAAACGGGAATTAGGATGCGCAAGGTTTTTGCCTTCCGCTTTCCACTCTACGCCGTTTGTTTTAATACCTGTCCACTCCTCTGCATTGACGGGAGGATTTTTGTCAAGGCTTTCCCACCAAACGGTGTTGTTGTCAAGATTTCTCGCAACATTGGTAAAGATTGTGCCCTTTCTTGTAGCGGCAAGAGCGTTGGGATTTGATTTATCGTTCGTACCGGGAGCAACGCCGAAAAATCCGTTTTCGGGGTTGATGGCATAGAGCCTGCCGTCCTCGCCCTTACGAATCCAGGAAATATCGTCGCCTACGCACCAAACCTTATAGCCTTTCTTTCTGTATCCCTCGGGAGGAATAAGCATAGCAAGGTTTGTTTTACCGCAGGCCGACGGGAATGCGGCGCAGATATATTTAACCTCTCCCTGCGGATTTTCAATTCCGAGTATGAGCATATGCTCGGCCTGCCAGCCCTCGTTTTTGCCCTGATACGAAGCAATACGAAGCGCAAAGCACTTTTTACCGAGAAGTACGTTTCCGCCGTAAGCCGAATTGACGGAAATTATCGTATTGTCCTCGGGGAACTGACAAATCCATCTTTTTTCGGCGTCAACATCGCATTTACAATGAAGTCCCCTGACCCAGTCGTTTGAATCGGCAGGGAAAGCGTCCATAACCTTTTTGCCTACACGGGTCATAATAGCCATATTGAGAACAACATAGATAGAATCGGTAAGCTCGATACCCACCTTTGAGAAAGGCGAACCTACGGGGCCCATTGAATAAGGGATTACATACATGGTTCTGCCCTTATAAGAGTTCCTTGCAATATCATAAAGCATTTTATATGCCTTTTCGGGGTCCATCCAATGGTTGGTGGGGCCTGCGTCCTCTTCCTTTTTAGAGCAAATAAGCGTTCTGTCCTCAACCCTTGCAACATCGTTGGGCTTTGTTCTGTGATAATAACAGCCGGGCAAAAGCTCTTCGTTAAGTTTAATCATTTCTCCGCTTTCACAGGCCTGCCTGCGAAGCTCCTCAAGTTGTTCCTCGCTGCCGTCAATCCAAACAATGCTGTCGGGCTTGACAAGCTCAACTTTCTCATCAATCCAATCAAGTATGCTCTTGTTTGTTGTGAGTGCCATAAAATATTACTCCTTCAATAATATATTTATTCGGTTATCCGAAATTGTTAATACAATCAAACAGCAAGAAAAAATCCACATTCTCCGCTATTATAAATTTGAATATATTATACACATTTTGCGGTTGGTTTTCAATACCTATTTGTGAATAATTTGTCAAAATTTATTAAGAATATACCTTAATTTTCGGTAATATCAGCCGTTGCCCTGCCGTTAAGAGAAAGGTCGGCTTTTACGCCGCTGAGATATTCATAATATCCTTGCGCTCCCACCATAGCCGCGTTGTCGCCGCAAAGCGATAAATCCGGTAAATAGAGCGTCCACCCGCGCTTTCGGGCCTCATCCTCCATTCTTTTGCGCAAAACAGAATTTGCTGATACTCCGCCTGCAAGCGCGAGCGTTTTTTGGCCGTATTCGGCCATTGCGTTTACCGTTTTTTCGGCAAGGGAATCTACAACGGCTTTTATAAAAGAGGCGCCTACATCGGATATATTCAGTTCTTCCCCTTTTTGGCTTGCGTTATGGACAAGGTTTATTACTGAAGTTTTAAGCCCCGAAAAGCTGAAATCGTAAGGCGCGTTTTCAACTTTTGGGTGAGGAAACTTGTATTTATCAGCATTCCCGTTTTTTGATATTTTATCAAGATTTACTCCCCCCGGATACGGCAAGTTAAGCGTTCTTGCGGCTTTATCCATAGCCTCGCCGGCGGCGTCGTCGCGGGTTTTTCCTATAACCTCAAATTCGGTATAATCCCGTACTATGCACAAAAGTGTGTTTCCGCCCGAAACGACAAGGCACATGAACGGCGGTTTTAAATCTTTATGCGTTATGTAATTTGCGGCTATATGGGAACGAAGATGATGCACGGGCACAAGCGGCTTTCCCGAAGCGAGCGCCAGCCCCTTTGCATAGTTTACCCCTACCAAAAGGGCGCCGATAAGTCCCGGTTCGTGCGTGACCGCGACGGCCTCAATATCGGCAAGCGTGCAGTCGGCTCCGCTAAGCGCCTTATTTACCACTTGGGAAATATTTTCGGTATGCAGTCTTGAAGCAATTTCGGGTACTACTCCGCCAAATATTTTATGCTTTTCAATTTGAGTTGACACAACCGACGAGAGAACCGTTCGCCCATTCTCGACAACAGCCGACGCGGTTTCATCGCAGGAGCTTTCTATTGACAAAATTTTCATAAGAATTTCCTTCACCGTAAAGTATAAATGTAAGCGTCTTCAGTCGGGTTTGAGTAGAAATTTTTTCTCTCGCCCTCCTTTTCAAATCCGCATTTTTCATACAGCTTTATTGCGTTTACATTTGACTTTCTGACCTCAAGAGTCACAAAATCAGATTCTTCTTCAGTTGATTTAAAGCAAAGATACGACAAAAGCTTTTCGCCGCAGCCCTTATTTCTGTATTCGGGGAAAACGGCTATATTTGTAATATATACCTCATTCGCTATATTGTTAGCTCCGATGTAACCGAGCACTTTTCCGTCCTGCCTCAAGACAAAAAATCGCGCGGTGGGGTTGCCAAGCTCCTCTTTAAGCTGATTTTCACTCCACGGGCTTGAAAAGCAAATTCTTTCAAGCTCGGCAACATACGGTATGTCCTCTTCTGTCATATTGCAGATTTCAGGTATTTCCAAAACTGACTGCGTTAAGGCCTCAAAGCCTTTTTCTATTAAATCGGCGCAAGCCCTGTATGCCTCTATTCCCCTGCAATACGGGTCGGGAACGGAAAGAGTGACGGTGTTGCGCTTGCCAAGCCCGTGGATAATATCCGCGTGCGATTTGGTCATACAAACAAACAAATCCGTCGTGTTCAAGTCCTCAAAGCTCAGCCGGTGCGAGCGGTGAGAGGTTAAATCGACCCCTCTTTCCCTGCAAACTTCCACGGCTTGTGCTGTCGCCGAATCACCTGCAAACGCCGAAACCCCCGCGCTTGACGCCTCTATTCCGTATATTTTGTTTTTTTCCAAATACGCTTTGTAAAGCGATTCCGCCATAGGGCTGCGGCAGGTATTTCCGCTGCAAACAAAAGTTACCTTTCTCATATTAACCTCGCAAATAATTAACCTTTAGCATCATACCAAGTTTTGCCTATGCCTACATCGGCTCTAAGCCGTACTTTCATCTTGCAGGCGTTCTCCATCTCTTCGCTGAGAATTTGCGAAGCCTTTTCAATTTCATTTTCTGGGGCCTCAACTATAAGCTCATCGTGTACCTGCAAAATAAGTCGGGATTCCATATTTTCATCACGAAGCCTGTTATATACGCGAACCATCGCAATCTTGATTATATCCGCCGCAGTGCCCTGAATGGGCATATTCCTTGCAACTCGTTGGCCGAATGCGCGCAGCATAGCGTTTGACGACGCAAGCTCCGGCAGATAACGGCGTCTGTTTTGAAGCGTCGTAACAAACCCCTGATTTGTCGCTGTTTTCACGATTTTTTCCATATATTCGCTTACTCCGCTGTAATGGTTAAGATACCCCTTAATATAATTGTCGGCCTCTTTCCTTGTAACGCCTATGTCCTTAGCCAATGAAAACGCGCCTATTCCGTAAACTATGCCGAAATTTACCGCCTTTGCGCGGCTCCTCATTAAGGGCGTAACCATCTCCTGCGGAATCCCGAAAACCTGTGACGCCGTTACAGTGTGAATGTCCGTTTCATCGTTAAAGGTTTCTATCATAACATCGTCGTCGGCAATATGGGCAAGCACTCTTAGTTCAATCTGCGAATAGTCGGCGTCGGCAAGCAGACAGCCTTTCGGGGCGATAAAAAATTTGCGCATTTCTTTGCCTATATCCTTGCGGACGGGAATATTCTGCAAATTCGGTTCCGTAGATGAAATTCTGCCCGTTCTTGTCTCGGTTTGAATAAAAGACGAGTGAATTCTTCCGTCGGCGCAGACCGCCTTTAAAAGGCCCTCGCAATATGTGGAATAAAGCTTTGTAAGCGTTCTGTACCAAAGTATTTTTTTGACTATCGGGTAATCGTTTTGAAGATTTTCGAGGATTTCGGCGTTTGTTGAGTAACCGCTTTTGGTCTTTTTGCCCGCCGGAAGCTTTAATTTTTCAAAAAGTATTACGCCAAGCTGTTTCGGGGAATTTATATTAAAATCCTCGCCCGCAAGGCTGAAAATTTCAGAACGGACTGCATCAATATCCTTTTTAATTTTTTCGCTGAAAACAGCGATGCCGTCTGTATCTACCAGCACGCCGATATGCTCCATTGACGCCAAAACCTTTGCAAGAGGCATCTCTATTTCATATAGCAATTCCTTTTGCCCATTGGCCGCGATTTTGGAGGTCAAAATCGGCTCGGCGGCCCTTAAAACGGCGCAATTACGCGCAAAATTACTGTCACAGCTGACAGCGGGCGCGGGAATATGGTACTCGCCGCACAGCCTTAACGCCGAATAATCCGGTGCAGAAGGATTTAATATATACCCGGCAAGAGAAGTGTCAAGCGCAACGGCTCGAACATCAATATTATTTAAAAATCCGAATCTGTAAAGGCGCTTTGAATCGTCTGTTATTTTTTCAATACTTTCGTCTGACAATACAGATGAAATAAATCTTAATCCGTCAGAATCACCGGCAGATAAACGGTAAACGACATTGGAGTTTAAAAAGTAAAAATCCGGCGCCGAAAGGTTGCAAAAATCCGCTGTAAAATAAAATTTACCAGAGCTTTTGATTTGAGCGAGCATTTCGCCTTTGTCAAAGTCTTCCGAAAACTCAAGCTCTTGCTTTTTTGATTCAGAGTTGTTATCGTTTAAGCTTGTCTCTGAATCCAAATTGAGTTTTTCCAAAATTTTAAACATTTCAAGGTCGGACAGTATATATTTTACCTTTTCAAAATCGGCTTTAACAGGAATCAGCTCCTCCAGCGCGCCTATGGGTACGTCTTTGACGATTTTGCCGAGAGTATAGCTTAAAAACGCGCTTTCCCTGCCGTTTTGCAGCTTTGCGCGAAGGCTGTCTTTTATCGGCAGATTTTCCAAGTTATCATAAATATACTGAATGGAGCCGAAGTTTTTAATAAGCTCGTCCGCGGTTTTCGCCCCCACTCCGGCAACGCCGGGTATATTGTCCGAGCTGTCGCCCTGAAGTGCCTTAATATCAATCATTTGAACGGGCGATACGCCGTATTCCTCCATAATTTTTTCGGGAGTATAGCGGTCGGTCGCCGTTGTTCCGAATTTTGTGCGGGGCAAAATCACGGTAACGTTTTCCCGTACAAGCTGAAACGAATCTCTGTCGCCCGTGGCAACATAACACATATCGCTTTTGCCGCACATTGCTGAAACAGTGCCTAAAATATCGTCCGCCTCAAAGCCTTCTTTTTCAAGGATTTTGTAGCCGAGAGCCGTAAGCAATTCCTTGAGTACGGGCATTTGGCTTGCAAGCTCTGGGGGCATACCCTTCCGCCCCGCTTTATAGCCGTCATACATACTGTGGCGAAATGTTGGCGCGCGCAAATCAAACGCCACCGCAACTGCCTGCGGCTTTGTCTCATCAAGTAATTTGAGAAAAATATTCATAAAACCGTAAATTCCGTTTGTGAACCGCCCGTCCTTTGTGGTAAGAAGTTTTATTCCGTAAAAGGCGCGGTTAAGTATGCTGTTTCCGTCGATAACAAGTACATTCATATCGTTTTCTCCGTTAAAACGCTGATTTTTTGTAATATATTGTATCACATATCCCGTTTATTTTCTATATAATTTTCCCATAATGGAATAAAAATTTAAAAAATATTGAAAAAAGTGTTGACAAAATTAAAATGCAGTGATAAACTTTAGAAAAATCAATATTCCACGCAAACCTATGAGAAAGAGTAGTAGCTGTTGCGAAACGTTTTAAGAGAGCCGCCGTCGGTGCGAGTGCGGTAACGGTAATATCAGTGAATGGACTTTTGAGGGCAAACCGAACGGCAACTATTAGGTGCGACGGAGGGCAACCGTTACAGTGCTTAGCGTATGTTTGTACGCAGTGAGTGCATATCGTTTCGATATGAATTCGGGTGGTACCGCAGGTTAAGTTTATTTCCTGTCCCGGTAAGTTTTTACCGGGGCATTTTTTATTTTTACGGAGGCGGTTTTTATGATTTTACTTAAAAAACGATGGCGTTGCTTAAAGTGACCCAAAAACAAAATCAACAAAAATTATAAAATTATTTATTTGAAAGGACAATTATTATGAAAAAATATATTGCAATTATTCTTGCTCTTGTATTGGTAATCACTTGCTTTGCGGCTTGCTCAAACAAAAATGACGGCTCAGACAAAGCTCCGTCCACTTCGAGCGAAAAGATAGTAGGTCTTCTCTATGACCCCGGTCAGGACGCCTCCACAACCGCCATTAAAGAGGCTAAGGCTTTCCTTGACGAAAAGGGAGTTAAGTATAAGGAATACACCGGCACAACCGTTGACGAGGTTAGCCTTGCGGTTGATTCGGCTATTGCGGATAAGGTTTCCGCGCTTTTCACACCTTCGGACAACACAATTATGACTGCGGAGCTCTCAATTTACGAAAAGCTGGCTGAGGCTAAAATACCCCACTTTACAGGCGCGGATTCGTTCGCTCTTAACGGCGCTTACCTCGGGTACGGCGTTGACTATATAAACCTCGGCACCGAAACCGCAAATATGATAGCAGACGTTCTGGTAAACGGCAAGGATACGGCGTCTCTCGCGGTTAAGCAGTTTGACAACGGCACAGCCACAATAAACAAAGAAATATGCGAAAAATTAGGCTATAATTTCAATGAAATTTCCGAAAAATATAAGCCTTACTGCCAAAAGATAAACGAAATCAAAACAGGCGAGGCTTTTGACGACGGCCTTTCAAGCAATCCGGCTTCCGCTCTTGAATCAGGCAAGCTCGGCGCGGCAAATGCCGAAAAGAGCTTTAAGGTAGGTATCTGCAATTATGTTGACGACGCTTCGCTCAATCAAATAGTAAGCAGTATCAAAATCCAGCTTGACAAAATCGGCAAAGAAAAGAATGTTGCTTTTGAAATTGATTATGACAACTGCAATGCGGATTCAAATGTTATGAACCAGATAATTGCAGGCTTTAACGCAGACAAGGTTGACCTTATGGTAGCTATTGCGACGCCTGTGGCAATGGCTATGCAGTCCGCAACCGAAGAGAGCAAAATTCCCGTAATTTTCGCGGCCGTTTCCGACCCGGTAAGCACACAGATTGTATCTTCGCTTGAGGCTCCCGGAAAGAATATCACAGGCACTTCGGATTACCTTGATACAAAGGCGATTTTCAGCCTTATACTTGAAACAATCGGCGCATAAAACGGTAAAACAATAACGCTATGGCAAACAGATAATCCGTTTGGATTATCTGTTTGTTAATACTTAAAGAGAAGTGATTTTATGGATTTAAACTCAATTTTAAGTTTGGGTGAAAACGCGTTGCAGTTGGGGTTAATAAGCTCGCTGACTGTTTTGGCGCTGTTTTTAAGCTATTCAATGCTTAATGTGTGCGACCTTTCAACAGACGGCTGTTTTACCCTCGGCGCTACCGTCGGCGCGGCAGTTGCCATCGCCGGACATCCGCTTTTGTCAATACCTGCCGCTATGGCGGCCGGCATACTTTCGGGATTTATTACCGCGTTTTTACAAACTAAAATGGGTATTAACAGTCTTCTTGCGGGAATTATAGTAAACACAGGTCTTTATTCCGTTAACATTGCGGTGATGGGTAATTCGTCATTGCTTAATATGAACAGGACGAAAACTGTCTTTACAATGCTCAAAGACGCGCTTGCCAATACGCCGTTTTCGCAAAACTATGTACTTATAATCGCGCTGTTAGCAACGGTGCTTGTTGTTATATTTCTTTCGCTTTTCCTGCGGACTAAGCTGGGACTTGCGATAAGGGCAACGGGCAACAACCCTGATATGGTACCTTCATCGTCTATAAATCCCGTTTTTACGACTATTGTCGGCCTTTGCGTTTCAAACTCTTTTACCGCGCTTTCCGGCTGTCTGCTTGCGCAGTCGCAAAAATCCGTTAACATTGACATAGGCACCGGTATGGTCACGATAGCGCTCGCCTCTCTTCTTATCGGCGGAATATTCCTCGGCAAGGGCAAAATACCGCTCAGAGCAATAGGCGTAGTTCTCGGTTCAATTATTTTCAGAGTAATTTACACAATAGCGCTTAGATTTGATATGCCCGCTTATATGCTAAAGCTCGTATCGTCAATTATTGTTATTATTGCGATTTCGGCTCCTTATCTTAAATCAAAAATTCCCGAATTTAAACGCAAGATAGCGTTAAAGCGTGGAAAGGAGGCTGTATAATGCTTACTTTATCACACATATCTAAGACGTTTAATCCCGGAACGGTAAACGCGAAAACTGCGCTTTCGGATTTGTCATTTCACGCGGATAAAGGCGATTTTATCACGATAATCGGAGCTAACGGAGCGGGTAAATCTACGCTGTTTAACGCTATATCGGGCAGTTTTATGACCGACAGCGGCAGAATTTTGCTCGATGGCGAGGATATTACTCTGATGCCGGAATTTAAAAGGGCAAAACAAATAGGCAGACTTTTTCAGGACCCTATGCTCGGCAGTGCGCCCGGAATGAGTATTGAAGAAAATCTTGCTCTCGCGGCTGGGCACGGCGGCTGGCTCAGTCATATTTCAAAAAAGGATAAGGAAAAATTCCGTGAACGCCTTTCGCTCCTTGAAATGGGGCTTGAGGACAGAATGAAACAGCCCGTCGGGCTTCTTTCGGGCGGTCAAAGACAGGCTCTCACCTTAATGATGGCCACGTTCACCCCGCCTAAGCTGTTGCTCCTTGACGAACACACTGCGGCTCTTGACCCGGGAACGGCGGAAAAAGTCTTATCCCTTACAAGGGAAATTGTGAGCGAAAATCATCTTACCTGCCTGATGATTACACACAATATGCAGTCGGCGCTCAACCTTGGCAACAGAACGGTTATGATGAACAACGGCAGCATAATTTATGACATTTCCGGTGATGAAAGAAAAAATCTTAAGGTTAACGATTTGCTTCTTAAATTCAAAGAATGCGTCGGCAAAGAGCTTGATAATGACAGAATGCTTCTTTCAGAATAGACATTCAATAAAAATTTTAAAGCCTCTGAATTCAAACGGTTCAGAGGCTTTTTTCTACTTTGTTTTTAAATTTTTATTTAGATTTCATCTTCTTTTGGCAGATGCTTAAAGAAATATGCCGTAAACGGCACTGAAACTATAAAGGTTATTATATCAGCTACCGTCTGTGAAATTTCAACTCCCAAAAGTCCGTAAAGCTTTGTGAGGATTATTATTGTAGGAATAAAAGCAAGTCCGCTGCGAAGCATCGCAAGTAACGTTGCAGAAGCGTTTTTGCCAATACTTTGGAACAACATATTCGTACACACGCAAATAGGCTGGAAGAAGAGCGCCAAAAACTGTACTCTTAACGCGAACGTTCCTATTTCTATTACCTTGGGGTCGTCCCGGAAGATACCTACAAGATTTTTTGAGAGAAGTATTCCGACTACCGCAAGCAACCCTAAGAACAGCTCGCCGACAAAAAACGTGAAGAAAAACGCCTTTTTAACTCTCTTGTATTTTTTCGCGCCGTAATTAAACGAGGCAACCGGCTGAAATCCCTGCCCTATTCCAAGACCGATAGCAAATACAAAGAAACAGATTTTATTTACTATTGTCATCGCGGCAATGGCCGGGTCGCCGTAGAAGCCCGCGCAGAAATTCAGAACGGTAGTTGAAATCGAGGCAAGTCCCTGGCGGACAAGACTGGGAAATCCCGTAAACACAATAGATGAAACAACCGAATACCGTAATGATACTTTTCTGATTTTGATTTTGCTTATAGTTTTACCCGTAATGAACATACTTAGCAAAATTGAAAAGCTTATCAGCTGTGAAACGGCCGTGGCAATGCCTGCGCCCTCAATACCCATTTTTAGCTTTTCCATTAAAAGCCAGTCGCCGAAAATATTTATAATACCGCCGGTAACTAAACCTATCATCGCAAAAGACGCCTTGCCCTCATACCGTAAAATATTATTGAGCACAAACGAAGCGCACATAAACGGCGCGGCGACAAGAATACACGAAGCATACTGTTTAGCGTAAGGCAGAATTGTGTCAGTACTTCCCAAAATTCTCATAAACGGCGTCAAAAAAATGAATCCGAACACCTCAATCAATATTCCGAAAAGTACACTGAGAAAAAACGAGGTTGACGCAATACACGTCGCGTGCTCCGTATCCTTAGCTCCGAGTCTTCTTGAAATAACGCTGCCGCCGCCGTGGCCGAACATAAATCCTATTGCCTGAATTATCGCCATAAGTCCGAAAACTATGCCGACGGCGCCCGAAGCGCTTGTACCTATTTTGCCGACAAAATAGGTATCCGCCATATTGTAAATATTTGTTACAAGCATACTCACCGTTGTAGGAATTCCGAGCTGTATAACAAGCTTTGAGACTGGAGTTGTAGTTAAATATTCATATTGTTTTTGTTCATCTTGCTGTTTCATTTTTTTACCTTTACACTCTCATAAAAAAGGCGGGGCTATAAGCCCGCCGATTTTAATTTTTTCCTTTATCAGAACAATCCCGAAATTTTACCGTTTTCATCTACATCTATTTTTTCCGCCGCGGGAACTTTGGGAAGACCCGGCATTGTCATAATATCGCCCGTAAGCACAACAACAAAGCCTGCTCCTGCCGAAACCTTGACATTTTTAACCGTAACGGTAAAATTTTTCGGCGCGCCGAGTTTTGACGGGTCGTCGGAAAAGCTGTACTGCGTTTTTGCGATACATACGGGGCATTTGCCGAAACCGAGAGCCTCAAGCTGGGCTATCTGCTTTTTGGCGTTGGGCATAACGGTTATTCCGTCGCCTCCGTAAATCTTTTTAACGACCGCCTCAATTTTCTCCTCCAGAGACATATCGTCGCTGTATGAGAATGTGAAATCGCCTTTTTCCTCTTCGCAAAGGCGTACAACCTCTCTTGCCAATTCCTCGCCGCCTTTGCCGCCCTCTGCCCAGACGGTGGAAAGAACCGTGTTTACGCCGAGCTCACGGCATTTTTTGATAATAAAATCAATCTCAGCGTCAGTATCTGTCGGAAATCTGTTTACCGCAACAACGCAAGGAAGCTTATATACGTTTTTGATATTTGAAACGTGGCGTAAAAGATTGGGTATTCCATTTTCAAGCGCGGTTAAATCCTCATTTCCAAGCTCTTTTTTGTCAAGGCCTCCGTGCATTTTAAGCGCTCTCACCGTTGCGACAACCACTACCGCGTCGGGAACGATGCCTGCCATACGGCACTTAATATCAAGAAATTTCTCAGCGCCTAAATCAGCGCCGAAGCCCGCCTCGGTTACAGCGTAGTCGCCCATTTTCATCGCCATTTTTGTGGCGATAACCGAGTTGCACCCATGCGCAATATTTGCAAACGGTCCGCCGTGGACAAATGCCGGCGTGCCCTCAAGCGTCTGAACAAGATTGGGCTTTAACGCGTCTTTTAAAAGAGCGGTCATCGCGCCGACTGCTTTAAGGTCGCCCGCAGTTACAGGTTTATCGTCATAAGTATAGCCGACGATGATTCTTGAAAGTCTTTCTTTTAAATCAGCAATTGAATTTGCAAGGCAGAAAACGGCCATTATTTCAGAAGCGACCGTAATGTCAAAGCCGTCCTCTCTCGGCGTGCCGTTAGCCTTTCCGCCGAGTCCGTCCGTTATAAAACGAAGCTGTCTGTCGTTCATATCGACACAGCGTTTCCAAGTGATTTTTCTAACGTCAATGCCTAAACTGTTTCCCTGCTGAATATGGTTGTCAAGCATAGCGGCAAGCAGATTGTTGGCAGCTCCTATGGCGTGAAAATCGCCCGTGAAATGAAGATTTATATCCTCCATGGGGACTACCTGCGCGTATCCGCCGCCGGCAGCTCCGCCCTTTACGCCGAAAACAGGCCCCAGCGACGGCTCACGCAGGGCAACGACAACGTCTTTACCTATTCTTTTAAGGCCGTCCGCAAGACCTATTGTGGTGGTGGTTTTGCCTTCGCCCGCAGGCGTCGGAGTTATGGCGGTAACAAGTATCAGCTTGCCGTTCTCTTTTTTGCTTTCGTCAAGCATTGAAAGGTCGATTTTCGCCTTGTAATTGCCGTACTGCTCAAGGTACTTTTCATCAACGTGAGCGGTTTTCGCAATTTCTTTTATATGTTTCATTTCGCACCGCTGTGCAATTTCAATGTCGGTTAAATACTCCATAATTTCCTCCGGATATTTTATTTAACGGTGGGTGTCGTGTCTTTCTGAATTACATCATGCGCTCCGCCCTCAACAATACTTGTAGCGGAAACGAGCGTAAGCTTGGCCTTTTTCTGAAGCTCCGGAATTGACATCGCGCCGCAGTTGCACATTGTGGATTTAACCTTGCTCAGCGACAGCGCAACGTTATCTTTAAGCGTGCCCGCGTACGGAACGTAGGAGTCAACGCCCTCTTCAAAGGAAAGCTTTTTGTCGCCGCCAAGGTCATATCTCTGCCAGTTTCTCGCCCTTGCCGAGCCCTCGCCCCAATACTCTTTATAATAAGTGCCGTTTATGCTGACTTTGTTTGACGGACTTTCGTCAAAACGGGCGAAATATCGGCCTAACATTATGAAATCCGCGCCCATAGCGAGCGCAAGGGTCATATGGTGGTCGTAAACTATGCCGCCGTCGGAGCAGACGGGTATATAAACTCCTGTTTCCTCAAAATATTCGTCTCTTGCTTTGCAGACGTCAATAAGAGCGGTAGCCTGCCCCCTGCCGATTCCCTTTGTCTCTCTTGTAATACAAATGGAGCCGCCGCCGATGCCGACTTTTATAAAGTCCGCTCCGCAGTCCGCAAGAAAACGGAAACCGTCCGCGTCGACTACATTTCCTGCGCCGACTTTAACACTGTCGCCGTATTTTTCCCTTATCCATTCAATCGTAAGCTTTTGCCATTCGGAAAAGCCTTCCGAAGAATCTATGCAAAGAACGTCTGCTCCCGCGTTTATAAGAGCGGGAACGCGAACCGCGTAATCCCTTGTATTGATACCCGCGCCGACAACATAGCGCTTATGGGAATCAAGAAGTTCATTTGGATTTTGCTTGTGCGAATCGTAATCTTTACGAAAAACCATATAGCAAAGCTTTCCGTCATCTGAAATTATAGGAAGAGAATTGAGCTTGTGGTCCCAAATAATATCGTTAGCCTCTTTTAAAGTTGTGCCTTCCTTTGCCCATATAAGCTTGTCAAAAGGAGTCATAAATTCGCTCACCTTTAAGTCCGGCTCCATACGGCTTACTCGGTAATCTCTGCTCGTAACTATGCCGAGAAGTTTGCCGCTGTGAGTGCCGTCATCGGTAACGGCTACCGTTGAGTGACCTGTTCTTTTCGTAAGTTCGACAACATCTCCCAACGTGTCGTCGGGTTTTACGTTTGAATCGCTCTTAACAAATCCCGCCTTATACGACTTTGCCCTTGCAACCATAGCCGCCTCGTCCTCAACGGACTGCGAGCCGTAAATGAATGAAACTCCGCCCTCAGTTGCGAGCGCAACAGCCAGCCTGTCACCCGAAACTGCCTGCATAATAGCCGATACAAGCGGAATATTCATTGTCATTTCGGGCTCTTCGCCTTTTTTGAATTTTACAAGAGGCGTTTTAAGCGATACGTTCGCCGGAATGCAAGTGCTGTCTGAATAGCCCGGAATCAAGAGGTATTCATTAAAGGTATGCGACGGTTCGTTAATAAAAGTAGCCATATTTAATCCTCCTTAATGCTCGTTAAATTATTTTTACTATTATAACATATCATAAGGGCTTTATGAAATAGAATTTTACAAAATTCTTCAAAATTCATACACAAAAAAGACAAGCGGTTTACAACATTTTTTGTTAAGGCTGACTATTGCGTATTTTCCGAGCGGAATTGAAGTTTGTAAAGCTGGGCGTACATACCGTTACGCGATATAAGCTCCCCATGACTTCCCTGCTCCGTTATTTTGCCGTCCGCGACCACCGCAATTTCGTCTGCGTTTTTTATTGTAGAAAGCCTGTGGGCGACAATAAGAGTCGTTCTGCCCTCGCAAAGGCTGTCAAGCGCTTGCTGAATTAAAATTTCCGTTGAATTGTCAAGCGCGCTTGTCGCCTCGTCAAGAATTAAAATCGGAGGATTTTTAAGGAATACCCTGGCTATTGAAAGGCGCTGCTTTTGACCGCCCGAAAGACGTATTCCCCTTTCGCCTATCTGCGTATCGTAACCGTTCGGCAAAGACATAATGTAATCGTGTATGCTTGCCTTTTTCGCCGCCTCAACGACCTCTTCATCGGTTGCGTCAAGTCTGCCGTAAAGAATGTTATCCTTTACAGAAGCGTTAAATAGGTAAATATCCTGCTGAACAATTCCAATATTTTTTCTCAGCGATTCCATTGTCATCGTATGTATTTCTTTACCGTCTATAAAAATTTCGCCGTCGGTTACGTCGTAAAAATGCGGTATTAAATGGCATATGGTCGTCTTTCCCCCGCCTGACGGACCGACGAGCGCGAATTTTTTGCCCTTTTCAATGACAAAACTGACATTGTCAAGAACGTCGTTCTCACCGTCATAAGCGTAGCTGACATTTTTAAACTCAATTCGTCCCGAAAGCGTGCCCGCGTCTTTTGCGCCCTCGCTGTCTTTTTCCGGTTCCGAGTCCATAATATCAATAAATCTTTCAAATCCCGTAACGCCGTTCTGATACTGCTCCATAAAGCCTATTAAATTCAGTACGGGAGATACGAACATATTTATTGAAATGATAAACGCCGAATAGTCTCCTAAATTGATTTTGCCGCGGTACAAAAACAGTCCGCCGGCAATCAGCACAACGACGTTAAAAATATCCGTTACAAATGTATTGCCCGAATGGAACTGCCCCATTGCCTTGTAAGCGTCTTTTCGGGCGCTTACAAATTTTTTGTTCCCTATTTCAAATTTTTTGCGTTCCTCCGCGGAATTGTTAAAAGACTTAGTCACTCTTATTCCGGAAATACTGCTCTCAAGAGACGCGTTTATCTCCGCTATTGAAACTCGGCTGTCCATAAACGCTTTTCTCATTTTTTTGCGCAGAGCTCCCGAAATGCCTATCAGGAACGGAACGCAAATAAAAGAAACGAGCGCAAGGTATATGTTGACCGTGCTCAAATAAATAAACGCAATTATGACCGACGCAGATGAAATAATAAGATTTTCGGGGCCGTGGTGCGCAAGCTCGGAAATATCCATTAAATCGTTCGTCATTCTTGACATTATTTTTCCGGTTTCGTTGTCGTCAAAAAAGCCGAAAGGCAGGGACTCCAATTTATTAAACATATCGGAACGCATTTGCGCCTGCATTCTCACGCCCATTACGTGGCCGTAATACTGGACAAAATAATTTAGCAACATTTTGATGAAATATATTCCTAAAAGCATTATTCCGAACACGACTACAAGGTTATAATTCCTGTTCGGAATCAGGTCATTAAGCATTTTGCGCGTAATAATCGGGTAAACTATTCCGATAAGCGACAAAAGCATTGACGACGCCATATCCGCGTAAAATATTTTTCTGTGCGGTCTGTAATAACTCAAAAATCTTTTAAGCAAATGTTTTTTCATATTAGGCTTTCTTTCTATGTTTTATTGAGATTTATAGTAAATTTTAACACAATTAAAAGCTTTTAACAACCAAAAATTTAAAAGCTGCCCTATAGGACAGCTTTTAAATTATTCATCTAAATTAAACAGCCTTACGGTATTTTCCGAAAGAATTTGTCTTCGCTCATTATCGGTCAAATCAAGCGCCATAAATCTTTTTATCTCATCGTATGGCGACCACATTGGGTAATCCGTGCCGAAAAGCACCCTGCCCGCGCCGTAACGGCGGATAATCTCCACCGTTTTTTCAGCGTCGAGACAATACATACTTGACGAGCAATCGACATAAAGGTTGGGAATATGAGCAAGCTTTTTTGACGCGTCCTCCCACATTGACCAGCCGCCGAAATGGGCGCCGATAACGGTAAGATTTTCGTAAATCTCCAAAACAGGCAAAAGTCTGTTTGGATTTGAGTTGTCATACCGGCTGTCACCCGTGTGCATTAAAATGGGCAGACCTGCCTTTTCGCATAGCTTATATATTTTAAGACAGCGGTAATCGTCAATCTTAAACCCCTGTATATCGGGGTGGAGCTTAACGCCGTGTAGCCCTAATTTAATAATATTGTCTATATCGGCCTGCACATTTTCTCTGTCAGGGTGAAGTGTTCCAAGGCCGATAAGTCGCCCGCCGCTGTTCCTGACGGTTTCCGAGATAAACCGATTGATGCTGTCGACCTGATGCGGATTAGTTGCAACGGACTGAACGACGAACCTGTCAATGCCGGCGTCTGTGCCTTTTTTTAAAAGCATAGCGGTGGTGCCGTCACCGTAGGGCTTTATTTTAACTGAATTATAAAATTCACATATTGCCTCTGCCGCCTTATTAGCTATTTTATCGGGGTAAATATGACAGTGCGCGTCTATGCAGTGAAATTTGCCGTCTATCATGCCGTTACCACGCTATCCGCCTTTTGAAGTCCGAGTTTTTCAACCGCGTCCTTGCGCATTTGATATTTAAGAATTTTACCCGCGGCATTCATCGGGAACGAATCCACAAAATCCACATATCTCGGAACCTTATGGCGAGCCATAGAGGCGGCGACAAACTGTTTCATCTCATCCTCTGTCATAGTTTCTCCCTCTTTAAGGATTACGCATGCCATAATTTCCTCGCCGTACTGCTCATCGGGAACGCCGATAACCTGAACGTCGCTGACTTTTGGATTAGTATAGATAAATTCTTCGATTTCTTTCGGATAAATGTTTTCTCCGCCGCGGATAATCATATCCTTAAGTCTGCCCGTAATCTTGTAGTTCCCTTCGGGCGTGCGGCAGGCAAGGTCGCCGGTGTGGAGCCAGCCGTCCTTATCTATCGCGGCGGCGGTAGCCTCGGGCATCTTGTAATATCCCTTCATAATGTTATATCCGCGCGCGACAAATTCTCCCGTCACATTGTCGGGGCATTCCTCCCCTGTCTCCGGGTCAACAATTTTACACTCGATTTCCGGAAGCTCCCTGCCAACCGTTGCAACGCGTACCTCAAGAGGGTCGTCGGTCGAGCTCATTGTGCATCCCGGGGAGGCCTCAGTCTGACCGTAAACTATCGTGATTTCTCTCATATTCATTTTATTGACAACATCTTTCATAGCCGAAATGGGGCAAGGACTGCCTGCCATAATACCCGTTCGCATATATGAAAAATCGGTTTTGGGGAAATCTGGGTGCTCAAGCATTGCGATAAACATTGTGGGAACGCCGTGGAAAGCCGTTATATGCTCGTTATTGATACAGGCGAGCGCGGGTTTCGGCGAGAAATACGGCAACGGCAAAATTGTGCCGCCGTGCGTCATTGTCGCGGTCATGGCAAGCACCATTCCGAAACAATGGAACATAGGAACCTGAATCATCATTCTGTCCGCAGTAGACAAATCCATTCTGTCGCCTATGCACTTGCCGTTATTGACAATGTTATAATGAGTAAGCATAACGCCTTTCGGGAACCCTGTTGTACCGGATGTGTACTGCATATTGCAGACATCGTCACGGTTAACTTTCGCCGCCATTCTGTAAACCTCTTCTAAAGGCACCTGCGAAGCTCTTTCAAGAGCCTCGTTCCATTCAAGACAGCCTTTCTGGCGGAACCCGACAGTAATTACGTTGCGTAAAAAAGGCAGTCTTTTGCTGTGGAGAGGAGAACCCGGTTTCGTGTTTTCGAGCTCAGGGCAAAGCTCGGCGACTATTTCGCCGTAGTTTGTATCTTTAGCGCCTTCGGTCATAACAAGCGTATGCGTATCCGACTGCTTTAAAAGGTATTCCGCCTCGTGAATTTTATAAGCTGTGTTAACGGTGACAAGAACAGCGCCTATCTTAACTGACGCCCAAAACGTGATATACCACTGCGGAACATTTGAGGCCCATACCGCAACGTGAGTGCCCGCCTTAACACCCATGGAAATAAGCACTCTCGCAAATTCGTCAACATCGTCACGGAATTGAGAATATGTCCTTGTATAGTCAAGAGTTGTGTATTTAAATGCGTATTGGTCGGGAAACTCCTCAACCATTCTGTCAAGCACGCCTGAAAACGTCTCGTCGATAAGCGTTTCCTTTTTCCAAACGTATTTACCCGTATGCGCGTTGTTTGAAAACAGCGTCTTTTGATTTCGCGAGGTTGGGGCGAACTGTTTCATATAGTTTACGAAATGGGAAAAAATGATTTCCATATCGTCAAGCTCTTCGCACCAAGACGGGTCCCAAACAAGCGAAATAAATCCGTCAAAGTTGACCGAACGGAGAGCTAAAATCATATCGTTTATGGGGAGCTGGCCCTCGCCTATAAGGCAGTATTCAATGCCGTCGTCTGTCTTTACCGCGTCGCTTATGTGAACGTGGCGTACATAAGCGCCCAAATTTTTAATGATTTCTTCTGGCTTTTCGCCTGATGTGAAATAAGCCGCGGAAACATTCCAAAGTGCCGCAAGATTATCGCAGGCAAAGCGCTCTAACATATCGCGGAGAACCGATGTATCGGCAAACATTCCCGACGTTTCAAGCAGTAAAGTAACGCTGTTTTCCTCTGCCTGCGGAATAATGTTTTTGAGAAGAGTTTCAACCGCCGAAAAAATTTCTTCGCTGTATTCCTTTTCCGCACGCAGTCTTACATACGGGATTTTAAGATTTTTTGCTATTTCAATACAGCTTTTAATTTCTGTCATTGTATCGTCATAAGCAGAATTGTCGGAAACGTCGCATACCGCGTCAATACAAGTGAGCTGTAAATTCTTTTCATAAAGCTTGCGCAAGGTTGCGGCGGCCGCGTAATCGTGAAACGCGCCGTCCTTATCGGTGAAAAGGCGGTTATGAATGTTGTGTAGCTCAATGCCTTCAAATTTAAGCTCCTGAGCTATATCGCAAAAATCCTCAAAACGGGCATCATGCCAGCCCTTTGTTGAAAACGAAAGTTTCATTTTTTACGCCTCCTCATAAACAATTTTATTGATTGCGTTTATGTAAGCGCGAATGCTCGCCCCTACAATGTCGGTAGAAATACCGTTGCCCGAATAGACCTTTCCGCCCGCGCGAAGCTTTACAATAGCGGAGCCCATGGCCTCTTTACCCTCTGTGACTGCCTGAATCTGAAAATCGTCAAGCTCATAATGATGACCGATAATTTTATCTATTGCGATGAAAGAGGCGTCAATGGGGCCGTCGCCTATTTCGATGCCCTCCATATTTTTGCCGTTTTTATCAAGCGTTATGTGAGCGGAAGCGGTGATAATATTGCCGTTGTTTATAACGTAGCTTACCAATTTGTATGTCGCAGGAACCTGTAACGCCGCCGACGCAACGATTGCGTCAAGTTCTTTCGCGCCTACCGCGTTTTTCTTTCTCGCAACGCGTTTAAACTCATTGAAAACCTTTGCCGAATCTTCCTCAGACAAGTCATAGCCGAGCGCCGTAACGGCCGCCGCTACTGCGGCCTCATCGTCATTTTTGTCAAGAAGAATTGAGCTTTCCGAGGGCTGAACCGTAACGGCGGTCTTTTCATTCTTGGCGTTTTCCGTTATCCAATTTATCTGCTTAACCGTTCTGTTGAGTTCCGTGTAACGGACAGACGAGCAAAATCCGTATTTTTCGCCGCAGTTTTTGATTATAGAGGCAAATGTTTCAAGGGAAGCCGTTTCGCCGCCGACTGCGGTTTTAACACAATTTGCCCCCCTGCGCACCGCAAGAATGCTCTGCGCCTCCGCAAATCCGTTTTTATTGTTGCATTTTACGCCAAGCGGTAAACTGATTTTTTCTTCAAGTTCAGAGATAAAATCCGCAAAATCATCGGGGAGCATAACCGACGCACTGTCGCAAACCGAAACGCAGTCAGCCCCTGCCGAAACCGCCGTTTCAATAGCTTTTATAAGAAAATCCTCTTCCGTTCTTGTGGCGTCCGCCGCGCAAAATTCAACTGTTTCGGCAAAGCCTTTTGCACTTTTTACCGCAAAATCAATCCAGTCAATCATTTTGGCGTCTTTTTTGTGGCAAGTATATTCCATTCCCACGGGGGAAAGCGGAAGCTCGATTCTTATTCTTGAATGCGCGGCAGAGGAAAGAGCCGCGGCGGCATCCTCAATACTCTGCGCGGTAATGCCCGCCGCTACTGAAATTACACTGTTCTTAACGAATGAAGAAATTGTGCGTACAAGCAAAATATCCGTTTTAATATTTTTAATTTCAGGTAGTTCAATAACGTCAACGTTCAGCTTTTCAAGCTGACGTGCAATCTCAATTTTTTCTTTAAAACTGAATGCGCTGTCTTCACGGCAAAGCGTCGTGTCTGCAATTTTGATTTGTTTCATTACTGTTTCTCCTTTTTGTAAAAATAGAAAAATAAATCCCCGAAGCTTATAGCTTCAGGGACGAATAAAATCCGCGGTACCACCCTAATTGATTTGAGTTAACAAATCCGCTTTGTAAGGTTCTAACAAACCCTTTGCCATGATAACGGGGCACGCCGTAACTGCTTACTTACATTTCCGCAGCTCTGCTCGAGAATGAGGCTCGTTATCCGTTCATACTGCCTTTCACCGCACGGCAGCTCTCTGAAATGAATTTAGGATAACAATTAATTCCTTCATTGCATTTGAGATATTGAAATGTATTTTATCACAAAGAAATATTACTGTCAAGTGTTTTTTTATTAAATATAAAATTATAAAAACAAAAAAACACTAAGTAATATCAGCCTTATTTTTCCCGTCAGGCAGAGGTCGGCGGAACCTACAAATTTTGTTATTTATGCCTTTTATGACACAGACTTACTCTCAGACGGAAGTTTTTCCGCAGTATTGGACTTTTCAACCCATTTTGTTTTGATTTTTCCGTTATCGTTAAATACCCAAAGCTCGGTACAAATTTCTCCGGCAGAGGTATATTGCTTTGATTCTTCTGTTATATTATGCTGAAGTACTGTATTTATCTCTACAACGGAAACGTTTTTAGTATTTGAAATAATACGGTACACATAGTTGCACAAAATATCTTCAGCCTCATATTTATTAAATCCGTCGATATAATTCTTAATTTCACTGTTAATTTTGTCTGTTTCGGACTCATCTGCTCCGCGTACAGACGACGCCGTAATCATAAACCCGTCAACATCCCAATCCACTGCTTTTGAAAATCCGCTTTTCTCATATACAGTTAAAGATAAGATTACAAGAAGTTGTACAAGCACTGCCGAAGTAAATATCAATATCTTTTTCATCAATTTGTACCTCCTTTATTTAACGATTGTCATATAAGGCGTCTCATTCTCAAAGGTTATCCAAACCTCCCAAACTGCGCCGTTTTCCGCTCCGGATATTTCGTAACAGAAATCGTTTGAAGAGGCGGACAGCTTTTTTATGTTAATGTTTTGTGTAAACCCGTTTTCTCTTATGTAATCTGCCGAAATATTTTCATTCATCATCGTCATATAAAGATCGTTCACAGCCTTTGGACTGCCGGCCTTTCTTTCCACACTGTCCTGCCCCGGTCTTGCAAAATACTTTACATTCGCCACACTTACAGTACCGTTGCTGTTTATTTGAGAAACAGATGAATTTTCTCTTATTTCCCATTTTGCAGGCATTATTTTTAAAACCGAAAATACTAACATAGCAACTAAAATTATTTCAACCGCAACAGCCAAAATGACTGCCGGTATTTTATTTTTATTTTTCATATTATCCTCCCGAATTATATTTGCGGAATCGTCGGTCCAGCAAGAGAATATGGTGTTGTAAATATTGAAATTGTACACGATTTCAATACACTGTGTGCAATAAAGCTGAATTTTCCAAACTGGTATATTGACGGAGAGTGTTGAAATCTAAAGCCTCCTATAACACTGCAATCTTTATCCATCATCGTATAAGCAAACCATTTATCTTTTTGTGAACTGTAATAGTAATAAGTAATATTAAGATTGTTATCATTTACACTGAACAAAGGTCTTTTATGTTTCGACGATTTTATAACTACTGCGCTGTGAGAACGACAAAACTTAAACGGTTTTGTATTAAAAAAGTCCTCATCTAAGCCCGTTGCAGTAAAAGAATATTCACTTGAATTAACATTGCTGTCAAAGTTCGACAAATCAATAAAATCAGAAGGTGCGGATCTTTGCATATTCTGATTTTCATTATGCGGTATTTCCAAATTTAATTCATAAATCAAATCCTCGTCAGTCACTTCCAAAGAAGGTAAACTTAAAGCAATCCCAATTTTTTCACCGTTAATCTTCTGATACGGCATACCGTATTCATCTAAATAGTATTCTATTTCGCTCCCGTCTTCTGCTATAAAAATATTTGGCTTATCGGCATTAATGTTAACCGCAAATGTTTCAACTGACATTGCAAATATAAACATTACTACACTTAAAATACTTATAAATTTTTTCATAATTTTCTCTCCTAATTGTATTTAATAAATAAAATTCGACAAATTCAGTTTATTTCACCATCGGAATCACCCCCTTCGCTAAGTCTTACATACCATATATTTCCATATTTGTCAAGAGTTTTCACACAAATGCAGAAAATTTACGTTCAAAATATGTTAATTTCCGCCCGAAGAAGAGAGTAAATGCTCTTTGCGATACGCCGTCGGAGTAGCTCCTTTAAGCCGAAAAAACATACGCGAAAAATAGCTCATATCGTTAAATCCGCATCCGAAAGCTATGTCTGTGACGGAGTTTGACGTTAGAATTAGCCGCTCACCCGCAAGCTCAATTCTGTAATAGTTAAGGTATTCAATCGGCGTCCTGCCCGTAAGAATTGCAAACGCGCGACAAAAGTATCGTGGGGTCATACCGGCGACCTCGGCAAGCTCGGAGAGCGTAATCGGATTCTCATAATTATTGCGAATATATGTCAGCACGTTTTTTAGACGCAGAATCTGCCTGCGATTCTTAGGCGAGCAGGGCACAGCGCTCTTTACTCCTATCATACTGCCCATAAGCTGCCACATAAGGCCCACCGTTGTCCACTCATAACCCTTTTGTTCCTTTTCCATAGCCTCAAAGACCTTGTCGGCAAGTACGGCCTGAACGCTCCCCTTCTTAAAGACGGATGTACAGCCGTTTTCATCCGCCAAAAATTCGGACGTACTGCGGGCGCAAATCGGTGTGTCGTCAAGAAGAGTACCCAAATCGAACACGACGCATTCATAGACGCAGTCGCTTGGCACGCCGCCGTGAACGACTCCGTCGCCGACCCATGCGCAGTCGCCCTCGCAAAGTTCAAAGCTTTCTCCGTCAAGAAAGAGCGTCAAACTGCCCTTCAGAACGAGAATAAGTTCATACTCCAAATGCCAATGCAACGGCATTTGATAACGAGGCGATGACTCGTCGACATAATAAAGTTCAATAGGAAAATCAAATGTACCGCGTCTTTTGTTTTCGTGCAGTTCGCTGTAATTCATACCAATCTCCAAAAAGTGAATATTGTCTTATTAAATTGACGTAATACGTCAAGCAAAGCGAATAATATTGTAATATAATATTATCATAACTTTAATACTATGTCAAAGCCGAGGAGGCAAGTATATGCAGAATCCGAATGAAATAAAAGAACAAATTTGCGATGTTTGTCACAAAATGTGGCAGCTCGGCTGGGTTGCCGCAAACGACGGCAACGTCAGCGCGCGCCTTGACGACGGAAGAATCATCGCAACGCCTACGGGAATCAGCAAATCGTTTATTACTCCGGAAAAGCTCATTATGCTTGACAGCGACGGCAACGTGCTCGAATCTGCCGAGGGGTTCAGACCGTCAAGCGAAATCAAAATGCACCTTCGTTGCTATGAAAAGCGCGATGACGTTATGAGCGTTATTCATGCGCATCCGCCGGGAGCAACTGGCTTTGCCGTCGCGCACAAAGCTATGGATATGTATAATATGATTGAGGACGTCGCGGCAATCGGCTCCGTTCCGCTGACACCGTACGGTACGCCTTCTACTTCGGAGGTACCCGATGCGATTGAGCCTTATTTAGACGAGCACGACGTTATGCTTCTCGAAAATCACGGTGCGCTCGCAGTCGGCAGCGATGTTATAACAGCGTTTTATCGTATGGAGAGCTTGGAGCTTTGGGCGAAAATTACGATAAATGCCGTCATTTTGGGCGGCAGCCACGACATTTCAAGAGAGAATATTCAAAAACTCATCGACCTTAGAGGATACTACAAGATTACAGGCAGACATCCCGGCTATAAAGTGTTCAACCCGGACGATGATATTTTACATAAAGGAGAAGACTGATGCTTAAAGGGATACCGAATGTACTGTCGCCCGAACTTTTAAAGGCGCTCGCGCAGATGGGTCACGGCGACGAGCTTGTGATTGCCGACGGAAATTTTCCCTGCCACAGCGTCGGTAAAAATGCAGTTGTAATCCGCGCAGACGGTCACGGCGTGCCGGAATTGCTCGACGCGGTGTTAAGCTTGGTTCCGCTTGATTCATACGTCGAAAAGCCGGTCGCGCTTATGAGTGTAGTTGAGGGCGACGACTGCCCGACTCCGCCGATTTGGGGCAAATATGAAAAAATCCTTAAAAAACACGAGCCGAATAATCATACCGTCGAATTTATGGAACGATTTGATTTTTACAGACGCGCCGAAAATGCGTTTTTAATTATTGCAACTGGCGAAAAGGCAATTTATGCTAACATCCTGCTCAAAAAAGGGGTAGTTAAATGAAAACCGTTTTAGCATTTGATTTCGGAGCGTCGAGCGGCAGAGCGGTCAAAGGCGTTTTTGACGGCGAAAAAATTCGTTACGAGGAAATTCACAGGTTTAAAAACGCGCCCCTCACCGTCGACGGACATATTTGCCATGATATTCCGATGATGCTCAGCGAGATAAAGACTGCTCTCGACAAGGCAGGCAACATTGATTCGCTTGCTTTTGACACATGGGGTGTGGACTATGCTCTTTTGGACGCAAACGGAGAGCTTGTACATGCGCCGTACCATTACCGTGACGAGCGGACGTCCGGCATCCTTGAGAAAGCGGAGAAAATTATGCCCCGCTCGGCTCTTTTTTCGCATACAGGCAATCAGATTATGAACATAAACACTCTGTTTCAGCTTATGTGCGACGAAAATTTAAAAAGCGCCGACACGCTTTTGTTTATGCCCGACCTCTTTTCTTTTTTGTTGACGGGCAATAAGGTGTGCGAACAGACGATAGCCTCGACCTCACAAATGCTTGACCCGCGCATAAAAATGTGGAGTGAACCGGTGTTGTCGGCTTTCGGAATCAATAAAGAGATTTTCGCGCCGCTTGTCAAGACGAACACCGTCGCTGGCGAATACAATAACGTCAAGGTAATCTCTGCCGCAGGGCACGACACACAGTGCGCCATTGCCGCGATGCCATACTCCCAAAAAACAGCGGCATTTCTCTCTTGCGGAACGTGGTCGCTAATCGGCTGTGAGCTTGATGAACCGGTTTTGAGCGAAAAGGCCGAAAAGAGCGGCCTTTCAAACGAACTGGGTGCAAACGGCAAGATAAACTTTCTCCAAAATATAAGCGGACTTTGGCTTATTCAGGAGTTTCGCCGCTGTCTTGCTCTTGACGGCAAAGAGTACGGCTGGAATGATTTGGAAAATGCCGCAAGGGGCTCGACGCCGTTTTTGTGCTTTATCGACCCCGACTGCGAGGAGCTTTCGCTTTTCGGCAAACTACCGCAAAAGCTTGAAGACTTTTGCAGACGAACTAATCAACGCGTACCGCAGAATGTCGGCGAATATATGCGCTGTATCTATGAAAGTCTGGCGCTCAAATACCGCTCGGCAATTAAAAATATTGAGGACTGCACGAACAAGAAATTTGAGATTTTGCACCTTTTCGGCGGCGGAGCAAACGATGCGCTCTTATGTGAACTTGCGGCAAATGCTCTCGGCATACCTGTGACGGCAGGCCCTACGGAGGCTACGGCGCTCGGCAACATAATTCTTCAGTTGATCGCCTTAGGCGAAATAAAGAGCGTTGACGAGGGCAGACAAATTCTGTCAAAAAGCGAGAGCCTGAAAATTTATGAACCGCGCCATTCAAATGAATGGGACGACGCATACAAAAAATTTATAAAGCTGTGCGGCGAAAACTAATCGGCGCATACAAACGGAGGGAATATTATGATGTATCCGAAAATAGGAATAAGGCCCGTCATTGACGGGCGTTGGGGCGGCGTTCGCGAGTCGCTTGAAGAAAAGACCATGAATATGGCAAAGGCGGCTGCGAATCTTATAGCGGAAAATTTACGTTATCACGACGGCGCGCCTGTGCAATGCGTTATCAGCGATACTACAATCGGCGGCGGTGCAGAGGCCGCGCGCTGTGCCGAGCAATTCTCTAAAGAGAACGTAGTCGCAACGCTGACGGTCACTCCCTGCTGGTGCTACGGCTCAGAAACATTTGATATGAGTCCTGATACAATCAAGGCGGTTTGGGGCTTTAACGGAACGGAGAGACCAGGCGCTGTATATCTTGCGGCGGTTATGGCCGCTTATGCTCAAAAGGGTCTGCCTGCCTTTTCGATTTACGGACGCGACGTTCAGGACATCGACGACAATTCCGTGCCCGCAGACGTAGCCGAAAAAATTCTTCGGTTTGCACGCTCTGCTATCGCCGTAGGCTGGATGAAAAATAAGGCATATGTCAACCTCGGCGGTGTGGCGATGGGCATAGCGGGCAGCTACTGCAACGCGGATATATTCCAAAAATATTTCGGCATTCGCGCAGAGTGGGTCGATATGACAGAGATTTGCCGCAGAATCACTCTCGAAATTTATGACCACGACGAATACGACAGAGCGCTTAAATGGGTCAAAGAGAATTGCAAAGAGGGCTTTGATTGCAACGCAGGCAAGAATCTGCCTGAGATAATCAGAAAATCAAAAGTTGTTCCGCCCGATAAGGATTGGGAATTTATCACAAAGATGACGCTTGTTATCCGCGATATTCTCTATGGCAACAAAAAGCTTGACGAAATGGGCTGGCACGAAGAGGCTCTCGGCAAAAATGCGGTTGCGGCAGGTTTTCAGGGGCAGCGCAACTGGACTGACTGGCTTCCGAACGCAGACTTTACCGAGGCTATTATGGCAAGCACATTTGACTGGAACGGCATTAAAGCCCCCACACCATTTGCAACGGAGAATGACACCCTCAATGGCGTTTCTATGATGTTGGGAACGCTTTTGACAGGTTGCGCGCCGTGTTTCCACGACGTTAGAACATTTTGGAGCGCGGAATCCTGCAAACGCGTTACGGGTTATGCTCCGACAGGCACTGCCGCAAACGGATTTATTCACCTTATTAACTCCGGCGCGACCGCGCTTGACGGCTCGGCGGCAAGCAAAAATTCAAATGGCGAACCTTGTATGAAACCGTTTTGGGATATGACTGAGGCTGACGTCGGCGCATGCTTAAAGGCAACAGATTGGTGTAGGGCGAATTACGAATACTTCAGAGGGGGCGGATTCTCAAGTCACTTCAGGTGCAGAGCAGAGATGCCCGTCACAATGCTGCGTGTTAACATCGTAGATGGCGTAGGCCCTGTTTTGCAGCTTGCAGAGGGCTACACTGTCGATTTGCCCGACGAAATCCACACAGTTATTGACAAGCGCACAGATCCGACTTGGCCGACAACATGGTTTGTGCCGAGACTTACCGGCAAAGGCGCTTTCAAAGACGTTTACAGCGTTATGGCTAATTGGGGCGCAAATCACGGCGTTACCGTTTACGGCCACATCGGCGCGGACATAATCACACTTGCATCAATGCTGCGAATCCCCGTCAATATGCATAATGTGGACGAATCAAAAATCTTTCGTCCGCACTCTTGGGCATCGTTCGGAACTAACGACGCTCAGGCGGCAGATTTCAACGCGTGCAAATTCTACGGTCCGTTATATAAATAATTAGTATCCGCTCAACAAAGCCGAATTTTTTCATAAGGCTTGTTCAGCATATATTTTTCAAGAGCAACACACTGATTTTACCTTTTACGAAATATATAAAAAAGCAGAGGAACAAATCCTCTGCTTTTGCTTTTAATGAATTCAACATTTTACAGCGCTTTAAATATCAGTCAATGGGGAGAGTCCAGCCGTAAGTGTCCTCAATTTTACCCCACTGAATACCTGTAAGGGTATCGTAAAGATGCTGTGTAACCTCGCCGATTTTACCGCCGTTAACTGTATATTTCATATCCTTGTAGCAAAGCTCGCCTATAGGTGAAACAACAGCCGCCGTTCCCGTGCCCCAAGCCTCTTCAAGAGTGCCGTTCTTCATAGAATCGGCAAGCTCGTCAACGGAAATTCTTCTCTCAACAACCTTGTATCCCTCTTTGCGGAGTACCTCAAGGCAAGATTTTCTTGTGATACCGGGAAGTATTGAACCTGTAAGCATAGGTACTACAACCTCACCGTTAATTTTGAACATAACGTTCATTGCGCCTACTTCTTCAATGTACTTTCTCTCAACGCCGTCAAGCCAAAGAACCTGTGAATAGCCTTTTTTCTCCGCTCTTTCGCCTGCTCTGTTAGACGCGGCATAGTTACCGCCGCATTTTGCCTCGCCTGTTCCGCCGACAACCGCGCGGACATCCTCGGACTCAATCATAATTTTAACGGGGTTAATGCCCTCTTTGTAATATGAGCCTACGGGCGAAGCGATAATCATAAATGTCGCATTATGTACCGCGTGAACGCCGAGGGATTCGTCGTTGCCGAACATAAACGGGCGAATGTAAAGCGATGTGCCCTCTGCCGACGGGGTCCAGTCCTTTTCAACCTCAACAAATTTGGTGTAAATTTCAAGCGCCATATCCTCGGGAATTTTCGGCAAACAAAGACGGTCTGCCGAGTTATTCATTCTGCGGATATTTTCAATGGGTCTGAAAAGCTGAACCTTGCCGTCCGCTCTTCTGTACGCCTTAAGTCCCTCAAAAATTTCGGAGCCGTAATGAAGACATGTTGAAGCGGGGTGGATTGAAAGGTTTGCAAAGGGAATTATTCTTGCGTCCTTCCAGCCTGTATCCTTATTCCAGTCCATTGCAAACATATAGTCTGTAAAAATCTTGCCGAAACCGAGCGTTGCAGGGTCCGGTTTTTCCTTTAAAACATCTGCTTTTACAAATTTAATATCCATATGTATCTCTCCTTTATTCGTAATCTGCTCCGAGCTTCATAGCGTTGAGATTTACCTCAAGCATATCTGCGTGCTTTGCCGAAACAACCTTGCCGAGCGCCGCCCTTACGGCCTCGTCGCTGAATTCGCCGAGCACCTTTAAAATCTTGCCGACAATAATCATATTCGCAAGGGTGGGAGTGCCGTTTTCGCTTGCAAGCCTTGTCGCGGGTATGTAATAAACCGTTACATCGTCGCGTTTAACCTTTCTCTCAATAAGGGTTGAATCCGCAAAGATAACGCCGCCGGGAACAACTGCGTCCTCATATCTGTCCAAAGAGGGAAGATTCATCGCAATAAGCATATCGGGATTTGAAACTATCGGAGAGCCTACGGGTTCGTCACTTACGATTACCGAACAGCTTGCCGTACCGCCTCTCATCTCAGGCCCGTATGACGGGAGCCAGCTTACCTGTTTATTCTCTATAAGCCCTTTGTACGCAAGGAATTTTCCGGCAAAAAGTATGCCCTGCCCGCCGAATCCGGAGAACAAAAACTGTTTTGTGCTCATAATTATTCAGCCTCCTTTTCTGCGCTTCTGTCCTTATATACGCCCAAGGGGTAATAAGGTATCATTTTATCATCTATCCATTTAAGCGCCGCCTGCGGCGTCATACCCCAGTTTGTGGGGCAGGAGGAGATAACCTCGACCAGCGAGAAACCCTTGCCGTCTATCTGATTTTGGAAAGCCTTTTTAATAGCCTTTTTAGCTGTTCTTATGTTCTTTACACTGTTTACGGTTACTCTTTCAAGGTATTCGGGACCCTCAAGCTCAGAGAGCATTTCGCACACCTTAATGGGGAAACCGCAGTGCTTTGTGTCTCTGCCGTAGGGAGAGGTCTGAGTTACCTGACCGGGGAGCGATGTAGGAGCCATCTGACCGCCCGTCATACCATAAATCGCATTGTTAATGAAAATAACGGTTATATTTTCGTTTCTTGCGGCGGCGTGAACCGTCTCAGCCATACCTATGGAGGCAAGGTCGCCGTCGCCCTGATATGTAAATACAATATGGTTCTCGGGGTCTGCCCTCTTAACGCCTGTCGCCACTGCCGGTGCGCGTCCGTGCGCCGCCTCTATCATATCGCAGTTAAAATAATTGTAAGCCATAACAGAGCAGCCAACGGGTGCAATGCCGATAGTTTTGCCCTCGATGCCCAATTCATCAATAACCTCTGCCACAAGACGGTGAATTATGCCGTGGGTGCAGCCGGGGCAGTAATGCAGCGGCACATCTATGAGCGCATGCGGTTTATCAAATACTACTGCCATTATTTAACACCTCCGTTGTTTACTTCGATAATTGATTTTAATACCTGCTCGGGGCTCGGTATCATACCGCCTACCCTGTTGCAGAGCGTTACGGGTACTTTACAGCTTGTAGCAAGCTTAACATCTTCTATCATCTGACCCATTGAAAGCTCAACGGAGATAAACGCATTGGCGTGTTCAACGGCCTTTTCAAACGGAGCTTTCGGGAACGGCCAAAGGGTAATCGGACGGATAAGCCCCGCCTTTATGCCCTGCTTTCTCGCCTCGTTTACCGCATTCTTTGAAACACGGGCGGCAATGCCGAAAGCGGCTATTACTATATCGGCGTCGTCAACCATATATTCCTCATACATAGTTTCGCTCTCTTCAACTATTTTATATCTCTCGTAACGCTTTATATTGAGCATTTCAAGCTCTTCGGGGACGAGTGAAAGCGAGTTTACTATGTTATGTTCTCTTTCGAGCTTTGTGCCTGTTGTTGCCCAGGGCTTTTCGGGCGCGGGCTTTATGTCAAAGTCAAGCGAAACAGGCTCCATCATCTGACCCATGGTTCCGTCTGCAAGAATCATAGATGTCATTCTGTATTTGTCCGCAAGGTCAAAGCCCTTGACGGTAAGCTCCGCCATTTCCTGAACGGAGGCCGGAGCAAGCACTATCATATGATAATCTCCGTGTCCTCCGCCCCTTGTCGCCTGGAAATAATCCGACTGCGACGGCTGTATTCCGCCAAGTCCCGGGCCGCCTCTCTGAACATTTACTACGAGCGCCGGAAGATCCGAGCCGGCAAGATATGAAAGTCCCTCGCCCTTAAGTGAAATTCCGGGGCTTGAAGAAGATGTCATAACCCTTTTGCCGGCAGAAGATACGCCGTAAACCATATTTATAGCGGCTATCTCGCTTTCTGCCTGAAGAAAGCAACCGCCGATTTTCGGCATTTTCTTTGCCATATAAGCGGCAACCTCAGTCTGAGGCGTTATAGGATAGCCGAAATAATGACGGCAGCCTGCAATAATAGCAGCTTCTGCAATAGCTTCGTTGCCTTTCATTAAAACTTTATCTGCCATTGCCTGTCACCTTACCTTTCAACCTTAATTATACAATCGGGACACATCATTGCACAGGAAGCGCAGCCTACGCACTGCTCCTGGTCGGTAATTTCCGCCGGATGATGGCCTTTTTTATTGATTTTGTCCTGAGCTAACCGCAAAAGCTTTTTGGGACAAGCGTCAACGCAAAGTCCGCAGCCCTTACAGTTATCAGTTTTAAATGTAAGTTTTGCCATATTCTCTGCTCCTTCTTGTTTTTATATTGATTTAATATACATACATTATTTATTATAAAATTAAATTGCCATAATGTCAAACCACAGGTTTTTCCTGCAATTTCAACGGGAAAAGATTAGGAATTTTACCAAATAGGCTTTCAAATAAATCCTGCTTTACGGTGGTGGCAATAATGGGAAGACCCGATTTTTCAGAAACAGAATTTGCATATTCAACGGAGCCTATAACATCTTCAACGGTTGTTTCCTCACCTAAATTTGAATTATTTACAATTCCTGTAAATCCTATTCCTCCTGCCGCCTCAACCTCGCGCATTACCTCAACGGTAGAAGAGGCGTCTGGCGTTAACGGTCTGAATTTATTTATTACCATAAGCATTTCATAGTCGTTTTCCCTAACGATTTCAGGCGCTATTCTTCCAAGAGCCAGCGCTCCTCTGTCGTCGCCGCCGATGTCAAGTATAACTTTGAGCGATTTATCATCGGTAATCGCGTACATATCCTGAGGAAGCGCGGGAATATCCAAATTCGAGTTTGCGTATTCCGAGCAAATCAAACGGATATTCATTTTTTTAAAGTCCTCTGACGAATCCTTTGTACGGAAATAAGGATTTACTATATCGAGGTCGGCTACGGCTACGTTGTCATATTGCTTTTTTAAATCAAACGCCATATTTACCGCAACGTTTGTTTTGCCGCTTCCGTAATGCCCGCAAAGAAGCGTTAATCTCTTGTACTTTATGATAATTACCTCCAAAAAGATTAAATTACAGCTTGTTTCTCTGAATTTTGCCGCTTGTAGTCTTTGGAAGAGAGTCGCGGAAAACGACTATTCTCGGATATTTATAAGGCGCTGTATGAGTCTTAACGTAATTCTGAATTTCCTTTTTAAGTTCTTCGGTGCCCTCAACGCCGTCTACCAAAACGATACTCGCCTTTACAACTTGCCCTCTTATCTCATCGGGAGCCGCCGAAACGCCGCATTCAAGGACATAGGGCAGTTCCATAATAACGCTTTCAATCTCAAACGGTCCTATACGGTAGCCCGAGGACTTGATAACGTCGTCAACACGGCCGACGTACCAGTAAAATCCGTCTTCGTCTTTCCAGGCGGCGTCGCCCGTGTGGTAATAGCCGTCGTGCCAAACTTCCTTGGTCTTTTCCTCATCTCCGTAATAGCCTACAAAAAGGCCGCACGGAGCGCCGTTTTTGACATTTACAACGATTTCTCCCGTTTCGCCTACGGGAACGGGTTTGCCGTCCTTATCCAAAAGCTCAATGTCATATATAGGAGCGGGCTTGCCCATAGAGCCGACTTTGTGCTTTGCACCTCTCATATTGCCTATGAGCATAGTGCCCTCTGTCTGACCGAAGCCCTCAAGAATCTGAAGCCCCGTAAGCTGTTCAAACTGTTTGTAAACCTCGGGATTCAGCGCCTCGCCAGCAGTTGTCATATGCTTTACGGACGATAAATCGTATTTTGAAATATCCTGCTTAACGAGCATACGAAGCATAGTAGGAGGAGCGCAGAAAGTAGTTATGTGATATTTCGCGAACATCGGCAGAATATCCGCCGCGTCAAATCGGTCAAAATCGTAAACAAAGAGCGCCGCTTCACACATCCACTGCCCGTAAAATTTGCCCCAAGCTGATTTTGCCCAGCCTGTGTCCGAAATAGTCAAATGAAGTCCGTCGGGGTCAACGCAGTGCCAATATTTTGCCGTGTGGAAATGTCCGAGCGGATATTTATAGTTATGAGCCGCGATTTTCGGATAGCCCGAAGTGCCCGATGTAAAGTACATAAGCATTAAATCATCGCCGCCGGGAGCGTCGTCGGGCCTTTCGTAATGACTGCTGTAAAGCACATATTCCTCGTTAAAATTGTGCCAGCCTTCTCTTTCGCCGTTTACTATAAGCTTTCTCTCAAGCTCGGGGTAGCTTTGCGCCGCAATATCTACCTGATGCGCTACGTCGCCGTCGGCGGTGCAGATAACGGTCGTCGCTCCCGAAGATACAAGGCGGTACTCAATATCGTGAGCCTGAAGCTGAGCAACCGCAGGTATGCCTATTGCCCCTATCTTCATAAGTCCGAGCATTGCCATCCAGAACTGGTAATGGCGTTTAAGAATAAGAATTACCCTGTCGCCGCGCTTTATTCCTATTGATTTAAAGTAGTTAGCGCATTGATTTGACAAATGGCGTACATCGTTAAACGTAAACCTGCGCTCCTCTTTTTCTCTTGAAACGTGGAGCATCGCGAGCTTGTCGGGGTCTTTCTTCGCAATCTCATCCATAATGTCAAATGCGAAGTTGAACCTGTCGTGATTTTTAAAGGTTATTTTTACCGGGGTGCCGTTTTCATTCTTGACAACGTCGATATACTTTTTATATATTCTCTCTTTTTTATCTTCTTTTGCCTTAATTATGCTCACAATCGGCTTTTGCGCGCGGCTGAGCTCGGGAATAGGCTCGCCCGAGGGATTGAGCACTATGGCGTAGAAAACGCAGTCCTCGCCGAGAGCCGCCCTCATACCGTGGGGCGTGCCGCTGTCATAATATATTGTGTCGCCGGGATTTAAAACCTCCGTATGCGTGCCCACCTGTACCATAAGGTGGCCTGAAATAACAATATCCATTTCCTGGCCGTCGTGCGTTGTAAGCTCGATTTCCCTGTTTTCCGCCTCGGCATTGTAATCGCACTTAACATAGAGCGGATCCGCTATTCTGTTTTGGAAAGCGGAGGCGAGGGAGTAATAAACCATACCGTGAGCATGCTCTATCATCTGCCCCTGACCGTTTCTTGTCACAACATATGAACGAAGCGTGGGGCTTACGCCCTCGATAATATCGGTAACATCTACGCCGAAAGCCTGCGCACAGCGGTAAATAAAGGCAAAGTTCAAATCGCTGTCGCCGTTTTCGCATTTAAGATATTCTTCTACCGAAACGTCCGTTTTTGACGCCATTTCCTCAGGCGTAAATTTTGTAATTTCTCGAAGTTCACGGATTCTTTCGGACATTTCCTTGATTTTCAAATCAAGACCCGTTAATTTTTGCATACCATTTTCTCCTTTAAGGGACAAGAAAAAACCCGTCCCAAAGTTAATTCTTTGAGACGAGCGTTAAACTTAGATTTAATACCCGCGGTACCACTCAAATTGCAACCGAAATTGCCACTCAGGCTCTGACAAGCCGTATGCATTAACGCAGCAGTCACGGAGAAGTTCTACTAAGCAAATTGCCGTTCTTCCTCTCGGCTCAGAAGCTACAACAGAAACAGCAGTTCCGACAACTCGCACCAACCGTTGCCTCTCTTTAGGCACGCTCCGTTTCTGAACTCTTCTTCAACGCTTTTGTTGAATAGTATTATAAATCAACTTTTTCTCTTTGTCAATGGTAAATATTAAAAATTGCAGTATTAAAGCTTATTTCTTTGAATTTTGCCGCTGATAGTCTTTGGAAGTTCATCTTTGAACACGACAATTCTCGGATATTTGTAAGGCGCCGTATGTGTTTTTACATAATCCTGAATTTCTTTTTTAAGCTCTTCGGTGCCGTTTGTGCCGTTAGTAAGAACGATGCTAGCTTTTACCACCTGACCCCTGACCTCGTCTGGGGCGGCCGAAACGCCGCATTCAAGAACATAGGGCAGTTCCATAATAACGCTTTCAATCTCAAAAGGCCCTATACGGTAGCCCGAAGACTTGATAACGTCGTCAACACGCCCGACGTACCAGTAAAATCCGTCTTCATCTTTCCAAGCCGTGTCGCCCGTGTGGTAATAGCCGTCGTGCCAAACTTCATTGGTCGCCTCTTCGTTGTCAAAATACCCCGAGAAAAGGCCGCAGGGAATTTTTTCGCTTGTCTTAATGCAAATTTCACCTGTTTCGCCTACGGGAACGGGATTTCCGTCAAAGTCAAGTATCTCGCAGTCATAAAGCGGCGAGGGCCTGCCCATAGAGCCTATCTTATGCGAGTAGCCCATAAGATTGCCTATTACCATTGTGGTTTCAGTCTGACCGAACGCCTCTTTTATCTGAAGTCCGGTTGCCTTTTCAAATTGTTTGTAAACCTCTGGATTCAGCGCCTCGCCCGCCGTTGTCATATGGCGGATAGACGAAAGGTCGAACTTTGAAAGGTCCTGTTTAATCATCATACGAAGCATTGTGGGAGGCGCGCAGAAAGTTGTTATATGGTATTTTGCGAACATCGGAAGAATGGTATTTGCATCAAAGCGGTCAAAGTCGTAAGTAAACACCGCTCCCTCGCAGAGCCACTGGCCGTAAAGTTTGCCCCAAAGAGCCTTGCCCCAGCCCGTTTCGGAAATGGTGAAGTGAAGTCCGTCCGGGCTTACACCGTGCCAATATTTTGCCGTGATATAGTGACCGAGCGCGTATTTATAAGACTGAGTAGCAATTTTCGGGTAGCCAGTTGTACCTGATGTAAACAACATTATCATCGGGTCGTTTCCGCAGGCGGTATCCTCTGTGCGGTAATAGTGCGCGCTGAAGAGCTCGTATTCGCTGTTGAAATCGTGCCAGCCTTCACGCGTACCGCCTACAAGAATTTTTGTCTTTAACGTAGGCGAATTTTTCTGCGCCAAGTCTACCTGATGAGCGACGTCGCCGTCGGCAGTGCAGACAATAGCGTTAACCTTACCTGTGTTAAAGCGGTAATCAAAATCGTGCTCCTGAAGCATATTAGTCGCGGGAATCGCAACCGCTCCGATTTTATGAAGAGCGAGAATAGAGAACCAGAATTGATAATGGCGCTTTAACACGAGCATAACTCTGTCGCCTTTTTTAATGCCGAGAGACGTAAAGTAGTTTGCCACCTGATTAGAGGCGCGTTTCATATCGTTAAACGTGAATCTGCGCTCCGTCATATCTTTTGAGATATGTACCATCGCGGTCTTATCGGGAGATTTAGCGGCGATGGCGTCAACAACGTCGAACGCAAAGTTGAATTGATCCTCGTTTTTAAATTTAATAGCAGTAAGCCTTCCCTGCTCATCCTCAGTGCATTCAATAAACTTGTTGCTCACATATTCCTGCTCATCTGCCTTTTTCGGAATGAGCGTGTCGCGTACAAGCTCCTCTTTTGTCTCCGCTCCCGGCAAAACGACTGCAAGGAAAAGGCAGTCTTCGCCATTTATAGCTATCATACCGTGGGGAGTTGAGCTGTTATAATAAATGCTGTCCCCCTCGTTAAGCTCCTCAATATTGTTGCCTACCTGTACCTTAAGGCTCCCTTTAAGCACATAGTCAAATTCCTGACCCGAATGGTTGGTCAAATGAATCGGTTTGTTTTGAAGCTGTTCGCTGTACTCATATTTTACAAAATGAGGCTCTGCGATTTTTTTGCTGAATTTGGGCGCAAGATTTACGATTTCAATTCCGTCTTCCTTTGCGGTCTTTTGACCGTGCCCCTTGCGCGTTACGGTGTAAGATTTAAGATGCGCGCTTTTGCCCTCAAGAATATTTGTGATGTCAATGTCAAAAACGTGCGCGCACTTATGAAGGAAAGTAAACGGGAAATCGAGCTTTCCCTCCTCAAACAGTCGGTAATCGTCAACGGTAACCTCAGTTTCAACGGCCATTTCTTCCTGGGTTAGGCCGGAAATCTCCCTCATTTCGCGAATTCGCATTGCCACCTCTAAAAGTTTTTCTTTTTCTGATGTGGTATTCAAATCTTTCTCCTCCTTTTAAGAATATATATTGTAAAAATTTGAAAACAAAAAAATAAAAAACACTCGCCTCAAAAACTTTGAGACGAGTGTGAAAATCACATCCGCGGTACCACTCAAATTGCAAGCCTTTCGGCCGCCGCTCTCGGAATCCAACAATTCCTATGCCTTTACGCAGCAATCACGGGAAGCGCCTACTGAATGCGCAGCGCATTGTTCGGACTTCCGGCTCGGAAGGGATGGGCGTTCAAATGCTCAATGCCGGTTCACACCTGCCACCGACTCTCTGAAAAAGACTCATTTGTGCCGTCTTCGTCACAGCCTTTGTTTCAATTTGCACACATTTTATCACTCTTTTTTTACGTTGTCAAGATTTTTTTAAAATAATTTTTGTTTTTTATATTTACGGCTTGAATTACATCCGCCGAGATATTATAATGCAGTAAAAGCAAATCTTTAAGCGGTGATTTATATGGTAATCAATTTAAAATATGCAAAACGGATGCAAACTGTTAAAGGATTCGGCACGTCAAGCTGTTGGTGGAGCCAATACTGCAAAGGGCAGGCGGCGGAAGATATAGCCGAGCTTTTATACGGCAAAACAGGTCTTAACCTTAACATCTACCGCTACAATGTCGGCGGCGGCACCGACGAGCAAAACTGCCGCGTCACAAACCCTTGGCGAAAAACCGAAAGTATGTATGTATTTGATAAGGCGGCCGCGGAAGGCCATTACGATTTCTCGCTTGATAAAACCGCCGTGGACTTTATGAAACTCTGTCTCTCAAAGGGCAGTATCGACACGCTTATTTTGTTCGCTAATTCTCCGCACTGGTCGCTCCTTTCAACCGGGCAAACGTCCGGAAGTCTGCTTTGCCACACCTGCAATATTCCAAAAATGAATTACAAAAAATTTGCCGATATATTTTTAAATATTACAGAGCATTTTTTAAACGACGGGCTGCCCGTTAATTACATAAGCCCCATCAACGAACCGCAGTGGAAATGGGGAGGCCCCGACGTTTGGCAGGAAGGCTGTCATTACGAAACCGAGGAGTTAACCGAGGTTTATCACATTTTCGCGGAAGAAATAATCAGAAGAAAACTTCCCGTAAAGCTGTGCGCCCCGGAAACCGGTGAAATGTTCGGAAAAACCGAGGAATATTTAAAGGCTCTGCTCGCAGATGAAAAAATTATGAGCGTTACGGATATTTTCGCGTATCACTCATATCACAGCGACGACAGCGCCGAAACAAGGGCCGAATTTAAAAGCAAAATCTCGTCAAAATACCGAAATTTTCGATTTGATATGTCCGAATGGTGCGAACTGCCCAACAAAAGCCATACCAAAAATTTTAAAGGGGCGCTCATAACGGCGAGGATAATCGGTCAGGACTTGATATTCGGCGGGGCAGAGAGCTGGACCGCCTGGGTCGCGGTCAATCAAACGAGCGTCAAAGAGGACGGTTTTGACTACGCCGACGGAATGCTAAGCGCTAACGATGATTTTTCAAAATGGTACATCGCCGAGCGATATTACGCTATGGCGCATTTCGCTAAGTTTATTCCCGCAGGCTCGGTTTGCCTTGACACGGGCTTTTTCCCAGAAGAGAGCAACGATTTCAACGTATTTTCATTTCTCTCTCCTGAAAGCCAAACCGTCACGGTAATTGTAAATGAGTCAGAAGACAGGTCGGTAAGTCTTGACGGCAATTTCAGCAAAATGAAAATTGTCGTTTCAACTCAGGAAGAAAAGCTCAAAGAGACTTCACTCCCCTATTCAGGTGAAGAAATCGTATGCCCGAAAAACTCAATCGTCACAATTATTTGCGAATGAAAAGGCAAACGGCTCCGTTTGAAATCATCATATATTCAATAAGGTGATTGCCCCGTCATCAATGGGGCAAGGCGCGGCAACAGCCCGGTAAATCCGCTAATATTCCGCCCCGCTGATTTAATATCAGCGGGGCGTTTTTCTGTGAGTTATACTAAGCCGAAGCTTACATACAGCGCTCTGTTTACTTTTGACATATCTGTTTGAGACAGGTTTCCCATACGCTCACGAAGCCTTTGTTTGTCGAGCGTTCTGACTTGTTCAAGCAACACGACCGAATCCTTTGAAAGGCCGCATCCGTCGCCGTTCACGTTTATATGCGTCGGCAGGCGGGATTTGTCCTGCTGGCTCGTTATCGCCGCCGCTATGACAGTTGGACTGTATTTATTGCCCACATCGTTCTGAACTATCAGTACAGGTCTTACTCCGCCCTGCTCGCTTCCCACAACAGGACTTAAATCAGCGTAATAAATGTCCCCTCTTTTAACATTCATCAATATCACTCTTCCGTAAAGGCGATTTAATTCGCCCGATTTTCTTATTACTATTTTTGCCGTTTTATTCCGTATTTAAACATAGGCGGCAAAATTTAGGGGAGCAATACATAATATTCAGTTTTGAGGGTGAAAGTCCCTGTCAGTTGTAAGAAAAACTTTTAAAAATAAATTCCTGCGAACCTACAATCAGTTTTTTAAAATTTTTGTCTGCGTCCGTATAAAGCCTGCAAGGTATATTATCAACATAATAAGCATATTCAAACAGTCCGTCATCAGTTTTTACGGGATAGGCTCCGCTGACGGCGTTTATGCAGTCGGATATTGCCCTGCACACCATTAACGGCGGAAGCTTGTCGGTTTGGAGCGTGAGCGTTAGTTTTTCTCCCGACAGAGTAAATTCGCCGTCTTTTCCGCTGACCGTCAAATTTTTAAGGAGTTTAGGAGAGTCGAAAACGAATTTATATCCGTTAGCAAAATCAAAATTAACGCTTGACGAAATTTCAATTCCGTTTAAATCGGTCGTTATTACAGCATTAAAGCCGCTTAAAGTAAGCGGCTCTGTTTTTACGTCATTTTTCTTTGCACATCCTGCCAAAAGCATAAAGCATAAACAAATGCAAAGCAGTTTTTTCATAATAACCTCATTCGTATTTTTTTAAAGTGAGAGGTATTTGCGCAAGAAGCTTAGACGGAGTATTTCCCCTCAGCGAATACTCTTCCGATACAGTATCACCTGCCTCACCGTGAATGTACACGCCCGCGACCGACGCTTTAAAAGGTGAAAGGCCCTGAGCGCAAAAAGAGGCGATAAGCCCCGCAAGGACATCTCCGCTGCCTCCCGAAGCCAAACCAGGATTTCCGGTAGTATTTATATAAATACTGTCGCCGCCCGTTTCACATACTAAAGTTGAAGCGCCTTTAAGCACCAAAACGGATTTATGGGCGGACGTGAATTCTTTGACTACCCCGCCCCTGTTGGACTGAATCTCGCCGACGCTGCGCTTTGCGAGGCGCGCCATTTCACCCGGGTGCGGAGTTAAAATCACGGGAGATTTTGCTCTGTCTATTATATCTATATTATCTTTTATGGCATTTATTCCGTCGGCGTCAAGAATTATGGGAACGTCGGAATTTTCAATTACAAACCGCGCGATTTCCTCGGTGTCGCCGTCAACGCCCATTCCGCATCCGAGCACAACGGCGGAGCAGGTTTTCAGCTCCTTTGCTATTCTCGGAAGCGCCTTGCGTGAAATTCTGCCGCTTTCATTGCTCGGGAGGGGAATAAGCACCTGTTCAACGGTTTTTGACGCCAGCGCGGGATATGCCGCGTCGGGGAACGCCGCTTTTACTATCCCGGCGCCGCTGTTGACCGCCGCTGAAGTCGCCATAAATGACGCTCCCGGCATTTCATAACTGCCGCCGATAAACAGAACCGTACCGTAATCGCCCTTATGGCTGTCAAACCTATGTTTCGGAAAGAAATTTTTTATATCATCGCTTTTAAAGGCGATAAGCGGCGACGCAACTTTTTTGAAACATTCTTCGGGTATCCCTATATGAGCCAAGACCACCTGTCCGCAATCTGTGCAGGCAGGCTTTAATACGTGAACGGGCTTTAAGCACGTTACGGCAACGGTTATATCGGCTTTGACGTGAGCGCCGGGCGTTTCGCCGCTGTCGCTGTAAAGCCCCGAAGGCACGTCTACGCTCACAACCGCCGCAGATGAAGAATTTATCCTTTCAAATACGTCTGCGCTTGTTTCATCGGGAACGCCCTTAAATCCAATTCCGAAAACGCAGTCAACGATTATCTGCGCGTTACCGAAATAATCGTTCCGCGAATTTTGAGCGTCAAAATATACTATTGTCACTCCCGACGCGCGAATCCTCGCGAGCATTTCAGAGGATTCCTCATCTTTTGGTAGACCTGCCGTCATCATAACGGTTACATTATATCCGTTTTCAAGCAGTTTTCGGGCTATGACAAATCCGTCGCCGCCGTTTTTGCCTTTTCCGCAGACTATAAGGACGTTTCGCCTGTTAGTGCTGTCAAATGTTTTTCGGATAATCCTTGCGCAGTAAGAGCCTGCGTTTTCCATAAGCTGTAAATATGTCATACTGCTCTCATCTGCCGCTTGCTCAACAAGGCGGATGTCCTCAGCGGTCAATACTAACATAAAATCACTTCCCGAAAATAAATGTTGTTTCAATAAGAACTTGCTTTATTATTATACCATATTTTATGAAAAAGAGCAATAAAAAAGGACTGCGCCGCAGTCCTTAATTTAAACTGTAATTTAATCAGCCTAAAACGTAAATTGTAACGTTTCTCGCGCCCCAGGCATAGCACTGGCTTTTTGAATTCATATAAAGGTCAACGACAAATCTGCCCTCTTTGGCAAATCCGCCCGTATCGGCCGCAATAGCGTATCCGTAAACCACACCGTCATCGGAAACAATATACATTTCCGTGCCGTAGGGTATTTGCTCCGGGTTAACCGCGATATAACCGGGCTTTACCTTTTTGCCTGTCGACGTTGTACCGCCGGGAACACAGTAAGCCGCCGCCTTGCCCGTAATTTTGTATTTATAGTTTGCGGGAACCCCGTTTGAACCTATGGAGTACTTTGACGGCATTTTAAGCTCTGAAATCGCCGAAGAATTTTTGATAACTCCTTTGTTTCCGCCCGAGTATAAACCGATAGTCTTTATCTGCGGAATGGGGGCAAGAATTTCCTCGGAGCGCTCAACAGTCGTCTCAACAACCTCTCCGTTTACGGTTTTTTCTTTATAAAAAACGTTCTTTTGACCGTTAACGCCCTTTTGAGTAATCTTTGACGTGCCCTTGGACATTGTAGATGAATACTCCGTTTTTTGGGTAAACGGAATCGTTTCGCTTTTGCTGTAAGAATTGTATTCAACTCTTAAAACGTTTACAGTGAGGTTTTCGGAAAGGGGCGTATCCTGAGAAGGCTCAACCTCGTCGTTCTCGCCGAGAGTGATTCCAAGCTCTTTAAGCAGTTCGCCGACATTTGCCGAAATTGAGGAGACCTTAACGCTTTCGCCGTCTGCATTAACGGTTACATTGTAAGGCGCCGTCAATACAATTTCCATACCGTCAAAGCAAATCGCAGTAGGACTTACGTTCAATACGGCTCCATCACCTATCTCAATTTTCTGTGAATCAATAAACTCGCTTACCCTGCCCGCGAAAACAAATTCGCTTGTTTTTCCGTCTGCGTCTGTAAACTTGATTTTTGATTCCCGGCAAACAATAATTTTGCTCTGGGAACCGGGCACAAAATCATCCAAAATCAATTTGTCATTTTCTGAAATTTCAATTTTTGCTTCGGCAAGAATTGCATTCGCATCATTTTTAGACGTTTCAACTCTTGAAACCTGCGGGCCGTCGTATATGTCAACAGTGTACGGACCGTCAGCGGCAGCGAATGAAGTACCTACGCCGGCTATAACAAGAGTCATAACAAGCGCAATGCAGCGGATAAGTAATCCGTTGGCAGTCTTCGCATACCCCTTGAAATTTGTAATCATCAGTTTGCTCCTTTAATAAGCCGCGCCAAACATAAGACTTTGCAAATGCGCTATCCGCCTTACCGCCTTTGAAAAGGGGTTTAACGAATTGCCTAAGGCCCGACCGTTATTCTCGCTAATTGATTTTATTTAAAGTCATTTGGCATACGGCAAAAATCCGTTTCTTCCAACGACTTTGTGTATTATATTCATAACTCAACGAAAAGTCAAATTTTTCGACAAACACTTTTTGTGCAATTTACATAATACTCATCGTCAATTTTTGACTAAATGGCAGTTGAATCGTTTTTTATAAGCAATTTTTTGCGGTTATTTTTTCAAAAATTGTAACTTTTTTTGTGAGTTTTTTAAAAAAGTTGCAAAATATTACAAAACGGTTACAAAATTGGTTACGAATTGATACTTTTAAGCTCGTTTTTTTAGATATTTCACAAGAGGCTTGCCCAGTCAAGTGGCGCGGCAAGACGCGGTGTAAACCGCGCTGAGGAATCAGAGGGAGACCAAATCCCCGCTGATTCCGAAAACGGAGCCCGCCGCCTGAGGCGGGGTATGTCTCTTGCCTAAGTTCAATAAGGGGCTTGCCCCCGTCATTAAACGTGGCAAGACGCGGTGTAAACCGCGCTGAGGAATCGGGGAGGATACAAAATCCCCACTGATTCCGAAAACGGAGCCCGCCGCCTGAGGCGGGGTATGTCTCTTGCCTAAGTTATATGATAATTTTTCAAAAAATATTCATCTTTTTCTATACAATAATAATATAGGCAAAAAAATAAAACGTTATGCCGTTTTTTATAAAATCACATAAAAAAGCCCCCGAACGGGAGCTTTTTGAAAAAATAAATTATCTCTTTGAGAACTGCGGTGCGCGGCGTGCGCCTTTGAGACCGTACTTCTTTCTTTCCTTCATTCTCGGGTCTCTTGTCAGGAAACCTGCTTTTTTGAGCTCCGCGCGAAGATTTTCATCATACTGGAGAAGAGCTCTTGAAAGTCCGTGGCGAATCGCGCCTGCCTGACCTGTTACTCCGCCGCCGTTTACGCGGCAAACTATGTCAAATTTATCTGTTGTGCCTGTCAATGTGAGAGGCTGACGAACGATAAGCTTGAGCGTTTCCAGGCCGAAATAATCGTCAATATCTCTGTCGTTGATTGTGATTTTACCTGTACCTGCGTAAACGCGCACGCGGGCTACGGATTTTTTTCTTCTGCCTGTACCGTAAAAATAAGGATTTGTTTCGTACATCTAAATTTGCCTCCCTTTCTTAAAATTCCCTAACTTCGGGTTTCTGTGCAGCGTGCTTATGCTCTGCGCCTGCGTAAACGCGAAGACGCGTAAGAGCTTGACGGCCGATTACGGAATCAGGTATCATACCTTTAACCGCTTTTGTTACTGCAAATTCAGGCTTTGTCTTCATTATAGTGCTGTATTTGATTTCTTTCATATTTCCGATATAGCCTGTGTGATGATAGTACATTTTCTGATTAAGCTTGTCACCTGTAAGAACAATCTGTGCCGCGTTGATGATGATTACGTGGTCGCCGCAGTCCGCGTTCGGCGTGAATGTCGGCTTGTGCTTGCCTCTTAAAAGCGTAGCCGCTTCAGCGGCAACCTTACCAAGCGGCTTGCCCGCAGCGTCAAGCACATACCAATTACGGGTAATATCGCCCTTTTTCGGCATATAAGTTGACATAAAACTTACCTCCACTGATATTTTTTATCGCCCGAAGATAATATCACATCTTTTTTTACTTGTCAATAATAATTTAATAATTTTTAACAAAACAAATAATTATCTCTTGTTTTCTTTTATTTACTTTATTTTTTATATATTTTACTCGCAAACAAATTTTACGTATCCTTGTTTACTTTTTAATTGTAAAGATATAAAATATAGAAAAAACGAAGGTGAAATAATGCAAAAGCTGTTAAGTCTTGCCCGCGCGGCCGCAGAAAAATACGATATGATTGAAAACGGCGATAAAATTGCCGTGTGCGTTTCAGGCGGGAAAGACAGCGTAGCCCTTTTAAAATGTATGGTTGAATTAAATCGCTTTTACCCAAAAAAGTTTGAACTTTGCGCGATTACAATCGACCCGTGCTTTTTCGGAAAAGAGGGCGACTATTCCGCAATAGAAACGCTTTGCGTCAATTCAGGCGTTCCATATACCGTTAAGCGTACAGATTTATATAACATAATATTTGAAACGAGGAAAGAAAAAAATCCGTGCAGTCTGTGCTCGCGAATGCGAAGAGGGCTTATTCACGACACTGCAAAGGAGCTCGGCTGTAACAAAATCGCGCTCGGGCATCATATGGACGACGCCGCCGAAACTTTTATAATGAACCTGTTTTCAGGCGGAAGAGCAGAGTGCTTTTCCCCTGTTTCATATCTGTCGAGAAAAGATTTATATATGATACGACCGCTGATATTCGCTTACGAATCCGATATTGAAAAAGCGGTCAGAAAAGAAAACCTGCCGATAATTAAAAGCGAATGTCCGGCAGACGAAAAGACTCACCGAGAAGAAACTAAGGCGCTTTTAAAGGAGCTTGAAAAGAAGTACCCCGCAATCAGGCAGAAAATTATCGGCGCTATGCAGACGGGAAATATAAGCGGCTGGTAAATACTTGAAAAATCAAAACGGTTGATATATAATATATTCTAATTTAAATATGAACGGAGAATTACTATGAGCGATATGAATATTGTATGCCTTGACTTGGAGGGAGTATTGGTTCCCGAAATATGGATAGCCTTTGCCGAAGAGAGCGGTATTCCCGAGCTTAAAAAAACTACAAGAGACGAACCGGACTATGACAAGCTGATGAGGTACCGTCTCAGTATCCTTAAAGAGCACGGGTTAGGTCTTAAAGAGGTGCAGGCGACTATCGCAAAAATCGACCCTATGCCCGGAGCAAAAGAATTTCTTGACGAGCTTCGCTCTCTTACGCAGGTAATTATTATAAGCGATACGTTTACGCAGTTTGCCGGGCCTTTAATGAAAAAGCTCGGTATGCCGACAATTTTCTGCAATACTCTTGAGGTTGCGGAAAACGGGGAAATTACGGGCTTTAAAATGAGGATAAAGGATTCAAAGCTTACAACCGTTAAGGCGCTTCAGTCGATTGGATTTGAAACCATCGCAAGCGGCGACAGCTTTAACGACCTTGGTATGATAAAGGCAAGCAAAGCGGGCTTTTTATTCAAAAGCACCGATAAAATCAAGGCGGATTACCCTGAGCTCCCCGCTTTTGAAACTTATAGCGAGCTTATGGCGGCAATTAAGGCAAGTTTATAATTGAGGTGATAGATATGGGATTCGACCCTAACCAAAAAATAGAAACAAAGTGCGTTCAGGGGGGCTGGCAGCCGAAAAGCGGTGAGCCGAGAGTTCTGCCCATATATGAGAGCACAACATATAAATATGATACATCCGCAGATATGGCAAAGCTTTTTGACCTTGAACCGGGGTATATGTACACACGTCTTGCCAACCCGACCAACGACGCTGTTGCGTCAAAAATTGCGGCGTTAGAAGGCGGATTTGCCGCTGTTCTCACATCGTCCGGCCAAGCGGCAAACTTCTTTTCACTTATAAATATACTCGGCGCAGGCGACCATTTCATCAGTTCCGCAACTATTTACGGCGGTACGTTCAATCTTTTCAACGTCACTATGAGAAAGCTCGGCATCGACGTAACCTTTGTTGACCCGAGGGCTTCCGAGGAAGAGATTAAAGGCGCGTTCAAGCCCAACACAAAGGCCGTTTTCGGAGAAACGATTGCGAACCCGGCCCTTGACGTGCTTGACATTGAAAAATTTGCCCGTATTGCCCACTCAAACGGCGTTCCGCTCATAATTGACAACACATTCCCCACGCCAATTAACTGCCGTCCTATTGAATGGGGAGCAGACATTGTCACTCATTCGACTACAAAATATATGGAAGGCCATGCTTCTACCATAGGCGGGTGCATAGTTGACAGCGGTAATTTTGACTGGTATCAAAACGGCAAATACCCCTGTATGACCGAACCTGACGAAAGCTATCACGGCGCCGTATATGCAAAGGATTTCGGCAAAGCGGGCTATATTACCAAAATTGTTGCACAGCTTATGCGCGATTACGGCTCAACGCCCTCGCCGTTTAACTCTTTTCTTTTAAATTTAGGGCTTGAAAGCCTTGCCGTAAGGGTTGAAAGGCACGTTGCGAACGCGCAAAAGGTAGCCGAATACCTTGAAAATCATAAAAAAATATCTTGGGTAAATTACCCGGGGCTTAAGTCAAGCAAAGATTATGAACTCGCTGAAAAATATATGCCGAACGGCACTTGCGGCGTAATTTCATTCGGAGTAAACGGCGGAAGAGCCAAAGCCGAGGAATTTATGAACAATTTAAGGCTTGCCGCTATCGTCACACACGTTGCGGACGCAAGAACCTGTGTTCTTCACCCGGCATCGTCAACGCACAGACAGCTTTCGGACAAAGAACTTATTGAGTGCGGCGTTACGCCCGACCTAATAAGATTTTCGGTGGGTATTGAAAATGTTGACGACATAATTGCCGATATTGAACAGGCGCTCGGCAAAATATAATTACGGGGCAAGCCCTTATTAAATAAATATCTGCATTAAAAGAGGCGGGTTTCCCCGCCTTTTTATTTATGTATATTTGAAACGGAATAATGCGGCATCTTTTTAATAAACGCCGACCAAATTACCTTTTGAGTCATAAAACTTTACATCTGATATTACTTTTTTATAATCTTCATCAGTATTATTCAAACCGCAAAATCTCACATACCATATAGAATGATCATTCTGAACATTTCCGCTGTACACATTTGAACCCTCTTTTACAGTCAATGTGTATTCATACGTACTGATGTCGGAATCTTTTTTTGAGCCAAAGAACAGCAAAGTGGAATCCGTGTCTTTTTCTCCGTCATCATTTATTGTGAAAAACTGTACGGAACCGAATTTTTCCTCGCCTTCTCTGCCGCTCTGCGTACTGCTCATAATAAATTCATATCTGGCAAGAGGACCGAAATATTTTCGCTTAAATATAAAAAGCTCCTGTGCTTTAGACGAATCACCGTCTGCCGCAACATAATATATATAACTCTCAATATAACGCCCGTCGCTAAATACAACAAAATCAGTCGCATTTCGCTGTGTATTCTCTATACAATATTCTTTGCATTCATCAGGCGACATAGTTGTAAAATAATAGTGTGCAAATACAGCGGCAAAAATCACCGCGGCAGATAAAACTGTAATCAAAATACCTCTTTTTATTATTTTCTTTTTTGTCATAAGCTCACCTTCCTACCTGTTAAAAGAAACATAATTATATAATTGCCATTGTTTATACTTAATACCCGTAGTAAAACTCAGCGGCACTCCGGCAGAAGGCTTTCAGCCATACGCCCGACTGCACATATATAATCGGGGCAAAACCCTTATTAAATCCACAGAATTCACTCCCTTTCTTTCTTCCCCTATAACATAAATTTCAAGTTTTGTCAAGATGTTATGTAAAAATGCAGAAAAATCGCGCAAAAATGCAGAAAAACGTTCAAAATTACAGTTTTTCAAAAATTCAATTTCACCAAGACTTTTAAATCTTTTGCCCTAAAATTACCTTTTCCCCAAAAATTTACAATATTTTAATGATTTATTCTTTAAAATATATTATAATGATAGATAAGATAAATTGTGTTGTTATTAAATAACGGGTTTGACCCGTCATATAAGCCCGCAAATATTCCCCCCAAAAAAAGAAAAGGAGAATACAAAATGAGTTACACTAATGCTGAATTGAACAATTTTACTCGGACGCACGCTCAGATGTGTCTTGAAAACGGAAAAATCGACGCTGAGCTTTACGAAAAATTCGGCGTTAAACGCGGACTGCGCGATAAAAACGGCCAAGGCGTTATTGCAGGTCTTACCGCTATTTCCGAAGTTTTGGCGGTAAAAGAGACGCCAGAGGGCAGAATCCCCTGCGACGGTAAGCTGTCATACAGGGGTATAAACGTTATCGACCTTATAAAAGGCAGAGGAAATAACAGATTCGGCTTTGAAGAGGCAACTTACCTGTTGCTGTTCGGCAAACTGCCGTCGAAAAAAGAATTAGAAGAGTTTATAGGCATTCTCGCCGAGTTGCGCACACTGCCGACAAACTTTACACGCGACGTAATTATGAAAGCCCCCAGCAAGGACATTATGAATTCGCTCACGAAAAGCGTGCTTACGCTTGCCGCATATGACGACTTAGCGTCCGATTTAAGCATTGAAAACGTTCTCTGCCAGTGCCTTAGAATGATAAGCTGTTTCCCTATGCTTTCTGTTTACGCCTATCATGCGTACAACCACTATGAATGCAACGATTCGCTTTATATTCACAGGCCTGATCCGTCGCTTTCAACTGCGGAAAACATATTGCGTATGTTAAGACCCGATATGAAGTACACTGAGCTTGAGGTAAAAGTTCTTGACATCGCTTTAATACTTCATATGGAGCACGGCGGCGGCAACAACTCATCATTCACCACCCACGTTGTAACGTCGGCAGGTTCGGACACATATTCCACAATGGCGGCGGCGCTTTGCTCTTTGAAAGGGCCTAAGCATGGCGGCGCGAACATTAAGGTAATAGAAATGATGAACAATATTAAAGAAAATGTTCCCGACACAAAAGATGACGAGGCATTGCGCGGCTATCTTTCCAAAATTATAGATAAACAGGCTTTTGACAGAAAAGGGCTTATTTACGGTATGGGGCACGCTATTTATTCGGTATCTGACCCGCGCGCTCAGGTTTTCCGCTCATTTGTCAAAGAGCTTGCCATTGAGAAAGGCAGAACCGATGATTTTGAGCTTTACAGCAAAGTTGAGACGATAGGCAAAGAGCTAATTTCGCAAAAGCGCAAAATTTACAAAGGAGTCAGCATCAACGTGGACTTCTTCAGCGGGTTCGTTTACAGCATGCTCGGTATTCCCGAAGAGCTGTTCACGCCTATTTTCGCCATTGCAAGAGTTGCAGGCTGGTCCGCTCACAGAATAGAGGAGCTTATAAACGCGGATAAAATTATACGTCCCGCGTACAAGAGCGTCGGAAAAGGCCAAGAGTATCTGCCTTTGGACAAAAGATAAACACCATTTATACAAATATACAAAATCCCCGACTATATATAGTACGGGGATTCTTGACTATTTTCTCATTAAATGATATTATGAAAACAGACCGATAAAAACTTGGAAAAGAAGTAACGGAATGGAAAATAAAAAGCGAGTTTCTCTCAGTGAAATTTACCCCGCAATTAAAGACGCACTTGACGGCGGCGGAACGGTTGAACTGCCTATTACGGGAACAAGTATGTTTCCGCTGTTAAAGGCGGGCCGCGACACGGTCATTATAAAAAAATCCGACAGCGGATATTCTGTCGGAGATATAATTTTTTACCGAAGAGATGACGGTCACTTTGTTCTGCACAGAATAGTCGGTTCCGATAAAAACGGATATATTCTGTGCGGCGATAACCAGACAGAGCCCGAAAGCGGTATTACAGACCGCCATATCATCGCAAAAGTAATTGAAATCAACCGCGGCGGAAAAACTTTTTCGGCAAATGACCCGAAATATTTGCGAAAAGTACATCTCTGGATAAAAGCTCTGCCCCATCGCCGTTTACCTCTGATGATTATGCACAAGCTGAAAAAATAAATAAAAACCTTTTTCTGTTGATTTTTTCAATAAGGGGCTTGCCCGTCATTTATGTGGCAAGAAACGGCGACTACTTGCCTAAATTGTATTGTTTTATCTCTCCGTTTATGTTAAAATAAATTTGCGGTTTTATACGGTAAATCCGCAAAAGGGTAAAAGGAAGTGGAATAAGTGGAAAAATCATCTCAGGCTAACGAAAAAAACGCAAACACCAATTCTAATAAAATCGGAATCAAAGAAGGTCTCGGTTATATGCTCGGCGACGCCGGCAACCTTTTTGTTCTGACTTATGTATCGTCTTTTTTAAAGGTTTTTTACACCGATGTTTTAAAAATCGCGCCTTCAAAAGTTGCTGATCTGTTCCTTTTTACAAGGCTTTGGGACGCGATAAACGACCCGATGTGGGGCGCTATTGTCGCAAAAAGGCGCCCCGGGAAGGACGGAAAATACCGTTCTTACATAAAGATAATAGCTGTTCCTGTGGCTCTTTCTCAGCTTTTATGCTTTTTTGACATAAGCAGAGTTACAAACAAGCAGTGGGTAATTCTCACATTTGCATACATTACATATATCGCGTTCGGTATGCTTTACACGGGTATTAACGTTCCATTCGGGTCGCTCGCGTCGGTAATTACCGACGACCCTGACGGCAGAACGCTTTTGTCAACATTCAGAACAATCGGCGGCGGTATCGGCGGAGCCGCTCCCCTGCTCATAGCTCCGTTTATAATTTACACTAAGGTTCAAGACGCAGACGGTACTCCGCACAACGAGGCAAATTCAAACGGAATGTTTATATTCGCGGCCGTTATGGCAGTATGCGCCATAATTTTTTACTTTGCCTGCTATAAATCTACAAAAGAGCGCGTTCCCTCTGACGATAATCCGCAGGTCGATATGAAAAAAACATATCTGGGAATGTTAAAGAGCCGTCCGTTTATAGTGCTTGCGCTCACCGGCATACTCATAAGCGGTCAACTTCAGTTCGCGTCGCTCAACCAATATCTTTACAAAAACTATTTCTGCAACACGGGGCTTTCGGCCGTGGGCACCATTGCGCAGTATCTGCCTATGGCTTTGATGATTCCTTTCGTCCCGAAACTTGTTAAGAAATACGGCAAAAAAGAGCTCAGCGGATTCGGCGCGTTTTTCTCGGCTATCGCCGCTATCGCATGCTTTATATTAAAACCGAGACCCGACCAGTCATGGCTGTTTATGGTGCTTTTGTTTATAATAGGATTCGGCTATTCATTCGTTTCCATTACAAACTGGGCCGTCGTTGCCGATGTAATTGACTATCAGGAATACAAAACGGGTATTAAAACCGAGAGCGCGGTTTACGCTGTTTACACATTTTGCAGAAAGCTCGGTCAGACTATTGCCGATTACGGCGGGCTGAAACTTCTTGCCATTGTCGGATACGATGTAAACATTATGGCAAACGCGGGCTTTGTTGACGGCGTCAGCCAAGGTATTTTAAAGGTTTGCACGCTTATACCCGCAGTTACATATACGCTCATTTTCCTGCTTTATAAATTCGCGTATCCTCTTACAAAAGAAAAGCTCGTTCCAGTTTACGAGGCAGTCCGCAAAAGCAACGAAGAAAAAACGGATGCGTAAACTGAGTTCAATAAGGGGCTTGCCCCCGACAATAGCGGAGGGGACATCACTTGCCTAAGTTCAATAAGGGGCCTGCCCCGTCATTAAACGTGGCAAGATGCGCGGTGTAAACCGCGCTGAGGAATAGGTGGAAACCAAATCCCCACAGATTCCGAAATGTATCCCGCCGCCTTTAGAGGCGGGGGACATCACTTGCCTAAGTTCAATAAGGGGCTTGCCCCGTCATTAAACGTGGCAAGATGCGCGGTGTAAACCGCGCTGAGGAATCGGTGGAAACCAAATCCCCACCGATTCCGAAGAGGTACCCCCTCGACAATAGCGGAGGGATACATCTTGTCTAAGTTCAATAAGGTGCCTGCCCCGTCATTAAACGTTGCAAGATGCGCGGTGTAAACCGCGCTGAGGAATCGGTGGAAACCAAATCCCCACCGATTCCGAAATGTATCCCGCCGACAATAACGGCGGGATACATCACTTGCCTAAGTTATAATTTAAACAATTTAGGGAATATATATTCTTGACATTATTTTAACATTGTGTTACTATTTATTTACAGTTATTGTTCTTTGAAGGGGAGTAGCTTTTTATCGGCAATCAACAATTCCCGTCTTTTTAAAGACTGGTTGCCGTGCCTTTTTGGTAGCAAGACCTTCGGCAAAATGCCGAAGGTCTTTTTTCAATAAGGGGTTAAGGGATTGCCCCGTCAAGCGGCGCGGCAAGGTACGGCAACTGCCGCGCGGAGAAATCAGGAAGGGACAAAATCCCCTCCCGATGCCGAAACGAAACCGCCGACAATAGCGGCGGAGAACAATCTTGTCTAATTTTTAAATCTTAATATAAAATTTAAGAGGTGTAAAAATTGAAACATTATATTATGACGAGTGAAGATGTTTTCAGTTCTGTCAAAGCCTCCGCAAACGGCCTGAGCACAGCCGAGGCGGAAAAAAGGCTGGCTGAAAACGGGAAGAACAAATTAAAGGAAGGCAAAAAGAAATCTATTATTAAAAGGTTCTTCGAGCAGTTTATGGACCCGATGATAATTATACTTATCGTTGCGGCCTTCATATCCGCTGTTACAGCTTCCGTCGGCGGCGAAAAAGAGGGATACGCAGACGTTATTATCATCTTAGCGGTTGTAATAATAAACGCGATACTCGGAGTCTACCAGGAGAGCAAAGCGGAGGCGGCAATTGAGGCGCTCCAGGAAATGGCGGCGGCAACATCCAAGGTTTTGCGTGACGGTAAGGTAGTGCAGATTCACAGCGAAGACTTGGTAGTGGGCGATGTTATACTCGTTGAAGCGGGCGACGCCGTTCCGGCAGACGCAAGGATAATCGAGGCCGCAAGCCTTAAAATAGAAGAAGCCGCGCTTACGGGCGAAAGCGTGCCGGCAAACAAAATTGACGGCGTACTTTCACTCGACGGCGAAAAAGACATTCCCTTGGGCGACAGAAAAAATATGATGTATATGGGCTCTACCGTAGTTTACGGGCGCGGCAAAGCAGTTGTCACCGCAACGGGTATGGACACCGAAATGGGTAAAATCGCCGATTCTCTTGCTCAGGCTGAGGATGGTCAGACTCCTTTGCAGTTAAAGCTCGCTCAGCTAAGCAAAATACTCAGCTATATTGTAATCGGCATATGCGTATTTATGTTTGCGTTCGGAATCGTAAGGCAGTTTATTGACGGCCAGTCTCCGAATTTCGAATTCTATCTTCACACATTTATGATAGCCGTTTCGCTTGCAGTCGCGGCAATCCCAGAGGGGCTTGCGGCAGTTGTCACAATAGTTCTCTCAATAGGCGTTACAAATATGTCAAAGAAAAACGCCATAATCAGAAAGCTTACTGCGGTTGAAACACTCGGGTGCGCGCAGATTATTTGCTCCGACAAGACAGGCACCTTAACTCAGAATAAAATGACAGTGGTCGACACCTTTACCGACGACAAAGAACTTCTTGCAAGGTGTATGTCGCTTTGCACCGATGTCAATATTGACGAGGAAGGAAATATTATAGGCGAGCCCACGGAGTGCGCGCTTGTAAACTTTGCTTTGAGCCTTGATTTAAACAAAAACGAAATGCTTAAAGACGCGCCGAGAGTCGCCGAGGCTCCTTTTGACTCAATGCGCAAAATGATGTCGACCGTTCACAAGACCGAAAAAGGTATTATTCAGTTTACAAAGGGCGCTCCCGACGAAATTCTTAAAAGATGCACGCAGATTCTTAAAGACGGCAAGGTAAGACCTATTACCGATGAAGACAAAGCGGAAATCCTCAAAGCGAACAAATCGTTTGCGGACAAAGCTCTGCGCGTTTTGGCGGCAAGCTTTAAAACTCTCCCGTCGGTTCCCGAAAACTGCGAACCTGATGAAATTGAAAATGAACTCATATTCTGCGGACTTACGGGTATGATTGACCCTGTCCGTCCCGAGGTAAAGGCCGCGATAGACGAATGCGCAACGGCAGGAATCCGCCCGATTATGATAACCGGCGACCACAAGGATACCGCTGTTGCGATAGCGTTGGAATTGGGCATAATAAAAGACGCGTCGCAAGCTATAACCGGGTCGGAATTAAACGATATGTCCGATGAGGAATTCCTTGAAAATGTCGGCAACTATTCGGTATATGCGAGGGTTCAGCCCGAACACAAGGTAAGGATAGTCAACGCTTGGCGCAAAAAAGGCTTTATAACGGCTATGACTGGCGACGGCGTAAACGACGCTCCGTCAATCAAGAGCGCCGATATAGGCGTAGGTATGGGCATTACGGGTACGGACGTTACAAAGAATGTAGCGGATATGGTTCTCGCTGACGACAACTTCGCCACTATCGTTTCTGCGGTTGCGGAGGGCAGAAGAATTTACGACAACATCAGAAAGGCAATTCAATTCCTGCTTGCCTCTAACCTTTCGGAGGTTATGTCGATTTTCGTCGCAAACCTCATAGGCTTTACAATTCTTGAGCCCACTCACCTGCTTTGGATAAACCTTATTACTGACTCATTCCCCGCTCTTGCCCTCGGTATGGAAAGACCCGAGGAAGATATTATGAGACGTCAGCCGAGAAAAGCGACCGACGGAATTTTCGCGGGCGGCGTAGGCGTGGATATTGCCTATCAGGGCGTGCTTGTTACAATTCTCACAATAGCCGCTTACTATATAGGCCATTTCATTGAAACGGGCAACTGGAACGCCCACGCGGTTTCAAGTCCCGACGGCATTACAATGGCATTCCTCACAATGTCGATGTGCGAAATCTTCCACTCATTCAATATGCGCTCACAGCGCCAGTCGGTCATCAAAATGATGTGCAAAGGCAGTCACAACAAGTTTATCTACCTTGCGACACTTGCCTCCCTCGTTCTGACAACGGCTGTTATCTATATTCCGTTCCTTAAAAACGCTTTCCACTTTACGGCTATAAGCCCCGTTGAATATGCAGTCGCCATGGCGCTTGCGTTTACGGTAATCCCGGTAGTGGAAATTATCAAGGCTATACAGCGGGCAATAGCCAAGAAAAAAGATTAACGGTAGATTAGAGATTTTACTAAATATCACGCGTTAAAGTATTTAAAAAGTGATTGTCTATTTGGGTCAATCACTTTTTTATTTAAGAGCAAACAGCAAAAAGCCTCGGTATTACCGAGGCTTTTGGGGGATACATCTTTTTGTACCCATTTAATGGCGTGCCCGACTGGATTCGAACCAGCGGCCTTCAGAGTCGGAGTCTGACGCTCTATCCAACTGAGCTACGAGCACAAATATATTAAATTTAAATCAACCGCTGACATTAACCGCACTAACAGCCTGCCGGGCGGCTAAACCGCCGCCCTCCTGTTAAGTAATGGGCTTGCCCCGTCATTGTATTTTCATATCAAACGTTAAATCTGAAGAGGACAATATCGCCGTCCTGCATAATGTAATCCTTGCCCTCGGAACGGATTTTCCCCTTTTCTTTTGCCGCCTGCATTGAGCCGAGCGCCATTAAATCGTCAAAAGAAATAACCTCTGCGCGAATAAAACCCCGCTCAATGTCAGAATGGATTTTACCTGCGGCCTTTGGCGCTTTTGTACCCTTTTTAATTGTCCAAGCCCTGACTTCCGGCTGACCTGCCGTCAAAAACGACATAAGTCCAAGAAGGTCGTAAGATTTTTGGATAAGAACGTCAAGTCCGCCCTTTTCAATGCCGAAATCGTTTAGGAACATCTCCTTTTCTTCCTTTGTCATAGAAGAAATTTCAGCCTCAAGCTCAGCGCAAATCGGCAAAACCTGAGCGCCCTCCGACTCGGCTATTTTTTTAACCGCGTTATACCTTTCATTGCCGTCAATTCCTGATGCAAAATCCTCTTCGCTCATATTGCACGCATAAATTACGGGTTTTGCGGAGAGCAGAGGGACAGAAGCGAGTATCTCCCGTTCATCTTCGTCCGTCTCAACCGCTCTTGCGCTTATTCCGTTTTCAAGCGATTCCCTTACACGGCATAGAAAATCAAATTCGGGTTTTAAGGATTTGTCGCCCTTCATATCTTTTTCGGTTTTGGCAATTCTTCTGTCAAGAATTTCAATATCGGATAAAATCAGCTCAAGGTTTATTGTTTCAATATCTCTTACAGGGTCAACCGAGCCGTCGACGTGGGTAATATCGTCATTGTCAAAGCAACGCACAACGTGAATTATCGCGTCGACCTCACGAATATGAGAGAGAAATTTATTGCCAAGCCCCTCCCCTTTAGACGCGCCTTTAACAAGCCCTGCGATGTCCACAAATTCAATGCTTGCAGGCGTTGTTTTGACGGGATTATACATCTCCGTCAGCTTGTCAAGCCGCTCGTCGGGCACGGCAACTACCCCTACATTCGGTTCAATAGTGCAGAAAGCGTAGTTAGCCGCCTGCGCGCCAGCATTTGTTATCGCGTTAAAAAGTGTACTTTTTCCAACATTCGGAAGACCGACGATACCGAGTTTCATATATTTTACATCCTTTGCTGAATTTCAATATGATATTATACACTATTGCGGATTTTTTTTCAATATGTTAAAATTATTTTAGCAGGCAGGAGATGATTTTATGGATATATTTTCCCGTACAGAAAGGCTTATAGGCAAGTCTTCCCTTGAAAAACTGAAAAATTCAAATATCATTGTCTTTGGTTTGGGCGGAGTCGGCTCATACGCGGCGGAAGCGCTTGCGCGCTCGGGAGTGGGGCATATGACGGTAGTAGACAAAGACGCGGTGGATGTTACCAACATAAACCGTCAGCTTTACGCCTTGCACTCAACGATTGGCAGACCAAAGGCGGAGGTTGCAAAGGAAAGGATACTCGATATTAACCCTGAATGTGACGTTAACGCCATTCAGAAAATGTACCTTCCCGAAAATGAAGATGAGTTCTGCCTGAAAAAATTTGACTACATTGTTGACGCAATCGACTGCGTTACGGCAAAGGTAAGCCTTGCGAAAGCGGCGCAGACATACTCGGTTCCGATTATTTCATCTATGGGAACGGGCAACAAGCTTGACCCTACTCAATTTAAAATTTCGGATATTTACAGTACAAGAGTCTGCCCCCTATGCAGAGTAATGAGAACACAGTTAAAAAAGCAGTGCGTAGAAAAGCTGAAAGTCCTCTATTCGGAAGAAACGCCCCTAAACGACGGAGAACGTACCCCTGCGAGCATTTCGTTTGTACCGTCGGTTGCAGGTCTTATTATCGCGGGCGAGGTCATTAAAGATATTATCGGGCAGTAAAAAAGCGGTGGTTCATCACCGCTTTTTTTAATTTAAGTTATTCTTTTGCTTTATCCTTTGATTTAAAGAAAACAAGCAGCGCGAAAAACGAGAGAATCATTAAAATCCCGAGTATTATACCCGCCGCGGCATTAGACGAAAAGCTGTCAACAAGGGGTTTGAGCATTTGATAGCCTATCAAAGTTTTATCCTCCTGCGAGCTTTCAAATTTGCCTTGAAGAACTTTTATTACAATACCGAAAAGAAGAGAGGCGCCGCCAAAATGTAAAAGCAAATCAAATATACAGCCCAAATTGCAGATAACCAGCAATATTCCAGAAATAACTGCCGTCGTTGTCAAAGCGTTTGCCGTATTTTTTGAAAGAAGTACAATTATTTGGTCAGATGAAATACCTGAAGTGTTTTCTATCGTATTTATTATAAATGAACGGACATAAATCCTTATTGCTCCGTCAACCGTTTTGACATTTTCATAGGCCTTGGCGCTGTCAACTACCTGCGTTTCGCTGTTTAAGCGCTCCTTTGCAGCCTTCACATCGCTGTTAAGGTAATAATCCACGCAATCCATCATTGTAGATTTAACGATGGAATTGATTGTATCCGAAGAAATAATATCTTTCAGCATACGATTTGACATATTGCCGAAAATGGAATCTAAAATATTTGAATAATTCTTAACGGTCGACGGCATAAGCTCAGCCACAGCCTCGTAAACGTAATCGCTTGCGGTATAGGTTTTTCCGTTTGACGTAAATTTAACAGCATTTAAGTCGGTTTCGTTTACCAATTTTCTAAACTCGCCGTCTCCGAAGAAATGGCGCACTCCCGTTATCGCGACCGCGCCCAGAGTGGAAAGTAAAAATACAACAGTCAAAAACAGCGACAAAACCTTAAGCATTGCCTTTAACAAAGAGCCGTTCGCTTTTTCATTCACCGTAAATACACCTGCCTGTGACATAAGCTAAAAAATACACCCCGTCTTATACGACGGGGTTCAGTTTTAAAATTTTATTCAGCCTTTTTTTCCTTTTTCTTTGAAAAAAGAATTTTGTCAACGGGGAAATAAAGGAAGAACTGAATAGCTCCACAGCAAGCGCCTGAAATTGCGACAGCAGTACTCTCGCCTACATACTTCAAAAAGAAAGTTATGAGCGTGGGAGAAAGCCAAGCAGAGAAGCAAATAAGCGCAATGGTAAATATTATGTAAATAGGAAGCGTTATAGCGATATTTGCGTCTGAATTAAACGTTTTATCTCTGTTGATAAAGAATGAAACTATCTGCGCGATTACGTTGCTGATGTTTGCCGCAAGCCAAATGCCGAGGCCTACCTCCGCAGTTGATTTAAACAGACCCCAGTCAAAGGTCTGAAGTTTGAACGCCTCTGACATAGGAAGCTTTATAAGAATAGGTAAAAATGTCTGAATGACGAATGCGCCGAGTGAAACTACAATAAATTTTACGAACTGCCAAAGAGTTTCAATACCCTTACCCTTTGAAGCGGCCGCACTGTCAATATCTTTTAAACCTTTTGCCATAAGAAAACCCCTTTTCACAATTAAATATACAACTGTATATTAACATATTTTAAATTATAAGTCAACAAAAACCGCATATTAAGCGGCTTTTGTTGCTGTAAAAATTTGGTATTCGTATCAATATTTCATCAGATAACGGTCAATTTCCCACTGGGAGACACGCCTGCTGTAATCCTCCCACTCGTGACGCTTACCTTTTAGGTATTTTGTAAATATATGCTCGCCGAGAACATCTTTGATAAACGGGTCGGCCTCAAATTCGTCAAGCGCCTCGCACAGCGACGAGGGCAGGCACTCAATGTGCGCGTCCTTTAATTCTTTCTTGCTCATTGAGAAAATATTTTGAGTAATTTCCGCGGGCGGAGTCAATTTTCTTTTGATACCGTCAAGACCTGCCGCCAGGCAAAGAGCCATTTCAAGATACGGATTGCAAGACGGGTCCGGGCAGCGAAGCTCTACTCTTGTACCCATTCCTCTTGTCGCGGGCACACGCACAAGCGCCGAGCGGTTTGACGCGGACCACGAAATATAAACAGGCGCTTCATAACCGGGAACAAGCCTTTTATAAGAATTTATAAGCGGATTTGAAACTGCCGAAATACCCTTTATGTGGTCAAGAAGACCTGCAATAAAACTGTAAGCTATATCCGAAAGCCCATTTGCGTCGTCAGGGTCATAGAAAGCGTTTTTCCCGTCTTTCACAAGCGACATATTTGTGTGCATACCGCTGCCCGCAATACCGTAAACAGGTTTTGGCATAAAGGTTGCGTGCAGCCCCCTGCGCGTTGCGTAGCTCTTTACTACGTGCTTAAATGTGACGACCTTATCGGCGGCGTCCAGAGCCTCAACAAAGCGAAAGTCTATTTCATGCTGACCTGCCGCGCATTCGTGGTGCGATTGCTCAATCTCAAAATTCATTTTGCTCAAAGCAAGGCAAATATCACGTCTGCACTCCTCGCCTAAATCCGCAGGGCCAATATCAAAATACCCCGCAATATCATCGGTTTTTGTGGTGGGGTTGCCCTTTTCATCTCTTTCAAAAAGGAAAAATTCGCACTCTGGGCCTACGTTTAAGGTGTAGCCCATATCGGCGGCCTCCTCAATAACACGGCGATATACTCCCCTCGGGTCGCCCTCAAACGGAGTTGTCTTGTCTGATTTATACACATCGCATATTATTCTCGCAATATCCTCTTTCCACGGAAGAATTTCAAATGTGTTCAAATCGGGCTTTAAATACATATCGGATTCATTGATACGGACAAACCCTTCGATAGACGAGCCGTCAAACATTGAGCCGTTGTTTAAAACCTTTTCAATCTGAGAATCGGTAATGGCGACATTTTTCATCTGACCGAAAATATCTGTAAACTGAAGACGAATAAATTTAATATTATTATCCTTAACAATTCTTAAAATATCTTCTTTAGTATAGCCCATAACAAGTTCCTTTCAAAAACTTAATGACAGTAATAAGTATAACAAAATTTTATTCTTTGTCAATGTTTTACGTTTTAAATCGCCTATTTAAAAAGAACAGTGCTGAAATACCGCTCGCCAGTATCGGGCAGAATCGTTACAACGGTTTTGCCTTTGCCGAGCGCCTTTGCGAGCCTTATCGCGGCGGCAACGTTTGAGCCGGAGGAAATGCCGCAGAGAAGACCCTCTTCCCGCGCAAGGCGCCTTGACGTTTCAAGAGCCTCTTCATCGGAAATCACACATATATCCTCATAAATCTCGGTATTGAGATTTTCAGGAATAAGCCCGTCGCCTATGCCCATTTGAAGGTGCGTGCCGATACTTCCGCCCGAAAGAATTGCCGCGTGCTCAGGCTCAACCGCCCAAATTTTTATATCAGGATACTGTCTTTTCAAAACCTCTCCTATCCCGGAAAGCGTGCCGCCTGTGCCGACTCCCGAACAAAAGCCGTGAACAGGCCCCTCAACCTGCTCAAGAATTTCAACAGCGGTATGGTATTTATGTACAAGCGGATTGTCGGGATTTTCAAACTGCTGAGGAATATAAACGTTTTTGTCCTCTTTTGCCATTTGAAGTGCCATTTCAAGACAGCCCGCTATGCACTTTCCGATGTCGCCGTCATCGTGAATCAGAATGACCTCGGCGCCGTACTGCTCCACAAGTTTTCTTCTCTCCTCGCTGACGGAATCAGGCATAATAATTTTTACCTTATACCCCTTTACCGCTCCGACGAGCGCAATTCCTATCCCCTGATTTCCGCTTGTCGGCTCGACAATTATTGAATCTTTATTTATTTTTCCCTGCTTTTCCGCCTGAAAAAGCATATTGTATGCCACTCTTGTCTTTATACTTCCGCCGATATTCACGCCCTCATATTTTACAAGAATTTCGGCGCTGTTTTCGTCCGTAAGCTTATTGAGCCTTATCATCGGAGTTTTTCCGATAGCGTCAAGCACATTGTTGTAAATCAAAATGTATCCTCCGTACTATATTTTTTTATTTCCGCAGGCGAAATGACGCCTTTTTCTGTTATAAACGCGGTGATTAAAGAGGCGGGCGTTACGTCAAACGCAAAATTTAAAGCGCGAACGCCTTTCGGCGCCATTTTCTGTTTATACCAAAAGTCTGTAACCTCATCGGCCGCCCTTTCTTCAATAACAATTTGCGAGCCGTCATCCAAAGCCGGGTCAAAGGTTGAAAACGGCATACAAACATAAAACGGTATTTTATAGAAATTTGCCAGAACCGCAACCGACAAAGTGCCGATTTTATTTGCGGCGTCGCCGTTTTTGGCGACTCGGTCGCACCCGACGAGCACCGCGTCGACAAGCCCTTTTGCCATAACCGCGGCGGCGGTGTTGTCACAAATCAAGGTTGCGTCTACTCCCGCGTTTTCAAGCTCAAACGCCGTGAGCCTTGCGCCCTGCAAAAGCGGACGGGTCTCATCTACATAGACCTTAATGTTTTTGCCACGCTCTTTCGCTATGTAAACGGGAGCCAGTGCCGTTCCGTATTTCACTGCCGCCAGACTTCCGGCGTTACAGTGAGTCAAAATCGCGTTTTTATCTGCTAAAAGCTCAGCGCCGTATTCGCCGATTTTTCGGCAGACGGAAATATCGTCCTCCGCCATTTTAAGCGCCAGCGTTTTAAGATTTTGCTTTATATTTTCCCCGGAGCTTATTTTTCCCTCACAAAGTACTTTTTCCAAAGCCCATTTAAGATTTACTGCGGTCGGCCGGCATTTCACAAAATCGGCGCAGATTTTTTCAACCTCGCCCATCAAAACGCCGTAATCGTTTGTTTTGATTTTATTTATTAAAACGGCGGCGCAAATGCCCGCAAAAACGCCTATTGCAGGGGCGCCCCTTACCTTTAAGGTTTTTACCGCGTCATACATTTCGTCATAATTATCGGTAGATATTTCTTTGTATTCCAACGGCAAAAGCGTTTGGTCGATAAACACGGCTTTATTGTTTACCGCGTCATACCCGACAGTCGCTCCGTTTAAAAAGCTCATTACATCTCACCCACAACGGCTCGGACTAATTTTTGCATAACGTTCGCCTTTTCCCTGCCTATATCAATTACCTCCTGCTCGGTAAGACGGTTATTTGACATTCCTGCCGCCTTATTTGCAACAAGAGAAAAACCTAAAACATCCATTTTGCAATGGTTAGCGGCAATAACCTCCATAACGGTGGACATACCCACAGCGTCTGCTCCTAAAGCTCTGAACGCCCGTATTTCGGCAGGCGTTTCATAAGACGGGCCCGAACAGCCGATATAAACACCCTCACGCAAAGTGATTCCCATTTTGTTTGCACATTCACAGGCCGTTTTTCTGAGTGAAGGAGAGTACGCAAAGGACATATCGGGAAACCTTACGCCAAAGCGAGCGTCATTTTTGCCCACAAGCGGGTTTACGCCCGTAAAATTTATATGGTCGGTTATCATCATAATATCACCGACATTAAAATTTTCGTTTATTCCGCCCGCCGCATTCGTCACTATAAGCTTTTTAACGCCCAAAAGTTTCATCACACGGACAGGCATAACAACGCTTTCGGGTGAATACCCCTCGTAATAATGGATTCTGCCCTGCATACATATTACCTTTTTATTTCCGAGTGTTCCAAACACAAACCTGCCGATATGACCCGGCGCAGTCGATACGGGGAAATTCGGAATATCCGAGTAATTTACATAAATCGGATTTTCAACCGAATCGCACAAACCCCCAAGGCCGCTGCCGCATATTATGCCTATTTCATAACCGCCGTCAGTTTTGGACCTGATAAATTCAGCCGCTTTTTCAACCATTTTGAACCTCGCTTACAACTTCTTTTACCACTCTGTTGACCTCAAAGCATATTTTTTCAATGTCGATAGTTAAAAATTCGCCGTTTCTATATAGAACCTCGCCGTCCGCCATTGTAAGCACAACATCGGATTTTCCGGCAGAATATACAATGTTATTTAAAATGTCAAAATCAGGGTAAAGGTTTGGCTTGTCGGTGTCGATAACGCAAAGGTCGGCCTTAAAGCCCTCCTTTATAAGCCCAGAGTCAAACCTGCCCTGCGCCGCCGCTCCGCCGTAAGTCGCCATTTTAATAATTTCCTTTGCGGACAAAATATCCGCCTGCCTTCGCGTCCCTTTCGGCAGAAGGGCCGCCAAATACATCTCCCTAAAGCTGTCAAGCCCGTTATTGCTTGCTGCGGAGTCTGTTCCTATTGCGACGTTAACGCCCCTTTCTTTAAGCGCATATATATCGCATATTCCGCTGCCGAGCTTTAAATTACTTGCAGGGCAATGCGCAACCGTTGCACCCTTTTCCCTGAGAATGTCTATGTCGCCGTCTTCAATCCATACGCAGTGGGCAAAAAGCGACGGAGAATCAAGCACGCCTGAGTCGTAAAAAAGCTCCGTAGGAGTTTTGCCGTATTTTTTCTTACAGTCTTCGTGCTCGGATTTTGTTTCTGAAACGTGGATATGATTTATAAGCCCCTTGCCTTTTGTGTATTCTCCGAACTGCTTAATCATTGAATAAGTATTTGTGTATTCGGCATGCAGAGCCATATCTATTTTAATTTTTCCGTTTTCGGTATTGTGATATTTTTCAACAGCCTCCAAAGCCTCAATCACTCTTATATCGTCAAGAAAATTCACATCGGAAAACGAAACTATTGAACGGCTGAAATTTATTTTGGCGCGCGCCTCTTTTACAGCCCTCATAACTCCGTCCTGAAAGAAATACATATCGGAAAACGACGTTGTGCCGCTTGAGAGCATCTCGGCTATTGAAAGCATTGTGCCGTAATATGCTCTGTCGGAATTGAGCCTGTCCTCAAAAGGAAACACCTTCTCATTTAGCCAACGCGAAAGCGCCAAATTTTCTGCGTACCCGCGCAGCAAGGTCATTGGGGAATGTGTGTGCGCGTTGACAAATCCCGGTAAAATAACCTTGTTTTTACCGTCGTATTCTTCGCCGAAATCTTCTTGAGGCGCAAGCTCGCCGATATAAGCGATTTTATCTTTACAAGTGCCCACAAACATATTTTTTTGTACGTCGAAATTCTCATCAAGAAGAGTTATGTTCTTAAAAAGCATTACAAATCCTCATTCCTCAACGGTTATTTTTTCGATTATTACGTCATTTTTCGGCTTATTGGTAAAGTAATCGGCGCTGACGCCTGCTATTGCGTCAACCGCGTCCATTCCCTCAAAAACCTGACCGAAAACCGTGTGATGATAATCCAGCCACGGCGTTCCGCCGTACTGCTCGTAAGCGTTTATGCACTCCGTTGGGAAATATTTTTCATCAGCCATTCTGAGCTGTTCAAGCATATCCTCGGAAACCTCTTTAGCCTGAACTATAAAGAATTGACTTCCGTTGGTACAAGGCCCCGCGTTTGCCATGGAAAGAGCGCCTCTTATATTGTGGAGCTCGGGGGTAAATTCGTCTTCAAAAGGCTCGCCCCAAATGCTTTCGCCGCCCGTTCCCGTTCCGTTCGGGTCTCCGCCTTGAATCATAAATCCGTCTATTACCCTATGGAAAATCAATCCGTCATAATATCCCTCTTTAGCGTGAGTTACAAAATTTTCAACCGCTTTAGGGGCAAATTTCGGGAATAGTCTAACTTTAATTACACCCATATTTGTAAAAATTGTCGCAGTTTTATCGCCTGCGGCGCGCTTTTCAAGCTGATACATAAAATTACCTCCGAATTATTCAAATGAAAAAGATACTCTGTTTTTGCCGTTCGCCTTCGCGTTATACATTTGCGCATCTGCCTTTGAAAGGTGTTTTTCAACATCTGCGGCAGATGAAATTTTGCCTTTGTAAATGCCTATGCTTGCCGTAAGCATTGTATTCAAGCCGTCAATTTTAATATTTGTTATATCCTTTAATATTTTATTGGCGGAAGAGAGCAGTTCCGTTTTGCCGAACGAGGAGCTGACTATTGCAAATTCCTCACCGCCAAGACGGAAAAACTCTGTATTTTCAAATTCGCTTATCCCGTCTTTAATTACCTGAGAAACGGAAATAAGACATTCGTCGCCCATACCGTGACCGTATGTATCGTTTACATTTTTAAAGTTGTCAAGGTCTATCATCATAACGGAAACGTCTTTTTGGCATTCTATACATTCTTTTGAAATTGAATTTATAAATTTATCCCAATACCATCGGTTGTATGCGCCTGTGAGCCTGTCTGTAACATAAGCCTTTTCAAGTTTTGCTTTCGCGTCTTCAAGCTGTTCGGTTTCTTCAATTAACTGTTTTACAATGTCATCGAGCCGCTCGTTTTGAGCCGAAATAATTTTCTCGTTATAAATTAACCTGCAACGGCTGTAATAACGCATATACGCAACCATAAACCATATTACCGACAAAATGGCCATACCTAAAATTGCGTCTGTCTCAAAAGAGCCCTCTGTTTTTTTTAAAATATTTATTAAAGTGTAGCCTGTCAACCCGCCGAAGATATAAAATCCGGAAAAGACAGGCGGCAAAATCATTGTCTGCGTTACGGTAGAAATTGTAGCCGTATAAATAATTGACGCCCCGACAACAGACGATGTACCGTGAACAAACACAAAAAGCCAAATAAGCACTGATGTTGACACGGCGTATATTGCTCCGTTTACTTTTTTTTCGTTAAAGGGCTCTGTTTTAGCCGCTCTATATATCAAAAAATAGGCTATTGCGCAAATGAGCATAAGCGTTGCATAACAGTAAATTGTAAAATTGCCCGTACTATATACACCGAATCTGTTGAAAGCCTCCGTTATTATAAGAGTGACAAAGCACAGCACTATTACAATAGGAATGACGGCGATGGCAATTCCGCTGTTGAAATCGGCAAACTGAATTTTAAATTCTTCGTTCAGACCGTCTTCCTCTGACCATAATGCTATTTCTTTTTTAATAGAATCAATAGAAAATCTGTGTTCCAATCCTTCTATAATTTTCAACAGACCATCTCCTAAAATATTCGATGACTTATTCTACGCTCTTCAGACTTTCAACCATATCAATCTTTCTCAGCTTATAATACATTATTACATTTACAAGCATTGAGAAGATGACCGTCAGCACCGCTGAAATTAAAACGCTCAGTATTTTAAGACTTCTGCCGAACATATAGACATCCGTTTCAACGGTGTTCATTACAAATCTGTGAAGAATTATACCGAGAATAACGCCCAAAATCGTGCCAAGAACTGTCAGAACAATATTTTCTCTATATACATATTTTGCTACCTCATCGTCATAAAAGCCCAAAAGCTTAATTGTCGCCAGTTCTCTCCTCCGCTCGCTGATATTGATGTTATTAAGGTTATAAATAACGACAAACGCCAAAAGCGCGGCGGCCACAATCATCATAATGATAATGAATACCAGCCTGCCGGTCATACTGTTTATATCTTCAAGCATTTCATCGTTAAGCGTTGCCGATGTTATACCCGTAATCTTCAAAATGCTGTCGACCGCCGCAGAAGTATCTGCTTTTGAATCAAATTTTATCATCAAAATGTTGGAATCGGGCTCTTCGCCGTAAAAATAGCTGTAAAGAGAGCGGCTCATATAAATGTAGTTAAACATATAGTTTTCAGTAATTCCGCTGACCTTAACTTCTTTGCAGGCGGAATCCGACTCACTTTGACGGATGAATATTGAGTCGCCTATGCCCACATTAAGAAGCTGTGCATATTTTTCGGTAATAATTACGCCGTCATCGCCGAGAACAAGACCGTCTGTGGCCGCGTCGGTTCCTTTGCCTCTGACAAGGTTTATTATATTTTTTATCCCTCTGTTTTCGCCGTTTCTTGGCTGAATGGCGACAAAGTTTTCAAAATTTTCCGCGTCGTTCGGAACGACAAGATAGGCATATTTGAGGTCTTCAATCTGTTTGGAATTATTGGCAGAATATATAATCGAGCGGTGCGCTTGGGCAAAATCTGTGATTTCGGTTATATCCTGAACATCGGAAATCATAGCTCGCCTGCCTGCCCTTGTGATAGTGCTGTCTACCGAAACTACGGCGTCGTATTTGAATATTTTTCCGTACTGATTTTTCGCCATAGACGAAACGGAATCGTTAATTCCGAAACCGACAAGCAACAGCGCCATACAACCGCCTACGCCGAACAGCGTCATAAAAAACCTGCGTTTATATCTGAACAAATTGCGGCAAGCCGCCTTTTGTGTAAAATCAAGCCTGTCCCAAATAAACTTCATACGCTCTATCAGTATGCGTTTTCCGACCTTCGGAGACTTTGGGCGCATAAGCTCGGCCGCCGCGCTTTTAAGCTCCCTGTAACAGGCGGCAAACGATGCAAGGCACGTGCATAGTATCGCCAAAACCGAAGCCGCCAAAGCAGAGTAAACGTTAAGTCTTACAACGGTTTGCTTTAGATTGTAATATGCCATTTTGTACGCCCTGAGTATAAAGTACGGTATAGTAAATTCGCCGATAAGGACGCCGATAACGCACCCGGCCAAACTCGCGAGGAAAGCGTACATAATGTATTTTGAGATAATTGAGGTCTTACTGTAACCGAGCGCTTTCAGAGTGCCTATCTGCGTTCTCTGCTCCTCAACCATTCTTGTCATAGTTGTAAGGCTTACAAGCGCCGCGACAAGGAAAAATATGAGCGGGAACACTGTGCCGAGCGCTCCGATGCTCTGCGCGTCGGTCAAAAAGCTCGCGTACGATTCTATTGAGGACCTGTCAAGCACATGCCATTCCGGAACTTCCATATTGTTAAGCCTTGTTTCGGCATTGCGAAGCTCAAGCTCCGCGTCGGAAAATTCGTCTACCGCGTCCTGCTTGGCAATCTCATACTGCTCTTTTCCTCTTTGAAGCTGGATTTCCGCGTCGCTTATCTGCTTTTCCGTCTCTGCCAAAAGACGGTCTTTGTTGGCAAGGGACGACTGTACCTCGTTTATGAGCTTTTCGCCGTCTTCTATTTCTTTTGTTGCGGAATCGATTTTTTCGGTGTAATCTTCAACCTGCTTTTGGTAAAAAGCGGCCAAAGTCGCCAATGTGTTGTACTTGGTTTCAGCGTCCTTTACTTGATCCTCAGGAGCGCCGTTTTGCGCAAGATTTTTCCAATTATTGTAATAAGTCAGCGCCTCGCTCTCAGCCTTTTCCGCGCTTACCGACGCGGCGGAACGCAGTTTTCTGAGCTGTTCGACCGTTTGCCTTGCTTCGGCAATTCTTTGCTTGCTTAAAGGTATTTCGGTTTCGGCGTCTTCAAGCATTTTCTTTTTTTCTTCAAAAATCTTTTTGCTCTCATTCAAAACCTCTTCGCTGTCAACAAGCTCCTGATAAGCCTTTTCAAGCTCGCTTTCGGCTATCGCCTTTTTAGAGTTGTACTTGTTGCTCGCTTTGGTAAGCAGTTCGGTCGTCTGCGAACGAACCTCGCTGTAACGTACCTCGCATCTGTTTTCCGCGATTTCGTTCAGTTTTTCCTCAACGCCGTTTATAAGGTTTGAATATTCGTCTCCAAAGCAATTAAGCTGTTTCGCGCCGTCAACGGTCAGATAAACCGATGTGTAGACGGTTGTAGCAAACGATTCCTTCGGAATTACAACATAACCGTCCACCACGCCGTCGCCGACTGTTGCCGTTCCCATATTGCCGTTTAGAAAATAAGATGAGGAACAAATGCCAACAATAGTGTACGTTTCCGCGGCGAGCGTGTCAAAAATCGACTCGCTTGTACCTGTTTTAAGCGTCATATAATCCCCTATTTTAAGCCCGGATTCCTCAAGAAATTCACGGCTCGCAAGACACTCATTGTACTGTTCCGGATAGCGTCCTTCGGTACATTTTACATCGTTTATGCTTTGAGGCATAGATATGACCTTTGTGACAACCTCTTTTGAATTGACGTGGCAAATAAAATCCGTCGTAAACGAGCCTTCCGCTTCCTTTACACCGTCAATTTCCCGTATTTTGCTCAAATCCGTTTCGGTAAGCCCCAAAGTGCCCACTACACGAATATCCATTAAATTTTCTTTGTCATACTGCGCGTCCGCCGAATCTTTCATTGCGGGGCTTGAAGAACGAATGCCCGCAAAAAAAGCGACGCCGAGAGTAACTATAAGCATAATGGAAATAAAACGGCTCACGCTCTTTTTTATTTCCATAAAAAATTCTTTGCGAAGTGATTTAGTCATTTTAAGCACGCGATACACTGCTATTAGCGCAAAGCAAAATTCAATAAGCGGATTGCCCCGTCATTATATTGCCTTTTTGCGCACGGTACCGTTCCTTTCATTTAATTATACGTTCAATAAGCGGATTGCCCCGTCATTATAACTTACCATTCAATCTGCTCGACGGGTTTCGGCTCTGCATTTATGAGAATTCTGTCAACCTGTCCGTTTTTAATTTGAACAATTTTGTCAGCCATTGGTGTGATAGCCGTGTTGTGCGTAATAACTATAACCGTCATTCCTTTTTCACGGCAGGTATCCTGCAAAAGTTTTAAAATAGATTTACCCGTAATGTAATCAAGCGCACCTGTCGGCTCGTCGCAAAGCAAAAGTTTCGGGTTTTTGGCGAGAGCCCTCGCTATTGAAACGCGCTGCTGTTCGCCGCCCGAAAGCTGCGACGGAAAGTTCCCCGCCCTTGAGCCAAGGCCGACCTCGCCCAAAATCTTCGCCGGGTCAATCGGATTATTTGCAATTTGAGCCGCCATTTCAACATTTTCGGCAGCCGTAAGGTTTTGAATAAGATTATAAAACTGAAAGACAAAGCCGACCTCGTCACGGCGGTAACGCGTCAACTCTTTATCATTAAATTTGGAAATGTTTTCGCCGTCGACGGTAATTGTGCCTGACGTCGCCGTGTCCATTCCGCCCAAAATATTCAAAACTGTTGTTTTGCCCGCGCCGCTCGGCCCGACAATAACAACAAACTCGCCTTTTTCAATGGGAAAAGTGATATTATCAACCGCTTTAATTTCAACCTCGCCCATTTTATAGGTTTTTACAACATCGTTAAGTTCAATAAACGCCATAACTTACTCCTTCCGATAAGAGGCCTGCGCCGTCATTAAACGCGGCGAAATAAAACCTGCCGCCCACAAAGACGTAACATTTTGCCTGCGTATAAGACATTTACGCATAGATATACATTTAATATTGTAACACATATTTATTGATATTGCTATATATATTTATATATAATTTTATATAAAAATTTGACTAAATACACAAAAACGGAAAAAGGTGTTGATAAATAAAATGTTTTTATATATAATACACGATAATGACCGAGCAAGCCCTTTATAAAAAATAACCGCCGCAGTATATTTAAAAAGGAAGGACAACCAGTATGGCAATTAACGAAAACGACAGCAGAGTCAGGCGCACCAAAAAGCTTATCAGAAAAAGCCTAACGGAGCTGGCGCAGGAAAAAAGCATTGATAAAATTACGGTTAAAGAGCTTACTGACCGTATTGACATTAACAGAGGCACGTTTTATCTTCATTATTCCGATATTGAAAATTTAATTGAATGTCTTAAAAATGAAATACACAAAAGCTTTTGCCAAATACTCGACGGATTTACCGCTGAGAGAATAAAGCAGGAGCCCGGTGAAATTCTATTTGAATTCTGCTGTTTTTTTAAACAAAATTTCGATGTTTACTCGATACTTTCGGTTCCCGAGCAGTCCATATCATTTTCAGACGGAATAGGAAAAATGCTGTGTGAAAAATGCAATGAGTTTTTAATACTTATATGCCCTGACCTTAGCGCGGAAAAGCACAGTCTTATCTGCGAATATTTCATAAACGGCGGATTGGGGCTTATGCGTTCGTGGCTCAAGGATTTTCCCAACCAATCTCCGAAGCAAATTTCAGCAATTTGGCTTTCTATGGCAAAGAGCGGAATAATCGGTATTTTAGAATCGGAAGCAAAGGGGACGTAAAGATTATGACGTCACTGCTTGTTAAACTATTTATTAAAGACAGTGAAAACTACAATGACAAAAACGTGCGGACGTCTTACGGCGTGCTGAGCAGTATTACGGGAATAGTACTCAACTTACTTCTTGCCGGCGCAAAATACGCGGCAGGCGTTATTTCCGGCAGTATTTCAATAACCGCAGACGCTATCAACAATCTCTCGGACGCAGGTTCGTCGATAGTTTCGCTTTTCGGCGTCAAAATTTCCGCCAAGCCCCCTGACAGGGACCACCCTTACGGGCACGGAAGAATCGAATATATATCGGCCTTTATAGTTTCGTTTTTCGTGTTGTTTATGGGCATTGAGCTTTTCAAGGAGTCAGTCGGAAAAATAATCAGTCCCGAACCTGTAAAGTTTAGCTTTTTCTCCCTTGCAATACTCTTAGTCAGTATTATTTGTAAGCTCTGGCTCGGTATATTTAACAAAACTATCGGCAAAAAAATAAACTCCGCTCCGATGATGGCTGTTATGAAAGACAGCTTCAGCGACTGCCTTGCAACGGGAGTGGCGGCGGTTTCTGTTATTGTTTCCGCTTTTTCCGATTTTAATATCGACGGATATTTGGGTATAATTGTGGCCGTTTTCATATTAACCGCAGGTTTTGGCATACTCAAAGAAACGCTTGGCGACATTTTGGGCAGAGCCCCCGACGCCGAATTTATAGATGAAATATCCGAAAAGATTTTGTCTTACCCGCACATTTGCGGCGTTCACGATATGATTATCCACGATTACGGCCCCTCCTGCAGATTTGCCTCCGTTCACGCCGAGGTGCCTTCCGATGAAGATTTTATGGAGCTTCACGATATTATAGACGGAATTGAAAGAGATATTTACAACGAATACGGTATGCTCACCTCAATACATATGGACCCTGTTGTAATGAATGACAAAAGAATCAACGAGCTTCGCAAAATCACGCAGGAGGCGGTCGCCTCCGTCGGCGAGAGGCTGTCCATTCACGATTTCAGGGTAGTTGAAGGCCCGACGCACACAAATTTGATTTTCGACGTACTTCTGCCGGGCGATATTCGGTGCCCTGACCGAGAAATATGTCAAAAAATAGAGAAAGAATTAAGCAAAATAGACGAAAGATTTTTCTGTGTTATAACGGTTGACCACGCTTTTCACTAAAAAATATTTTTTTACCGATTTACTCTTGAAAAAAGTGTAGATTTTAGTAGAATATATATGTTATATTTTTAAAACTGAATATGTGATATTTTTTAAATTTTGCGGAGGACTCAAAAATGGCTAACAGAGAAATTACTACTATCCCACACGGAACTTTGGGAATCATCGCTCTTCCGGGCTGTGAACAACTTGCCGAAAAAATCGACAAATATCTTGTCAGGTGGCGCTCCCAGCAGGAAAGCGAGCACAAAAGCTCCATAGCGTTTGCGGGTTATGAACGCGATACATATTTACTCGACGCGTCATTTCCGAGATTCGGCACAGGCGAGGGCAAATGCACTCTCCGCGACACCGCAAGGGGCGCTGACGTTTTCATTCTTTGCGATGTGTTCAACCACGGCATTACTTACAAAATTTACGGTCAAAGCGTTCCGATGAGTCCTGACGACCACTACGCAAACCTTAAAAGGACTATCTCTGCCATTGAGGGCAAGGCAAAGCGCATCACGGTTATTATGCCGATGCTTTATGAGGGCAGGCAGCACAAGCGCTCATCTCGTGAATCGCTTGACTGCGCAATAGCTCTTCAGGAGCTTTGCCTTAATATGGGCGTTTCAAATATAATCACATTTGACGCTCACGACCCCAGAGTTCAAAACGCAATTCCGCTTTGCGGATTTGAAGACGTTTCCCCCGCTTATCAAATGATTAAATCGCTCGTCAACAACATTTCAGCGCTCAATTTTGACAAAGAGCATATGATGGTTATCTCACCCGATGAGGGCGGTATGGGCAGATGTATTTATTATTCGACTGTTTTGGGTCTTGACCTTGGTATGTTCTACAAGCGCCGCGACTACTCAAGAGTCGTTAACGGCAGAAACCCCATTTTAGAGCATTCTTTCCTCGGCTCAAATGTTGAGGGTAAAGACGTTATTGTTGTTGACGATATGATTTCCTCAGGTGAATCAATGCTTGAGGTTGCATCAAAGCTCAAGGACTTAGGCGCTAACAGAGTGTTTATCTTCTCCGCATTCGGTCTTTTCTGCGACGGGCTTGCCGCCTTTGACAACGCGTACAGAAACGGAGTGTTCGACAAGGTGTTTACAACTAACCTCGTTTACAGAATCCCGGAGCTGCTTAACCGCGACTGGTACTGTGAGGTTGACTGTTCAAAATACCTTTCATACATTATTGACACGCTCAATCAGGACAAATCTATCAGCACACTTCTTGACACAAGCGACAAAATTAACAATCTTCTCCGCAAGAACGGTTACAAAATCTGATTAACCGAATATTATAATTTTACACATAACAAAAACCCACTGCCGCAAAGCAGTGGGTTTTGTACCATAAAAAATTATGTTTCATTTAAGTTTTAAATAAAAAATACTTGTTCCCTCAAAAACACAGCCGCACTGTGAACTTTCGGCGCTATGTATTTTGCAAACGATTACTCCACAGCCTCCGCTGTAAACGTCAAAATACCGGAATATACCCCGACAGGGACATCTGCCCACGCATCCTCTGCAATCTGCATAGAAAGCGTTTTTTCTTCGGACGGGTAAATTACAGGCTGTGTGCCTGTAAACACGGTTTCCCCTGACAGCGTGTACGGCAGAGAAAACAGTACGTCCTCTTTGGGAGCAAAGGTCAGCGCGCCGTTCCCTGCAACAGTTACTTTCAGTGTCTTTTGATAGCCGAGATGAGATTCGACAGTGTAAGATATATTTGTTAAAGGCGTTCCCCAAGGAATGACGGTTTCGGCGGGAATACCCACCGTAAAGGTTTCACCTGACTCGCCTTTTTCGGTGAGCGTATTGGTTTTCAAAACGGAATCGCCCGTTCTGCTGTCCTGAGTCAGGACATTTGACGCATCCAGCGCGACGAAATTTATCTCGTTTTCCTGTGCGTAAGTCTGCGCGTAGGAATTTTGCATACCGTAAATTGTCAGATTACGTTTGTACCGCGATTCAAAGGCAAACTTGTCTATTGAAATAACGCTTGCAGGAATCACGGCTTTTGTTAAATTCTTGCACCCTTGAAACGCGCGCACTTCAATTTCGGTTACACCGTCGGGAATTACAACCTCTGTTAACCCGGTACATGCAAATGCCGAATCTGTAATCTTTGTGACTCCGGACGGAATTTGAACGGACTGAAGCGAGCTGCATTCTTGAAACAAACCCTGTGGAATTGAAGTTAAACCTGCGGGTAACCTCACGCTTTCCAAAGAGTCAGAATAAGAAAACACACATTTTTCCAAAACTTCAACATTGTCGGGAACATAGACCGTTTTCAGGTTATCGCAATTATAAAGCGATTCAAAGCCCAACGATTTCAAACTGCTCGGCAGGACAATATCTGTAATCAAACTTGAGGAAAAGGCGCGGTCATCAATGCGTTCTACGCCCTCCGGCACAGAATAGGCCGCCGCCGCTTTGTTTGCCGGATATACCAAAAGTTGAGTACCGTCCTTATTGAAAAGAATGCCGTCTTGCGAAGAAAACTCCGGATTTCCCGGTGCAACGAGGATATTTTCGATATAATCCGAATAGCAAAAAGTATATCGATAAAAGGAGGTCAATGTTTTCGGAAGCACAACCGTTTTGCCGCCGTAGTTCAACGCAAGCAACGCGTTAAACGCCGTTACGGTGTAACCGTCAAGCGTTTCGGGAATTTCCATAACCTCGGCATTTTTGATGCTGCACCCCGTAATGGTACAGGTTCTTCCGTCCGCGTTCACGGAATATGTATATTCCCCGCTTGTTTCCGCCGACGCGAATATAGAAATTGCGGAAATGCAAATGAGGACAGAAAGGAAAACAGCAATGCTTTTTCTGATTTGTTTCATTTTATAAACTTCCTTTCGCGGTAAGGCTGTATAAAAATATGTCATTCTGAGCACAACGGATTATCTCACGCGGCGCAGAGTGAATTTATCAAATTCGTCTTATTTCCTAATATATTCATATCACAAAAAGCGTTTTTTGTCAATATATAACATATGGAAACTATCCGGTATCATTTAAAAGGTTAACTGCATTTATCAATGTAATTCCGTTAAAAAATCCGCTGCTTTTCGGCAGCGGATTTTTTATTTTTAATAAACGCCGGCTGAATTACAGTTGAAATCATAATATTTTACAGCCGATATTACTTTTTTAACTTTACCGTAACTATTTCAAACGGTTTGAATGAGAGCGTAATTTGACCGTTAGTTACGGGGATTTCGGTTTCCTCGTTTTCAAGCATATCGCAGATATATGCGCTCTTTACGGGAACGCCGAGCGTAAGCGTGACGTCGGTTCTCTTGTTGTAGCACTCGTATCCGCGAAGGATTATCCCCTCGCCGTCCTCCTCTTTCTTGGCGGTTTCAAAGATAACATTCTCCTTATCAGCCGAAATAAGCGAAAATTCACACGGAAGTGCGCCCTTGTTTCCCCTTACTTTTACGGCGGTCATCGGAGCATTCAGCTCATACGCCCTTTTAATTGTTCCGGCCTCCCTGTAATCGCCCGAATGGGGGTACAGCGAATATGTAAACGTATGCTCGCATTTATCTGCCGTGGGGTCGGGGAATGTGCCGCATTTAAGCAAAGTCAGGCTCATTACGCCGTCGTGAACCGCGTGACCGTATTTGCAGTCGTTCAAAAGAGATACGCCGTAACCGTACTCCGAAAGGTCGCAGTATTTGTGTGCGCAAACCTCAAATCGGGCGGCGTCCCAGCTTGTGTTTTTATGAGTGGGACGTTCTACCGAGCCGAACTGAATATCATAAGTCGCTTTATCGGCATTAACATCTACGGGGAATTTGGTTTTAAGCACAAGATGCGATTCTTTCCAGTCAATGTATGTGTCAAAATCGATGCGGTCAATATGATTATAGACAAAAATTGTCTGAACAATTTTGCTGTTATTGTATGTTCTTGTGATTTTAAGCCCCGCCCTTTCGCCTTCATAAACCTTTTCTATGCTGTCAAGAGCGGTAATATCCCAATGCTTTTCCGTGTAATAACTGCTGATTTCCCAGTTATCATACTCTCTCGGATAATCTTCATAGACGGTAAAAACATTGCCCTTTTCGCCCGGTTTTAATACTTCGCGGTTGTTTCTCTTATCAAAAACAGAAGAGAAATTTCCGTTATCGTCAAGCGTCAGTTTATAAAATTCATTTTCAATAGCTCTGTCGGAAAGCGTAACCGCCGACTGAGGTTTTTTAGGCACAATTACCTTATAGCCCTTTGCGGGAATGTTTTCGGCAAAAATATATCCCTCGTCTGTTTTGACGGCGGAAGATGAAACAAATGAATTCGGGTTGAAAACTACATAGCCGTTATCGGCGCAGACGCCCTGCGCGATGCTGTTTTCCGCGTTGTCAATAATCTCGCCGCCGGTCTTCAGAATTTCCTCATACTGGGCGTGCGAAACCTCATAAACCTCCCGAATTGACGAACCGGGTATAATGTCGTGGAACTGATTTAAAAGAATCGTTTCCCACGCCGCCATCATTTTTTCCTTAGGGTAATCCGCGCCTGTAAGATATTCGTTTATAAGAGACAGCGTTTCGGCGTTTTCAAATGTAAATTCGCTTTTTCGGTTGTATTTTTTATTCTTTGCCTGAGAAGTGTACGTACCCCTATGAAATTCAAGGTAAAGCTCGCCGTTCCAATGGGGAAGTCGAGGATTATTTTCAATCTTTGCCCTGATGTTTTCAAGAAAAGACCCCGCATGGCCCATAACCGCTGTCGACGTTCCCGGTATTCCGTTTTTAAGGCGGCGGTACATTTCAAGGTCTTTGACGGTCGGTCCGCCGCCGCCGTCGCCGTAGCCGAATGTTATTAAAACGTCGTCATAAAGTCCTTTTTGCTGAAAGCGGTCATAAGCGCCCCTTAATTGGCTTGCGTTTATTTTTGCGTTGTATGTGACGTTCGTTGCGGGCTCTTTTCCGCGGCACTTATCCTGCGCGGTCATAAAATATGTAAACACCGGCGTGCCGTCGATTCCGTGCCACAGAAACGCGTCATAAGGCATCTTATTGCTCTCGTTCCAACCGATTTTTGAAGTTATAAATTTATTGATTCCGCATTTTTTCATTATCTGCGGAAGCGCGGCCGAATAGCCGAAAACATCCGGCAGCCAAAGGACTTTACTTTCAACGCCGAATTCTTTTTTCATAAAGCGCTTGCCGTAAAGGAACTGGCGGACGAGGCTTTCACCGGAAGAAAGGTTGCAGTCTGCCTCTACCCACATTCCGCCTTCAACTTCCCACCTGCCCTGCTTTACCATTTTCTTAACCTCTTCGTAAAGCTCGGGACTTTCTTCCGCAAGGAACTTGTAAAGCTGAGGCTGACTTGACATAAATTCATATTCGGGATATTTTTTCATCAGCGCCAAAACCGTTGAAAACGAGCGCAGAGTTTTCTCTCTTGTCTGCGCAAGCGTCCACTCCCAAGCCACATCAATGTGCGTATGGCCTATACAGATTGCGTGGATTTCGCCGTCTTTGCAGTATTGACCGTAAAATTCGGTTTGAAGATACTCTTCCGCTTTCTCCAGCGAAGTATAAAAATCTCCCGAATAAGGATTACGCATATCAATAAGATTAACGGCATTATTCAGATGTTTTTTTATCTCAAAATAATTTCTGGAATTTTCATCCTCAAATTCAAGTATTTCAAACGGAACCTTTAAATCGTAATAAAGCTTTTCTATCTTTTTATCAATAAGACGCAGCTCCGCGATAAAATCAACATATTCCGGGAAAATACTGCCCGTGTAAGCGTACAGGAAAACGTCATATTCGCCTGCGCCGTCTAAAAATATATCTCTGTGATTTTTGTCAATACCCTGCTGTAATTTTCCGTTAACATAAGCTATAAACTGGGGGTTTACATCCGCCCAGCCGACAGTGGCGTCCGAAGATATTGTGAGAACCGTTTCACCCTGTGAAAAGCTTTCGGGAACGGTAATTTTTTTGTAAAACCAAGCGTGCTTGTCACATTCGCCCGCCCAACGGTCTTTATATGTCACGAATTTATGAAAGGAACCGTCAATTTCAGGCAGTTCGCCGCATTTTTGATAGCCGCATTCCTTATATAAAAATTCGTTCTGAGAAACGCTTTTTTTAATGATTAAGCGCTCTATTTCCTCTAAAAATACCTTTATTCTGTCTTCAATAAAATCTTTCATCGCAATCGCCGACGATATGCCATTCGCACGAAAATTTAAAATTAACCTTTCGCGCAACGTATCTTTCCTTTCTTTATGTTTCGCTCCGCTGAATTAAAATATATCGCTCATTAAATAAAACGAACCGCAAACGAGCACCGTTTCACTTTTATCGGCAGAGTTTAAAACCGCTTTGTATGCCTCTTTAGGATTATCAATTAAAAATACGTTTTCGCAGTGCTTTTTTGCGTAAACGAACAGATTTTCAGCGCTTTCCGCTCTTGGATTTGAAGGTGTGCAAACGGTTACGCTGTCACAAAGCGGGCAGACGATTTCCATATACCTTTCAATATCTTTATCCGCCATCATACCGATAAGCATTTTGATTTTTTTTACGCCGTAACGCAAAATAAAATCACGCAGAGCCTTTGCGCAGCCCTCATTGTGGCCGCCGTCGCGGATAATTAAAGGATTTTTTCCGATAACCTCCATTCTTGCGAGCATTTTGGTTTTGGAAATTCCTTTTTGTATATAATCCTCCGAAATTCCGAGAAGTCTTGACGTTTCAACCGCGTTTACCGCGTTTTCTATCTGATGCGCCCCGCTAAGATGTAAAACATATTCGGTATTTTTATATTCAAATACTGTTTCGCCCAATTTATCGCTTATGATTTTTGCCCTTTTCGGATTTGCAACCGTAAGAGTGCAATTTTCTTTTTTTGCGGTTTTTTCTATTACGCAAAGCGCCTCGCCGCTCTGATTTGCAGAGGTTACGACAGGTACGCCGCTCTTTATTATTCCGCATTTTTCAAACGCGATTTTTGAGAGAGTACCGCCTAAAATATTTGTATGGTCAAGAGAAATTGACGTTATCACGCACACCTGCGGCGATTTAAGAACATTTGTTGCGTCAAACCTGCCGCCGAGACCTACCTCAATTACGGCATACTCGCACCCTGCCTCAAAAAAGTACAAAAAAGCCGCCGCGGTTATAGCCTCAAATTCAGTTATAATTATATTATTTTCATTCAGCTTTTCTATTTCCGCGCGGACTGCGGTAACCGCTTTCGCCAAAGCGTTCTTTGAAACTGTCTGACCGTCAATTTGGATACGTTCGCAAAACGAAAGAACGTAAGGAGATGTATAAAGACCCGTTTTATGCCCTGCCGCAGTCAAAATATTTGCAATGTGAGTTGAGGTTGAGCCTTTGCCGTTCGTACCCGCAATGTGTACAGTTTTAATTTTATCCTGCGGATTGCCTAAAGAAGAAAGGAGCATAGAAACGCGTTCAAGCCCCGGCTTTATTCCGAAACGCAAAAGCGAATGTATATATTCTACCGATTCAGTATAATTCATAGTATTCTTATTTCATTTTCATTGAAATATCAAACGCTTTTACGGAGTGAGTGAGCGCGCCGAGAGATATAATGTCTACCCCCGTTTTTGCAACCTCGGAGATGTTGTCAAGAGTGATGTTGCCCGAGGCCTCCGTAACAGCTTTTCCGCCTATAATTTTAACCGCCTGCGCCATTTGCGCGCAGTCCATATTGTCAAGCATAATAACGTCCGCGCCTGCCTGCAAAGCCTGCGATACCTCGTTCAGATTTCTCGTTTCCACCTCAATTTTTACCATATGCCCGAGCTTTGACCTAAGCGTTTCAACCGCGCGGATTATCCCTCCGCAGGCGTCGATATGATTATCCTTAAGCATTGCCCCGTCCGAAAGGTTAAATCGGTGATTTTTTCCACCTCCGCAGGCCACCGCGTACTTTTGCGCTGCTCTAAGCCCCGGAAGAGTTTTTCTTGTATCGGCAACGTCTGCGTTTGTGCCCCTGCAAAGCTCAACAGCCTTATTCGCCGCAGTCGCAATGCCTGACATATGCTGAATAATGTTGAGCGCGGTGCGCTCGCCCTTTAAAAGCTCGCGAGTTTTGCCGTTAAATTCGGCTATAATATCGCCTTTGTTTACTCTGTCGCCGTCCCTCTTCAAAACGGTAAATTCAAACGTGCTGTCAAGAAGTTCAAAAACACGCATTGCGCAGTCAACGCCGCAGACAATTCCGTCGTCTTTTGAAACAAAATAGGAGTCGTTGCGCTGTTCCTCGGGGATAAGCAAATCCGACGAAACATCAATGTAATTTATATCCTCCTCAATAGCCTTTTCAATAAGAGAATCAATATAAAATTTATTAAGCGTCATTTTCGCTGACCTCCCTTAAAATTATATGCGCCACAGTAGCAAGGCTCAGAGCTTCGCAGTACTCGGGCGTTATTTTAAACCTGCCGCTTTTAAGTCGGTTTAAAATCTCCCCTACGCGCTTAAATCCCATACGCACAACGTCCTCGTTGGCGGGCATTACAAAATAAGACCTCTGCATAATATTGCGTATTTCCGCGCAAACGCCCTTGATAAGCGGCGCGCCGTCAATTCGGCATTCACAGCTTTCGCTTACCTCAACCGCTTTACTGCCGGATGAAATACTGTGAGCTATATCATCGGCACAGCGTTTGCCGAATACAAGCGCCTCTAAAAGCGAATTGCTTGCAAGCCTGTTTTTACCGTGCACGCCCGTATTTGAACATTCTCCGACGGCGTAAAGCCTGTTTACCGTTGTGTGTGAATTAAGGTCAACCTCAATTCCGCCCATCAGGTAATGCTGACACGGAAAAATAGGAATAAGGTCTTTCGTAATATCAACATTATATTTTAAACACCCTTCATAAATACCGGGGAATCTTTTGCGAAGATAATCGCTGTCTCTGTGCGTTATGTCAAGATAAAAATTGTTACTGCCTGTCCTTCGGGATTCAATAATAATAGATTTTGACACAACATCGCGTGGCGCAAGCTCAAGACGGTCGTCATAGCGCTGCATAAACCGCTCTTTCTTGCAGTTAAGAAGATACGCGCCCTCGCCCCTTACCGCCTCGCTTATGAGGAACTGCTCATTATCGGACGAATTAAATGCGGTCGGATGAAACTGAACATAGCTTAAATTCTTTATATTTGCTCCGATTTCATAAGCCAAGCGGATGCCGTCGCCCGTTGCGACCACAGGATTGGTAGTGTATTTGTAAACCCTGCCGATTCCCCCCGTCGCAAGAACGCAGTATGACGCAAAATATTCATCTTGACCGCTGCCGTTCAGTACGTTTGCGCATATGCCGTTTTTAACTCTTGTAAGCTTAAACACCTGCGCGTTTTGAATAATTTTAATGTTTTTACGCCTGCGGACCTCAGCTAACAGCTTATTAACTATTTCTGCGCCCGTTGTATCTTTATGGTGAACAATTCTTCTTCTGCTGTGCCCGCCTTCAAGTGTTTTTTGAAGTGTTCCGTCATCGTTTTTATCGAAATCAACGCCGTATTTCATAATTTCGCGGACACGGTCGGGCCCCTCTTCAACAAGAGTGGTCACAGCGTCAATGTCGTTTGCGCGCTGACCCGCAATCATAGTGTCCTCAATATGGAGCTCAAAGCTGTCGTTTTCAAAGCTTAAAACGGCCGCAACGCCGCCCTGCGCCAACGAACTGTTTGACAGCGTGTCGTTTTTCTTAGAAAGCACAACGGCGTTGACGCTTTCGGGAAGACAAAGAGATGTATAAAGCCCTGCGGCGCCGCAGCCGACTATCAATACATCGCATTTAACTTGCATTTCATTCATTTCCTTTCAAATTCGGAAAGTTAACGTATGCTATAATAACACAACTTAACAAAAAATAACAGACCTTTTGGCAAAATAATTAAAATAGCCGTAAGGTTTTTTTACTGAAAAGAGTTGACAAATCAAATTTCAAGTGTTATCATATTCGAGCAATAAAGCAAATGCGCCGGTAGCTCAGTTGGATAGAGTGTTTGGCTACGAACCAAAAGGTCGGGGGTTCGAATCCCTTCCGGCGTGCCAAAAACAGAGGTATTCTCAAAGAACGCCTCTGTTTTTAATATAAATAACCTTTAAAGGGATTCGAACCCGCGAGGGTTTTGCTGTTAAGAAAACAATTCGGTGAATTGTTTTTAAGCAAAAGCGTGAGGCGGGTACTGAAATTCTTTGAATTTCGGTCGCCGAACGTATGGATTTTTTATTCAAAATCTGTCGAATCCCTTCCGGCGTGCCAAAAACAGAGGTATTCTTAAAGAACGCCTCTGTTTTTAATATAAATAACCTTTAATAAGGATTCGAACCCGCGAGGGTTTTGCTGTTAAGAAAACAATTCGGTGAATTGTTTTTAAGCAAAAGCGTGAGGCGGGTACTGAAATTCTTTGAATTTCGGTCGCCGAACGTATGGATCTTGTATTCAAAATCTGTCGAATCCCTTCCGGCGTGGCAAAAACAGAGGTATTCTCAAAGAACGCCTCTGTTTTTAATATAAATAACCTTTAATAGGGATTCGAACCCGCAAGGGTTTTGCTTTTAACTCTTTATTTTCGAGAAGGATAAAAGTATGAATAAATTTTCACTCAAATTAATTGTTTTATTGATTACCGATGTGTTTTCAGCAATGATAACATATATGCTTTTTAAAATGTCTACTGCTGTTATGAATAATTTTCCATTTTTTATAATCAATTTAGTAGTTACAATTATCTTTTTTGCATTTACATTTAGATTTGTTTTAAAAGGATATATATACGGTGAATTATATTATGTAAACATAAAAATACTTGCTATATCCTGTGTTATAACTCTATTAGTTTCAGCATCTCTTTATAAATATCTTACAGATTTTAGTTTTGAAAAATGGCAGAGCAAAAAAAGTTTAAGACCTTTTATGGTAAATGATTTATGCGAAATTCAAAATTCTTCATATAAAAAAGAAGAATACAATCTTAATCGTTATACGCGTGAAGAAGTAAAAGAATTGTTGAGTATAAACAGCAAAAAAAGATATAAGCGATAAATTTATTTTTAAGTTTGAAAAACCCGGATATAAAATCGGTGAAATAAAATGTCGTTATATTGCAGATACATATTTTGCATATAAAGGAATTGATTTTAAAGAGTATTGGATTGTAGTAATGTATGTGGAAGATGTGCAAACCGGTAAATATAGAATATCAAGAGTTGAAGTAATGCCGGAAGGAACACATACTTATCCATTATATGGTTAATTAAATCTATTAAGGTTGTCTTTAAATATTTGTTATGCTTCATCAATCTCATAAACCGGAAATTTTTATGACATTAAAAAAACTGCGCTATTTCTCTTGACAATCTCATATACCGATGATATAATAAACAACAATTTAATAGAGTAAACCGTTGAAGCGGAGATAACGTCAATAATGCCTTTACAGAGAACCTGCGGCGCTGAGAGTCAGGTAAGAAACAAGTTGTCAAATGGGCCGCTGAGGGCGCAGTCAAATGAGATTTTCTCAAAGTATTCTGCGACGCTGCAGGCAAGCGTATAAATGCCGGGGGTATGTTGGTATCCTGCTAAGCGCATAGGGTCGTTCCTATGAATCAAGGTGGCACCGCGGATAAGTCTTTTATTCGTCCTTGACAGAGAATATATTTCTGTCAAGGGCGTTTTTGTTTTATAACTCCTTTGGCAGTGAAAAGTCAAAGGAGTTTTTCCTTTTCACAGGAGGTTGTAATATGCTGCTGAAAAAGCGCTGGCGGCGCCCAAAGCGCCTGATAAAAGACTTGAATATAAAAAACACCAAATTAACTTTCTCAATTTGGAGGTGCAGTGAATGAAAATTCTGCCATCTTTAGCTGAAGTCAAGGAAATTGCTTCAGCAGCAAAATATAATGTGCTTCCGGTAAGCTGTGAAATTCTTTCCGACTTTACGACACCTATCGAAACGATGAAGATACTGAAAAATGTATCGACTCATTGCTATATGCTGGAATCCGCACAGGCAAATGAAACTTGGGGACGATACACCTTCCTCGGTTTCAATCCGAAAATGGAGATCACCTGTATAGACGGCGAAATGAAGATTGGCAATCTCAAGGTCAAAACAGACAACCCATCCGATTACCTTCGTCAGATACTTGCCGATTACAAGAGCCCTCGTTTTGATTATCTTCCCTCCTTTACAGGCGGACTCGTCGGATATTTCTCATACGATTATCTCGGGTACAGCGAACCGACCGTCAAATGCAAGGTGGAAGACAGCGAAGATTTCAAAGATGTTGACCTGATGCTTTTTGACAAGGTCATTGCGTTCGATAATTTAAGGCAAAAAATCATTCTCATCGTCAATATGCCGCTGGATGATGTGGAGGTCGGCTACAACAAAGCGATTATGGAGCTTAGTCAGCTTGTGGAGCTTATTCAAAACGGCGAGAAGAAAAATGAACCCGGCGGCAAGCTGCTTGGTGAGGTCACGCCGCTTTTCAATAAAGAACAGTTCTGCGGTATGGTGGAAAAAGCAAAGCGCCATATCCGTGAGGGTGACATTTTCCAAATCGTGCTTTCCAACCGTCTAAGCGCTCCATTTGAGGGAAGTCTCTTAAACACTTACCGTATGCTTCGCACCATCAATCCCTCTCCGTATATGTTCTATTTCTCCGGAACAGACGTAGAGGTTGCGGGAGCATCGCCGGAAACCTTAGTCAAGCTGGAAAACGGCGTGCTGCACACCTTCCCTTTGGCAGGAACCAGACCGAGAGGCAAAACCGACGAAGAGGACCGAGCGCTGGAGGCCGAGCTTCTTGCCGATGAAAAGGAGCTTGCCGAACACAATATGCTGGTAGATCTCGGCAGAAACGACCTCGGTAAAATCAGTAAATTCGGCACGGTGCAGGTTGAAAAGTTACATTCCATTGAACGGTTCTCCCACGTGATGCACATTGGCTCTACGGTACGCGGCGAGATAGATGATAACCGCGATGCGCTTGATGCCATTGAAGCGGTGCTGCCCGCAGGAACACTTTCCGGCGCGCCGAAAATAAGAGCTTGCCAGCTCATTGGGGAACTGGAAAACAATAAACGCGGCATCTACGGCGGCGCTATCGGATACATCGACTTCACGGGTAATATGGACACCTGCATAGCAATCCGCATTGCCTACAAGAAAAACGGCAAGGTGTTTGTAAGGAGCGGCGCCGGTATCGTGGCGGACTCTGTTCCCGAAAAGGAATTTGAGGAATGCCTGAACAAAGCCAAATCTTCATTGAAAGCGCTGGAACTTGCGCAGGAGGCCGATTTATGATTTTATTGATTGATAACTACGACAGTTTTTCCTATAACCTCTATCAGCTCGTCGGTGAGGTCGAGCCCGATATAAAGGTCATCCGCAACGATGAAATGACAGCGGAACAAATCAGAGATTTAAAGCCCGATTATATCATTCTATCGCCCGGTCCCGGCAGACCGGAGGATGCAGGGGTCATCATTGATGTCGTGAAAAGGATCCACGACATCCCGATTCTCGGCGTTTGCCTCGGTCATCAGGCGATCTGCGCGGGGTTCGGCGCGACCGTTACCTATGCAAAGGAACTGATGCACGGCAAACAGTCGAATGTGAAATTTAACACAGAATGCCCGCTGTTCAAAGGTTGTCCCGAAATCGCACCGGTTGCAAGGTATCATTCTCTTGCGGCAGATGCAGACACTATTCCCGAAGAATTAGAAATAACTGCCCTCACTACGGACGGTGAGGTAATGGCAGTACAGCATAAAGAATATCCCATCTACGGCGTGCAATTCCACCCCGAGTCCATTATGACACCAAACGGAAAGCAAATGCTTAAAAATTTTATTCATTTAAAATAAGGAGAGAAAATTATGATTAGAGCAGCAATTGAAAAAATTTCCAATAAAGCAGACCTTACCTATGATGAGGCATACAACGTTATGAACGAAATTATGAGCGGTGAGACTACACCTACGCAGAATGCCGCCTTTCTGGCAGCATTGGCTACCAAGAGTACCCGCGCAGAAACCACTGAGGAAATTGCAGGCTGTGCCGCCGCGATGAGAGACCACGCAACGAAAGTGGAAACCGATATGGAGCTGTTTGAGATTGTAGGTACCGGCGGCGACGGCGCGCACAGCTTCAACATTTCCACCACCTCTGCGCTCGTTGCAGCTGCGGGCGGTATGAAAGTAGCAAAGCACGGCAACCGCGCCGCTTCCTCACAATGCGGAACAGCGGATTGTCTGGAAGCTCTGGACGTCAACATTCAGCAAAGTCCGGAAAGATGTATTGAACTTCTGAGCGAAGTCGGTATGTGTTTCTTCTTCGCGCAGAAATATCACACCTCTATGAAATATGTCGGCGCAATCCGCAAGGAACTCGGTTTCCGTACCGTATTCAATATTTTAGGACCTCTCACCAATCCCGGCAGTCCGACTATGCAGCTTTTAGGGGTATATGATGAATATTTGGTAACACCGTTAGCGCAGGTTCTCATTAACCTTGGCGTAAAACACGGTATGGTGGTATACGGACAGGATAAGCTGGATGAGATTTCCATGAGCGCGCCGACTACGGTATGCGAAATTCGGGACGGTTGGTTCAAATCCTATGTCATTACCCCGGAAGAATTTGGCTTTGAGCGTTGTACCAAAGATGACCTGAAGGGCGGCACTCCCGAAGAAAATGCAAAAATCACCCTTGCTATCTTAAACGGTGAAAAGGGAGCAAAACGGAATGCGGTTCTGATGAATGCAGGCGCGGCGCTTTATATTGGCGGTAAGGCGGACAGCATAAAGGACGGTATTGCTCTTGCCGCAGAAATCATTGATTCCGGCAAGGCACTGGAGACGCTCCGCAAACTTATAGAAGTCAGCAACCGCCCGGAGGTAGCGGTATGACGATTCTCGATAAGCTTGCTGAACACGCCCGTGAGCGTGTGGCTGAGGCTAAAAAGAAGGTGCCGCTCCAAGAGCTTAAACAGCAAGCGCTGTCAATGCCCAAAGGGGATTTTGCCTTTGAAAATGCGCTCAAAAGGCCTGGCATCTCCTTTATCTGCGAATGTAAAAAAGCATCTCCCTCAAAAGGACTCATTGCGCCCGATTTCTCCTATCTGAAAATTGCAAAGGAATACGAATCGGCGGGGGCAGACTGCATTTCCGTCCTGACCGAGCCGAAATGGTTTTTAGGCAGTAACGAATATCTGAAAGAGATTGCAAGCGCCGTCAACATTCCCTGTCTTCGCAAGGACTTTACGGTGGATGAGTATATGATCTACGAGGCAAAGGCGCTGGGCGCATCGGCGGTACTGCTGATCTGCTCCATACTGACCGATGAAGACCTGCGGGAATACCTTTATCTCTGCGATGAACTGGGGCTGTCCGCTTTAGTCGAGGCATATGATGAATCCGAAGTCCGTATGGCAGTAAAAGCAGGCGCACGCATCATCGGCGTCAACAACCGCAACCTCAAGGATTTTTCCGTAGATACCGATAACAGCCGCAGACTTCGTAGTCTTATTCCGAAAGACGTATTATTCGTCTCTGAAAGCGGTGTAAGCACTGCCGAAGATATGGCAAAACTTCGTGAGATCGGAGCAGATGCGGTGCTCATAGGTGAAACTCTGATGAGAGCAACCGACAAAAAGGCCAAGCTCGCAGAACTGCGAGGTGCAGTATGACAAAGATTAAGCTATGCGGTCTTTCCCGACCTTGCGATATAGAGGTTGCAAACGAGTTGAAACCCGATTATATCGGATTTGTTTTTGCTCCGAAAAGCAAACGGTATGTCACACCTGAAAAAGCGATGAAGTTAAAGCAAATGCTTATGCCTGAAATTCAGGCGGTCGGTGTATTTGTAAATGAGGAGCCCCAAAATGTCGCAAAGCTATTGCAGGACAATATCATTGATATAGCTCAGATTCACGGCGGCGAAGACGAAGAGTATATCGCGCGGTTGCGTCAGCTCACCGATAAGCCGATCATCAAGGCGTTTCGCATAAAGACCTCAAGTGATATTGAAAAGATTGAACAAAGCAGCGCCGATTATGTACTGCTTGATTCCGGCGCAGGCACGGGGACGGTATTTGATTGGAATCTCATCCAAAATATCGCCAAACCGTATTTCCTTGCCGGAGGTCTTGACTCTGACAATGTGGCAGATGCGGTCAAAACACTCTGCCCCTATGCAGTCGATGTCAGCTCCGGCATTGAAACAGGCGGACTAAAAGATAAAACCAAAATGGCGGCTTTCGTCGCCGCCGTTAGAAAGGAAGAGAGATTATGACAAATCCAAACGGACGCTTTGGCATTCACGGCGGTCAGTATATCCCCGAAACGCTGATGAATGCGGTCATTGAACTGGAAGAAGCGTATAATCACTATAAAAATGATTCTGAATTTAACAGAGAGCTTACCGAACTTTTCAACGAATACGCCGGCAGACCTTCACGGCTTTACTATGCTGAGAAAATGACGAAAGACCTCGGCGGCGCAAAAATCTACCTCAAGCGTGAAGACCTCAATCACACGGGAGCGCATAAAATCAACAATGTGCTCGGTCAGGCACTTCTTGCCAAAAAGATGGGCAAGACCAGACTTATCGCCGAGACGGGAGCGGGTCAGCACGGTGTTGCCACCGCCACCGCCGCCGCATTATTGGGAATGGAATGTGTGGTATTTATGGGCGAAGAAGATACCATCCGTCAAGCTCTTAATGTGTACCGTATGCGTCTGCTTGGCGCAGAGGTTATCCCCGTAAAGACCGGCACCGCAACCCTCAAGGATGCGGTTTCCGAGGCAATGAGAGAGTGGACTTCCCGAATTGCCGATACCCACTACTGCCTCGGTTCGGTGATGGGTCCCCACCCGTTCCCGACCATCGTCCGTGATTTTCAGGCGGTTATTTCCAAAGAGATTAAGGAGCAAATCCTTCAAAAAGAAGGCAGACTGCCCGATGCCGTTATCGCCTGTGTGGGCGGTGGCTCCAACGCCATCGGCAGTTTCTATCATTTCATTGAGGATAAAGGCGTAAGGCTGATTGGTTGCGAAGCGGCAGGCAGAGGTATTGACACCTTTGAAACGGCGGCGACCATAAATACCGGCAGAGTCGGTATCTTCCACGGGATGAAGTCTTATTTCTGCCAGGATAAATACGGTCAAATTGCACCCGTTTACTCCATTTCCGCAGGACTTGACTATCCCGGTGTAGGCCCCGAACACGCCCATCTTCACGATATAGGCAGAGCGGAATATGTTCCTGTGACTGATGACGAAGCGGTAAATGCTTTCGAATATCTTGCCAAGACGGAAGGAATCATTCCGGCAATTGAATCGGCGCACGCCGTTGCTCACGCTGTGAAGATAGCGCCGACTATGGATAAAGACAAGATTATCGTAATTACCATATCCGGCAGAGGTGACAAGGACTGCGCCGCAATCGCCCGATACAGAGGGGAGGATATACATGAGTAACATCAGAAAAGCATTTGAAAACGGAAAAGCATTCATTGCCTTTATCACCTGCGGCGATCCCGATCTTGATACCACAGCCGCCGCTGTGAAGGCCGCTGTGGAAAACGGCGCCGACCTTATTGAGCTTGGTATCCCGTTCTCCGACCCCACCGCAGAAGGGCCTGTCATTCAGGGCGCCAACCTGAGAGCGCTGAACGGCGGCATCACCACGGATAAAATCTTCGCATTTGTCAAGGAACTTCGTCGGGATGTAAAAGCGCCTATGGTGTTTATGACTTACGCCAACGTGGTATTCTCCTACGGCGCGGAAAAATTCATATCCACCTGTAAGGATATTGAAATCGACGGACTTATTCTGCCCGACCTGCCTTTTGAAGAAAAAGAGGAATTTCAACCCCTTTGTAAGCAGTACGGCGTGGATCTTGTATCTCTCATAGCGCCCACCTCGGAAAACCGTATTGCCATGATTGCAAAAGAATCCGAAGGATTCCTATATATCGTATCAAGCCTCGGCGTAACGGGTACCAGAAGTGAAATCAAGACCGACCTTGTTTCTATTGTCAAGGTGGTAAGAGAAAACACAAATGTACCATGCGCTATCGGGTTTGGTATTTCCACACCTGAGCAGGCAAAGAAAATGGCTGACATTTCGGATGGCGCTATTGTCGGCTCCGCTATTATAAAGTTGCTTGAAAAGCACGGTAAAGACGCGCCTAAGTATATCGGTGAGTACGTAAAGTCGATGAAAGACGCTATAAGATGACAAAAGCAACAACGGCGGCGAGGAGAATTTCACTCCCTGCCGCCGCTGTCGTTTAAGTGTAATTTATTGACGTTGCAAACCCCGTATTAAATAACTATTGTAGAAAATAATAATATGTGTTAAAATATAAAAAAGTGTATTTAAAGTTTTAAGAGCGCTGTCACGCAAATATATGAGGCTTGAAAAGCTGTACACGAAAACTCTTAACAGCAAATAAGTTATATCGGGATAATTTTTATTTCCTTACATTTAGAGGAGGTAAATATATGGAAAACGAAAAAAATTTACAGAGCTCCGACGCGGAAAATAATGAATTAGAAAACGGTTTGGTTTATGACGTGTTTTCTGAAAACGGAAAAGCAGAGGAAAAAAATATAAATCGAAATTATCTTAATTTTATGTATAAAGACGGATTGGCGTTTCAGCATGAAACTGTAACGTTCAGTCGTACTATGTATAATAAAATGTATTTAGATATTGAAAAGCATTATCATACTCAAAGAAAAGAACTTGCAAAATGGATGTTTATCTGCCAGATTATTGCCGCGCTTTTCATATTATCAGCAATTACTTTAGCTAAACAGACAGGTATATTTTTGACAGTTGCGTACGGAATTGCCGGAATAATAAATTTTATTTTAATGATTATTTCTATTCTTATTGCGATTTCTATGGGAATATTTACAATAGGCTTATATATAAAATATTTAAAATTAGAAAAAGAATTTAAGTATAATATTAAGCGCCTTAATCAGCGAAGAGATGAGGCCAAAATGCTCGGTACTTATGACGCTCAGTAAAATACAATATATTTTGCCGCTAAATCAAGCGTTTCCAAGTATAAACATCTGTAAATGAGAATTTTTATTATCCCTTCTGACAAAGTTGAAATTATGTTGGAAGGGTTTTATTTTTACGGCGCATCTGAGCAAGGCTAAGCTTTGCATCTTTCAAAATTACGCGCCGTCTGAATAATAAACGCCAAACCGTTTATCTCAAAAAAGGTAATAATAAAAGCGGAACGGGAAATTCCTGTTCCGCTGTTTATTTAAGCTTTTTCTGTCTTATCTGCCGCAGCTTTTACGGCGTTTTTTCGCAACGGCAGTAAATACAATCCCGACAGAGCTCATACCTGCGAGTATGAACCATACTGCTATACGGTCGTTGTAAACCGTATTCGGTATATCCGGATTAGACGGTTTGGCAGGTTCTTTTTCCGCCCCCGTTGCGGCAAGAACGGTTTGCTCAAGCGTAATTTCCTGAGTCAAAGCTTCGTCCTTAAAGTATTTTTCACATTTTTCGCAATACCAATAAGCAATATTGCCTTTCTCGGTTGCCGTTGGCGCCTTAGCTTCGACTTTCTTTGCGCTGTGCCCCAATGCGTCGGTTGAAACGGTTATTTTATCGGTATATTCCTGACCGTCAAAGTCAGCCTTTGCTGTGTAAACCGTTTCGCCTGATTCGGTGCAAGTCGGCGCAGTTATAACATCAGCCGAAACATCCGCTTCAACGGAAATCTGCTCGTTGCAGGACTCGCATACAAGCGAGGCGGTGCATGCCTTGCAGTCATCAGACCAATTCCAAACGGGAGTCGTTGTATTCCAAACGTGCCCCTTCGCGGCAATCGGTTCGGACACCTCTTCATAGCATACCATACAAATGCCTACAATTTCGCCGTCGGTAGTGCACCCGGCGGGTGTGGACTTTGACGCCTCGGGAGAAATAGAGTGCGGCATAAGCTCGCCCTCTTCAATTGTTGTATGCCTTAAATGGCACACCTCACACTCATATATCTTTTCAGTGTGATGATTGCAAGTGGCGGGAATTATTTCTACGGGTTCGCTTCCAAACTGATGTTCAGCCATGGGAAGCGTAATTTCATAAACATTGCTGAGTTTAAGGCCGTCTACCGCCGCAGATGCGGTGTAAGTCGCGTTGCCTTCCTCTGTACAGGTTGGGGATTTTGAAATAACATAATCTGCTATTTCAGCCCCAAATGTTTCGTGATGGTTACGGTCATTCTTACAAGTAAGCGTAACCGAAGCGGATACGCCGCCCTCTGTCGACCATTTCCATACGGCGGACGCCTCGTCCCAATCGTGCCCTAATGCGTCAACTACCGTTGGTTTCTCAACAATATCTCCGCAGACCTTACATCTCTTACCGCCCTTTGTACCTTGAGTTTCGCAGGTAGCGGGGGTATCGGGTATATCTTCAAGAGTATGTTTATCAGAAGTCATTACCTGACCGCAGACAGTGCACTGGGAACCGGCGGTGTGGCCGTTAAACGAATGACCTTTCGGAAGAATAATCTCTTCAGGCACTTTCCAATATCCGCAGACCGTACACTGTTCTCCTGCGGTATGGCCGCTTTCGGTACAGGTCGCTTCCTTAGCCGCTGTGGCTACTATTGTATGGCCGTCTTCGCACATAAATTTATTACACTGAGTGCAGTTGCCGTTGGCGTCGGGTGTGTGCTGAGTCATCGTTCCGGGGTATTCTTTTATCTCCGTTTCATCGCACCAGATGCACTTAAATGTTTCATATGCGTTATGAGTACAGGTCGCCTCTGTTTTGCCTTGAGAAACAGTGAACTTATGGTCAACCGAGCCCGCAGGGTTAACCTTAGTTTCGGTAACGCTGCAACGGTCGCATTTTGCTTTTAGCTCAATGCCCTGGCAGGTCTGATTCCCGTTTGTGTATTTTGTAAATATGTGACCGGTAGCCGGAATTTTCTGGCTGTCGGAAAGTATTTCTTTACAAACGGTGCACTTAGCGAAATTACGGGCGCCGTCCTCAGTACAGCCGGCGGCTTTACCCTCTTTATAATACTCGCTGTTGCTTTCGTCTATCTTGTGACCGGCCGCGGGTATTACGTGCGCCTCAGACATTGTCTGGCCGCAGTCATCGCACTTAGTTGCAAGAGCGTACCCTTCTTTGGTGCAGGTTGCGGGGACGTCGTTCTGATGGTCCGCGTCGGGCACCTTGACAATATTACTGTGCGTGCAAACATTCGCTACAACGGTGGCGCCGAGTTCTTTCTCAGATTCCTGAACTGTTTCGGGAATAAATGTAACGCTGAGCACTTCGTTTTGCTTAATATTTTCAACCGTAAATTTACCGTTCTCTACGTTTATCTGTTTGCCGCCCAAAGAAACAGTATCAACTACATAGCCTTTCTTGGGGTTAACGGTAAATGTTTTCTTTTCGTTCGCCGCAAACTTGACGTTGCCGTCGTCGCCTACGGCCTCAACATTTTTGCCGTCCTTTTCGTACTCAACCGTACCGTTTGTATCTGAAACAACGACAACCGTGTTTGAGTCAGAATCTTTGGAGGCGGTATCGGTCTTCTTGACTGCGACAATCTCAAACGGTGAGAAAGCGTCGCACATAATAACCATACCGTAAGGAGTGGGAATAACTGTAATCTCGTCAACGCCTAAGATGTCGTCGCCCCATTTATGCCCGTCTTTCTTTGCGTTGGGGCAGGGATGGTCTTTATCGTTCTCGGCACAGCGTGTAAAGTGATATGCTTTAAGCTCTATATCGCCGCCTTCGCCGACTAAATCTTCATAAGTTACGCCGGCAGGATAACCGACCTGAACACGAAGAGACTGACCCTGATTCGGTTTAAGCTTAACCATCGGGCAAATGCGGTTGAAATTGATTTCAAATACGGAAGAACCGACAACCTGACTCTCGTCAATGTCCTTTTCTTTTTCAAGATAGCCGTTAATATTTTCATACTCTTCACGGCTGCCCTCGCCCTTGCTTTTGTTCTCTACAACGAGCATCAGACGACCGTTAATGTCGCTCTTGTTCATTTCTGCGTCAAGCGCCGCAAGAGTTTCATCATCGGTGCCGCCCGACTTTGCCATAGCATAAAGGTCAAGGTTTTCAGGTGCGTCAAGTAAAGTGGGCTGACCCCAAAGGTTCCAGTCTATGCCCTGACTTCTGTAACAGGCGGGGCAAAGACCCGGCACCATAGCGATAGTGGAGAAGTTATTGGGGAATTTGCCGGACCTTGAGCCTACAACGCCCTCGATTGAGAAATTATACTCTGTAATATCGTCGATCCACTGGTCGGAGGCGCGGAAGTTAAATTCTACGCCTACAACAGGGCAACCGTTATTAACATCGCAGTTTTCACCGATATGGTTCTCAGCGTTAGGACATTCAACGCCGTGACCGCCCTCGGAAACAGGGTCGGATTTATAAATCCATTTAAAATCGGTGTATGTGCCGTTCATATCAACAATACCGTCACGGTTGGCGTCAAAAGGCAGCTCGCCCGAAACCTGCGTTGTAATTACCGCGCCGTTGTTGTGAAGATCCTGCTGATTTGTAGTGTAACGAACCTGAACGGTTTGAAGTTTTGCTTGTTCGTAATTATCTGTAAAATTGTCGCTTGCCGCGGCGGCTACGCCCTGTAAAGCGTTCCTGTCATTTGGAAGTATATGATAAAGGTCGTCGTCAAAGGTTACTTTAAACCTATAATCATAACCTGCTGTGGAGTTGCCGTTGGGAGCGGGCGTCTGAGTAAGCACATAAGGAGGAGCCTCATACTTTGAGTTTACGTTATAAAGCATTCCGGACTGTGCAACGATTTCGCTTTCATCGCCTTTGAAATAACCTGCGTAAGGATCTTTTGAAAGATAGCTTGTATTTGGGTCGCTGCTCCAAGTTTCAAAGTGATCGGGCTTGCGGGACGTAACAGCTATTTCCACATATTCGCAGGTCGGGCTTGAAAAGCGCAGACCGTCCTCATAATCCCCAAAATAGGGATTTTTAACCGTAAGCAACAGCGTGGCGTTGGCATAATACCATTCATCCATTACGCTTGAAGTGCCGTCCGGGTGATAATCATACATTTTAATCATAAAGAAGAAACCGTGCTTTGCCGCCTCTTCGGCATTCCAGCCTTTAAATGTCGCCGTGTAAACGCCTGCCGGTACGCCGTCTTCCTGAGAACCGCCGGCGGAATATTTAACTTTCAGTCCGTCGTCACTGCCAAAAGCGGTTGCGCCCGAATAAGAGGCTGTTTCAACGGTCGGGAATTTAAATTCAAAATTGCCCGTTGAAACGTATCCTGACGGATGCCAATATTCGCCGATAGTCGACTGACCTACCATAAGGTAAGTGTTGGTTTCTTTGCCGTCAAGACCGTCGTTAAAAGTGAGGTCGCGGGTGCCGTCCCAATTTGCCGTGAGCGGGTCGTCCCAAGTAGCGTCAACCGCATACCATTTGTTCTCGCCGTTTTCCGGGATATTAACGACGTTCCACATATGGTCCTCAGGCGTTCCCTTGTCTTGAATACCGTGAACGAGTACGCACTCAACGCCCAATTTTGTAAGGCATACCTGAAGTGTGCGCGCATATGCCTCGCAAACGCCCTCATGAGTTACAGCACCGTAAATTGTGCGAATGTACTTTGCGTTTTCGCCTTTGTTACGGCACTCGGTTTCATAACGATAATGGATTCTCTTAACTACTTGGTCATGCACCGAAGTAACAAGAGCTGCCTTTTGATCCTGCTCAGAAAATTTGGAGCCCGCTACATTCTGAGCCTCATTAAGAGAATCTACCGCATTGTTTACTATTTCGTCGATAACTTTTTCCGTCGCCTCTGCCCTGCTCTTAACGTTATCCAAAGCAGTGCCGGCAAGAAGGTATGTATCTCCTCTGCCGGGGCCGATAAGAACGTGATAATCGCCGTCTTTCTGTGTTACGCGGAAAGACAAATACCCCGAATCAATATACCAAAGCTCTGAATGGTCCAAATCAAGAGCGTCCTTAGCGGCGGTAAAGTCGTTAAAAATATCTTTATTGCCGTTCTTTATGTAAGCTTCAACATCCGAAGTTCCGATAACGACCTTTTTATCCTTGGTTTCAAGGTTCATAAGGTCGATAAACTCAGTGCCGCCGTAATATTTTTCCTTATCGGCGCCTGTGAACTCAGATAAAAGCTTGTCATAAATAGCCTTAGCGCGCTCATTGAGCTGATTGTAAAAATAATCGGAAGCTATTTTTTTCGCCTGATAATCGCTTCCTCCTACAGCCTTTCCGATTGGAAGCATAGGAAATACCATAATAACGGAAAGCAACAGAGCAATAACATTTCGTTTTATATGTTTAACGCTTCTGTTTTTTGCAGTTTTCATTTTCAATCCTCCTATTTGCGATTTTAATTATTTACACAGAACGAAGAGGCGCGCGTTTGCACGTATCAAACGTATCAAATAAAAACGCGTCTTGTTCCATGGTGTGATGAGAATGGGAAAACGCCGCATTTTAACAAGACATTTTGCCCGTAAAAATATTGCCGGTCTGTTTTTTCAATCAACTCCTTTCCGTAAAAATCAATTAAATTTATTCTGCCGTCCGATTTTCGGCGGACAGTATAATTAGAAATAATTAAACATAGTGTATTATCTCATACATATTGAGCTTTTGTCAATATTTTGACTGATAAAAATACAATATTTGTAAAAAATTTTTAAGATTTAAAATTACTGCTGAAAATTATCAGGAAAGCCGAATATTTTAAATTTGACAAAAATCTTCAATTTCCACACTTTTCAAATTTAATACTATTGCTTTTTTCAAGTTTGTATGATAAACTAAGCTCAATAATATACGAAAACGACTTATTTCAGAGCTTTGCGGGAAAGCCGATTGAGACGGTTTCGTTTTGAAAGGAGAATACAAGTATGGCAAAGAAAAAGAAACAAATGTTTCTCAGCCTCTTACTCTGCGCCACCATGGTACTGTCATCGGTATCCGGCGTAGAAGCCATAGGGCACGTCCACGAAAATGAGGTGAACAAATCCGCGGCCGCTGAATCGCCTTTATCGGTACTGCCTAATACAAAAGAGGATATTGAGTCACAGGAATGTACCGGAGACGGCTCAGCAGAAAATAACGGCCATCACAAGCTGTACAGTACTGCTACAATTGTTTGGACAGAAAGCGGTCCCAAACGCGCCGAGCAAAATCAACGCGTTTATGACAATTCCTGCGAAGGCGTTGAGGCTACTTCTTCCGAACGCGTCTGCCAGTATTGCCAAAAATGGTTTACTGTTTTTGTCTATGCGGACGGCGGCCAAGCAACAGGCCATGATTTTGGCCCCGAAGAAGTGAAAGAGAGCAGTTGTGATAATCTTAAATACACAACAAAGACCTGCCGAACCTGCGGCTTTGTTCAAGTCACGGTAGCCGGCGGCGAGCTTGACCTAAGCAGGCATCAAAACCAAAAAGTCACAACTACAAGCCCCGGAAAATGCGAGACGGACGTTGTTAAAATCACTGAATGTGAAGATTGCGGCGTCGTACTTCAATGCGAGGACCTCGGTCAGAAAGGCCACACGGGTCACTTCCATACAACATATAACGGCGACTGTCAAAATAACGGCATTCAATCATTTGAATGCACCTTGTGCCATCACACCGAAACACGCGAGGTTATTACAACGGGAACGCATTATTATTCGGAAACATATATAACAAAGCCGACATGCGACCAGCCCGGAACGGCTACCAGCGAATGCAGGTACTGCCATAAGAAAAATCCCAACAAGCCCGATATATATGAAGTCCCCGCGACAGGGCATCAGTGGGAAACGTTAAAATCGTCCCCTTGCGGCACTTCCAAGACGCAAAGATGCAAAAAGTGCGGAATTGAACAGACAGTCGGAGGAGAAGGCGACAACCATTTATGGGGAGAAACAATAGTTGTTCAGCCCACCTGCAGTGACAGAGGTTACTCTTACCATCAGTGCACAAGATGCGGAATAAAAGAAAACATCCCTGATTCTGAAACCGCACCGACAGGTCAGCACAGATTCCACGTCAATGTAGTGCTTGTACCGAAAACCTGCGGTACTCCCGGCACATATCAAAAGAAATGTATTGACTGCGGCGCCTACGGAGATGTATATACTGAGCCAGCAACGGGAAAACACCCCGCTGTTTCCGATGACGGCGACTGCACAACTCCGGTAATCTGCCCCGTATGCCATATAGAGCTTAAAACGGCGCAATCAGACCATAATTGGAATTATACGCCGATTGTAAACGCTCTTTCTGAAAAAAATCACACGAAAACCTGCGCTAATCCGGGCTGTAAAGCTACGGCAAAGGAAAGGTGCTCCGCCTCTGTTGACGACGACTGTACCGTTGTTCCGAAATGCGATTTCTGCGGGCAAGATACAAGAAAACAGCAATCCCACGCGAAAAGCGGAAAATTCGTACCTTACCCGAACGAAGAGAACGAATATCACATTGAACTTTGCAATAATTGTAACCAATATTACGGGCAAAAGGTCGCTCACACATACCAGAACGGCAAATGCACCGTATGCGGTCACTTTGACGGGCGCGATCATATTGCCGACGGCAAGTGGCAGTCCGACGGAAACTTCCATTGGCAGACCTGCAAACTATGCGGCGGGCAGACGCTCCTCACGCATCATGACAAAACTGCTGACAGCAATTATGAGGGCGACTGCACAAAAGCGGTAAAATGCAGTGTTTGTGATTATACGGTCAGGAAAGCGGCTGCCGACCATTCTTACAGCGGCGAATGGAGCGCGACAGAGGAATTCCACTACCGCACCTGTTCAAACCCGGGCTGTGAAAGCCATGAAACGGCAGACCACACTCCTATAAGCGACGGCAACTGCACAACGCCGGATTACTGTTCCGAATGCCACTACGAAGTTGTAAAGGGCGGCGCGGAGCACTCGTGGATTGTAGACGAAAGCGGTCACACCGCGTCCGTTCACAAGCTCCACTGTTCAAACACCGGCTGCGACGCCAAATCGGAGGCGGAGCACGTTGCCGGAATTGAGGCTACTTGCTGCAACCTTGCGGAATGTGAATTTTGCCATACTGAATTCGGCGAGCTCAACCCGAATGAGCACGTCGGCGGTACTGAAATCAGAAATATGAAACCCGCTACGATTCAGGAAGAGGGATATACGGGCGACACATACTGCCTCGGCTGTAAACAGATGATTGAGAAAGGCAAGCCCATTGAAAAGCTTGTTGACACTCACACTCACGATTATGCAAATTGGGCAAGCGACGGCGAGCACCATTGGAAGGTCTGCTCTTGCGGCGCTGTTGACAGCGATTCGCTTACCGTTCACACATTTAACGATTGGACAAAGACGGACGATTCAACCCATTCACGCACCTGCTCCGTTTGCGCTTATGTAGAGAGTGAGCGCCATGAACACGGTGAAGACCCGCATGACTGCACGGTTGCAATTAAATGTGTTGACTGCGACGCCGAGCTTGTTCCGGCGACTGCCTCGGAACATAAATTTGAGGGGCGGGCTATCGGAACGGCAGAAGGCCACACCTTTGCCTGCGTTAATCCTAACTGCGAAGTTATCAGCCAAAACTACGATCATGAAGGCGGCTCATCATCATGTCAGAGCGGAGCTCACTGTGCTTTTTGCGACTTTGAGTATTTGCCGAAAGACCCGAGCCTGCACACCGGCGGAACGGAACTTAGAAATTACAAAGAGCCGACAACTGCCGAAAACGGATACTCAGGCGATGTATATTGCCTTGGATGCGGCGAGCTCATAAGCAACGGTACAGAACTTGAAAAGCTCGAAGTACCTCATCAGCATAGTTTCGGCGATTGGAAATCGGATTCGGATTACCACTGGAAGGAATGCGAATGCGGCGCTAAAGACAGTTTTGAATATCACTCGTTCGATAACGGCATTTGCACTGTCTGCGGAAAAACGGACCCGTCGTTCAGCAACGGTCCCAAAGAACTTGTCGACCCCGAAACCGGCGTTGCTGTGGAAATCCCCGCCGACGACAGCGGTTACTATGAAGACGTTAAGCTGGTTGTTGACAAAGTCAACACGTCTGACAAAGATTACAATAACGCTTTGAATACAGTCGGCAAGATGTACGACACGTTTATTCCGTTCAATATCAAGCTTGTTAATACCGTTACAGGTCAGGAAATTCAGCCCAACGGAAAAATAACGGTAAAAATTCCCGTTCCTAAAGGATGGGCGGCAAATAAAACGCTTGTATATTACATTAACGGTTCAAAGGCTGAGCTTGTAAAAACGTCAATCAGCGAAGACGGCGCGTATATAACATTTACAGTTGACCATCTCTCGCTTTACGTTCTTGCAAACGCTGAATCTGCCAAGAATGCGGATATTCCAAACACGGACTATATGAGCACTGCCTGCATTCTGTTTGCGGCGTTTGGCTTTGCGGCTGTCGGAATTGCCGCGGCAACAGCCTATAAAAAGAAAAGACGTTATAATTAAACTTAAACGAGCAAAAGGCGTTCACTGAAAAGTGAGCGCCTTTTTTCTTGTATTATTCTTTGATTTTTACATCAGAACGAAATATTTCTGAATTTAAGCGGTGATATTTTTTCACGCTTTTTAAAAAAGTAAATAAAATTTGATTCGTCCGCAAAGCCTGTCAGATAAGATATTTCGCTTATCGGCAGGCTTGTGTTTTTTAAGAGTTCTTTTGCTTTTGTGAGCCTGACGCCGAGAAGATAGCCATACGGAGCGGTACCTGCCTGCTTTTTAAACTGTCTTGCAAACTGAGACGCGCTCATATTGACATAATCGGCAATATTTTCAACCGTTATTTTGTTTTGGTAATTACTGTTAATATAATTTACAGCCGACCGAATAACTGTGTTGCCGCAGAGATTGTGTTCGCCGGAATTAAAAAGACTTATTATCAAGCTGTATATTTTTGACGACATATTGCTTTCACTGATATTTTCACCGTTTTTTATAATGCCGTAAATATCTTTTATGCACATCTCGATTTTACCGTCAAAGCCGATTATATTTCCAAACCTGCCCGTTAACTCGCCAAACAGCTCTTTTGTATTACTTCCGTTTATATGAATCCAATATGCCTCAAAGCTGTCATCGGTATAATAGGCGTGCGGTTTAAAGCAGTCAATAACTGCCGTTTCACCCGCCTTTACAGTCAGCGTCTGACCGTCCGTCAAAAAAGAGAAACTTCCGCTGATAATGTGTGTAATTAAAATACTGTCAAAATTATTTCTCTCTACCCTGTAATCACTGTTGCAGTAAAAATGGCCGGCGCTCAGCGGATAAAAGAAAATATCCTTGCTTTGCCGAGCCGAATAGAAAAACATCTCAGATTTATTCAATACGCCCTTTTGTATATTTTCCATAGTCAGCCTCTTAGCAGTATTTCTATATTTTTCAGCGGTTTTTCAATAGAATTTCCTTTTTTATCATTGTATAATAAAAAATGTAAAACGTCAATATTTCTATATTTTTAGATTTATCGGGCGCTCAAACGTTTAATGGATTTTAAGCAGAAAGGATTAAAGAAGGCGGCTTATGAAAAAAGTATATGACTTAAAGAAGTGGAATTTTGAAATTGAAAGTCTCGGTTTCAAAAAGGAAGTTACTCTTCCGCATACTTGGAACGTTGACGGCGAAAAAGAGGTTCAGCTTTACCGAGGCTGTGCCGAATACAAAACAGAAGTAAATATTGAAAATGCTGTCGGCAAAACGGCAATTCTCTATTTCGGCTGTGCTTATCATACGGCAAACGTATATGTCAACGGCAGACTTGCAGGTTACCACGCTGGCTCGGGGTACACTCCGTTTGAATTTGACGTAAGCGATTTAATAAAGAACGGAAAAAACACGGTAAGAGTCACGGTAGACAATTACAAGAGCAATTCTATGCTTCCGCACGCTCTTGATTATGATTGGGCGGACGACGGCGGACTCATAAGGAACGTAACGCTTACTTTGGGAAACGACAGCGATATTTGGTACTTTGACGCGGATTACACGGTTGAGAACATCAACGGCAATTTCTGCGACGGCGTTATTGATATTTATACCGATTCGGAGCAATCGGCAGAAATACAGGTTATTGAATACAAAACCGCTCAAACCGTTCTTACAAAAACTATTCCCGACGGCTGTTCGGAAATATCAATTCCGTTTAAAAATCTTAAACTGTGGGACACTGAAAATCCAAATCTTTACACCGTAAAAATTAAAACGGAAAACGATGAAACGTCAAAGCGCATAGGTTTTCGAACCGTTGAGGTAAAGGGCGCGAAGGTGCTTATTAACGGCAAAGAAATATATATGAAGGGCTGTGAATGGATGCCGGGTTCTCACCCCGATTACGGTATGGCAGAGCCGCTTGAGCACAGCATTATGCGCCTTTCTCAGCTAAAAAACGCAGGCTGTGTATTCACACGCTTTCATTGGCAGCAGGATACTTCTCTGCTTGACTGGTGCGATGAAAACGGTTTGCTCGTTCAAGAGGAAATCCCGTTTTGGGGCCATCCGAAAAAGGCAACTCCCATGCAGCTTGAAATAGCCAAACAACAGGCGGATGAGATGATTTATTACCATTCGCACCACCCGTCCGTAATTTGCTGGGGCGTCGGCAACGAGCTTGGCGGAGAGTTTCCGGAAACGATAGATTACGTTAAGCAAATGTACTCTTATTTCAAAGAGCGCGACCCATCAAGACTTGTCAACTATGTCTCAAATTCAGTTTGCCGTGACGGGAATATCGACCTTGACGACGCGACAATGTACGGAGATATTGCTATGTGGAATGAGTATCTCGGTCTGTGGCAGCCTTGCGATGACATAGAGGGCGTAATTAAACGCACATATAACAAATTCGGTGATAAGCCGTCAATGGTAACGGAATTCGGGCTTTGCGAGCCGGCATTTTCGGGCGGAGATGAAACCAGAACGCAAATTTTACTTGAACGCATTCCGATATATAAATCTCTGCCAAATATGTGCGGTTATGTGTGGTTTTCGCTGAACGATTACAGAACGCATTGCGGCGAAGCCGGAGAAGGCAGACTGCGGCGGCGTGTTCACGGGTCAACCGACCTATACGGCAATGAAAAGCCGTCATATGAGACCTTTTCAAAAATAAAATAACGCGGTGAAAAGCATTTCTGCAATTTACCGCTCCCTCTTATTAAAGCGGCCGCTGAACAAAATGTTTGGCGGCCTTTTTGCCGACTATAAGGCGGTGGCATCTTTTGCCTAAGTTATATGTAAAGCGCAATTATTACAAAACTGTAATGGAATTTATCCGCCCTGTATGATAAAATTAAATAGAGGTGAAAAAGATGAATATTTTTGTACTTGAGGACGACGAGGCCATAGGTATGGGCTTAAGATATTCTCTTGAAAACGAAGGTTTCTCGGTTACTTTGGCAAAGAACATTCGTATTGCGGACAGCATAATAAACAGCAAGACCTTTGACCTTTATTTGCTTGATTTGATGCTCCCCGACGGAAGTGGTTACGATATTTGCAAAAAAATAAAGGCGCAGGGCGATTACCCCGTTATATTCCTTACGGCGTTTGACGATGAGGTAAATGTTGTAACGGGACTGGAGCTCGGCGCGGACGATTACATCTCAAAGCCGTTCAGACTGCGTGAACTGCTCGCGAGGATAAAATCCGTACTCAGGCGTTATAACGGCGAAAATACGGACGGCAAAGTAACGGTGGGCGATATGGTTGTAAACACTAACGAGGCCAAGGTTACCGTAAGGAACGAAGAAATAATTTTGACCGCTATGGAGTACAGATTGCTCCTAAGTTTTATAAACAACCGTGGAAAGGTGCTTTCCCGTCAGCAGTTGCTTGAGGATATTTGGGATGTGGACGGCGACTTTGTAAACGACAATACGCTTACGGTTTATATAAAAAGACTGCGTGATAAAATTGAGGAGGACGCCAATAACCCTCGGCTGATACAGACGGTCAGGGGTATGGGCTATATATTAAAATGAGAGATAAGCAGGTAAAAAACTTTTTAATTGTAATGTGCGCTTTGGCGGCGGCCGTTTCAACAGCCGTATTTTTTATAAATACCGTGTGCGGAGCGCTTTGCTTTGCGCTTTCGGCGGTTCTTGTGACGGCGTTTATCATTAACGAAAAGGAAAGATACGCCCAAATTCAAAAGCTGAACGATTACCTCTCCCACGTCTGCTCGGGCGATTACAGCCTTGATATAACGGATAACGAGGAGGGCGAGTATTCGCTTTTGAAAAACAATATTTATAAGGTTGTCGTAATGCTCCAGGCGTCAAACGAGGCGCTTAAAAACGACAAAACGGCGCTCGCGGATTTCCTTGCCGATATTTCGCATCAGCTTAAAACTCCGCTCACCTCGATAATGGTTATGACGGATATAATTAAGGACGAGCTAAACGGCCAAAGGCGTGCGGAGTTTTTGGAGGTAGTGCAAAATCAGCTTGAAAGAATTAAGTGGCTTATTGCGACCATTTTAAAGATTTCAAGGCTTGACGCAGGAACGGTCGAGTTTTCAAACACAAGCTTTGCGCTTTCCGATATGCTGGAGGAGTGTTTGAAACCGTTTTTGATTACCGCCGACATTAAAAATATCAAAATTGTTACCGATATTCAAAATTTTAACCTCTGCGCGGATAAAAACTGGACGGCGGAGGCTGTGCAAAATATAATAAAAAACTGCCTTGAGCACACGGGCAGCGGCGGTGAAATTAAAATAGAGAGCGTTGCCTCAAGCGTTTACAACAAGCTGATTATTTCCGACAACGGCTGCGGAATCGCAAAAAAAGATTTACCGCATATCTTTGAAAGATTTTATCACGGGGAAAATTCCTCCGATGACAGTGTGGGTATCGGGCTTGCGCTTTCAAAGGATATACTGTCAAAGCAAAACGCCGTTATAGAGGTGCAAAGCGAGTGTGGCAAGGGGACATGCTTTACAGTTAAATTTTACAAATCCGTAATATGACAAAATTGTAAGTGGTTTTGTCACGAAACTGTAATTTTGACCTGCTATTATTTAGGCTGAAAGGAGAGAGTAAAATGACTATACTTGAAACAAAACATTTAACTAAAGTTTACGGAAAGGGCGAAACCGAGGTTAAAGCCCTTGACGACGTATCCTTCAGCGTAAATCAGGGCGAATTTGTCGCAATAATCGGGCCGTCGGGTTCGGGCAAGTCTACCCTGCTCCATATTTTGGGCGGCGTTGACAGCGCGACAAGCGGAGAGGTTATCATCAACAAAACAGATATAAGCAAATTAGATGAAACCGCTCTTGCCATTTTCAGAAGACGGCAGATAGGTCTTGTTTACCAGTTTTACAACCTTATTCCGATTTTAACGGTCAAGGAAAATCTCACATTGCCTTTACTGCTTGACGGCAGAAAACCGAATCAAAATCAGATAAACGAATTGGTTGAAAAGCTGGGACTTGACAAGAGATTAAATCATTTGCCGTCGGAGCTTTCAGGAGGACAGCAACAGAGAGTTTCAATAGGCAGAGCTCTGCTGAATAACCCCGCTCTCCTGCTGGCGGACGAGCCGACGGGTAATTTGGACAGCGAAAACAGCAGGGAAATAATAGAGCTTTTGAGGAAATTTAACAGGGAATTTAAGCAGACGGTTATAATCATCACCCACGACGAGAGAATTGCGCTTTCCGCCGACAGAGTTATAACTATTGAGGACGGCAGAATAGTAAGGGACGAGGTGAGATAAGTGAATATTATTAACACACTCACGCTCCGTCACATCAAAACGCATAAAAAAAGAAGTGTTCTCACGGTGCTTGCGATTATTGTATCCGTAGCAATGGTGAGCGCAGTTTTTACAAGCGCGATTTCCTTTGTAAAATACTTTCAAAACGCAACTGCAGCCATTGACGGTAATTGGCACGCAATGTTTGACGATAAGGATTTCACCGCGCATCAAAAAATCTATGAAAGCGATGAAAACATTAAAATTTATTCTGTCAGAACATACCTTGGGCAAACCGACGACTTCAAAGCAGACCGGTCAAACAACATAGTTAAAACGAACCGCGGCGTTCATATATTCGGCGTGAGCACGAACTGGTTTAAAATGCGCAACGTAGCGCTTTCAAAGGGCAAATATCCGCAAAACGGCAATGAAATATTGCTGTGCGAAAAGCTTTTTGAAAAAAGCGGACGCAAAATTCCGCTTGGAAGTAGCTTAAAGCTAAAAATAAAAACGGACAGCGGCAAAACCTTTGAAAAAAGTTTCTTGGTTGTCGGATATACTAAAAGCGAAGTTTCCGCTACGGATAATACGCCGTTCTTTACGGGGATTGACGGAAACTCGTTCAAGAATACAGACAGCGCCACGGTTTTGGTAGAATACAATAAGCTTGACAATTCAGTTTGGGATAAAATAGAAAAAAACGCGGACGAGTTGGGATTAAGCGTCGGAGAATATTCCACACACAGCGATTTGTTTATGTATTCGGGGATTGTAAGGGACAATACCATACTGTTTTCGCTTGGTACCTTTGCCGGCATTTTGCTTTTAATTATAATTATTGTGTCCGTTTTTATGATATATGACAGCTTTGCCGTGTCATATCAGGAAAGGGCAAAATATCTCGGAATGCTGGCGTCGGTAGGCGCCACCAAAAGGCAAAAGAGAATGTCCATATATTTTGAGGGATTTATCTTGGGGCTTATAGGTATTCCCTTGGGGCTTATATCGGGAATAGGCGGAATATATGTCACATTTAAGTGCATAGACGACATTATGACTGCCTCCCTGTCGGTTGAGTACAAAGGCGCTTTGAGCGTTTATGTAAACTGGCTGGTAATTTTAGGCACATTTTTTATAAGCGCCCTGACCATTTTTATTTCCAGCTACATTCCCGCAAGAAAAGCGTCAAAGACGAGCGCAATAGAGGCCATAAGGCAAAACAATACGGTTAAGGTCAAAAAGGCGAGAAAGCTAAAAGCATCCAAATTGAGCGAAAAGCTTTTCGGCTATGAGGGAGCGCTCGCGGTAAAGAATTACAAAAGAAACGGCAGGCGTTCAAGAAATATCGTTTTCGCTCTGGCACTTAGTACGGTTGTATTTTTGTCCACAACAAGCTTTAGCGCAATGTTAAAAGATGTTTTGACCGTAAGTTATTCAAGAACGAGCGATACAACAATAACAACAGATGCGAATCATTTTAATCTGCTTGAGGATGCCGTAAACGAAAGCGAAAAGGTTAAAAGCGCATATTTTATCGCGGAAAAACACGGAAAAATCAGCGACAGCTTTTTTAAAAAAGACGAGGCTGAAAAGGTTAAATCGGGCGATAATAACGTAGTCTTTATATTTTTGGATAATGCCTCTCTTGACGGCTATTTAAAGGAGTTGGGCGAGGACAGCGATAAATTTCACAGCAAAAACGCTCCTGCCGTTATACTTCAAAACATTTCGTATAATCTGGTAAACAACAAATCCTCATTAACAGAGCCTTTAAACGATATTGAGGGCAAAAAAATCAGTGCGGAAATAGAAAACGGAATGGACGACAACGGGAAAACGGTTTATAAAAATATTGAATTTGAAATAGGCGTTCAGACCGACAGGCTGTGGAGCGAAGAGAGCTTTTATTACCAGTATTCAAAAACGCCTGTAATAATAATGTCCGTTGATTTTATTAAACAGGTTTTTAACACCGATGAATGCAAATATCCCGTAATCAGCGCAATGATTTTTTCGGACTCTCCGCAAGATGCGGCGCAGGAAATTACCGATAGAATTGAAAAGAGCGCAGGAGATGACAAAGAATATACGCTTTTCGTCAACGACCCTGCCGCAGAGGCGAAATCTATAAACAATATATTTACCGTCGCTAAGGTGTTTATTTACGGTTTTATTACTCTGATAACGATTATAGCCATAATGAATATAATAAACACAATATCAAACTCAATGAACGAAAGGCGCAGAGAATTTGCAATGATTCGTTCCGTCGGTATGACGCCCTTATCATTTAAAAAGATGATTTACCTTGAGGCTGTTCGTTACGGCGCAAAATCGCTCATATTAGCCATTCCCGTAAGCACACTTATTCACTATGCCATGTATAGGGCGCTTGCCGGCAGCTTTGACTTCGGCTTTAAGCTGCACCTGCTCCCTTATGTGCTCGCGATAGTCAGCGTATTTGCGATAATCGCGGTTTCCCTACTCTATTCCTCGGCAAAAATTAAGGACGACAATATTATAGAAACCCTGAAGAGGGATTTGGATTAAGGCTTGCGCCGAGCAACATAATTAACGGGACGCTCTTTTTTGAGCGTCCCGTATTTGTTGTGGTTTTATGCTTTATTTATTTTCCTCTAAGGGCATCCTCTGGGCGGAATAGTTTACGTTTACGCTCTTTTTAAACAGCATATAGTCGTATTTGCCCAGCCACGGATTGCCGATTTCGCCTTTATTAAATTCGTCCTCGCTTGCGGCGACATTCATTTCCGTGATGCCTCTAAGCTCGCCGTCCTCCTTGTAAACCGAATCCCAAAAGGCGTGATGGCCGATATAATTAACGCTTGAAGGGATATACATATAGCTAAGCCCTCTGTCCTTTGTAAAGCAGTCGGAGCCTATCCTTTCAAGACCCTCGGGCAGGGAATTGTAAACCTCGGCGAACATACCCTTTGTGTAAGCGGTTTGCAAATTCTTCTCACTCGTTTTATAAGAGTAAATGTTGTTGATATTACCTGCGTCAAAGAAACCGAGCGTGCCTATTTCCTTTAAGCCCTCAGGCAGGTAAACATATCTGAGGTTTGCGTAGTTAAAGCAAAGCGGACCGATTTTTTCAACCGTTGACGGGAGAACATAGGTGCGAACCTTTAAGTTGTATTCCTCAAAGAACGCCTCGTCATATTTTTCGGTGGTTCCCCAAAGCTCCTCCATAGGTTCTCCGTTGTCGTCTACAAGGTCGGGAATCTGCTCGCCCTTTTCATCAAGATGCGCATAGCCGTTTTTAAGGCGCAAATACCTGTCGTGGTCTATGGGATAACAGATGATTTCCGTCATATCCTTGTTGTAAAGAACGCCGTCTATATCGCAGTAATTCGGGTTATCCTTATCAACATAAATGCACTGAAGCGCCCAGCAGGAATAGAAGGATTTCGCGTCAATGTCGGTAACATCCTTGCCTATTCTTATAGTTTGAACCGTGTTGTCGCAGTTAAAGGCGTATTCGTGTATTTTAGTGACCTTTTTGCTTACATCGTATGAAACATTGGAGGTGGCGCTGTCGCCGCCGAGGAGCATACCCGTGTCCTTAGCGTCATAGTTCATAGATGCTACGCCTTCAATTTTAAAATCCTTAACTGAACCGTCGTTTGAAAACTGTATAAGCTCATATTCGCCTGCCTTGCCCTCGATTTCCTCATACTCAAGCGTACCCGTGTTCAGAAGCGCAACTACCGAGAAATAGAGGGACGCCGCAATAGCTACAACCAGGAAAAGAACAAACATCACTTTTCCCAATTTTTTGTCCTTATAAGAGGCGTTGATTTTCGGAGGCGCAAGACCCTCTATTTGATAAGTCCAGATTTCGTCATCAGGTATATTGAGGATTTCCTCCTCCGCCGCCTTCTGCTGAGCTTTTTCAAGCTCCTTTTTTTCTTTATTCTTCTTCACAGTACTCACCTCCGTTAACCTACAAAGCTGCCTTCGACGGACTCGCCGGTCTTTTCGGCTTTCTTTTCGGTTACTTCGGCTCTGCGTTTAAGCACCTGAATAACCTTGTTTTGCTTTGCGCTGTCGTAATTCCAGAACATCAGCGGTATGGTCATAAGCAGATAACCGGCTATATCGAACAGTATGGGTATAACTATTATCTTGGACCTTGACGCGTCTACAAACAGAACATCCCAGTTGCTGTTGAAACCGTATTTTAAAAGCAATATCGGGATAATCATACCGATAAGCGTTGTAACGGGGCCTGTGAACCAGCCGAAAATTCCGGCAAAGCTTTCAAGCCTTTCACCCGAAAGATACATCTGATAGTCGTTGATACGGATTTCCATATCGTGGTGAATCGCCATGGGTATAGTATGCGTTACTTCCAAAAGCATCAGCATAGCGACGCATATAATTCCGCAAAGCGTTACATTGTCGCCGCACATCAAAATGGCCGCAACAACTATGCCGTAGCCTATTGCACGGGTGACATAGTAGAAAATCATAACCTGCTTGTATGAAAACTTCTTTATAAAGTACGGAGTAAAGAAATCAGGCGGCGTGCCGCAGAATGATACAAGCGAAACTATAAGCCCGTATGAAAGGCCGCTCAAACGCAGGGTGTAAAGATATACGACCGTTGTAAACTCAAGCATACCGTTTCCGAGGGAGTCAAGAAGCCCTACAAGGGTCATAACCCATCTGTACTTGTTCCTCATAACGCCGAATATAGCGTCCCAGAAATTGATTTGTACTTTTTCTTCTATCGGGGGCTGAGGTATTCTCTCTTTAATTTTGTTTGCAAATATCAAGGTGAGCAACGCAAACGAAATAAAGATTATCGGGATAACATATTTGTAAACATTGATGTCTGCCCATTCGTCTTTAAGGAAACCGATAGCCATAGGTATTACAAGAACCATTAAAGAGTTAAGTATATGCGAAAGCTTTAAGGGGTAAGTTCTTATAAGTATTCTCTCACGCATATTCGGGCTGATGTTCTGCGTGCAGGTTTCAAGGCAGTTTGAGAACCCGAACAGGTTGTAAAGCGAGAACAGGGCGTTTGCGACCCAAACTCTTGTAACCATATCGTCAATTTTGTAAACGGGAAGCCAACCTATAAGCACAACCATTATGCACTTGGGAACAATATCGCAGTAAAGGAAATACTTATATCTTCCGAACTTGGGAACGAGCTTTTTACGCCAGAAAATATTTCTTGAACCTGCCCAGCCGTTCCAAAGTATATGCGTGCCGAGCATCTTAATTGCCGACGCCGCCGAAACGCCTCGTATCGAGTTAATCGCCGCAACTACGGTGTTCTGCGGGTTTAAGTAAGGCGTAAAGTTAAATACCATAAGGAATATGCCTATAATTATTGAGAAGAAGTAGACCGTGTAAAGCCCCCGTTCCTTTCTCTTAGGCAAAAATCCGAGGTTGTCGTTTATAATCCAGCCGAGTATGTCCCACAACTTCTGCAAGGGCATATTGATAAGCGCTATTGCAGAGAAGACAACATACGGTAACTGGTAATGATACATTATCAGGTAGCAGCCCGCCGCAAAGGTTATGTACTCAAGCGCCTTAACGCCCGAGTAGTTACTGCCTACGGCAAGCCAAATATTTAAGTATTCTTTGTACGGAACGTATTTGCCCTCCTCGGGCTGGTTCCAATGCGTTTTGATTTCATTGAAAAGCCATTTCGGCTTGTCGAGAAAAGATTTTGTTCCCTTTTCCTCCATAAAATCATCTCCTTAAAATTGCTGTTGCTGAAATTATTGTAAATCAGCATAATATATTTTACCATATAAACAGCATCGTTTTCAACAAAATATAGCTTTTTCCACATTTTATATATAGTTTATTCAAAGTTTTAGTGCAATATAACAAAATATTGGAGTGAAAACTCACTCCAATATTTTAACACGAATTTTAATTTTTTTATTTTATGCTTATGCTGTCGCCGTTATCTGTTATTTCCGCAAACGCGGGGTGTTCAGCGCCCTTTTTATTGGGCGTATGGAATATCAAAGCCGCCTACAAATATTCCGAAATTATTTACCCTTGTTCCGAACATATAACTTAGGCAAGAGATGTCCCCGACTCCTGAGGCGGGTTCCATTTACTGTTTTTCATAGTTCGGCAGACTCCTTACTGAAAATAATGCGAAAACAACGAATATTTTACTCAAAAACGACGGTGGTAATACTCCATTTAGGCATAACGACCGTTTTGATTTTGCCGTTGTATGTGTTTACCATTTGTTCATTTTCAGTAGTTGTGTAAATCTGCATTTTGCTGACTCCGTCAACGTCGAATTTGACCTTTCTCTCATCGTCTTCGTTTACAAGAACGCAAACGATTTTTCCGTCGGGCGTTTTAAAGGCCGCCGTGCTTACTTCATAAATATTGCGAATGTCTTTATCTTGAGGATCTCCCGATTTCCAAGTCTTTAAATCATTGACGTTTCGCGTCAGATTAAGCTGACTGCTGCCCGCAGGGATAAACTTGCTGAAATGCGCCAGCGCGTAATATCTTATTGCGATTTCATAAGATGAAAAATCGTTTGACGCAACTATAAGCCCGTCCGAATAATCTTTTCCGTCCTCGGCAACTCCTTTTTGGTTGACTCCTACCCACGCCGACCAGCTTGAGGCGTTACAGAGCGATATGTCATTCGCGATAACACGGGCCTGCGTAAGAGCGCCGAAAATAGATTTTGTATCCGCAATACAGGGAAGCTGACACCATTCCGACATTTCAATTTTTACGTCGGGCACATTTTCTTTAAGCCATTTTCCGAAATCGTCCTTTCGGTCAATAAAATCGTCCGACCAATAGCTGTGATAGCTAAGCGTACCGAGCGATTTCCTGATTGTTTCATCGGAATATATTGCTTTGAACCATTCTTTTGTCTCTTCACCTATGGCGCCGCTTTCAGGCGCAGAAAGCTTAACGGGCATATTCCGCTTTTGAATTTCCTGCGCAAAGAGCCTATAAAGCTCGTAAATTTCCTCAGAGGTGTAATGGCAGCCCTCCTGAGAGGCATTGCCGCCGCCCCAGCCCCACTGCGGCTCGTTTACGGGGCTTATGTACTTAACAGGCACGCCCTTATCAAGAAAGTACTGCGTTATTGTGAGAAAATAATCGACGTATGCGCCGTAATTTTCTTTCGGAAGGTTTGAAACGTATTCCTCATCTCCTCCGCTCGCCTTGCCCGAAACCGTCATAGAGTAATGCGGAGAGTTTGCAAAAAGCACTACCGTATCTACAACGCCGTATGAAAGCGCCAAATCAAGCATTTTCTGCGAATTTGCGTCACGGGTGAAGTCGTATTCGTACTCGCCTTTTTCCTCGTTCCAAACGTAAAAGCTTTCGGTTGCCCTCCAGCTGTTGTTTATAATGCTGTTGACATTGTCGGCCTCGCCGGCGCCGATATTGTATCTGTAAATATTAAGGGCAAGGCCGTCCTTGCTGAAAAGCAGTTTTGCGACCTCCTCGGCCTTATCACTTCCGCCGCAAACCTGCGCCCACCAGCAGGCAGACGCGCCAAATCCGTCAAACGTACCGACGCTGTTTTTCGTATCTACCGTAATTTTTATAGGCCGATGCTCTCTGTATTTACGGTATGCGGCAAACGCCCCGACGCATATTAGAACTGCCGCCAATAAAACGGATATTGAGCAAATTATCGCTTTCTTTTTATTTTTCACTGTAACTGCCTCCTTAAAAATATATATAATAACGGGCAAGCCCTTTATTGAAAACAGAAAAACGCCGTAAACCTAAATTCAGTTTACGGCATTTAAAGTGTATTGTCAAATATTTTTTTATAAAAGTGCCGGCGCAATACTATTCGTGAGCGCGTACAAAATCTTCTATATCGGATTTTTCTCTGCCGCCTACAAAACGGTCAACCTCTCTGCCGTTTTTAATCAGAACTACTGTCGGAATACTTAAAATGCCGTAAATCTGAGCAAGCTCGCCCGATTCGTCAACATTTAGCCTGCAAACCTTGTAACCACTGTTCTCTTCCGCAAAAGCGAGTATCTCCGCAGAGAGCATTTGGCAAGGGCCGCACCAATCCGCATAAAAATCCAAAAGAACCGGTTTTTCGGATTTTAAAACCTCGTCGCCGTAATTCATAAAATTTACTTTTTTAATTTCCATTATCTGACGCTCCTGTAAAGCATAGCAGCTTTCTCTAAATCTGTTTTGTCAACTCCGCATTTATCCGTATTTCTTGCGAGCATTGTGCCCTTCAGCTCTATGTTAAGGCACGGGAAAAGCGCAAGGAATTGATGCTTAACCACTTCATATCCCACTTCGCCGTCGCCGCCGCTTGTAACCATAATAATCGCTTTGCGCTTTTTGCCTGCGGCGTTCATATTTCTGCGGTAACGCGCCTCATAGTAGCGCTGAAAGCGGTCGATAAGCGATTTTAGCGGAGCGGGCACGCTCATATTATACACAGGAGTCGCAAAAATTATAATATCCGCACTCTCAAATTTTTTAAAAAACTCGTCTAAATCCTTTTTTGAACAGCCGTCGCACGCCTTGCAGTATCCGCACGCGTTACAGGGTATGGGATTGAGCTCATAGATGTTAACGGTTTCAATCTCCGTTCCCTTGGGGAACTGCCGCAAAAGCGTTCCGAGAAGCTTTGAGGTATAACCCGACTTTCTCGGCGAGCCGAGAATTGCAAGTACTTTTATGCCGTTGCTGAATTCTTCGCTTTCATAATTTATTTCCATTTATTTTTCCTCTGACGTTTATTATTACTTATTATCGGCTGATTCTTCCGTCTGCTCTTCCTTTTTATCCTTTAAATTCGCGTATCTCTTTATTTTTTGAGTAGTCGTCTTTATGAACGCGCTTTCGCGAATATCAAACTGAGTTATTTTCTTGTAATTCGGGAGCTTTTTATTTACCTCTTTTATTGCTTCGGCTATTGACTGGCGGATTTCCTCCTGAGTTAACTCCTGCCGTTTAAGATTTTTCTTAATCTGCTCATAATTCGGATAAATTTTCGCGGAGACTGTCATTTCATCATTAGTTTCAGCGCCGAAAACAAGGCTTTCCTCGATAACGGGCGAACCGTTCAGGTAAAATTCAACCTCTTCGGGGAAAATATTTTTACCGTTTTTCGTGACGATAACGTTTTTACATCTGCCCGTAATTTTATAGCAGTTGTTTTCATCAACCGTGCCCAAATCCCCCGTTCGGAACCAGCCGTCCTCGGTTAAAACCTCGTCCGTTGCCTTTTGATTGTTGTAATAACCGCTCATAATCATAGGTCCGCGAACCCAAATCTCACCTACGCCCAAGTCATCGGGATTGTGGATTCTCGCTTCAACATTCGGAAGCGGAGTTCCGACGGAATCCGGCAGCATAAGCTTATCGTTATTGCCTATAACAAGCGGCGAACACTCGGTAAGCCCGTAACCGATATATATATCAATACCTATTCTGATAAAGTCTTCGGCAATTCTCGGGTCAAGCGCAGCGGCGCCTGTGATAAGCAATCTGAGCCGACCGCCGAAGGCGTCAAGAATTTCACCGAAAATCTTTCTGTCAATATCTTTGATACCGACCGTTTTACCGATTGCGGCAGCGGCCTTGCCTATGCCGAATATCAGCTTTCCGCCTCTTTTATCGTCAAGCTTTTTCATAATTCTGCCGTAGATTTTTTCAATCATAAGCGGAACGGTTACAAAGACTGTTGGCCTTATTTCCTGCATATTTTTCGTTAAATAGCGCAGACCCTCGCAAAAAGCAATGCACGCGCCCGAATAAATTACCATTAAAAATCCAAGCGTACATTCATAAGTGTGGTGAATGGGAAGAACGGACAAAAGCTGATCTTCGGGAACAATTTTTACAACTTCCGAAACGCCCAATATGTCCGAACAGATATTATTCATACTCAAAACCACGCCCTTGGACACTCCCGTTGTGCCGGACGTGAAGATAAGAGACGTCATTGCGTCCTTATCAAGCGTTACGCCGTTAAGAAGCTTTTGGCCTTTTTTATAAAGCTCTCTGCCCTTTTCAAAATATTCGTCAAAGCTTTCGCCCGCCGTGCCGTCAAAACAGACTAATCTTATATTTTCGGGAAGAGAACCGCGCATTTCGGAAAGCCCGGCTATATATTTTTCGTCTCCGAAAACCACCGCCGCGCCCGCGTCGTTTATGAATTTTACAATGTCCTGAATCATCAATTCCTTATCGATAGGCACAATAACGTTATTACTGCACGTAACCGCGAGATATGTTACAGCCCATTTGTAAGAATTAACGCCGATAACTGCCATCTTTTCCCGTTCGTACCCGTCGGAAATAATGCTGTTTCCGAGATAATAAATGTCGTGGCGGAATTTTTTGTACGTTATGTCGTAATAAACCCCGTCGCTGTTTTTGAGTTTATATGCGGGGCGGTCTGAATACAGGCTTTCACTGTTGTCAATAAGTTCTTTAAAGGTTTCTATCCGCTTTACCTCATAAAACGGTTGATTTTTGGGAAATGCCGGTTCATAATTCATTTTTCTTACCTCACATTCTCGGGGAAAAGTTGTTTTTTAATATGTGGCCTGCCGCGTTAACGGCGCATCAAGGTGCGGCAACAGCCGATTAGGTGAATCAAAAGTGGGGACATATTGCCTATGTTATAAGTATAACACACCGCACTGGGTTTACGCAAGCCGTCTAATGTTACAATTTCAAAGTTTTAACGCTCTCAACCGCATTTTTGTAATCGTCATAAGTCATATATGAATTGATTATTTTTAAAAGAGAAGACGCGGATATTCTTTCCGGGAGCCCCAAACTTTTTGCAAGCTCTTTTCTGATAACGGAGCTTTGCTCCCGTCCGCATACCCCGTCAAGGAAAAAGTCGGTTTTTGTGACGCTTTGAGGCGTTGCCCGCTCGCTTTCATCACAGTCGACCCCTGCCTTGTGCAACGCTTCGACGATTATTTCTGCGGGAATCCCCTCAACGCCTAATTTACCCTCTTTTGAGGCCTCTGTTTTACGTTTTTCCTTTCCGTAAATATCGGGGATATAAACGTTTCTAACGTTTTTACTGTCTGTAATTCCGCTGATAAACGAGCGTATCTGAAAACCTGCCGAATCGGAATCGGTCATAATAACTATTCCCCTTGTTTCGGCTAAAAAACGGATAAGCTTTTGTTTTTCTTTATCCCTGAAAACTGCGAAACCGTCGGTTTCAATAATCAACGCGTCAATAATTCCCGACAACTTTATTTTGTCGTATTTTCCTTCAACAATAACCGCTTCATTTATTTTAATCATAACTTCACCGCGCCAATATAAGCGAAAGCTTGACAATCAGGCGTTCAAGAACCGTTTCGCCGCTCTGAGCGGTGCTTTTTAAAAGGCGGTCGCTCTCGGAAAAGCAGTCAAAGCATTCTCTTATTTGCGAATCCGAAAGTCTCGCGGCAAATCTTGCGCCGTTAGTCAGCCTGAATTCCTTATTTTTATAATCGAAAAATTCGGCGGGATAATTTGCGGTTTGACCGCCCGAAATAGCTGTTTTTGCGCGGTATATATCGACAAACGACATTAAAATTACGGCAAAAACGTCAATCGGCTCAGCTTTGTTCTGCATAAGAGCGTGAAGAAGTTCAAGGGCGCCTTTTGCGTCGCCGTTAAGTATAAATTTTGAAAGGTCGTACACACGGGCCTCAAGCGAGCGCACGGCTACCTCGTCGATGCACGCTTTTGTAATCTCATTGCCGCGCCCCGCAAAAAAAGCCGCTTTTTGAGTTTCGTTAAGAAGTATATTCAGTGAATCACCGGCAATTTCAATAAGGTAATTTGCCGATTCATTTGACATTTCGCATCCCATCTTCGCGGCATAACCTCTGACTGTTTTGCAAAGACCGTTTCTTGTGTATTTCGCAAAATCAACCGCGCAGGCTTTTTTTGAAAAAGCGTCTACGACCCATTTGTGTTTTGCGTTCTTTGGGGACAGAGAAATACAGTCCATCCAAAAAATTGTAATTGAAGAATCCGGCTGATTGTCAAGAAAACCGCCAAGCTGTTCCTTTTGCTCCGCGTTTAAAGAATCAAGAGGAAAATCGTGGGCAATTACTACGGTATAATCGCTCATAAACGGCATACTTAAAGCGCCCTCGAAAACGTCGTCGAAAGAGTTCTCTTTGCCGTCATATTTTCTCAGGCTGAAGGTTTCGCTCCCCGGAATCACAAACCTTGCGCAGATTTTTTTTATATAAAACTGCTTGAGGTAATCCTCTTCCCCGAAAAAGAGATAGCAATTATTCATTTGTTTTTCTTTGATTTGTCTTTTTAAATCGTCTTCGTGAATAAGCGCCATTAAAAACTCTCCGAAAAGTAAATTTTTCTTGTGTCGGGATAAACCGTTATCTGCTCATCGCCCAAAGCTATAATTTGCGAATTTTCGTCTTTCAAGTACTTCTTCGCGTTTTCGCCGTTGACGGCGAAAGAGTCTGCACTTAAAATAATTATATCATATTTCCTGTCAAAATCCAATATATTTTGCAGGGATTTATCGGAGGAGATATAAATATCTTCTCTGCCGTTTGTTATTATGACCGTTTTTGACGACGGAGCGGCTACGGATATTACGCCGCCGAGCGCAACGGATTTAACTCTTTCTTTGCAGACGCCGCCGTTTGGAATAGCCGTTTTTTCTCCGCAGAAGGCGAACGACATCGCCGGATAATCCTCTGTGACGCTTTTTATTTCGGCAAAAGCATCACTGCCGCTTTCCGGTATCAAAATACAACCTATTGTTTTAAGATTGTGCCTTTTCAGCATATTGCCCGCCTCATAATCTGCATTTCTGCTTTCCGTACCTATAAAAACGCTGTCATAGCCGTCACGCACTAAAGCGCATACCGCTCCGTCGCTTATTGAAACATCGACAGACGGATGCGCAAATTCAAAATTTTCATTTACTGCAACCGTAAATATAAATCCGGCTGTCAAAACCGCAGGCAAAATTGAATTTTTTACCACGCGAAATCTTTTCGGCAATAAAATCGCCGCCGAAACCGCAATCGCAAATATAAGGAACACCTTAAAATGCAGGGAAGATACGGCAACAGTCGAATAACGCATCATTCCTATTTTTTCTGCTATAAAAATGACAGCCCTTGAGATTATTCCCGCGAAATAAAAAATACATTTCGCCAAAGGAGCAATTCCTAAAAAGCGGACAAAAACCCCGCTGACGGTTAAAATCATCAGCAACGACGACAAATCTATAATAAAGATATTTGAAACAAATGAAAATACGGGGAACATATCAAAAAACAGAATAAATACGGGAAGTGTAAATACAGAAACGGAAACGCTCACCGCAAAAGAATCCGCAATCAGTCTGCCTAAAAACCTTTTCGTTACCAATTTGCCGCCTTTGCTTTTATAAATAAAAGTGTGGATTTTGCCCGCAAACAGAATAAGTCCTAATGTTGAACCTACGGAAAGTAAAAAAGACGGCGAATACACGGAAAAAGGATTTTGTATAAGCAGTACAGTCACGGCAACGCCTAAAGAATTTAGGCTGTCGGAATCTCTGTTTAAAATTTTGGAGAGATTTATTATAAAAATCATTATACCCGCTCTTACAACCGATACCGAAAAACCCGTTAAGGCGAGATAAAGCAGAATAAACACCGCCGTTACCGCTGTATTAAGAATTTTTCTTTTGCGCAGAATCGGAATGAATTTTGACAGGAAAACAGTCCATAAGGTTAAATGCAGTCCCGAAACCACCAGCAAATGCGCCGTACCCGAATAGTTAAAGCAGTTGCGCAAATATGTGCCGATTCCGCTCCTGTCGCCGATAGTCATTCCTACGGCTACCGCGCCTGTTTCATTTGGAAGATACGACTGAACAACCGTTTTAAAATATCGTTTTACAGCGCCAATCGCTTTATAATACCTGCTCTCGCCTTTTACGCGGACATTTTCCGCGTTGTAAACGGTAAAATATAATTTATCAGCGAGCAGGGATTTAACATTTTTTGACTGTTTACCTGTACCGTTGCTTTTAAATTCCGCGACCGCAGTAATTTTTTCGCCCTCGCGAAGACCTGTGCCGTCTCTGTTGTAAGCCGTAACGCAAAAATTCTCATTTTTGCCGTTTACGCTGTCAACCTCTATTTCCAGCTTTTCATATGTACCGTAATATTCGCTTTTTGTAACCGTTCCCGAAAATTCAACGGTTTTGTTTTCGTAAACCGATACTGCCGACATATCCTTCATAATAAAAAGCAGTGAAACCGAAACTGCGGCAACGGCAAACGACGTAAAAATTATCCAAATATGCTTTGATTTAAGCGAAACAGCGCATACGGATAATAAAAATACAGCCAATGCCGCAGCACAAACGGCACTGACTGCAAAAAGTCCTGAATTAACCATAAAAGCCGATGCGATAAGGCAAATTACTCCTATAAACGCAAACGGCCTTTTCATTCTTTACACCAGCTTTTCGTTAAGATTTGACCCGCTCAAAATATGGAAATGAAGATGCTTTACCGTCTGCCCTGCGCCCTCTCCGCAGTTATTTATTATGCGGTAATCGGTAACGCCGAGTATCTTTGCGATTTCGGGTATTTTTTCAAAAATGTACGCTACAATACCCGAGTTTTCAGCTGTTATCGCGTTGGCGCAGCAGATATGCTCTTTCGGAATCACAAGCACGTGAACGTCCGCCTGCGGCGCAATATCCTTAAAGCAGAGAATTTTTTCGTCCTCATATATTTTTGTTGACGGAATATCCCCCGCTATTATCTTACAAAACAAGCAATCCATATATATTTCTCCTTACTTTAAAAGAGTTTTTAAAATATCGTCTGCGTTTACAAGCGCGTCGTCAATCTTTGTAATGTCTTTTCCGCCGGCCATCGCCATATCAGGTTTGCCGCCGCCGTTGCCGCCCGCGATTTTTGCAACCTCACGGACAATATTCCCCGCGTGAGCGCCCATTTTTATTGCCGCCTTGTTACACGAGCAGACAAATGTGGCAGTGCCTTTTTCGGCGTTTTTGCCGGCTATAACCGCAACCGTTGCCTCAGGCGCATCGCAAACGCTTGAGGCCATGGTGCGCAGTGAATCGGCCGTTTCCTCGCCGGCGCTGTACACAACGAGTTTTACGCCCTTTACGTCTATCGCTCCGGCGATAATGCCCGACGTTTTAAACGAATTTATTTCGTCTTTCAGCTTAATTATCTCTTTTTCTTTTTCTTTGAGCTCAGCCGACACAGCCTCGGCGCGTTTCGCAATGTCACGCGGATTCGACGCTTTAAGCGCTCCTGCGGTTTCATTTATAAGAATATTATTTTTGTTGATATAATCAAGAACGCCCTTGCCCGTTACAGCGGTAATTCTTCTTACACCCGCGGCCACCGACGACTCCGAAATAATTTTGAAAAGACCTATTTCGGACGTGTTTTTAACGTGAGTGCCGCCGCAAAGCTCGGTTGAATAATCCCCTGCCTTTACAACTCTTACAACATCGCCGTATTTTTCGCTGAACAGCGCCATAGCGCCCTGTTTTTTCGCCTCTTCAATGCTCATCTCTTCGGTAGTTACGGGAAGAGACGCAAAAATAACGTCGTTTACCCCGTTTTCAACCGCTTTAAGTTCCCCGTCGGTAAGCGCGGAAAAATGCGAAAAGTCAAATCTCATTTCCTCAGCGTTTACAAGCTGACCTGCCTGCTCAACGTGAGTGCCGAGGAGCTTTCTTAAGGTCGCCTGTAAAAGGTGCGCTGACGTATGGTTCCGCATAACGGATTTTCTCACATCTTCATCTATTTTTGCAAGAGCCGACGAGCCTGCTGAAATGCTTTCACCGTCGCTTATGAATCCGTGATGCAGAAAAACGCCCTCGGAGGTTTTCGTTGTCGACGTTACGGTAAATACCGAGCCGTCTGCGGTGATTTTGCCTATATCGCCGACCTGTCCGCCGCCCTCGCCGTAAAATACGGTTTGGTCAAGAACTATTGTGGCGTTATCTTCGCCGGAGATAAAGTCGACCTTTTTTCCGCCGGCAATAATCGCGGTAATTTTGGCGTTGCAGGAAAATTCGCCGTATCCTAAAAACTTTGTCGCGGGCATATCCTTAGTTGCGTTTTCAGAGCCCGCCCACGCCTCTTTACCGGCGTCCTTACGGGCGTTTCTGGCTCTGTCGTGCTGTTCCTTGACAAGCTCTTTAAATCTTTCCTCGTCGACCGTCATTTTTCTCTCTTCAAGAATTTCTTTTGTAAGGTCAATGGGGAATCCAAACGTGTCGGAAAGCTTAAACGCGTCTTCGCCGGAAAGGCATTTGCCATCAATATCGTCTATCATTTTTTCAAGTATCTGAAGACCTGTGTCAACTGTCTTGCCGAAATTCTCTTCTTCGTTTAAAATTACCTTTACAATAAAATCTTTCTTTTCAAGAAGATTCGGGTACGCGCCCGCGTTTTCTTTTATAACGGTTTCGCAAACCTCAAAAAGGAACGGGCGCTCAATTCCGAGCAGTCTCCCGTGGCGGGCCGCGCGGCGGAGCAGTCGGCGGAGAACATATCCTCTTCCCGCATTTGTCGGCATAATACCGTCGCCTATCATCATAGTTGTACTTCTGATATGATCGGTTATAACGCGCAGAGATATATCTTTTTCGGCGTCCTTATGATACTCCACATTCGCAATTTTCATAATGTGTTTCATAATGTTCTGGACGGTGTCTACCTCAAAAAGATTGTCAACGCCCTGAGAAATGCAGGCAAGCCTTTCAAGCCCCATACCCGTATCAATGTTGGGGTTAGCGAGCCGTGAATAATTATTGTTGCCGTCGTTGTCAAACTGAGTGAACACCAAGTTCCATAATTCCATATATCTGTCGCAGTCACAGCCTACTTTGCAGTCGGGCTTGCCGCAGCCGTATTTTTCGCCGCGGTCATAGTGAATTTCGGAACAGGGGCCGCAAGGACCGGCGCCGTGCTCCCAAAAGTTGTCCGCCTTGCCGAAACGGTAAACGTGCGACGGGTCAACGCCGACCTTCTTCGTCCAAATATCGTAAGCCTCATCGTCCTCCTCATAAACGGTGACGTAAAGCCTTTCGGGGTCTATCTTCATAACCTCGGTGCAAAACTCCCACGCCCACGGTATAACCTCATTTTTAAAATAGTCGCCGAATGAGAAATTGCCGAGCATTTCAAAATAAGTTCCGTGGCGCGCGGTTTTGCCCACGTTTTCAATATCTGGAGTTCTGATACATTTCTGACAAGTGGTAACACGCTTTTTCGGCGGAGTTACCTCGCCCGTAAAATACTTTTTCATGGGCGCCATACCTGAATTTATAAGCAATAAGCTCTTGTCGTTGTTTGGAATAAGAGAGAAACTGTCAAGGCGCAGATGCCCCTTGCTTTCAAAAAACGATAAATATTTTTCTCTTAACTCGTTAAGTCCTGTCCATTCCATTGAGAAATCACCTTAATTCAAAATCATAATCTTGTAGATTATACAATAATCTTACTTGCAATGTCAATAAAAACTATTGCTTTATACGGACAAATTCTTTATAATGTAATAAAGAACTTTGGGAGTTGGGATTTTGAACATAAAGACGAGAACAAAATCAAATCTTCTTTTAATATTGGCGGTCATGTTGGTTTTTAGCATATCGTCGGTACCTTTTCTTATTTCAAAGCTCCAATCGGACAAAATGCGCGCTCCGTCTGCCGAAAAAGGCGTTGCGGACTTTTCGGATACTGCCGTGAGCAAAAACATTCCCATTTACCTTAAAGGCGAATGGGCGGAATACTATGGCAAATGGATAGAGTCCGACGAGTTAAATAAAGAAACTCTGAACAAAAATTTTTATTCACTGCCTGTCAATTTTTTCAGCTCTTTTGAGGACATAAATTCGCCTCTGGGCGACAAATCCTCTTACATTATTACAATAAAAAATCTTGATATGCAAAACGCCGTAATTTACATACCTCATTTTGCGGGCTCATACAGGATTTTTGTTAACGGCCTGCTTGTTTCGCAAAGCGGCGAATACAGCGGCAGCGGCACAAAAGCCAACCTTTCCGCAAATATGGATGTACTGAATTTTAACAAAAATAATACATATGAGATAGTTATTGAGGTTTCCTGCAACTATATGCCGGGGCTTTATATGACCCCGTCAATCGCAAACGCCGAATATGTTTCATCGCGCTCGGGTTCAGCCGCCACACTCCGCAGCATAATTTTCGGCGCCGTTGCCTTTTGCACGGTGTTGTTCTTCGCGTATTCTTTGACCAAAAATAAAATATTCCATTCAAAATGGCTCCCCGTCTTGTTCCTTGTAATAATGATGCGCCTCGCAATTTCAACCGAAGGGTACTCATCGTTTGGATTCATTTTTTCAAAGCTTGATTACGAGGAATTAACTCTGCTTATTTGCAGTTCTACATTTATAATAAAGCTAATATCCCTGCTTTTCTACACAGAAACGCTTGACATAAAGCTAAATAAAAATCTTTCGCTGATATTCTGCGCGCTGTTCCTACTGTTTACCGCCGTTTACTGCGCCGTACCAAAAACGGTTTACACGCCGTTCTACAACATAATAGTACAGCTTGCAACGCTTCCGCTGGACATAATACTGCTCGGCTACCTTACCGACGGCATTGCCCGTAAAGTGCCGTATGCCGTTTCTTACACGGTAGGTTACATAGCGATTCTTTCAGGGCTTTTAATCGACTGCTTTTACATTAACGGACTTATAGCCTATAATTCCTCATCGTATTTACCGCTGCTGTGCGCATTCTTTGTCGTCTCGTTTTCCGCAATATTCATAAAAAAAATTACCGAAATTTATCACGCGGCGTTAAAGGCCGCTGAGCTTGACAAGCAGCTGTCAAACGCGCATATGGCGATTATGTTTTCGCAAATTCAGCCCCACTTTCTCTATAACGCTCTCAATACAATAAAATATCTTATTAAACGCGACCCGCAAAAAGCTGAAAAGGCACTGGTCTCTTTCTCATATTACCTTCGGGGAAATATGGATTCGCTGACGCAAAAAACACCTATCCCCTTTACCGACGAGCTTGAGCATATCAAGCATTACTCCGATATTGAGCTGCTGCGGTTCGGGGACAGAATAAATGTTGAATACGATATTAAGTGCGACTCTTTCAGCGTGCCGGCGCTTAGTATTCAGCCTATCGTCGAAAACGCGATAAAACACGGTATCACTAAAAATCCGAACGGAGGAACGGTTAAAATCTCCTCTTTTGAAAAAGACGAATATTACTGCGTAAAGATTGACGACGACGGCGTCGGATTTGATATTGACAACCCTGACCTTACGGACGACGGCAATCACGCCCATATCGGACTTGAAAATGTTGCCGCAAGGCTCAAAGCCATGTCAAACGCTGACCTTGAAATAAAAAGCCAAGAGGGCAAGGGAACGCACGTTACAATTAAAATTCCGAAAACAACATAGCTTAAATAAGATGTCCCCGCCTCTATTGGCGGCAGGTTCCGGTTCGGAGTCAGAAGGGATTTGGCTCCCTTTCCGATTATCTCAATCGGCTGTTGCCGCAAAGGCCTGCGTTAAATGACATAGCAATCCCCTTATTGAAACGAAAGGAAAGGTACAGAGCGATTTATACGCTTGTATCAAAAGGTGGTTCAAATGAAAATAATGATAGTTGACGACGAGCGTCTTGCGGCGGAAGAACTTTACGATATATGTATGTCGCACGGGCTCGTTACCGACGCGGTCGTTTTCAACAACCCGTCCGACGCGCTTGTTTACATTGCGCAGAACGATGACATTGACTTGGCTTTTCTTGACATTGAAATGCCGGTTATGACAGGTCTTGAGCTGGCGAGGAGAATAAACTCCATTAAAACGCGCACGAAAATTGTGTTCATCACGGGATTTAAAGAGTACGCTTATGACGCGTTCAGAATAAACGCAATAGGATATGTTTTAAAGCCTTATACTGACGAAATGGTGTTTAATGAGATTGAAAAGGCAAACGCTCTTTGGGGAACGGCTACAAAAAAGGACGTTACGGTAAAAACGTTCGGTTATTTTGACGTGTTTGTGAATGACAAGCCCGTTTTCTTTTCCAGCGCAAAGTCAAAGGAATTTTTCGCATTTTTGGTTGAACGTCAGGGCGGCTCCGTCAGCACAGAGCAAGCCATTGCGGCGCTTTGGCCCAACAGAAAATACGATGAATCAGTGCAGTCTCTTTTCAGGAAAGTTTTGAAAAGTCTGCGCTCATCGCTTGCCGACGCCGGAATATCAGACATATTTATCGACGTGCGCAATCAGCGGAGCGTTGATACTACCAAATTTTCCTGTGATCTTTACACATTTCTTGAAAATCCCCGTGAGAACGTAGACACATTCAGGGGCGAATATATGGAAGGCTACGGATTTGCAAGAGCCACCGCCTCAAAGCTCCGTGAAAAATATTACAGCATCAAAGGCGGAATATAACGCTGAATTACGTAAATTTGTGTAAAACTCCGTAAAGAAATTCGCAAAAACCCCGCGGTATGTAGAATGCCGCGAGGTTTGTCTTTTATTGTTTTTATGATTTTAGACGGTATTTTTTCGTTTGCCCGTCCAATTAGAGCAAACATATTATTGCTCTGAATTTTTAACGGCAACGTCAATTTGTCCGTTTTCATCGGCGGAGCAGACAAACGATTCTCCTTTTTTCAGCGTTCCCTCAAGAATTTTTTCGGAAAGCACGTCTTCAACCTTGGCTCTTACCGCGCGTTTTAACGGCCTTGCGCCGTAAACCTTGTCATAACCCTCTTTCAAGATAAGCTTTTGAACGCTTTCGTCAAAATCAACGTCATATTCAATGGCGGCGAGCCGTTTTTTTAGGTCGGCAAGCAATCCCGAGGCAATAAGGGAAATCTGTTCCTTTGTAAGCCTGTTGAATATGATTATATCATCAATTCTGTTGAGAAATTCGGGACGGAACATATTTTTCAGCTCCGCGTTTACAGCTTCCCTGATTTTTTCTTCCGTATTTTTACCATCGTCGGCATCGGAAAAGCCGAACGAGTGCATTTCCTCATTTATTTGCCTTGCGCCGACATTTGACGTCATTATTATAACGCAGTTTTTAAAGTCAACGCGTCTGCCCTTTGAATCGGTAAGAACGCCGTCGTCTAAAATTTGCAAAAGCATATTGAAAACATCGGGATGCGCCTTTTCAATCTCGTCAAAAAGCAGTACGGAATACGGTTTCCTGCGAATTTTCTCTGTAAGCTGACCGCCCTCGTCAAAGCCGACGTATCCGGGTGGCGAACCTATAAGCTTTGACACGGTGTGCTTTTCCATAAATTCCGACATATCAAGGCGAATCATTGAATTTTCATCGCCGAAAAGCGAGGCGGCAAGCGCCTTTGAAAGCTCTGTTTTGCCTACTCCGGTAGGTCCGCAGAAAAGGAACGAGCCTATCGGCCTTTTGGGGTCTTTAAGTCCCGCTCTGCCGCGCCTTATCGCCTTGGCAACGGCTGAGACCGCCTTTTCCTGACCTACTATCCTCTTGTGAAGCTCGTCCTCCAAATTAAGCAGTTTTTCGCTCTCCTTTTGAGTCATTTGAGTTACGGGAATACCAGTCCAGCCTGAAACTATTTCGGCTATTTCCGTTTCGGTTACGGACATCGCCTTTCCGCCGTCCGAATTTGACCATTTTGCCTTTTCTTCATCATATTTTCTTTTAAGCTCTTTTTCTTCGTCACGCAAAGTAGCGGCCTTTTCATAATCCTGATGCTCAACAGCATTTTGCTTTTCGGCAATTATTTTGTTGAGTTGGCGCTCCATTTCCTTGAGTTCCGGAGGAGCGGTAAACTGTTTAAGCCTTACCTTTGACGACGCTTCATCTATAAGGTCAATGGCCTTATCGGGCAAAAACCTGTCGCCTATATATCTTGACGAGAGCGCCACAGCGGCCGCTATTGCGCCGTCGGTTATCTTTACCTTATGGTGAGCCTCATACTTATCTCTTATGCCTTTTAAAATTTCCGTCGCGTCTTCTTCTGACGGCTCGCCCACCATAACAGGCTGAAATCTTCGCTCAAGGGCGGAATCCTTTTCAATATTTTTGCGGTATTCGTCAATAGTTGTGGCTCCGATTACCTGAAGCTCGCCTCTGGCAAGCGACGGTTTCAAGATATTTGCGGCGTCAACCGCGCCCTCCGCACTGCCAGCGCCTACAAGCGTGTGAACCTCGTCGATAAACAGAACGGTATCATCGGCATTTTTTGCCTCCTCAATAATACTTTTTATTCTCTCCTCAAAATCGCCTCTGTATTTTGTGCCCGCAACCATACCGGTAAGGTCAAGGGAAAGTATTCTTTTATCTTTCAGAAGCTCAGGGACTTCGCCGTTCGTGATTTTGAGGGCAAGCCCCTCGACGATAGCCGTTTTGCCGACGCCCGGTTCGCCTATAAGACAGGGGTTATTTTTCGTTCTGCGCGTTAAAATCTGAATAACTCTGTTTATCTCATCCTCCCTGCCGATAACAGGGTCGATTTTGTTTTCTTTTGCAAGAGCGGTCAAATCCCTTGAATACTTTTCAAGAGCGGAATTTCCGTCGCTCTTTTTGCCGTTTTTGCCTTGCTTTGAATTTTGCTCTTTAGCTACCGATTTAACGATATTTTGAGCCGGCAGTCCGAGTCTGTTCAATATTTCACAGGCAAAGCCCGTTCCCTCACGGCAAAGAGCCAAAAGTATGTGCTCCGTACCCGCAAGCGATTTTTCCATTGAAGATGAAAGCATCAACGCGCTTTCGACAATGTATTTTGCCCTCGGGGTAAAATCCGACGAAACAAGCTCTGTGGGGATTCCTGCCCCCACGCTTTCCTTAATCATCTTGTAAATGCTTTCATAAGTCACTTTTTCCGAGTTTAGAAATTTGCCCGCCTGCGAAGAGGTATCGCTCGCAAGCCCTAAAAGTATATGCTCACTGCCGATGTATGTGTGTCCCAAATCTTCCGCTGATTCAATAGCCGCATTGAGCGCGTTGTTTGCTTTTTCGGTAAATCCAGTAAAACTATACATAATTATCTCCTTTCAAAAAGTAAAGGGGAATTTTAAAATCCCCCTTTCAGCAAAATTACGTCAACATTTCCCGAACCGTTTTCGCCCTCTCGAAATCTCTTTCACGGGCGCTGAGCTTTTGCCCTGCCTTTGCGTTTATTGTTGCGGGCTGAAGCGAAATCATAAGTTCGTTAACCGTGTTAAGGGGTACGGGCAGCTTGCCCGAAACAGAGCCGAGCCTTACAAGAGAAAGATTCTGCATAAGTTCCTCGGTACTTAAAAGTTTTGCCCATTTTAAAATACCGTATGCGCGGAAAATCGCGTCTTCGGTATCAAGACTCTTAATAAGTTCTTCCCTTGCGGCGCGTTCCTGCGCGCAAAGCTGAAGCGTAATAGATTTAAGGTTTTCTATCGCCGATTTTTCGGAAATTCCAAGCGTAATTTGGTTGCTGAGCTGGTACATATTGCCAACCGCCTCGCTGCCCTCGCCAAATGCTCCGCGAATGGTGAGTCCGAGCTTTGAAACAGTCCCCATAAGCCTTCTTATTCCGCCGTTCATGGTAAGGCACGGCAAATGAAGCATTACAGAGGCTCTCATACCTGTGCCGAGGTTTGTCGGGCACTGGGTAAGATACCCTATTCTGCTGTCAAAAGCAAAATCAAATTTGCTGTTAAGTAAGTCGTCTATTTCGTTTGCAACGGAAAACGCCTCGTCAAGGGCAAAGCCCGGACGCATTACCTGAAGCCTTATGTGGTCTTCCTCGCAAAGCATTATGCAAATATCCTCGTCCGGCGAAATGAGCATTGCCCTGCCGCCTGCGTCCGAGGCAAATTCCGGGCTGATAATGTGTCTTTCGGCCATACTTGCCGCCTCAAACTTAGCCAATGTTTTCATTTCAACGTATCTAAGTCCGAATTTATTGTCCTTTTCAACTGAACTTTTAATCATTGAGTTAAGCTCTGTCCTGCTCTTGGTGTTTAGCTTACAGGGAAAAGGATATTCGGCAATATTTCTTGCAAACCTTATCCTTGTGCTTATTACAACGTCGTTTTGCTCGCCTGCGCCGATATACCATTTACTCATTTTTTCCGCCCTCCTTTATTTCTTTTATTTTATCCCTGAGAAGCGCCGCTGTTTCATAATTTTGCGATTCAACCGCCGCTTTCAGTTCCTCCTCTAATTTTTCTATCTGTACTTTTGAGCTGTCCTCATTGACGGCAATCCTATTTGGGATTTTTCCTTCGTGGCGTGTTTTTCCGTGGATTCTCTGCAAAGACGGCAGGAGCTTGTCGTAAAATGTTTTGTAGCACTGTGCACAGCCGATTTTGCCGCTCTCAACAATATCGTTAAATGTGCTGCCGCACTTGTCGCATTGAAGTGTGCGCGCCGAAAGCGAGCTTACGCCGCTGTCGCCCAAAAATGAGCCCAAAAACGAACCGAAAATATTGCCGAATCCGCCGAAAACATCTTCATAGCCGAGCATTCTTGCACAGTCCGAGCAAAGATGCGCTTCAGCCGCTTCGCCGTTTACAATTCTTTTAACATGAGTCGTAGCCTCATATTTTCCGCAATTTTGACATAACATATAAATTCCTCCCTCATAAAATTACAAGTTGTTTAATAAAATTTGTTTGAAAATTGACGCCCGCACTGTATCCGCATACGGTTTTGGAATATCGTTATAAGCATTTCCGCAAAGAGCCGACAGCATTAGCTTTGCCGTTTTTTCATCAATCAAATCCCTGTCGTAAAAATTTGTGATATATGCTTTGCAGGTGTTGGCGTCGATTTGCTGACCTATGGAATTCACGACGTGCATTTTAAACGTGCCGACGTCAAAATTCGTGCGTGTGATTCGGATATATCCGCCGCCGCCGCGTCTGCTTTCCACTATATACCCGTGCTCGGGCGTGAATCTTGACGAGATAACATAATTTATCTGGCTCGGCACACAGCCGATTTTTTGCGCAAGCTCATTTCGCTGAATTTCCGTACTGCCGCCGTCTTCAAGCATTTCCAAAATCATCTGAGCTATCGCGTTGCTTATATTCACTTTCTCACCCTGTTTCTGTTTATTTCCGTTTCACAAAAGTCTTGTGCTTTTTGACTTTGACTTTCTTTGACCTTGCAAGTTGTATTATAGGCAAAATTCCAAAATCAGTCAAAGGTCAAAAAAGGTCAAATTTATAATTATAATATAAATTATCTCTTTTTTTCTCTTGTTTTCTCTTTTTTTCATACATTTTAATATTTTTTGCAGGTTATGATATATTTTAAGACAACTTCGATTGATAAATTTTAACCGAAACACGTTTAAGCAAAAAACAGAGGCCGACGCCTCTGTTTTGGATTTAATAATCTTTTTGTTTCAAAAGCACGTTTTTTATGTAGGAAAACGTCTTGTCCTCGCCTTCATCTTTTAACATTACAAGCAGTTTTTCAAGCAAATCCGACGTTTCGGGGTGGATTATTCTGTGGTCCCTGCCCCGCTCAAAATATTGAAGGGGAAATTCATCGGTGTAATTTTTACCCTGATAAATCTTGCTTGCGGCGACGCGGTCGCAGAACATTTCTATTACATATTTTAACGGCATTTTAACCGGCGTGTTCTTTTTTAACACGGGGCTGTAATCGTTCCAATACTCAAAGTGATGGCGATTTCTGCCTTTATGGTGCATCCAGGCCTCGGAAAAGCCCTTGTCCTCACGCTCAAGCTCGTTCGGACTTTTTGAGCCGTCATAATACTTTGCGCCGTTAATAAACTCTATCGGTGAGTATTTTGACAAGTCGTGCCTAAGCCCCTGCAAGCCTATTCCGGCTTTAAAGCAATGCTTTATTACCATATGCCTGTGTTTTGTGATTGTTTTAAAATGTCCGAATGCGTTTGCCATTTTCATTTTCCTTTAAAAATATAAGATTTAGTTTTTCGGTATTGTCTGCAAATAACCGTTGGCAAGGCTGATAAGCTCATTCCCTTTTTTCACCCTTTGAAGAGCCTTTACCAAAGGTTTCAGCGAAATTTTACCGATTAAATTCGGTAAAGTAAGCGTTATGCCCAACTGCGATTTCAATATATTCTGAATTTCCGGATTATTAACTATCGTTTCCAGATTATCGTCAAGGGACAGCTTTTGAGGGTCAGGAGTATCGCTCAAGTCAAACCAATTATGAACAAAACTGCCGTTGTTTTTACCGATGGAGTAAGATTTATTTTCTTCGGTCACTCCGTTTACCGTAATTTTATGGCTGAGATTTCCGGCGCTTGCCTCTATTATATTCTCACCCTGCCCAATTTCGCAAGTAAATTTGAAAATTTTATCCCCCGAAAGTGTCTGTTCCTTGCCGTTTACGGTCAGCTTAATTTCGGGGCAGTTTGAATAGACCTTTATCTCCCGTGTGCCGACAGGTCTGTCCTTGTATCTTTCCCCTGTAATGCGAACGAATTTTTCATCTGACCAATACGCCTTATACAGCCAAAAAGAATCCTTTTTTATTTTGCGGTCAATAGTTACAAGGCCCTTGTTGTTTCTGCCCTTAACGCCGCCCTCGTTTCTTATCGCGGAGCCGAAGTCAAACATATTCCAGACATAAGAGCCCCATAACCAATCGCGTTCGTTTATTGCTTTAAGATATTTTTCATGGAAATACGCCTGATACTCCTCGGAGTAATCGCCCTGAACGGGCGCGGCGGAATGAAGTGTTGTGATTCCCTCCGCGCCGTATTCGGAAAGGGACAGCTTAATTTGAGGATTTACTTTATGGAAATTGTCAAGCCAAACGCCTATTTGGTCGGCAGTCTGAACATACCAGCCGAAATAATGGTTATATCCGAGAATATCGGTAATATAATTTAATTTTGAAGTGACAGGAGTAAACGCAAGCTGCGCGCACGCCGTGGGACGGGTTTCGTCCAGCCTTTTCGCAATACGCTCAAGATCTTTAATACCCTTATTCAGCGCCGGTGAAACTGACGAAATTGAAATTTCGTTTTCAACTCCCCAGCAGAAAATGCACGGATGATTGTAATTTTGGCGTATAAGCTCTTCAAGCATAAGCCTTGCCTGAGGCTGTTTTTCCTTTGAGAACTTTGAAATTACGGGAATTTCCGCCCAAACGAGCAGACCCTCTTTATCGCATTCCGCATAGAATTTCTCATCATGCTGGTAATGTGCAAGGCGGACAGAATTTGCGCCGACTTCACGAATTAAAGCAATATCCTCTTTATGTTCCTTTAAAGTGAGCGCATTGCCCATAAACTCTCTGTCCTGATGGCGCGACACGCCCCTGAGCTTTAAATGGTTCCCGTTAAGGAAAAAGCCTTTTTCGGGGTCAAAATAAAATTGGCGGAATCCGAAAGTGTCCTTTACCTCGTCTATTACCTCGTCTCCCCGTTTAAGCCTTGCGGCGACAGTATAGAGATAAGGGTTTTCGACGCCGTTCCACAATACGGGGTTATCAATATGGAGCTTAACCGCGGCGGCTCCGCCGCTGTAAACTCCCAAAGCCGCGCGCCTGCCGTCTGCGTCGAAAATTTCAAATTCTTTAGTAAGGCCCCGAACGTCGCCTTCCGTAAAGCTTTTTATATAAATGTCGCCGTTTACCAAAGGCGTAACGTAGACTCCGTTTTTGCTTTTGTCAAGCAGTGCAAAGCGCGTTTGGGGAAGTCCGCATATAATGTTCACGTCACGGTAAAGCCCGCCGTAAAAGGTGAAATCCGCGACCTGCGGATACAAAAGAGAATCGGGGCTGTTATCAACCGTTATTAAAAGTTCGTTTTCCTCTTTTGTAAGGAATTTTGTAATATCTAATCTGAACATACCGTATCCGTTAATATGTTCTCCGGCAAAAGCTCCGTTCACAAACACTTCGGAACGAGTATTTGCGCCGTTTATTTCCAATACTACGCCGCCGTCATAACGCTGAATCGTTTTTTTATAAGAGCATTTTCCCCGATAATAGTTTTTATCGCTTTGACCGTCTGCCGCGTTCCAAGTATGAGGAAGATTTACTTTTTCCGTGCAATTTTCTTTTGTAAAATCCCAACCGCTGTTGATATTTATTACCTTTTTCATACATTTCACCTTTTTAAAAAGCATTTTTTAATATTTAGTATTATTTTAACACATAAATAAAGAAATAGAAATAGTTTTTTTAATAATTTTGACATTTTCATTGATTGACATATTTTAAAGTTGTAGTATAATATTTTATTAAATTTAGGACATTTGTCTTAAAAACGACAATTTTCCGCTTTTTTCGCAAAATATTGAGTATTTGAAAGGAAGAATCAAACTATGAATAAAGTAACACTTGACACAACCTCTAAAATTCGCCGTTACCCGGAAACAACAATGTTCGGCGCGGTCGAAGCGGCAAAAAATGCGTATCCTAACGCTTATGCCTATGATTTTCAGGGTAAGCTTACCACATATACAAAATTTATTGAGCTTATTGAGGCCGCCGCGCGCGGATTTCTCTCTCAAGGAATTAAAAAGGGCGACAGGGTCACAATTTGTATGCCGAACACTCCCCAAGGCGTTATCTGCCTTTACGCTCTGAACAGAATCGGCGCCGTTGCGAATATGGTACACCCTCTTTCGGCTCAGAAAAACATAACCTTTTACCTTGACTTTTCCGAGAGCAAAATGATACTTACCATGGATATGTTCTACGAAAAGGTCAAGGCGGCAGTGGCGGAATCCGCAGGCGGCGCAAAGATAATCGTTGCGCGCATACAAGACGAACTGCCCTTTCCGCTCAATGTGATATATCGCTTTGCAAAGAACTCCGAGAATATGAAATTCCCCGACAGAGAGGGTGATATTCTCTGGACTGACCTTATAAAATCCGGCGACAGCGAGACTCTGCCCCCGATTGAATACGATGAAAGCCGTACCGCGGTAATACTTTACAGCGGCGGCACAAGCGGCAAGCAAAAGGGTATATGTCTTTCTGACAAATGCTTTAACGCTCTTGGTATGCAGATAGCGGAAATCTGCGGCACAAACCTTAACAGCGACTGCAAGTTTTTGTCGGTAATGCCAATTTTTCACGGTTTCGGACTCGGCATCGGCATACACACGATTTTAATAAACGGCGCGCGTTGTATTCTTATTCCGCAGTTCACGGTTGACACATACGCTAAGTCCGTTATCAAGAAAAAACCGAATTTTATCGCCGGAGTGCCGACGCTTTATCAGGCTCTTTTTGAGACTGACCGCTTTAAAGGGCGGGATCTTTCTTTCCTTATCGGCGTATTCAGCGGCGGCGACGCTCTGAGCCCCGAGCTTAAAAAGAAGGTTGACAAATTTTTAAAGGAGCATAATGCCAACATACAGATAAGAGAGGGCTACGGGCTGACTGAATGCGTCACGGCGAGCTGCGTTACACCTGTTGACCGCGCCAAAGAGGGAAGTATCGGTCTGCCTCTGAGAGATACTTTCTACAAAATAGTGGAACCCGGCACCTTTAACGAAAAGCCCCTCGGCGAGGACGGCGAGATAATTCTGACAGGTCCAACGCTTATGCTCGGCTACCTCAATAATGAGGAGGAGACGAATGACGCCCTTCGCGCCGACGAAAACGGTGTTAAATGGCTCTTTTCGGGGGATATGGGCTGTATGGACGAGGACGGCTTTGTCTATTTCAAGCAGAGAATCAAAAGAATGATTGTGACGAGCGGTTACAGTGTTTACCCCTCGCAAATTGAAGAAGTGCTCGAAAAATGTCCCGATGTCAACTACTGTTGCGTAATAGGCGTAAAAGACCGCTACAAGATGCAGAAAATACGCGCGTATATCGTGCTCAACGACGGCGTGGAGGCAAACGACGCCGAAAAAGAGAAAATAAAGGAATTCTGCAAGCCGTATCTGGACAGATACGAGTGGCCAAAAGAGATTGAATTCCGCGACGCTTTACCGAAAACTCTCGTCGGCAAGGTGGCGTACCACACTTTGGAAGAGGAAGCGGAGCAAAATGGCTGATAAAAAGAAAAATGTTCGCAGGTTTTACGCGCTGGACAAAGCTTTTATACGAGTACTTTTAACATTTATCGGCAAGCCGCTTATGAAAAGCCTCAACGCCGAAGTTGAGCCTTACGCTCCTAAGAACGACACGTTTATAATAGTTTCCAACCACTCTAATGTAATGGACCCGGGCTATCAGATGATTTCGCTCGACAGATATATCCGCTATGTCGCAACAGATTACCTTTTGAGAGCGAATTTTCTGACAAAGTTTTTGCTCGGCACGCTTGACGGAGTAATTGTCAAGAGGCGCGAAATGCCCTCGTCCGTTTTGGTAGAGGAAATTCTTGAAAACCTTAAGGCCGGAATCCCCGTGGGGCTTCACGCCGAGGGTATGCTCACAACGAACGGCGAAACGGGCTTTGTCTCCGAGCACACTGGGCAGCTTATTAAGGAATCCGGCGCGGCCTTGATAACATACAGAATTACGGGCGGCTACCTTCGCAGACCGCGCTGGGCGAACATACAAAGGACGGGCATCATTCGCGGGCGAGTAGTCGCGGAATACGAGCCCGAGGATTTGGCTTCGCTCTCCGTTGAGGAGATAACCGACCTTATCCGCCGCGATATTTACGTCAATGCGTTTGAGGAACAGAAAAAGAACCCCTGCGTCTATAAGGGCGAAAAGCTTGCCGAGCACGCGGAAAGGCTTCTGTTTATCTGCCCGAAGTGCGGCGGCGTCGCGACAATGCACTCTGCCGGCGACAAGCTGACATGCGAGTGCGGCTATGAGCTTACCTACGGCGAGGACGGGTTTTGGCACAGCGACAAAAACGATGTTATTTTTGACAACGACCTCGATTGGGACAGATGGCAGAGAGAGGAATGGAAAAAGACCGTTCTCGCAAAAGAGGATTTTATCATAAGCGAAGACGATATGCTCGTCTATAAGGTTGTAAACAACGAGCGCACCTTATTTATGAGCGGCGCGGTCATCAGCCTTTATAAAGACCGTATTGAATTAAAAAAAGGCGGCGAAAACCTCTGCTTGCCGCTTGGTACGCTCAAGCGCGTACAGATACCCTCAAAACAGAACCTTGCGATAATCGACGGCGCGAACAACTATTACATCATAGCCCGCAACTCGCCTTGGTCGTCCGCAAAATACCTTGCCGCATGGTACTATCTTAACGGCAAGGATTACAAATAAAGCAAAAATTAACAGCAAACTGACTTCGCTTTATCGCGAAGTCAGTTTTATTTTATGTTAAATAAACCGACGATGTGGGAATTGACGTATTCGTCAATTCAACGAATAAAACGCGCAAAGAATAATAAACGCGTCCTTTATGATAATTTATTCCGTCATAACCTCTATGTATGAATTCGGCACGTTTTCCCCAGCGTATTTTCCCTCTCCGAAAATTCTTGACCGCATTATTACTCTGTCTTTATACGCGGAAATCATATATCCCTGCGTCATAGGTTTAAATTTGCCATGATTGATAACGCCTATCGTAGGGACGGAAAGCGCCTTGAAATTTCCGCAGTCCTCAAAGCTGTATTCGCTTGTGCAGTAGTGAAGGTGCCCTGTAATATAAAATACATTTTTACGAACAGAGAGGATTTTTTTCAGTTTTTCGGACTCCCTGCCCACAGAGCCACGCCATTTTCCCTTGCCGAGAAACGTTACGGGCAATCCGTTCGTGTGTTTCAAGGTTTGGTGGTTAAAGACAAACACAGGTTTTTCTGCCGGAGCTGAGAGAATATCGTTTTTCAGCCTTATAAGCTGTGAATCGCTTATATAAGAGGCCTCAAAAGTGGAGCGGTCCGTTCCCATCATAATAAACCTAAACCCGTTCAAATCCTTTTTGTGATAATAGCTGTCGCCGAAATGAGTGACGCCGTTTTCAAGAGAACCTACAAAATCTTGGAACCGTTTAAGCTGTTTTTTATAATTTCTGAGCCGAACATCGTGATTCCCCGAAACGGCAAACACGGACTTAACCGATTTTGCGCCGTCAATAAGCTTTTTTACAAGCTTATATTCGCATTTTGCCCCGTGCTCGGTAATATCCCCGCAGATAACTAAAGCGTCAATATTTTCCGCGTTTTTTAAGTCGTTGACCGCAGAATAAACACGGGCCGAGCGAAGAGGCGAATGAAAAGAAATCTGAGGGTCGCCCCAAACGGCGAAGGTCAAAAGCGCGTCTTCGTCGTTGAGTATCGGTGAAACGCATTTTTTAACCGTTTCCCTGCCGTTTGAAACCAGTCTTTGCAGGCCTTTTTCCATTTGAAGATATAAATAATTTGAAACGCCCATACATTTTCCGCCTTTCGTAATTAAATAATAATTACAACTTTTCCTTTTCCCTTTGCTATTATTTTAACATATCAATTCAAACGAGTCAATTATTAAAAATAATCCTTCTGTTTTTAGCCTGAATTTATTGCTTAATTTATATTTTTGTGTTATAATTACAGGAAATATTTGTAAACAAACTATGAATTAAAAAAAGCAGGTATTGACTATCGGTCATTTTGTGCTATAATTTATTTTAATGACTGTCGGTCAGTTCTTAAACCGAAAGGAGCTCTCGCATTATGAAACGCCTGAGCGATGAAATAAAACGCGAAATATCCTATATCACTGCGTGGATTGTAATTCTAAGCGCGGTAATGCAGGGCGTAATTTTAATACTGCATTTTTTCGGCGTTGCCAAGTGGAATTACACTTGCGCGCTCGGTAATTTGCTCGGCGCAGTATTTTCGGTTTTAAATTATGTTATTTTGGGATTTACGGTTGAAAATGCAGTAAATAAAGAGGAAAAAAAGGCTCAGGCGTCAATTCGCGTTTCAAGAATGCTCCGCAACCTGATGATAGCCGTAATCGTTATTATAGGTATTTACGCTCCTGTGTTTAACGTTTGGACTGTTGCCCTGCCGTTCTTTTTCCCGAAAATCGGCATAGTTCTGCGCTCAAAATTTATGGAAAAGCAAAATAACGAATAAAGAGGTGTAAAAAATATGGTTGGGAGTCGGCGTTTCCGTGTAATAGACGCTTTTCTGATTATTATGATGATATTGCCGATGGTTTTCGCCGTCGTTCTAAAAATTCTTACAAATCCCGAATCCGAGGGTATTGCGATTTCGGGAGCTCTCGTCTATTTTACAATACCGATGCCAAAATGGGATTTACCGATTACCGAATCGCAGGTAAATTCGTGGCTCGTAATGATTTCGGTTTTGGGGCTGTGTCTGTATTTAACGCACGGGCTCTCTCCTAAGGCCGATACAAAGCGCCAGCATTTGGCCGAATTTATCGTGAATAAGACGGAATCGCTCGTTCACGAAAATATGGGTGAATTTTTCGGCGGGTTTGCCCCGTTTATCGGCGCAATCCTCGCGCTTTCGGCGTTTTCGTCGCTTTCGTCGCTTTTGGGTATTTTCCCTCCGACATCCGACTTAAACGTTATTGCGGGGTGGGCGGTTCTTGTCTTCCTGCTGATAACCTATTACAAGCTAAAGTGCGGATTCGTCTATTACGTCAAAAGCTTTACCGAGCCTATCGCGATTTTAACGCCGTTCAACATTATAGGTGAAATCGCTACGCCCGTTTCAATGACGTTCCGTCACTACGGCAACATTGTTTCGGGCTCGGTTATCTCGGCGCTTATCGCGGCGGGGCTAAGGATTCTCTCTTCCTGGATTTTTGGCTGGCTTCCTGGGAAAATCGGGGAATTTCCGTTCCTGAGAATAGGTCTTCCCGCTGTTTTTTCCGTTTATTTCGATATTTTCAGCGGATGTTTACAGGCGTTCATCTTCTCAATACTTACAATGATAAATATTTCGGGCGCGTTTGATTTTAATATATATACAGCCCGAAAAAATAAAAAACTAAGCAAAAAACAAAAAGCAAATTAAATTACGGAGGTAATCAAAATGTTGGAACTCGCTATCGGTATTATTTTATGCGGATGCGCTATTGGCGCGGGTCTTGCTCTTATCGCAGGTATCGGCCCCGGTATCGGCGAAGGCAACGCTGTTGCCAAAGCCTGTGAGGCTATCGGCAGGCAGCCTGAAAGCAGAGGCTCGGTTATGTCGACTCTTTTTATAGGCTGTGCGCTTGCGGAAACAACAGGCGTTTACGGTTTCGTTACGGGTCTTCTTCTTATGTTCGTCGTTCCGAGAATGCTCGTTAATATCCTCATTACAGCGCTTACAACGAACGGCATTTTATAAGCAATCCATCGCCCCGTCTGTAAACATTTTTAAAAGCGGATACGGGGCATATCCTTATTGAATGGGAGTGAACCTTAAATGCAGACCCTGGAAATCATATCGGTAAATATCTGGCAGATTTTGATTTCCCTTGCGAACCTGGTAATACTCTTCCTCTTGATGAAAAAGTTTCTTTATAAGCCCGTTCACAAAATGCTTGACGAGCGTCAAAAGGCTATTGACGGGCAATATAAAGAAGCAGACGAGGCAAAGCGTATTGCAAATGAAGAGCGTGAAGAATGGGAGCAGAAAATGCAGAGCGCCAATACCGAGGCAAATGAAATTTTGCAAAATGCGGCGGACAATGCGTCCAGGCGCGGCGAAGCTATAATTGCAGACGCAAAGAACAAGGCGGACGGAATAGTCCGCGCCGCCGAAAGCGAAGCCGAACTTCAGCGCATTAAAGCGGCTGACGATATTAAGAGCGATATTGTTGATATTTCTGCCGTCCTCACCGAAAAACTGCTTTCCCGTGAAATAAATACAGACGACCACAAAGCCTTTATTGACTCTTTTATTGAAGATATAGGTGAAGGTAATGAGTAATATTTGTAAAGAATACGGCGACGCTCTTTTTGCATTGGGACTTGAATATAATTCTCTTGACGAAATAAACGGCGACCTTAATTTTATTGAGGAAGTATTTGAAAAGACGCCGGAATATTCCGCTTTTTTGCAAAGTCCGAGCATTTCAAAAGCCGAAAGGCTAAAAGCAGTAAACGACGCGTTTTCCGGCTGTGTTTCGGAATTTGCCGTATCGTTTTTGTCAATTCTATGTGAAAAGGGCAAGGCTTCCATGTTCTGCGAATGCGCAAATGAATTCAGGAAGCTTTACGAAGAAAGTAAAAATATTTCTCTCGCAAGGGTTTACAGCGCAGTTCCTTTAAGCGAAGAGCAAAAGGAACGATTAAAAGCAAATTTGGAAAAGCAAAGCGGACATTCCGTTAAACTAGAATGTTTTATTGATAAGGCACTTCTCGGCGGCGTGCTTATAGATATAGACGGCACGCAAATTGACGGCACTCTTAAACGCCGTTTACATGAGATTAAGGAAGTGATGAATAAATGAGTCAGAAAACTGACGAAATCAGCAGTATCTTAAAAGAACAAATAAAGAATTACAAGGCCCGCGTTGAGATGACCGAAACGGGCACTGTAATACTTGTAGGCGACGGTATTGCGCGGGTTTACGGCCTTAGGAACTGTATGGCTAACGAACTTTTGGAATTTGACGACGGAAGCTTCGGTATGGCTCAGAATCTTGAGGAGGACAGCGTTTCCGTTGCGGTGCTTTCCAACCAAAACAACATCCGCGAAGGCTCGACGGTACGCAGAACCGGCAAGGTTTTGTCCGTTCCCGTCGGCGAAGGGTTTCTCGGCAGAATCGTTGATGTACTCGGTAACCCCATTGACGGCAAAGGCCCCATTGAAAGCGCGGGTACGCGCCCGATTGAGTCTGAAGCGCCGGGAATTATTGAAAGAAAAGGCGTCAGCGTACCTCTTCAAACGGGAATTAAAGCTATTGACAGTATGATTCCCATTGGCCGCGGCCAGCGTGAACTTATCATCGGCGACAGGCAGACCGGTAAAACCGAAATCGCCATAGACACTATTATAAATCAGAAAAATACAGACGTTATCTGTATTTACGTCGCTATCGGTCAAAAGAGCACGTCGGTAGTTCAGCTCGCTCAGGAGCTTACAAAGGCGGGCGCTATGGATTACACTATAATTGTATCGGCGTCAGCCTCTGAAAGCGCTCCTCTCCAATACGTCGCCCCCTATTCCGGCTGCGCAATGGCAGAGTATTTCAGAGAGCTCGGCAGAGATGTTCTGATAATTTACGACGACCTTTCTAAGCACGCGGTAGCATACCGTGCGCTCTCACTTCTTATCCGCCGTCCGCCCGGACGCGAGGCCTATCCCGGCGACGTTTTCTACCTGCACTCAAGACTTCTTGAAAGAGCGGCGTGCGTTGCACCCGAATACGGCGGAGGTTCAATTACCGCGCTGCCGATTATCGAAACGCAGGCAGGCGACGTTTCGGCATATATTCCGACTAATGTAATTTCAATTACGGACGGTCAGATTTTCCTTGAAACGGAGCTTTTCCATTCGGGAATTATGCCCGCTATAAACCCCGGCATTTCCGTAAGCCGAGTTGGCGGCGCCGCGCAGCTTAAAGCTATGAAAAAGGTATCCGGCGAATTAAAGCTCCTTTATTCGCAGTACAGGGAGCTTCAGGCGTTTGCCCAGTTCGGCAGTGATCTTGACGCCGACACAAAGGCTCGGTTGGCGCTGGGCGAAAGAATTGTCGAGGTCTTAAAGCAAAACAGAAATTCACCCGTAAGAGCGGGCTGTCAGGTCGCCATTGTTTACGCAGTAATTAACGGTTACCTTGACAATGTAGCGGTTAAAGACGTACACCAATATGAAAAAGACCTGTTCGCCTGTCTTGAAAATAAATACAGCGACCTTCTCAACCGTTTTGAAAGCGGATATTACGAAGAATCAGACGTTGAAACGCTTAAAAAGGCGCTCAGCGAAGTGCAGAGGTGATAGAGCGTGGGAGCAGATATAAAATCATTGCGTTCACGCATAAAAAGCGTTGACTCCACCCTGCATTTAACAAAAGCTATGGGGCTTGTAGCGTCTTCAAAAATCCGCAAAGCAAACAGCGCGATGATAAAAAGCCGCGACTACGCCTCGGCCTTGAAAAGCATCGTTGAGGTTTTGAGCTTGAGCGCTGACTGCGCCAAAAGCCCCTATATGAAAACGGACGCCGGTTCACGCACAAAAATTATCGTTATCGCAGGCGACAGAGGGCTTGCGGGCGGTTATAACGCAAATGTTTTCCGCCTTGTCAAAGAATATCCGGACGCGGAATATATTCCCATCGGCAAACGAGCGTGCGAACGCTTCGGCGCAGATGCCAACTCCTCGGAAAGCTTTTCTTACGGCGACGCAAAAGCGCTTGCAAGCTCGCTTTGCAAGGATTTTTTGGAAGATAAATTTGACCGTTTGGGAATAATAAGCACTAAATACGTTTCAATGATGACTCAGGAGGCGCAGATTTCCTGGGTACTGCCGATAGAAAAGGTGGAAACGGAAAGTAAAACCGGCGTTATCTTTGAGCCTGACGAAATGACGGTTCTGAACACTGCCGTTCCCGAATATGTCGCGGGGATACTCATAGCGGCTCTGCGTGAAAGTTTTGCAAGCGAGGTTGCGGCAAGACGTATGGCAATGGATTCGGCAGGCAAAAACGCTCAGCAGATGATAGACGATTTACAGCTTGAGTATAACCGCGCGCGTCAGGGCGCGATTACTCAGGAGATTACAGAAATTGTTGCCGGAAGCGGCACATAAAAGGAGTGAAACCCATGTCAGAAATGAATCAAGGCGCCGTTTCCCAGGTTATGGGGCCCGTCGTTGACGTTCGCTTTGACGAAGGCGGTTTGCCCGCAATATACAACGCGCTCACAATGCCTATTGGCGAACGTACACTCACGGTTGAGGTTGCGCAGCACATAGGCGACAATACGGCGCGCTGTATTGCTATGGCCTCCACAGACGGGCTAAAAAGAGGCACGCCCGTTACGGATACGGGTAAAGCAATAAGCGTTCCCGTCGGGCGTGAAACTCTCGGCAGAATATTCAATGTACTCGGCGAGGCGGTTGACAACAAACCAAATCCCGAAACAGCCGAGCGCTGGAACATTCACCGCCCTGCTCCGTCATTTGACGAACTTTCCACATCTACGGAAATACTTGAAACGGGTATCAAAGTTATCGATCTTATCTGCCCATACTCAAAGGGCGGTAAAATCGGACTTTTCGGCGGCGCAGGCGTCGGTAAAACAGTTCTCATTATGGAGCTTATCAACAACGTTGCCAAGGAGCACGGCGGTCTTTCCGTATTTACGGGAGTCGGCGAAAGAACCCGTGAAGGTAATGACCTTTACAATGAAATGACCGAATCCGGCGTTCTCAGCAACACTGCATTGGTTTACGGACAGATGAACGAACCGCCGGGAGCAAGAATGAGAGTTGCCCTTTCGGGTCTTACCGTCGCGGAATATTTCCGTGATGAAGAAAATCAGGACGTACTTTTGTTTATCGACAATATTTTCAGATTTACACAGGCCGGCTCCGAGGTTTCGGCACTTCTCGGCAGAATGCCCTCAGCCGTCGGATACCAGCCCACGCTCGCAAACGAAATGGGCGCGTTGCAGGAAAGAATTACGTCTACAAAAAAAGGGTCTATTACTTCTATTCAAGCGGTTTATGTACCTGCCGACGACTTAACGGACCCGGCGCCCGCAACGACATTCGCCCATCTTGACGCAACTACGGTTTTAGCCAGAAGCATTGCCTCGCAGGGCATTTACCCTGCCGTTGACCCGCTTGAATCCACAAGCCGCATCCTTTCACCAGACATTTTGGGAGAAGAGCATTACGCCGTTGCAAAGGAAGTTCAACGTATTCTTCAGCGCTACAATGAGCTTATGGATATTATTGCTATTATGGGTATGGATGAGCTCTCCGACGAGGACAAACTGCTTGTTCAAAGGGCCAGAAAAATTCAAAGATTTTTATCCCAGCCGTTCCACGTTTCAGAAAAATTCACGGGAATTGAGGGAACTTACGTTCCACTTCAAGAGACTATCCGAGGATTTAAAGAGATTATTGAGGGTAAGCACGACGATTTGCCCGAATCCGCTTTCCTGTTCGTCGGCACTATTGACGAAGCCGTTGAAAAGGCGAAAAAGTTAATGTGAAATAACCAAGAAAGGAGCGGTACGGCATACAAAATGAACTTTATTGTCGTTTTGCGAGGCGCCATACCGCAGGGCAAATGAAATGAACACATTTTTACTTGTTATAGCGTCCCCCGATGGCAACAGCTTTGAGGGTGAGGCGACAGGGATTTACCTTAGAGGAAGCGAAGGCGACTTAGCGGTTTTGGCGCGCCATATCCCGTTTGTGACGGCGGTTGTGCCGTGCGACTGTAAAATTACACTTTCGGACGGCACTGAGAGAACTGGCCATACGGACGGCGGTATTCTCACCGTTGCCGAGGACAAGGTAACGCTCCTCTCAGGCTCTTTTGCTTGGAATGAATAACATAATTCCGCAAAAAACGGGCAGACTTAAAGTCTGTCCGTTTTTATTAATCTCTTTTTAATTTAATACCGTTAAATCCGCGTTATTCCGCGATTGTACCCGCTTTTTCTCTGCGCTCACGAAGATCAGATTCAACCTTAGCGCGCTCTTCGGGGGTATAGCGTATAAACAGCAACGGAATAATATAAAGCAACGAGGCGAGCGCCGGAGTCAAAATTACAAGCGGCCAAATCCATTTGTCAAAAGCGGCAGTCTGCGTTCCGACATAGATTATTCCCTCGGCGTCGGGAACCGCGTTGTATTTTAAAAGGTGCAGTGCAAGCGTGGCAAGCCCCGCGGTAATTCCGCTAGAAATTTTTGTAAATGAGGTTTGCATTGAAAATGTAATTCCCTCGGTGCGTTTGCCCGTTTTCCACTCCATATAGTCAACGCTGTCGCAGAAAATTGAGGTCTGCGCTATTGACAAAGCTCCCATCGGAATTGAGCCTATGCCCATAATCATCATTGATACCCAAAGCATTTTGCCTTGATAACCTACAAAATAGGCGATAACACGAAAGACAATGTTTACCGACTGCATAAATATCAGCGCGTTAACATAGCCCTTGCATAGTTTCTTGATTTTATCCGCCAGCATCATACCGATGAATCCCGGCACGGAAGTTACCGCAAAATAGACCGTGGTAAGACCTAACGCCCCTACAAAGCTGAATATGCCCTCCGATGAGATAAAATCTGCGGGAATTTCATATTTAAAGAAATATGTTACAAGATTGCCGCCGAATCCGACCGCGCCCAGAAGATTGGAAAGCGTTACAAGCATCAGCATTTTATTTTTAAACAGGAGCGAAAAGCTCTCGAGCATTGACTCCTGACGTGTTGATGTCAAAACACGCACTCTCTCCTGCGCCAAATATGAACGGTAGCTTATCATAGCTCCGCCAAGACCAAATATAATGGCAAACACAAGAGTCATCAACCGCATTGAGGCGCCCGTTGCATTCGCTATCATTTCAAGCGCCATCGGAATAACCGTGCTGAACACTCCGTAGAATATAGAGCCTATCGTTCTTGCCCACTGAACAAATCTGTCACGCTCGCCGCTGTCCGGAGAAACAGACGCCGTTATTCCCCAAATTGCGACGTCCTGAACGGTATATGCCAAATCCCACGAAATATACATTATAACAAAATAAGCGACTCTAAGCCACAAAAGCTCTTCCTTTGTTGAGAATACGACAAACAGAAGAACCGTAAAAACGCCCACAGGCAAAGGAGTATATTTCAAAAACGGCCTCAGTTTTTCACCGTTTTTGAAAGTGTGTTTATCAATAAACGAGCCTACCAAGGGGTCGTTTACTCCGTCCCACACTTTCATAACAACAAGCAACGCCGAAACGACTATCGCGGGAAACAGCGCAATATCGGTCATAAAATATGTAAAGAACGACGCGCCGATAAGCGAATAAACAAGGTTTTGCCCCGAAAGTCCCGCGTAATAATTAACCTTTTCCTTCGTGCTTATGTATTTCATAACGCACTCTCCTTTTCACAATACAATTACGAATCAATCCCCTTATTGAATACCTTTATTTTACCACAAACTAAAATTAACACAATACAATTAAAAATATTTCTTGTATAAATATTCCGTCATTTTTTTGGCAGATGTTTTTGCCGAAAAAGACTTGACATTATTTTAGCTGTGATATATAATATCATACGCGGTTAAGAAAACTGAATACAGCGGTATTGTGTAATGGTAGCACAGCGGACTCTGACTCCGTATGTGGAGGTTCGAATCCTTCTACCGCTGCCAAGCGTCGGAGCAAAGCCTACTTTGCTCCGATTTTTTTGTTTTTACTGTTACGGACAAAAATTTTTTGTCTGTTGGCAAAAGGTTTTTTAAATTAAATATTGACAATATTTCCAAATTATGTATAATTATTTTATAATAATTACAAGTTAACATTTATTTTAATTTGGTGGTAGCTATGAATACACGGCAAATTTCTGAAATTTTTAAAAGCAAGGGTATTAAGCTTACCCCACAGCGCATAGCTGTTTACAAATTTGTTAAAGAAAATCCGATTCATCCGGACGCGTTAACGGTATACGAAAAAATGATTGAAAACAACCCGTCTTTTTCAAAAACGACCGTTTATAACTGCTTGCAAACGCTTACCGAATGCGGGCTTTTAACCCCTGTCTGCATTGATAAGGATAAAATTCGATATGACGCGGACACGTCGTTTCACGGCCATTTTAAATGCTCAAAATGCGGTGAAATTTACGATTTTAAATGTACGGATAATGAAACGTTCGGAATAGACGGCTTTGAGGTCGAGCAAAAAGATTTATATTACAGCGGAATTTGCAAACGCTGTAAAAAATAAAAATTTTATTTAAAAGGAGTAAATATTATGGCAAAAAAATATTACTGCCCCGTATGCGGTTATGAAAGCGACGAACCTATTGAGGTTTGCCCCATCTGCAAAGCAAAAATGGCTGTAAGAGAAGAAGGCGGCGAAATGGCATGGGCTGCCGAGCACGTTGTAGGCATTGTTGACGGAGTCGATGAAAAAATAGTTCAGGGTCTTCGCGACAATTTCAACGGCGAATGTTCAGAAGTAGGTATGTACCTTGCAATGTCAAGAGTAGCATTTAGAGAGGGCTACCCTGAAATCGGCCTTTATTGGGAAAAAGCCGCTTTGGAAGAGGCGGAGCACGCAGCTAAATTTGCCGAGATGCTCGGCGAGGTTGTTACCGACTCAACGAAGAAAAATCTTGAAATGAGAGTTGCCGCAGAAAACGGCGCAACATTGGGTAAAACGCAGCTTGCTAAAATGGCAAAAGAACAGGGTCTTGACGCCATTCACGACACAGTTCACGAAATGGCAAGGGACGAGGCGAGACACGGAAAGGCGTTTGCCGGTCTTCTTAAAAGATATTTCGGCGAATAATTATTTAAAATAAGCAAAATATAATTACGGGGGCAAGCCCCTTATTGAATGAGGGAGGTAATTTTGTGAAATATGTATGTCCTTGCGGCTACGTCTATGATGAGGCGTTAGGCGACCCCGAAAACGGCATTGAGCCCGGCACACCGTGGTCTATGGTTCCGGAGGATTTTCTCTGCCCCGTTTGCGGACTTGACAAAAGCGCTTTTGAAGAAGAAGAATAATAATTACAGCGGCAAAAACAGGAAGATGAAAGTTTTCCTGTTTTTTTGTTGAATACATTATTGAAATATGGTAAAATAATCTATATTTCAATACAAGGAGAAAATTATGGATATTAAAATTTCCGACGATATAAAATATATAGGAGTAAGCACAAGAGATATTGACTTGTTTGAAAGCCAATATATTGTCCCAAACGGTATGGCTTACAATTCATACGTTATTCTTGACGACAAAATCGCGGTTATGGACACTGCGGACAAAATCGTCGGCAAACAGTGGCTGTCAAATTTAAAATCCGTACTCGGCGGCAGAAAACCTGATTATTTGGTGGTTCAGCACCTTGAGCCCGACCATTCCGCAAATATTCAGATTCTTTGCGAGCTTTACCCCGAAATGCGGATTATCTGCTCGGCTAAAGCCAAGGCTATGCTACCGCAATTTGCCGATGTTGACAAAACGATAATAACGCCTATGGGAGAGGGCGAAAAATTAAACCTCGGCAAGCACACTTTAAGCTTTATTTTAGCACCAATGGTTCACTGGCCTGAGGTTATGCTCTCATATGAATCGACGGAAAAAGTGCTCTTTTCCGCGGACGCTTTCGGAAAATTCGGGGCGATTGACGCCGACGAAAGCTGGACGTGCGAGGCGAGAAGATACTATTTCAATATCGTCGGAAAATACGGCGCTCCCGTTCAAACTCTGCTCAAAAAGGCGTCATCTCTTGACATTAAAACAATCTGCCCCCTGCACGGACCGATTTTAACCGACACTATTCCCGAAGTTCTGAATCTTTACAATATCTGGTCGTCATACGCCCCCGAAGACGAGGGAGTATTTATCGCCTTTGCCTCAATTCACGGCAATACCGCTGAAGCGGCTTATAAAATGAAAAAAATACTTGAAGAAAAGGGCTGTAAGCGAGTAGCTATCGCTGACCTTGCCCGCGACGATATTGCCGAATGCGTTGAGGACGCGTTCAGACACAGCACATTGCTTTGTATGGCGTCAAGTTACGACGCCGGCGTATTCGCGCCAATGGCTGACTTTATCCACCACCTTAAAACAAAATCATTTCAAAACAGAAATGTCGCGTTGGTTGAGAACGGATCTTGGGCGCCCTCTGCCGCTAAGACAATGAAAGCCGAATTTGAGCGAATGAAAAATATCACATTTGTCGGAGACACGGTTACAATAAAAACAAGGCTAAAAGAGGCAGACGTTGAATCGCTCAAAGCGCTCGCAGAACAACTTGTTAAGTAAAGTAAAAATTTAAAGCGGATTTGATTTATCCGCAGTAAAATATTTATCCGAATTACTTTAATTAAAAAAACTCCGCTAAGCGGAGTTTTTGTTTTACTGTTAGAAATATTTTGAATTTCAAATATTCGGGTTAAACGCAGGCATAAGCTCAAGCTTAAATTTGTTCATTTCATGCTTTTTATCAATAAGCTCTTTCGTTTTCAAATTTTCAATTTCACCTGTGCGAATATACCTGTCAAGCTCAGCGTAAGTAAAGCCCAAATTGTCCTCGTCTGTTTTACCGCAAAGCCCGTCCGCCGGTACCTTCTCAACAAGTTCTTTAGGCAGACCTAATACCGCGCCGATTTTCCTGACCTCCTGCACGGTCAAATGCGAAAGCGGGCTGAAATCCCCCGCGGCGTCGCCGTAACGGGTAGAATACCCTACCCAATCCTCTGAAAGATTACAGGTATTTACAACTCTGCCGTTATTGCTCTGCGCAACCGCGTAAACCGTTGCCATTCTTATTCTCGGAGAAATATTTATAACGCTTTGGTTCGACAGTTCAAACGGAATCGCGCTTTTTAACCCCTCCACGGCGGCTTTGATGTTTATTTCATAATGTTTTATGCCGAGGTGGTTTACAAGAAGATAAGCAGAGTCAATATCATTCTGTTCGCCGCACGGCATAAGCACGCCTATCACTCTGTCTTTGCCCAGAGCCTCAACGCACAGCGCCGCCGCAACGGAGCTGTCCTTACCTCCCGAAATGCCAAGCACCGCGTTACAGCCCTTGCCGTTTTCTTCAAAAAAATCTTTTATCCAGTTTACACAGTCGTTTTTCACTTTTACAGCGTCAAACATAAGATTACCTCCTTAATTGCCGCTCTGCCTTACATCTCTGCCCAAAAACTCAAGCGTTTCAAAAGTACCGACAATTCTTGAAACTATGCTTTCGTGGTATTTATCGCGCAGTTCATCGGGCGATAAATTTGTGCTTATAACAGTAGGCAGATTTTTACAGATTCTCGTATTTATTACGGTGTAAAGCACTGAATTTGTAAAGGCAGTCGCAAATTCCATCCCCAAATCGTCAAGAATAAGCAAATCCGCGTCGCAGAGCAAATCCAAAGTATAAGTATCATTGCCCCTGTTGAACTTTTCATACTCAATTTTGGAAAAAAAGTTATTTACCGAACCGTAAATAACGTTATAACCCTTTTTGATTATTTCGTTGGCTATTGAGAGCGAAAGATGCGTTTTGCCCAGTCCCGTTCTGCCGTAAAAAAGCAGGCTCGGCGAATCAAGGTCAAAATTTTGCGAATACTTAACGCAGGTTTCAAATATGTATTTCATCTGTTCATAGCTTTCTTTGCTGTCTTTATAATACGACAAGTCAAAATCGCCGAACGACGAAAGCTCAAGCGGAGTTTGCAATGCCATCTCCTCCCCTGCCAATTTCTTTAAAAGCTCAATATGGCAAGAGCAAAGCTTTGTGCCGTAAGAAACGCCTTTTTCATCGTCACGTTCCTCATAAAAGCCTGTATCGCCGCACTTTTTGCAGTTGTAATGAACGTCAAGATAATCCTCAGGAAGACCCATAGCGGTCAAAATTGCCCGCTTTTCTTTATTGAGCTTAGAATTTGTGTTTTTTAGCTTTTTTAATATTTTTTCCGCGTCTTCAGGCGCCGAAGAAAAAGCCTTTACAAGCATAGTCCCTGTTTCCGACAGCTTTTCATCTATATATTTAAGGTCGGGGCATTGTTTATAAAGCTCTTTACAGCGGTTTTCCGCCGACCTTTCAGCGGCTGAACGCCTCATTTTGATTTCAGTCAGCGCCTTTTCGTATATTTCCTTTGAATACGCCACTGCTATGCCCTCCTTTTGCGTTTTTTGTTCTTCATATTGCCTATATCCCTTGTTCTGTCTCTCGATTTTTCCTTTACAAGCTCAATATCAAACGACGTTTCTTTTTTCGGTTTAATCTTTTTCTTTTGCTCAAACGCGCCCGAAGGAGCGTTTTCTATTTCTTCAACTGTGTGAAGATTTGCCTCGTGCCATTTTTTCAATACCTTGTCCATATACTGAAAATTTCTGTAATTCAGAGCGCCAGTTTCTTTTTCCGCTTTCATTATTCCGTGCGCTTTGGCAACGGCTTTGGCGTCAAACCCCCATATAAGCCACTTGCAGAGAAGCTCATATTGCGCGAATGTAGGCGAAGCGTCCGCATTTCCCGTTAAATCGGCAAGCTCGGAAAACAGCTTTCTGCCTTTTGTCGCCCTTTGAATGTAATCGTTGGCGGCAGAACAGTCCGTTATTCCGTTTTCCGACCAGTACTTTGCGATTTTAAGGAGCTCCTGCTGAGAACAGGTGCCCGCATATTTCGCAAAATTTAAAAGCAAATTTGCCACATCCTGCGACAGACCGTAATAATAAACGATATTATAAAGCAAACTTTGCATTGTATATCCGTATGTTTTGCCCAAAATCTGCTGTGCCTCGTTAAACAAATTGCGAAGAGACCTGCTCTTGGCGAGCGCTGAATCTATCTCCTGCTGAGAGGGCTTTAACAGAGGTATTATTTTAGGAGATGTTAATGATTCGGACATTTCGGAATTATCTTTTTCCGTAGTAAGTAAGCCTTCGTCTTTTCTGTCGGCAACTACTATTCCGGCGTCCACCCAATAATCGGCGCATTCTGCAACGGCCTCAACCGAAAGACCGGTTTTCTCCGCAATTCCCTCATCGTCAATTTCGGGATTGCGCAAAATGCAAAGTATTACTTTTAACTGCTCGCCCGAACAGCGTTTGAGCATTTCGTCCGCTATTTTTGCGGGGACTGAAAAGGACGATGCGTAAAGCTTTACATCTGCCGAATACATAACTGCGCCTCCGAAAAACGAATTTAATAATGGGCTACCCCGTCATTATACTAAGTTATTTTATCATAGATGTATTTTAAATAAAAGAGTTTTGGCAAAAATATTTGCGGGAATTTTCTTAAAGCGTTTTGCATTATTGACAATAAGCCTCTAAAAATATATACTTAGTTTATATAAAAATTAAGGAGTGTTTAATATGAGCGTTACAAAATCGCTGTTCGGAGAGACAAAAGACGGCGAAAGAGTCGACTCTTTTCTTATTGAAAACAAGAACGGAATGAAAATCAACTGCATTACATTCGGCGCGGCGATTCAGGCGGCATACATAAAAGACAAAAACGGCGCTGAAATCGATGTTTTGTTGGGATTTGACGATATGGACGGCTTTGAAAACCGCCACGACTACCAAGGCCTTATCGTAGGCCCTGTTGCAAACAGAATATCGGCGGGTGGGTTAACGATTGACGGTCAAAAAGTTCCCGTCACAAAAACTCACGGCGAAGTTTGTCTGCACAGTAACGGCGATTTTTCCACCGCCGTTTGGAACGCTGTTATTACCGACTCCTCTTCCGTTGAATTTTCATATTTAAGCCCCGACGGAAAAGAGGGATTCCCCGGAAACACTCTCGCGAAAGTAAAATACACTCTGACCGACGAAAATGAAATCAAAATTGAGTATGACGCCGTTTCGGATAAAAAAACCGCTCTGAACATCACAAACCACGCTTATTTTAACCTTAAAGGAGCGGACGGCGGGGATATTCTTGACCACACGCTTTTTATTGACGCGGACGCTTTTACACCAATGGGAAACGAGCTGATTCCCACAGGCGAAATTCGTGACGTTACGGGTACTCCGTTTGATTTTAGGGAGCCAAAGAAAATCGGAAGAGATATCGGCGATTCCGATGAGCAGTTAAAAGCAGGCAACGGCTATGACCACAACTTTGCGCTCAACAACTTCGACGGCAAGGTACGCCTTATTGCCTGCGCAACGGCGCCAAACGGTGTAAAGCTCGAATGCTTTACAGACCTGCCCGGCGTTCAGCTTTATGTCGGCAATTTTCTTGAAGGCAAAATCGGCAAAAATAAAAAGCCTATGGATTTCAGAACGGGCTTTTGCCTTGAAACGCAGTATTTTCCAAATGCCTCAAACACTCCGTCATTCAAAAATTATGTGTTTGACGCCAATGAGCACTTTGTTTCAACTACGATTTATAAGCTCTCTTTAATCTGAAAATTTTACATTTCCTCTTTTTTCCGTAACACAATAAGTTCTTTCACATAAGATGTATTGAAGGTTAAGAACATACTGCCTTTGGAAAGGAGGAAACATAATGTCAAATTTCTTTGGAAATAACTCGTTGTTAATCCTCATTATCATCATTATTCTTCTTTCTGATGGTAATTACGGCTGCAACAATTGCAATACTTGCTGCAACGCTTACAACAACCGTGCAAATAATTGCGGCTGTGACTGCGACTGCGGATGCGGATGCTAATCGCAAGAATGTAAAAGAAAGGCGGGCGGGTAAAAATCCCGCCTGCATTTTTAGGAGAAAAAATGAAATTTTACGAAGTAAACAACAAGCCTGAAAAAGCGCTTTTAATATCAGTCGATACGGGCGATTTTGACGCCGAGGCGTCCCTTGCGGAGCTGTCGTTATTAGCCGAAAGCGCGGGCGCTGAGGTCGCAGGTGAAATTTTGCAGAAAAGGGAGTCGCCGAACGCCGCCGCTTATATAGGCGCAGGCAAGCTCGCTGAGGCGGAGCTTTTTTGCAGTAATCAAGACGTAGACGTAATTATTTGCGATACCGAGCTTACGCCGTCGCAGATAAGGAATATTGAGGACCGCACAGGCGTTCGGGTAATTGACAGGACTCAGCTTATTTTGGATATTTTCGCTTTGCGCGCTAAAAGCAGCGAGGGCAAATTGCAGGTAGAGCTGGCTCAATTAAAATATGCCCTCCCTCGCCTTACGGGAAAAGGCAGAGAGCTTTCGCGGCTCGGCGGCGGAATCGGCACAAGAGGCCCCGGAGAAAGCAAGCTTGAAAGCGACCGCCGTCACATTATGAGGCGGATAAACGCTCTTTCCGCCCAGCTCCGAGAAATTGACCGCAGAAGAGGATATTTAAGAGCCCAAAGAGAAAAAAACCGCGTAACGACCGTTGCCCTTGTGGGCTATACTAACGCAGGCAAATCCACGCTTATGAATTCGCTTACGAACGCGGGCGTTCTTGCTCAGGACAAGCTGTTTGCGACGTTAGACCCTACTTCAAGAAAACTTACTTTGCCCGACGGACGGGCCGTAATGCTTATTGACACCGTCGGGTTCGTCAGCCGCCTGCCGCACGACCTTATCAACGCTTTTAAATCGACTCTTGAGGAGGCGGCGAAAGCCGACGTAATTCTCAATGTTTGCGACGCCTCTGACCCTCATTGCGCTGAACACTCCGAAATAACGTTTGAAATACTCAAGGAATTAGGCCAAAACGGCGATAATATTATCACTGTACTCAACAAATGCGATAAGGCAGGGGATATTTACAACCTCATTCCGTTTGGAAAAACCGTGATGATAAGCGCGCTGTATCAGGTGAATTTTGATATGCTCCTCTCGGCAATAGCAGACTGCCTTCAGGAAAAATCCACGCGTGTCACAATGCTTATCCCCTTTTCAAAGGGCAAGGTTTTAAACGACATCAGAAATAACGGAAAAATATTAAAAGAGGAATATACCGCCGACGGAAGTTTAATCGACGCGGTAATGCCCGTTTCGGTTGCTGAAAAATATAAAGAATATATTAAATAATAAACTTTTTCGGGCGCTGAACGCTCTTTTAAAAGTCAGCCCTTTACCGCCTCGGAAATATCCAAAAGGCAGGAGTAGCGGTACTGCGGAGCTTTATCACGCAACAGTTTTTGAAGATTCGGGCAAATATTTTTATCTATCACATATTTTTTTATCACAAAGCTTTGACGTATGGTTTTTGTTAAATAAGATTTATCCATCAGGCAAAAATTGTTTAAAAGCAAAAACACTCCCTGCTGATATTTCATTAAATCGTTAGTGGGAATGTTTACGAGCTTTGCCGTGGGCGAAACGCCGTTTAAAAACGATTCAAACTTTCTCTGAGCGGACAGAAACGGACTGTATATTTCCGATTCTGATTTTTTTCGCGCAGAGATAAGCTGTAAAAATTCCTCTCTTGATTCGGCGCGCACAATGCCCACATTGTACCCGGAAAGCCACTCGTTAACCTCATTTTCATCAGTGGTTGTGTCGTCGTCGCCTATGTCAAAAACAGTGTATATCACAATGTCGTCGGAAAATTCCGTGCGGCCTTTCATAGCAAAGGAAAGAGCTACATAAAGATTTGCCGAAAAGTCAATAAACGGGCTTATGTCAAGGTAATGTTGGGCAAAGGCAAGCATTTTATATTGCTTTTCCGGGTTCGGCAGGCCATAAAGCGTTGTGTAAACATCGGTAAACGCTTTTTTCTCCGTATAAAAATCAAACAAAGCCTGTGAATCCAAGTGTGTGTAAAGTTCATCACCCGAAAGCTCTTTACGCAAAAAAGTGGGCAAAAGACGCCTCGTCGGCGAACAAATTCGCTCGCCTCGGTAGAATATTCCCGCAGAACTTAAAAACGGCGTCAACAACTCTTTTTCAAATGTTTCAAAAGAGTCAATGCGCACCTGCGCCACATCATAGCTTACATCAAACGCGTCTTGCAGTTTTTCGCGCAAACGGCGGTGAACGCCGTACTTTTTTTCTTCCAAAAATTCCATTACAATACCTCATGCAAACTGCGTTGCTTTTCCGTTTCAAAGTTTAAAAATTCCTTTTAAATGCTACCACAAATCTTTAAAAAAGTAAACTAAAACATAACTTGGGCAAGATGTCCCCGCCTCTATTGCCGACGGGCTCCTTTTCGGAATTTCCGATTTCTTTGCGCGGCTGTTGCCGCGCCTTGCCACGTTTAATGACGGGGCAAACCCATTATTAAAATGAAAAAAGCCGCCGCGCAAAAGGACTGGCGCGACAGCTTTCACTATTAAAAATTCGGAAAATTTAAAGCTGTGAACAGCCGAAGGAATTGACAAGCGCGTTTATCTTCTCTCCGTTTTTGCACATTGGGCAGTCATGCGCCAATGTCGTTTTATAACCCGGCAAATCATTGGGATTAAACGCCGAATTGACATCTAACCCCTCAATCTCGCTTACGGTGGCAAAAATTGAGGCAATACCTATGGGGTGACCGCCGTAATAATTCACAGACTCAACGGCCGATTTAACCGTAAACCCGGTCGCGACCGACGCCGCCACAATCAGCACGAACTTACCGGTAATCATTGGAGCGGTATTATCACGGAAAAAAAGCTGACTGCCGGAATTGTGCTCCGGTGTGAGAATATAAATCTCATTACTGCTGTTAATATTCATATACCCGGTTTTAGTAAGCTCGCTGGCAAGGCAGGCGGCTATAACCTCCATACCGTCAAGGCATAAAATAGTGTCTATCAAAGTGGTGTGCTTATATTTTTTGGCAAGCACCTTTGCAACCGCCCTTGCCTGATTCAAATTCGCCTTGTTTTTTGCAATATCAATATAATAATTCGAGTGCCCGTGAGCTGTCGCATAATGGCCTTTGTAAATCTCTAATTTCAACTGCGGATCGCTTGTTGTGATTTCAACCTTTTCGCCTAACGCCATAAAAACATCTCCTTAAATTATTTGTTATTATTTTAACATATAATGAGGAAAATAACAATATAAATTATTATTAAAAAAGACTTGACAAAATAATAAAATTATCGTATTATTATAAAGCGCTCATTTAAAAGCGAGTTATATCGCGGGGTAGAGCAGTTGGTAGCTCGTCGGGCTCATAACCCGAAGGTCGTTGGTTCAAGTCCTTCCCCCGCAACCAAAAAAGGGTAACAAAAAAGATGCCCACGAAAAAGCCTTGATTTTTCAAGGCTTTTTTGCTTTTTATGGAGGATTTTTCAAGATAGTTTTATAGATGCCATGTGGCAAAATTACCATTCCTGTTGGACTTGAACTTCCAAACACATTGATTCATTAATAAAAGTTTGGTATTAGGTTTATATTAATAAATTAAAGAATATCATTATTTTCAATTTCAAATTCGAAATCTAAGATATCTTGGAGAAGAGATAAAAACAATTCTAAGTCAGCAAATCGTCTGTAACTAATAAATGATATTGCTTTAAAGAACATAATAAATATTATAGAGAGCGATGCAGCTAACAATAGAAGAGCAAAGCATAACGCAAGTTTTTGCTCAAATTCACCATCTAAACTAAATACGTTTGACATAATCATAAGCAGAAAAGGAATGATGAGAATTTGAAAACTTGTGGTTATGTACTTTGTTATTTTTTGATTATTCTCATAATGCTTATTTAATCGTATTGATAACCTTCGATAAAGTTGTTTTATTTGATTTTTTTTGATAATTCCTTCAGACTTTAATATTTCAAACAATTCTTGACGTTGATTTATTTTTCTATCTATTGCTTTTTCAACATCCTCACAAGATGCACAAAGAATAAAGGCTAAAACAAGTATTATAAATACAGATATCAATATACCTATAGAAGCTTTTTGAAACCAGTAACTTAAAATGAAACTAATAGCCATAGAAAAAGTAGCCACAAAATAGAGCGAAAAAAGCACCTGCAATTTTAAAGGCAAAGTTTTAAATGCATCCCACCAGTTTGAAAGTTTCGCTTTGTTTTGTGTTTTCTGTAAATAGAGTAAGAAAATTTGCCAATCCATTATATAAACTCCTTAAAAAATATTTTAATTATGAGATTTTCTTTATTATACAATATTTTGGTTCTTAATTCAATATAATACAAAATACAACAAAAATTCCGCAAAATCAACGGTATGAGAACATATGGGGGCGTAGCTCAGCTGAAAAAGTGCCACACTGGCAATATGGAGATCATTAGTTCGATCCACCTATTTTCCACCATAAAACTTGAAATACTGCGAATAAAACCGCACTCTTTCTTTTATTGCTTTTTAGTTTCTTTTACAATTGAGCATTTTACAAATAAGATACTATAGTGGATTTGCTTTTTACACTGATAAACATAATATTGTGATATTAATTATTTGAAATCTTATTGTTTTATAGTATAATAAAATTAAACTTTGATTATTTCGATATGCATTAATGAGGTAACTATGAATAGACAAGAGATATTAGATAAAATTACAAATTACTATCTTACTTCCGGAGATTTTAATGGTATTGCAAACAAAAATATAGGCTATAATTCACTGCATGATTTGGAAGAACTTATTTTAGAGGATAAAATCTTTGTTCTTTCACAGCGAGATGACATAAACATTTTCATTCATAGATTTGATAAGATTCCGTCAAAAGAAAAACAATTAAACGCACTTCAAAATGAAAGTTTAGTTGCTTTGTATCCTACAAAAGAGCATTTGGCAACAGTTAATATAGTAGAAGAAAAGCCTTTTACGAAAATGCTGGCTCAAGGTGTTGAACAATTGCGGATTCTTTATTTTAATGTAGATATTTTACAAATGTATTATGACAATCCATTATACAGAATTTCAGATTATGGTTATAGAGGACGCATTGATGTTGTTGATCCTGATGCAGATGAACTTCATTCCGAATACATTAAAGATTTTGGCGTTGCTTATCCAAGCAAAAATCCTATTGATTCGGATCGTGCAATAGGTGTATTTTTAAGAGATTTATCAAAACTAAATTATGAAGCACAATGCAAATGGAGAGGATGCTTACTTAGAGATCAAAATGAGTTTGTTATCAATAAAGGATTTGTGGATAATTTAATTTGTTGTAAATGGGTAAAAGAGGTTTGGGTTTTTGACGCTTTGCTTGAAGAATTAAAATTTATAAACATATTATGTAAAAATATAGGCTTACCACCTTTGTTTAGCAAAGAATATGATATGAATGAAAATGCACTAATTGGATACAGAATACTTTTAATACCTTCGAAGAAGAATTACTATGAATTTGTTACTGCTTTGGAAAAAATAGTTGTCAATAATATAAATTATAAATTTTTTGAATTTGGTAAATTACATTACATATTGCCTATTGAAAGAAAAAAAGAAGATGGTTCATTAAAGGGAAGTCTTGTTTTGCTCGAAGAATGGATAGATACAAATTATTTTTCCTCTAATCCCCAAGGACAACAAGCATTTAAAGAATATATCATGTCTACATTAAGAGAAATTCGAAAAATCAGACAAACGCCTGCTCATGAGATGTATAGTAATCAACATGATAAATCTCTTTATTGCAAACAAAATGAGCTGATAAACGAAACATATCAATCAATTAATCAACTGCGGTTTATTTTTCAGTGTCACCCAGCTAATAAGAATGTAGTAACACCTAATAAATTAGCGGATGAAGGAAATATAGTATTGTATTAAATTATATTTCACGAAAAATCAATGAAATTAATCTGTTGACTCACGATTATATAAATATGAAATAAATAATTTCGAAAAGAGATTATGCTTTTTGGCCACACTTTTCTTTTATTTTGAACTCTCGTACAATAGAATATCGGGTAAAAACGGCAGATAGTGGAACAGAATCTATCTGCCTGTTTTCATATATACATAGCCAATAGTTTGAAATACAGCGGTTGGCTTTTTTCATTTTTAAAATAAAAAAGGAGATGTAAGCATGAGTAAATTTGAAACGGAAAGACGCTTTGCGCAGCGGACGAAAGAACTTTACCCACCCGGAACAAGGCTGTTATTGCTCAATATGGATGACCCTTATGCTCCGGTGCCGCCCAATACGAAAGGCACAGTTGTCCATGTGGATGACGCGGCACAAATCCATATGCACTGGGACAATGGCAGAACACTTGCTCTTGTTCCCGGCGATGACAGTTTTCGTAAGTTGACCGATGAAGAACTTGCGGAAGAACAAAGCGACGATATGGACGAGGATAACGGTCCCGTTCTCGGAATGTGAGGTGTAACGGAGAATAAATAGGAAACGGTCGGATTGCTATGGCAATCCGATTTTTTGATATGTTCGCAGGGATAGGCAGATTCCGTTCCGGACTGGAAGCAGTCAGCGGATTTGAATGTATCGGTCACTGCGAGATAGACAAATATGCAAATCAAGCGTACAACGCAATTTACGATGTGAGAGGAGAACTGTATTTTGAAGATGCAAGAACAATCAACCCATATGACCTGCCCGACATTGATCTCATCTGTGCAGGCTTTCCATGCCAAAGCTTCTCGGTTGCCGGAAAGCGACTCGGATTTGCGGACGATACAAGAGGAACTCTCTTCTTTGAGGTTGCCCGAATCGCTGAAACGAAACGGCCTGCATATCTTCTCTTGGAAAATGTCCCCGGCTTGCTTTCGCATGACGGCGGCAGGACGCTTATTACCATCTTCTCCACGCTTATGAGCTGGGGTATGATCTCGAATGGTGTGTGCATAACAGCGCGAATTTCGGAGTCCCGCAACAGCGAAGGCGGTTGTACATTGTCGCAAGTCTTGGAAGCCGAAGTACCGGAAAGATATTTCCTCTCGCCTGCGGCAATGCGGAAAATCTTAAACAAATTATCCCCGGACCGCAGGGACAAAGAGTCTACGAGACAGAAGGAGTAGCCTGTACGCAATGTGCAGGCAGCATAATGGGGTCCCCGAAAAGTTGTAAAACTTTTTGGGGAGAGAAGGAGCAGCGGAATGAACGAGCTTTTCGCCACAAGGCGGAAACGAGTGATATGCAGCTTGAGACGACGAGGGGCGGCAAAACGGGATTGTATTTCATTGACATGAATGTCGATCCCGTTATTACCGACCATGCCCGATGTATTACAGCCCGTCAGGATTCGGGAGTAAGTAACCATAGGGGTGAGCATTCGGCTGTTCTTGTGACAGATGAACCGAGAGCAATTCCTACTTCCGACACAGGGAAAATCTGTCAGCAAGGCAGACGAGTTAAAGAATCCAACGATTCGATGATCACAATTACTGCACAGGACAGACACGGCATTTGGCATAAGGGCAGAATCCGAAAGTTCATGCCGATTGAGTGCTGGCGCTTACAGGGCTTCACAGATGAACAGTTTCTTAAAGCGCAAGCCACAGGTCTTAAAGACGGGCGGCTTTACAAAATGGCGGGCAACGCAGTGAGCGTTCCCGTCATTTCTGCTATCGGACAGAAAATTAAAGAAATATATTACGAACAGGAGGAAAAATAAATGCCGAATCATGTAGAAAATATCATTACCTTAAAAGGTGATGAAAAGAATATCCGTGAAATGCTTGAAGCGATTCAAAGCAATGATTACGGTTTGGGCACAGTAGATTTTAATAAAATAATCCCTATGCCTAAAAGTTTGAATATTGAATCAGGCAGCAAAACGGACAGAGGCTTAAAGCTGTATAAAGAGTTTATCAGTGAATGCCTCTTTGACAGAAAAGAAACAGATGTTTTGAAAATTTCAGCAGAAACTCTTGCCAAATCCGAAAAAGCATATTTAAGCAAACGAAAGGATATAGATCCTGCCGAATGGGAACTCGGAAAAACTGCATGGAATAACATTCAGAATTACGGCGCTCCCACTTGGTACGAATGGAGTATCAATAATTGGGGCACAAAATGGAATGCTTACGGCTATGATGAAAACGCAGATTACAGCAAAAATACAGATTTATGGTTTCAGACTGCTTGGTCTGCACCGCATCCTGTTATTGAAAAACTGGCTGAAATGTATCCCGATATAGTTTTTGAGCATGAATGGGCTGACGAGGATATTGGGAATAACTGCGGCAGATACAGCTATCAAAACGGAGAAAGGATTGAGGAATATTTCCCCGAAAGTCAGAAAGACGGTATCGAATTTGCCTGCCGTATCTGGGACTACGATCCTGCCGAACTTGACTTAATGCTGAATAAAGCGGAAAACGCATATATCAGCATTGAAAACGAAGAATATGACTTAATTGCACTTTTCGGAAACCCTGCATTGTTTACAAATGAAAGACTGACCGATGCGGATATTCCGAAAGGACTATATTGCTATCACTTGCGTGAGGGCAGTGACGGCAGATTTGCCACGCTTGAGACGAAAGCTGCAGTCAATCACGGGGGCATCGTTATTACTGATGAACCGATAGATTGCGGATGTCGGGGGTATATCGCCTTTACCGAAGATACAGAACCGAATTTTATGGGTGAAAAATTAACGTTTGGTAAATATATGCGCGGTGAATTTGAACAGGACGAGAATGCGTCTCAGCAAACCGGAGGTATGCAGTTATGAGCATTAAAAAGATTACTACAGAAGAACTTCGCAGAATGGAAGGTCAAGAGGGATTGATTTTACAGGGTTGCGGCGGCAGTCTTGATGAATGGGTTGACGGGATAAACGATATGTTGACCGAGTCTAAGATTTTGCTCGACGGTACAAAGTTTAAAGCGGAAAAATGCCTTGTATTTGAAAATGAAGGTCTCACTTGCCTTATGTTCCCATTCACAGAAGATATTAAATTGAATATGGGAAAACTCGCTATGTGGCGGATACAAACACATGGCGAGTTCGGCGGAAAATGGATGTCCGATTATGTGGATAACAGACTCGGCGGTTTTATCTCCGAAAAAACATCCGAACAGACAAAACCCGACTGCAAACTGATTGGAGAAGATGGTAATATCTTTAATTTAATCGGCATTGCTTCACGAACACTCCGTCAAAACGGTATGGCAGAACAGGCAACCAAAATGCGTGACCGTATCCGCGCTTCAGGCAGTTATGATGAAGCGCTTTGCATCATCGGTGATTATGTGAATATCACGGGAGATGAGGATGTGGACGAAGATATGGACAGTTCTATGGATTTCGGAGGAATATAGATGGAAATTGTAATGCTGATTATCGGTTTGCTGATCGGCAGTTGTATATCGACTGCTATTCTTTGCTGTATGCAAATAAACCGAATAAATGATTATGAGCAAACTATTCGAGACCTTTTGGAAAAACTGAATAAAGACTAAAAATATATCGGCGGTATCAATTGTTGTTTAAGACAAAATTGGTACCGCTTTTTGTTTAAACGGCAATTGATACCTCACATCGAAAGTGAGGTGATCAATATTAAAACTCCTGTATCAAGGGTCGGTAATAAAACGGCAATCCTTAATATTTTGTATGCGCTGTTTCCGCTGGAATACGGTCGTTTTATTGATGTGTTCGGCGGTTCGGGGAGTGTGCTGCTCGGCAATCCCGAAATATGTGCGTTTGAGGTGTATAACGATTTTGATCGAAATCTCGCCAATCTGTTCCGCTGTATGAAAGAGAGGACAATGGCAGTTATCCGTGAACTCGGTTTTTGTCATTTGAATTCCCGTGAGGATTTCATCGCTATACGCCGTTTCTTTGAAAATGAGCAGTTTTATGATAAATATCTGACCGAGGAACTGAAACTGACGGAACTGATGTTTCCGCCTCCCGAAGCGAAAGATTTGAAAGAGATACGAACACGAATTACACAGGACTATGATGTCCGCCGTGCGGCAATGTTCTTAAAACTCCTTCGTTTCAGTTATTCCAGCAGTGGAAAATCCTACGCTTCACAGCCTTTTGATATCCGGAAACTGTTCGGATTGATTCAAGAATTGCAAGACCGTATGGCAAATGTCGTGGTGGAAAATCAGGATTTTGAAACGCTGATAAAGCATTACGATCGTCCCGACGCTTTCTTCTATCTTGATCCGCCGTATTTCTCTACCGAGGATATGTACGAGGTAGGATTCGGGTGGGATGACCATGTGAGGTTGAGGGATACGCTGAAAAATATCAAGGGAAAATTTCTGCTGTCATATAACGACTGCACCGAAATCCGTGAATTGTATAACGGCTTTTCTATGTTTGATTTTTCCCGTGTCCATTCTATGGCACAGCGGTATGACGCGGGAAAAGAATTCAAAGAACTGCTTATCGGCAATTACGATTTATATGAACGGGAAAAAGGCAAACCTAAGCAGCTGACAATTTTTGAACTGCAAAACGATGATGAAAATTTTGATTACGAAAAAATCTTAAAGGAGTGCATCATATCATGCAAAATACAAAAATGAATGCAGACAAGTATGTTCTGTTTTCTGTGCCTGTGGATATGCTCATGGAAGCAGGTATCGGCGAAGAAAGCGTTATTCAGTTAAGTGCCGGAAACGGTAAAATCATTATCAACACCGTAAAGGATAGAGAAGATTTTATCTGTGACGGAGATTGTAATCATTGTCCTATGAGTGAAATAGACTGTGACGGAGATTGCGAGAACTGTCCTTGCAATGACGGCTGTGAAGAAAGTGAGGTGGTTTAACAATGGCTCAGTTGCTTCGTATCCTCGGCAAACGGGGCAGAATTACAATTCCCTATGAAATTCGTCAGCGTGTCGGATTTAAGTATAACGATGTGCTGTCATTTACTGAATCGGCGGACGGAAGGTCGGTTGTTGTAAGGCGGGAGAAAATCTGTAATAATTGCAAAGGAGCGCAGCCTGCTGTCAGAAATGACGAGGTTACGCTCTTTGACTTTTTGAACAGCCTTTCCCCCGAACAGCAAAGAGCTGCTTTGGTGCATTTGTCGGTCCTTTGGGCAGAACAGCAAGGTGTTGAAAAAGGAGGTGCAGTAAATGTCTAAAAACTTAACTGTTGTTATGGTTGAACCGCATAAAGCGCCGTATGTAGCGGAAGTTGATGACGAATTATCTGCCCTGCAAAAGGCTGTCGGCGGATATATTGAGGTTGTGGGAAACGGTGACGGTACGCTCATCATCTGCAACGAGGAAGGTAAATTGCAGGGGCTAGAGGGCAACCGAAGAATCAGGGACGGCAGCAGTATCATTGCAGGCACATTTTTTGTTGTCGGTGATGACGGAGAAAACTTCCGCTCCCTTACAGAAAGCGAGGTGACGAGATATATGGACAGGTTTAAAAATTCCGAAGATATCAGTCCGGATGAGGTGGAATCCGATATGGGTATCACCTTTATTTCAATGTAATTAAAGATAGGAGAAAAACAATATGGCAAACAAAAAAGAACAAAAACATTCTCTTCCCAAGATTACGGCAAGAATTGACCGCCTTGTTGAACAGGAGGGGTCAGGCGTTAAGGCAATTGCAAGCGTAAATATCGGCGGTGCGTTTGCTGTTCACGGCATTAAAGTAATTGATTCCGTAAAAGGCATTTTCATATCCATGCCGTCTAACAGCTATAAAAAAGACGGGCAGACAAAATACAATGAAATTTGCCATCCCATTACCGCCGAAGCCCGCAACGAGCTGATTGACAGAGTCACCGAAGTTTATGAAGCTAAGCTCAGCGAAGAACAGGATATGGACGATCTGTCGGAGGATGAAACGGCGGATATTCAGCCGTCTATGTAGAATAATATATATTTCAAAAAATTGTCTGGACTTTTGAGCATTTGTCGGTATCCTTGTACTTGAGAGGTGATGTATTATGAAAAACAGAATTTTAACCGAAATACTTTCAGCTGTGATTTTGTTATCCTTTGCGGGATGCAGTCCTCAGGTGATAAAAGAAAATTCCGATAAGGCAGTCGTCAGCACTTCATCGGCAGATGTAACATCGAACACCGAAATCAGCGATGGCATTCCTACCGAGAAACTTGCCATGTCTGTTGCTTCTGAAATTACAACAGAAGAAGAAACAACTGCTCTGCCGTCGGAATCAAGCACTTTTGCACCAACGGGAAATGCTGAACAACCGTCTGCTCCCGCAAAACAGAATACGCATAAAGAACAATCTGCACCTCCTAAAAGTACGGACATGCCGACAACATCAGCTACACAAATCCCTTTGCAAACCACTGCGCTTAACGAGGCAGAATCAACTGTTGGAAAACCGGATGACAATCCGGAAACAACCAATTCTGCAGAGCCGACATTCGACATCAACTATTGGATAGCCTATGCAAAAAGTTATGCTCAAAGCGTGGGATTACGGCTTGACAGCTCGGCGGTGGACTGCTGGGATAATCCGATATCCGCAAATGCCAAATGCAAATATCTTGAACGGGATATTCAAAGCAGACTGAATCGGTACAGCCGTGATGAGGATATAACCGATGTGTGGATATGGGCTGAAAAAGTTTCGGATAACTCGTATGAAATATATATCGGATATGCTTAAAACAAATATTAAATCTTTAGCGCATCGCGAAAAAAGCGGTGCATTTTTTATGCAGAAAGGATGAACTGCAATATGATAAGAAAAAATTTCAGAAAAATAATATCGTTGATTTTGGCAATGACAGTCGTTTGTTTGAGCCTGTTTTCAACAGGGACGGTTTCTGCGTATGCTGTCGGTGAAAAAGCTGATGTATATATCGTAGAATTCCCGCGCAGCGGAGATACGAACACCTCAGGCTGGGGAAACGAAGCGTTGCAATATATGAACGGTTGGAGTTCAGGCGGCGCATCAAGTAAGCTTAGGCTTCGGGCAGTAGGGTCATATACAGGCAAAATCTGTTACTGCATTGAACCCGGTACAGGACAGCACACAGGCGACACCTTCACACAAAAGGATGAAAACTTTTGGGATAATTTCCCCGAAGAATACAACCGAACAATTGATGCAGATACCGTAAAACTTATGATTGGGCGTATTTTACAGTACGGATACACAGGGAATGTTTCCACAGAGTGGAGAACACAAAATCCCGACAGTGCATACACTCTTGCCCATGCCGTTGCCACACAGCTTTTAATTTGGGAAACCATAGTCGGCGAAAGAGATTGGGATTTTCATCATGTCGATACGGGAAACTGTAACAGAATTTTGGAATTTATCCGTGAAAATAATCCTATACGCAGTCAGATTATGGAACACTATGCACGCATTGAAAAATCTGTACAGAACCATATAAAAGTACCGAGCTTTTTTTCAAAATCCGCTTCCAAAGCACAAACCGTTGAACTGTCATGGGACGGTAAGCAATATGTTGCTGTGCTTCACGATGCGAATAATACTCTGTCAGACTATTCGTTCAAATCCGATAATTTCGATGTTTCCTTTCAGGTAAACGGAAATACTCTGACCGTAACCTCGCAGACAGCGCCGAGTAAAGAAATCACCGTTACGGCAGAGAAGAAAAATTCCGCCCGCAAGGGTCTGATTACCTGGACAGACGGCATATATGCCCCCGGTAAAGGCACACAGGATATGGTGACTTATGCACAGTCGGTAAGCGACCCTGTGAAAGGTTACTTGAAATTAAAAGTTTCTTACGGTTCAGCCAAAATCGTGAAAAACAGTGAGGACGGCAATGTGGACGGAATCAGTTTCTGTATTCAGGGCAACGGTATCGACCAAACCGTACAGACAAAAAACGGCGGTCAGATTCAGATTGACAACCTCAACCCTGGTGTCTATACCGTGACCGAGTTAGTGGATTGTAAATACGAACCGCAGGAGATTCGCCGTGTTACTGTTGTAAGCGGACAAACCTCAACGGTAACATTCAACAATGTTCTAAAGCGCGGTGATTTGACTGTCACCAAGACCGCCGAGGACGGGCTAAATGAGGGTGTGAAATTTCATCTGTTCGGTACTTCTCTTTCAGGGCTTGCAGTGGATGAATACGCCGTAACCGACAGTTGGGGAAAGGCATATTTCAAAGATGTGCTGATCGGCACAGACTATACCCTTGAAGAAATTGATACCGCAATCCGCTATGTTGTTCCCGAAAAGCAGACGGCGGATATTGAGTGGAACGAGGTCACGAACAAATCCTTCAATAACATCCTCAAAAACTGGAATGCTACCGTCACAAAGAGCGATAAAGAAACAGGAAATCCGCAGGGTGACGCTTCTCTTGCAGGTGCCGAGTACGGTGTATATAAAGGCAATCAGCTGATTGACACTTATACGACGGATAAAAACGGTCAGTTCACTACAAAGTACTATGTCTGCGGTGATGATTGGTCTTTGCGTGAAATTACACCGAGCGAAGGGTATCTTCTCAACACCGAAACTCTGCATATCGGAGCAGAAGCAAAACTTTATACAGCAGAGTTTAATCTTGCGTCGCCGCTTGACTCCTATGAAACGGTCAAGAAAGGTAAATTTGCTTTAATCAAGCACTGCGATGACGGCTCAACGCAGATTGAAACGCCCGAAGCAGGCGCTGAATTTGAAGTATATCTTAAAAAATCGGGTTCATATGCAAAAGCAAAAGAAACCGAAAGAGATATTCTTGTCTGCAATGAGTTCGGATTTGCCGAAACAAAAGACCTGCCCTATGGTATTTATACCGTAAAACAGACAAAAGGCTGGGACGGCAAAGAACTGATGAAACCCTTCGATGTCTTTATGAACAAAGACGGCGAAACCTACCGATATATCATCAATAACGCTGCTTTTGAGTCTCTCATTGAGATTGTCAAAAAGGATATTGAAACCGGCAAAGATATTCCTGTCTCCGGCATTGGTTTTAAGGTTCGCAATACGGACACCGGAGAATATATCGTGCAGCACATCAATTACCCGACACCTGCGGATATCGACATCTACTACACCGACAGTACAGGCAAGCTCATGATGCCGAAAGCACTTCCGTATGGAAATTATGAAATTATTGAGCAAAATACCTGTTACGGATATGTCCTCGACAGTGAGCCTGTGCCGTTTATCGTAGATGGAAGTCAAACAATTGTCACCGTAGAGAAGCATAATATTGCACAGAAAGGGACTATTGCCGTAACCAAGACCGGCGAAGTGTTTTCTTCTGTCGCCGAATCCGATGGATTGTATCAGCCTGTGTTCTCGGTTCAGGGCTTACCCGGTGCGGTCTATGAAATCACCGCCGCCGAGGATATTTACACTTTGGACGGTACGCTCCGTTGTGCCAAAGGTACGGTAGTGGCTGAAATCACGACAGATAAAGACGGAAAGGCCGTAACAGAGCCTTTATATCTCGGGCAATATGCAGTAAAAGAAATTACTGCGCCTTACGGTATGGTTATAAGTGATGAAGTGCATTCTGTTGAGCTGACCTATGCGGGACAGGAAATCGAGATTACAGAAACAGCGACAAGTTTCTATAACGAAAGGCAAAAAGCTGCCGTATCGCTTGATAAGGTGCTGGAGCAAGATGAGAAATTCGAAATCGGCACAAACGGTGAAATAATTGGTGTAACCTTTGGCTTGTTCGCCGCCGAGGATTTGACCGCAACGGACGGCTCGGTGATCCCTTGTGACGGTCTGCTTGAAATTCTCTCCGTTGACGGAAACGGACACGCTGTATGCAGAACCGATTTGCCTTTTGGCAGGTTCTATCTCAAAGAACTTTCCACCGATGAACACTATATCCTTTCCGATGAAAAGTACCCGATTGTCTTTGAATATGCCGGACAGGAATCAGTACTTGTTGAAATCAAAGCAAATAACGGCGAAACTATCAAAAACGACCTCATTTACGGAACAGTCAAAGGCATGAAAATCGACCGTGAAACCGAAGAAGTCATTACGGGTGCTCTGTTCGGTTTGTTCCGTTCAGATGAAACTGAATTTACAGCAGAAAAGGCAATCCTCACGGCGGTATCAGATGAAAACGGCGTTTTTACTTTTGAAAATGTGCCATATGGCGATTGGATTATAAAGGAATTACAGCCCGCCGAGAATTACCTGTTGGGTGTAGATGTGTATCCTATTGCTGTTTCGGACAACGGGCAAATTATTGAAATCATCGCAATGAATGACCGTGTCCTCGAATTTACACCGCCTGTTCCCGAGATTCCGAAAACCGGAGAGAACAGCAATATGGGATTTTTTATCGGCCTCGGTGCGATAGCCATCGGGGGTCTTGTCTCCGTTGCCATTATCTATCTTAAAAAGAAAAGGGACGATGACAGCGAATGATGCGTAAGGTATATATCTGCGCTCCTCTCGGCGGCAATGTAGAAGAAAATCTGCGTAAAGTCAAACGATACACCAAATATGCGTTAAAATGCGGTACGGCTCCGGTCGTGCCGCATTTTTATGCCCTATGCCTGAACGATAGAATCCCTAAAGAGCGTGAAATCGGTATGACGGCAGGCTTGTCTTTACTTTGGTTCTGTGATGAACTGTGGATTTTCGGCGATGAGGTGACCGAAGGTATGAAATCGGAAATACAGTTCTGCCAAAGTTTCAGTATACCTGTTAGAAAAATTCGGGACGATGAAATCAAGAAAAAGATTGGAGAGAAAGCTCTATGAAAAAGAATCATTTGAAAATCCTGCTCTGTGCACTTCTTTTAACGGTTATTGTTTCAATATTTTCGGTGACCGCTTTTGCCGCAGACGATGTGGCGAGTGCAATCGAAAACACATGGACAGCTGCACAGACACAAATTAAAACGGTTGTAGACAATGTTGTATTCCCCGTAGTGGATATGATTTTGGCAATCTTACTTTTTGTGAAATTGGGCACGGCTTATTTTGATTACAGAAAACACGGACAATTTGAGTTTACAGCCCCGGCAATTCTGTTCGCCTGTCTGCTTTTTACCCTTACAGCACCGCTGTATATCTGGACCATTCTCTAACCAATCAAACAAAGCCGTCCGCCAAATTGGGACGGCTGATTGGAGGTGAATCACTTGTTTGATTGGTTAGGTGATATTATTTCCGGACTCGGCGATGCAATCGGCAGTGTGTTTGATACGCTCGGGCAACAGATATCCAATATCATCTGGAATACAATGCTGCAATGGTTTTACGAAACGATTTACGGTGCAGTTGCTGACTTTTTCACGATGATGGGCAATATGGGCGCCGATATATTTGACCTTGATTGGATTCAGGCGACTATCAAACTCTTTACGCTGTTCGGTTGGGCGCTCTTTGCTGCAGGGGTGGTTGTTGCCGTATTTGATGTAGCGATTGAATACCAATGCGGCAGAGCCAATATCAAGACAACTGCAATCAATATTTTGAAAGGCTTTTTTGCCTGTTCGCTTATTGGGATTGCGCCGGTGGAACTGTATAAGTTTTGCATCAGTCTGCAAAACACCTTTTCGCATGATTTGTCCCGTATCTTTGCAGGCACGCAGACGCTTGATCTTGCAGGGCAAAGCACAAGCGTGCTGATCGGCAGTTTCTCAGTGACAAACAATGTAGAAATGAACTTATTCAATCTTCTTGCACTGATTGCTTTTGCTTACTGTGTAATCAAGATATTTTTTGCAAATATCAAGCGTGGCGGAATCCTGCTTATTCAAATGGCGGTTGGCAGCTTGTATATGTTTTCTGTTCCGAGAGGATATGCGGACGGATTCAATCAGTGGATGAAACAGGTTGCGGCAATCTGTTTAACTGCATTTATGCAGACGACTCTTTTATATTTAGGACTCTTAACCTTCCCCGGCAATATGCTTTTAGGGTTAGGAATTATGCTTGCTGCAAATGAAGTGCCGAGAATTGCACAACAGTTCGGACTTGATTCAAGCGTCAAGGTCAATATGATGAGCGTTGTTCACGCCACAACAACCGCAGTAAATCTTACTCGTTCGGTCTCAAGAGCAACAGGTAAGTAACAAAAAAGCAATTTTCTGTAAAATATGAATTTTCCTCTTGATATTATTTCGGCATACCGATATAATAATAGAGAGAGGTGTGATTTGTATGATTATAGACAGCTTGCTTAAAAAACGGAATATGACAAAATATCGATTGGCTGTCGAAGCAGGCATTCCTCATACTACGCTCAACGACATTTGCAGCGGAAAGACAAAGCTCGAAAAATGCTCCGCAGAAACGGTATATAAATTAGCAGGTGTTCTCGGTGTACCGATGGAAATACTGACTGAAAGCGGTATCAGGGAAACTGAGCGTGAACGGTTATATGAATACGGTCTGCCGGAGTATCTTCAACACGACTTGGACGCATACAAAGACGGATTAAAAAATAAATCTTCCATTCTTGACTGCCTGTGGGGCGAACTGTATGGGAGCATCAATATGGCACAAATTACAGACGGCGTTATTACACCCGAACATGCGGATTATCTGCGTCAAAAATATTTATGAAAAGGAGTTCGTATATGAATCAAAAAATAGATTTTACAAATTGTCCCCGTGTGCTTGACCGGGCATTCAACGGTGCGAACGGAAAGAAAATAGCAGTAGAGTATAATGGCAGACCGTATATGCTGAAGTTTCCGCCTTCGGGTAACGGAAAGCCCACGGAACTGTCCTATACAAACAGCTGCATCAGTGAACACATCGCAAGCAGTATTTTCAATATACTCGGTATCAAGACGCAGGAAACCATGCTCGGCACTTTTACAGTAAATGGAAAAGAAAAAATTGTCTGTGCATGCCTTGATTTTACAGGAGACGGCAAGCAGTTTTATGATTTCTGTTCTATCAAGAATACCGTCTTGGATTCCGATTCAAACGGAAGCGGTACAGAGCTTGAGGATATTTTAGAAACCATTGAAAAACAGCAATATGTTGATCCGATTGTTCTGAAAGATCATTTCTGGGATATGTTTGTTGCAGATGCTTTGCTCGGAAACTTTGACCGTCATAACGGCAACTGGGGTTTTTTATATGATCCGAAGAATAAACAGCGTGAGATTGCACCTGTCTATGACTGTGGAAGCTGTCTGCTGCCGCAGGCTGATGACAAAGTAATGCAGGATGTGTTAAACGATGAAGAAGCACTGAATCTGAGAATTTACAGATTTCCTACTTCTGCAATCAAACTGCACGGCAATAAGATTAATTATTATGATTTTTTGTCAGATGCCGAATATGAAGACTGCAATCAGGCTGTTAAGCGGATTTACGAACGAATCAATATGAATGAGATTAAGGCGTTTATTGACAGTGTCCCGTATATCTCCGATTTGCAAAAGGATTTTTATAAAGAATATATTTCGGCAAGAGCTGATCTGATCCTTCGTCCTGCATATGAAATGGCAGAAGAAACGCAGGATGAATCCAGACCGATCATGTCTATGTAGCAGAATATTTTATATGAGCCATCGCTTATTGCGGTGGCTTTTCTATTTTAGCGAGGTGATAACAAAATGATACAGTATTTATATCCCCAAAACTTAAAAGCCACAGCAAATCTGTGGCTTTGGAGTTTAAAGGATTTTTGCATATTGGGTATTGCGGCACTTTTATCTATTGTGATTTTGGTGCAGACAAGGTTTGTAGTACCTGCTGCCGTGACCTTGTGTTACGGCTTTTTAACTATCCGCATGGATGACACAACGGTGCTTGATTTTATTAAATATGCTGTCAGATATTTTATCAGCACACAGCAATATTTTGAGTGGAGGTGACTTTTCTTGGCAACAAAAGAAAAACAACAGAAAAAGAAAAAAGGACGCTCGGTGCAGGATTTAATCGGCATCAAGACTTTTACGAAATTCGGGCTCGCCACGAATAAAGGCGAGCTTTTATTTTACCTTGTTTCACCGACCAATATCTCGGTGCTGTCCCATGTGAATATTGAAATCAAAATCCGCCATCTGATGATGGTGTTGTCTGCTGTTCCCGATATTGAAATCACCTGCACCGATTCTTCTGAGTGTTTTGATGATAACAAATCATATTTACAGGAGAGATTATCGGAAGAACACAATCCGAAAGTCAGAAAGATTATTAAGAAGGATATAGATTTTCTTGATCATATCCAAATGGAAATGGCGACTGCAAGGCAGTTTTTGTTTATCGCAAGGCTTAAAAATACAAAGGATAAACAAACCTTTGATACGGCAAATCGCATTGAAAAAGTCATATCCGAACAAGGCTTTGAAACACACCGTATGAATAAGAATGAAATCAAGCGATTTCTCTCACTGTATTTTGATGCGAGTATGAACGGTGAGCAGATGCCCGACAATGACGGCGAACAGTTTTTCTGTTTTGACAAGGACGGTGAAAATAAATGTTAAAGAAAAAAACAAAGGTATTAATGCCCGAACAGGTTGAAGAAATCCGTACAAAAGATTTCTTTGATATGATTCTGCCCGGTACGGTCAAATTCTTTTCCGACCATTATATCGTGGGAGATAGTTATCGCTGTGTGTGGGCAATTCGCGAATATCCGCCGACTACCGAAGAACAGGCAATTTTATCGCAGTTGGGCGACAGGAACGGCGTTACGCTTCGCATTTATCATAGGCTTGTGGAGAGTATGGAACAGCGTAAAATCATTCAGAACGCAACCCGCAGAAACAAATTGAAATCGGGCGGTAATGATGTAAACGAAACGATTGAAGCCGAGGGCAATTTGCAGGATGTGGTGGAGCTTCTTGCCAACCTCAGAAAGAACAAAGAACCTCTACTCCACTGTTCCGTGTTTATTGAATTAAAAGCGAAAAATATGGACGCACTTAAAGAATTGCAGAGCGAAATCGCAATGGAACTGACACGCTCTAAAATATCAGTTGATAGGCTAACGCTTCGTCAAAAAGAGGGATTTCTCTCTGTTCTGCCTGTGGGCGCAAATCAGTTCGGTGCACAGTATGAGCGAGTATTGCCTGCAAGTTCTGTTGCCAATCTCTATCCCTTTAATTTTTCGGGAAAGACCGATCCGCAGGGGGTGTATATAGGGAGAGATAAATTCGGCAGTAATGTTCTTGTGGATTTTGACCGCAGAGCCGAGGACAAAACCACAAGCAACATTCTCATTCTTGGCAACAGCGGTCAGGGCAAAAGCTATCTCTTAAAGCTGCTCCTCACCAATATCCGTGAATCGGGCAAAAGCATTATCTGCCTTGATCCCGAAAGCGAATATGAGGAAATCTGCTCCGCCCTCGGTGGTTGCTATATTGATTTTCTATCCGGAGAATACACTATCAATCCTCTTGAACCAAAAGCGTGGAGTGATGGAACGGACACCGCCGATTCCGACGCTCCGGCAGCGTTCAGAAAGGTTACCCGTCTCAGTCAACACATTGCTTTCTTAAAAGATTTCTTTCGCAGTTATAAGGACTTTTCCGATACGCAGATTGATACGATTGAAATTCTGCTCTCCAACCTCTATGCGAGATTCGGCATTATCGACAGCACCGATTACAGCAAAATGAAACCGACTGATTATCCTATTATGGAAGATTTATATAAACTGTGCGAGGAAGAGTTTATGACCTATGACAGCAAGCGAAAATATCTTTACACGGAAGAAACGCTTCAGGAAGTGTGTCTTGGAATTCATTCAATGTGCGTGGGTGTAGAAAGTAAATACTTCAACGGTCACACCAATATCAGCGATGATGCCTTTCTTGTGTTCGGCGTGAAAGGCTTAATGGATACCAACAAGAGACTCAAAGACGCTATGCTGTTTAACATTCTATCATATATGAGTAATCAGTTGCTCGGCAAAGGAAACACGGCGGCGAGTATAGATGAACTGTATTTGTTCCTGACCAATATGACCGCAATCGAATATATCCGCAATGCTATGAAGCGTGTTCGCAAAAAGGAATCCTCGATTATTCTTGCAAGTCAGAATATCGAGGATTTTCTGATACCGTCTATCCGTGAATTTACAAAACCGCTGTTCAGTATCCCCACACATCAGTTCTTATTCAACGCCGGACAGATTAATCCAAAAGAGTATATGGACGCACTTCAAGTTGAGCCGTCTGAATTTGAATTGATTAAATATCCCGAAAGAGGAACCTGTCTTTACCGTTGCGGAAATGAAAGATATTTATTGCAGGTCATTGCTCCCGATTACAAATCCGCTCTCTTTGGAAAGGCAGGCGGTCGCTGATGAGTGTGACCGTTGCCGCCGCATTAAAAAAGATTGCGGTTTCTCTGCTTACCAATCCAAAGGTGCTGAAAACCGTACTCGGCATTGTGCTTGGGATTATCATCATTATCATTATGCCGATTGTAGCGGTGGTCGGCATCTTTAACGGCGATATCAAAATTGACGCAGACCGCCTTCAACAAATGGTGGTAGAGAACCTTTCCGTAGAGGAACAGTCAAAACTGCAATTTGTTGAAGATACAATGAACAGTATTGATGAAAAAATGAAAACTGCAGGATTTACCGGCAGAGTAAAGGAAGCACAGGTGCTCTATGTACTTGCGCTTTCCGACTATGCAAATCAAGATGGTTTCACAGACACACTGGTTGCTTGCTTTCAGGAAAACCAAACAGACGAACAATTGATATCCGCAGTTAATTCCACATTCGGAACACAGCTTACCGCCGAAGATTTCGGTAAAGTTATGGGCAATATTCGCTCTGTGTATATTGACATTTCCGACTATACCGATCCGAAAACGAAAAACAATCTTGATCTTGTAAAATGGGCAAAGCATGCACAGGAAAGCGGTTGGGGTTATGTATATGGGACTTACGGAGAAATATGCAGCCCTAATCTTTTAGAATACAAGGAAAAGCAGTATCCCGACGAGGTTGGTAGCTATGCAGATTTTATCCGTCAAAATTGGCTCGGCAGACGAACAGCAGACTGTGTCGGACTCATCAAAGGCTATGGATGGTATAACACCGAAACAGAAATAATTGAAATCGGATCTAACAATATGCCCGACATCGGCGCCGATACCATGTATGAGAATGCATCTGAGAAAGGCACGATTGATACCATTCCCGAAATCCCCGGACTCGCTGTATGGCATGAAGGTCACATCGGAATATATATCGGCAACGGCGAAGTAATCCAAGCCGCCAATACCAATGTCGGAGTTGTACGCACACCAATAGGTCAAAGCGGATGGACACATTGGCTGAAGATACCGTATATATCCTACAAAGAAAGCGAGTGAAAACAAATCTATGAGTAAAAAAGCAATTACGATTTCCTTTGATGAGGAAAAACTGAACGCATTGAAAATGTATCTCACACAGAAAAACATGCAGGCAGAAAAAGAACTTGAAAAAGCATTGGAAACGCTCTATACCAAAACCGTCCCTGCAGGAGTGCGTGAGTTCATTGAGATGAAATCCGGCACTGCTCCGAAGCCTGCGGAAAAATCTCAAAAACCGAAAGCTGTTCCTTCTTCTGCTGTGGGCGTTTCAAACCGCACGGACGGTGATTCTGTTTGAGAAGCCAAAACTTCGGTATCGAAATTGAGATGACGGGTTTGACAAGAGCAGCGGCGGCACGGATTATCGCTGGGCATTTCGGTACGCAGGCAACGCATGTGGGCGGCGGGTATGACACCTATACGGTCAGAGATAACCGTAACCGACAATGGAAGCTTGTGAGCGACGCATCTATCCGTTGCCGTAACAGAAGTAACCGTTCTGCAAGTCGTGACTACTCTGTGGAATTTGTTTCACCAATTTGTCAGTATGAAGATATTGAAACAATTCAGGAGCTTGTGAGAAAGTTTCGAGCAGGCGGTGCAAGGGTTAACGATAGCTGCGGTATCCATGTTCATGTTGACGCTTCCGCTCATACGCCGCAGACGCTTCGCAATATTGTGAATATCATGGCTTCCAAAGAGGATTTGCTGTACAAAACTTTGCAGGTTCAGGTCAGCCGTGAGCAATATTGTCAAAAAGCCGACACCCGATTTTTAGATGAACTTAATCACAAGCGTCCTCGGACGATGGATGAAGTGGAAAGAATGTGGTACAACGGATACGGCGGACGGTATAACCATTACGACAACAGCCGTTATCATGCACTTAATTTGCATAGTGTGTTTTCTAAAGGCACGATTGAATTTCGTATGTTTAATTCCACTCTGCACGCCGGAGAAGTGAAAGCATATATTCAATTGTGCCTTGCCATTTCCCATCAGGCACTTGTGCAGCGAGGTGCATCCCGCATTAAAACACAGCCCGAAAATGAGAAATATACCTTCCGCACTTGGCTTTTGCGTTTGGGGCTTATCGGTGATGAATTCAAAACCGCCCGACAGCATCTGCTTAAAAATTTAGAGGGCAACATTGCTTGGCGAGATCCTGCACAGGCAGAGGCACAAAAAGCAAGGCTTGCCGCCAAAAGGTTAGCAGAGCAATCAGTAGATGAACAACAGTCGGCGGAAGAACCGATTGCCGAAAGCAATGAGCAGGAGCAAGACGCTCCTGCTTTTTCAATGTCAATGTAAAGGAGAAAAAATATATGAGTAAAAGATTGTATGTTGCTTACGGAAGCAATCTAAATATCCGTCAGATGAAATACCGCTGTCCGACTGCAAAGTTGTACGGCACAGGTGTGATTGATAATTATGAACTGCAATTCAAAGGACAACCGCACGGTGCCTTTGCAACCATCGCACCGAAAGACGGCAGTTCCGTTCCCATTGCCGTATGGGAAATACAGGCAAGAGATGAAATGTCCCTTGACCGTTACGAGGGTTACCCCTCCCACTATTTCAAACAGAATGTTCCCGTACATCTTGACGGTGAAGAAGTAAACGCAATGGTATATATTATGAATCTGAAAATGGGCTTTGGACTTCCGTCTCCGCATTATTACCAAACAGTTTATGAGGGCTACAATGATTGCGGACTTAATACCGATGTGCTCAACAAAGCATTGGCGGATAGTGCGACGCAGTTTTATGTCTTGCATAGACCGCAGGAAACACAGCAAACTCTGTTTGATACAGAAGATGAAGATGACTTTATATCCGATGAGGATGAGCAGGATATGGACGAGGACAATCCCTTTTATTTCTCAGGGGGAATGCAGTTGTGAATCGCAAAAAAGAATTACAGCAACAGCTCGGCGGACGTTATCTATATGAACGGTTTCTCAGCGAACGGGAAATCAAAAAGCTTCGCAGAGAAATCCCCAATGATTTTTCCGAAACGGTTGCGGCAATGCTCACCGCAGGCTGTCTTCGGCTGACTGCTGTGCTGTACCGTTCCAATAATGAACTGCTTCTCGGTTACGATGTGTTTGTAAAAGATGATCCAGACTCTTCCGAGTGGATTTACTATGACGGACTTTCCGATTCGGTCATCTTAAAGGAAACGGATATGCTCCGTATCCTCGACCGTGTGGCAACAGAGAACGGATTATCATATACCGAGTGTTGCTTTGACAGGTTAGACGGCAAGATGCCTAAGAAAGAAAAGGCACACCTGTGAGCCACCGTGTCGCCCTGTGTGACGGCTTTGGTGTTGAGGTCGGTAAAGTAGCCGATAGCGAGTAAATCGGCAAAATTCAGGCAAATTTCGGCACGTGTTGCAGATGAACGGGAACGGCACTTTTAAAGATTTTCGAGGGTCGAAAATTAAGCAGGATAAAGGCTGTATGCCGCCGAAAGGCGGCAACTGCCGTTTCACACCGACCGGCAACGCCGTTCGGGAACTTCAAAGTGTGTTACTATTTGCACTTTGTGTTAAAGTTGGTATACCAATGTACCGAAATTCGCCGATTTTAAAGATAAATACAGGAATACAAAAGGTATTCCGGAAAGGAAAATGCTATGAGTAACGGAAATGACGCAGTCAGGACAGGTATCTATATCAGCCGAACTCTTCTGAAACGATGTGATGAGAATATATCGAAAACCAACGCTTCCTCGCGCAGTGAGTTTATATCTGATGCAACAGAAATGTATATTGCATGGCTGAATTCAAAGGAAACCAGCAAGATGTTGACACCTGCGCTTGAATCTGTAATCGGAGCAAAGATTGCGGGTACAGAAAACAGGCTTGCTCGGTTGCTTTTTAAACTGTCGGTAGAAATGGCAATGATGATGAATGTACTCGCCGCAAGTAATGATATTGATAAGGAATCTATTAACCGTTTACGCGGAGAGTGCATCAAAGAGGTTAAACGTCTGAACGGCAGATTTTCTTTGGAAGATGCCGTGGATTGGCAAAACGGTTAACCTATGGCGAAAATTATTCTTAAATCTCCGTACCTGAAACCGAATGCAAAGATGCATATTGAAAACTATGTTCGTTACATTGCTACCCGTGAAGGTGCAGAGACTGCAAAGAACAGCACCAATACACTGCCCGCATTCGAAACACAGAAACAATTGATTGGCAGGCTTGTAAAAACCTATCCCGACAGTAAGGATTTGTTTGAGCATGCAGATTATTTATCTAATCCTACTCGTGAAAATGCAGATGAACTGATTATGCGGATTGCAGAGATGCACAGTGAGCTATTTGGTGACCGTGAAAAATATGTAAAATACATTGCCGAACGTCCTCGGGTTGAAATAATTTCTTCTCACGGTCTATTTACGGATGACGGCGCACCGATTATCCTTTCCGATGTTGCAAAGGAAGTTGCAGAGAGTGAGAGCAACATATGGACGCACATCATATCTCTTCGGCGTAGAGATGCGGAACGGCTTGGGTATAACTGTGCTGACGAATGGATGCAATTAATCCGTGCAAACCGAAATATGATTGCAAGAAATATGAAGATTGCTCCTGAAAACTTTCGTTGGTACGCCGCTTTTCATAATGAATCTCACCATCCTCATGTTCACATGATAGCGTATTCAACGAATCCTAACGAAGCATATCTGACAAAAAACGGAATCAGAGAAATCAAGTCAACGCTTGCGAAACAAATATTCAGACAGGATCTAATAAGTATATATGAAAAGCAAACCGAATACCGTTACGAGTTGAAACTGAACAGCCGTGAGGTAATAGAGAAAATTATTTCGAAAATCAACAGCGGTGTTTACGATAATCCAAAGCTTGAGGAAATGCTTTTAAATCTTGCCGACAGATTATCTAAAACATCAGGTAAAAAAGTTTACGGTTATCTGAAAGCGGATGTCAAAGCAATTATTGATTCTATTGTAGATGAAATTGCATCAGATGAACGAATATCTGCACTCTATGACCTGTGGTATGAACAGCGAGAAAATATTATACGAACTTATACAGACGAACTACCGAAGCATGTTCCATTGTCGCAAAACAAAGAATTCAAATCTATTAAAAATGCTGTTATGCAAGAGGCAATGAATATTGTTACTGACAGCATAATCGCAGCTGACTATGAAGAAAATGCTGATGAACAATCTGAATCTGATTCTGAGCCGAGCGATGAAGAAACAGAACATGTTCTTTCTCAAAAAGAAAAGACATCGCTGATGTGGAAATACTACAGCGATGCTAAAAAACTGCTTGACCGTAAAAGTGACAACTACAATCCTACTAAGGCGGTTGAGTTTCTGATTGAATCTGCGAAACTCGGATGCGGTGTTGCGAAATACCGTCTTGGCAAGATGTTTCTGCAAGGCAAAGTTGTGCCGAAAAATGTGGATTAAGCTCTGCGATGGCTTGAAGAATCGGTCAGTGAGGGCAATAAGTTTGCAGAATACCTCCTCGGTAAAACCTATCTTAAAGGTGAGGATATGGAGCAGAATTTAATCCGTGCGGAAGATTTGCTGCGAAAATCCTCCGCACAGGGTAACAAATATGCAAAGTACACTCTCGGTAAGGCGTTGCTTGACGGCGAATTATTTTTGCAAAATATTCCCGAAGCGATAAAACTGATTACCGAATCGGCGGACAGTGGCTTTGCTCCTGCACAGTATTTACTCGGAAAATTATTATACAAAGGTGAAGTGATACCGCAGAATTTGAATAACGCAATAGAATATCTTGAAAAAGCAGTTGAGCAGAAAAATCCATATGCTGCTTACCTTGCAGGAAAAATACGGCTTACAGAGGATGCGGTTAAGGACATCAGAAAAGCAATTCGCAACTTTGAAATCGCCGCTGAGAACGGAAGTCGCTATGCAGAATATATGCTCGGTAAGCTGTATCTCTACGGCAAAGATGCCCCGCGTGACTATGACAGAGCGATTGTATACCTTACTGCTTCAGCTAAACACGGCAATCAATACGCAAACCAGTTACTGCACAGTATAAAGTCGAACCGCAATTGGTCGGCAACTCTCGGTTCTCTTCGCCTACTCGGTCAAATCAGCCAAATGCTACAGAATCGTTTGGACGAAGAACGAAAAGGTAAATCAAATTCAATCGACCGAAAACTCAAAATAAAAATCGATGAGAAAAAACAAGCACAAGGATTAAAACAGGGATAACCGCCTACAGACTGAAAATCTTTAGGCGGTTATTTATGTAAAAATTCAATTGAAATAGTTGGATGTGTACGCTAAATGAGTTTGTCAATAAAGGATAATAGATTGTTATC
>CANQFC010000005.1 GCA_947598155.1 uncultured Clostridia bacterium
TAATATCCCCCTCTTGATATATATTCTACATCAACAGGGGGCTTTTTTCTATTGTCCATTTTTTACGGACTTGTTCAAAATATATCGGCGGCTGTTCTTTTATGACTCTTTAATTTTTTTCAACGCTCCCTTTTCAAGACGGCTAACCTGCGCCTGCGATATGCCTATTTCCTCCGCAACTTCCATCTGCGTTTTTCCCTGCATAAAACGCAAAGTCAGTATTTGTTTTTCACGTTCTCCAAGGTGCTTAATTGTCTCTCTGATTGAAATTTCATTTAGCCAATCGTCGTCGTTTTCCGCTCCGCCTACTTGGTCCATAACGTAAATCGTATCCCCGCCGTCCGAGTACACCGGTTCGTAAAGCGAAAGCGGCTCAACTATCGCCTCAAGCGCAAGCACAACGTCTGTCGGTTTAATTTCAAGTTCTTTTGCTATTTCTTCCACAGTGGCGTCTCTGCCGAGGGCGTTTTGTATTCGCTCCTTTGCCTGCATTGCGTGGTATGCGGTGTCACGAAGCGAACGGCTTACCCGAATGGGGTTGTAATCCCGTAAATAACGCCGTATTTCACCGATAATCATCGGCACGGCATAGGTAGAAAATTTTACGTTTTGGGTAATATCAAAGTTGTCAATAGATTTAATAAGCCCTATGCACCCTACTTGAAAAAGGTCGTCGGGATTTTCTCCCCGACCGCTGAATTTCTGAACGACGGACAGTACAAGGCGTAAATTTCCCTCAATCAGCTTTTGCCTTGAGTAGGCGTCGCCTTCTTTTGCTTTTATCAGGAGCTCGTTTTTTTCTTTTTCGGTTAAAACTTTGAGTTTAGACGTATTTATTCCGCAGATTTCCACCTTGTTATATTGCACACAAATCTTCCTTTGCTGTTTTATGTACAAAATTTAACAAGCGAAGCTCCGTCATTAAACGAGGCAAGGCACAGTAACAGCCGCACGGGAAAATCGGAGTAGACCAAATCCTCTCTTATTACGAAACGGAACATATCAAATATAGAGACGGGGAATATGTTGCCTAAGTTATTATGGACGTTCTTTGGCTCATTTAATCATACGAACATAAAAATAAGCGGCAAATTCGCCGCTCATTTTCAAACCTTATTCTACTGTAACGGATTTTGCGAGGTTGCGCGGTTTGTCGACGTCAAACCCTTTTAATACCGTTGTGTGATATGCCAAAAGCTGGAGCGGCACAACCGTTACCGACGGCGTCAGGTACCTTGAAACGCTCGGAACATATATTACCCTATCGGCGACCTCATCAATGCCCTTTGTGCCCTCTTTAACTATTGCGATAACGTACGCGCCTCTTGCGCGAACCTCTTTAATATTTGAAATCATTTTACCGAGCAACGCGTCGTCTGTGCCGATTGCGACTACTGCGGTGCCGTTTTCAATAAGCGAGATTGTTCCGTGTTTAAGCTCGCCGGCGCCGTAGCCCTCGGAGTGGATATACGATATTTCTTTGAGTTTCAGCGACCCTTCAAGACAAAGCGGGTAATCAATTCCTCTGCCGATAAAGAACATACTCTGATGGTCCTTAATATGCTCTGCAATCTCTTTTGTAATGTCGGATGTGTTAAGCGCTCTCTCAATTTTTTCGGGAACGGCAAGCACTTCTTCCGTAAACTGGCGGAGAATATCGTCGCCCATAAGTCCTTTTTCATGGGCGAGAAACGCCGCTAAAATATAGCAAACGCCGAGCTGTGCCATAAGCGCTTTCGTGGTGGCAACGGCTATTTCAGCGCCCGCGTTAGTGTAAATTACACCGTCGGATTCTCTCGCGATAGTGCTGTAAAGCACGTTAACTATTGATAAAGTGAATGCGCCCCTCGCCTTAGATTCCCGAAGAGACGCCAAAGTGTCCGCCGTTTCGCCTGATTGGCTTACGAAAATGCACAGGTCGTTTTCGTTTAAAATGGGGTTTCTGTACCTAAATTCGCTCGCAATATCGACAATAACGGGAATCCTCGCCATATCCTCAATAATGTATTTTGCCGTCATACCTACATGGTAAGCACTTCCGCAGGCGACAATGTGGATTCTGCTGAGATTTTTCGTGAACCCTTTCGGAAATTCAAACGGCAGTGAGACAGAACCGTCTTTTATAAGCGGCGAAACGGTGTCGCGGAATGCTTTGGGCTGTTCGTAAATTTCTTTTTCCATAAAATAGTCGTGGCCGTTTTTCTGCGCGGCGTCCACGCTCATATTTATGCTGTTGATTTCTATTTCCTTCTCATTTCCGTCAATGTCGTAAACGGTAAAGCCGTCTTTGGTCAGCTCTACAAAATCGTTGTCCTTTACGATATAGCAATCTTTTGTATAGGGCAGAATGGCAGGTATATCGGACGCTATGAAATTTTCGCCGTTACCTCTGCCGATTATCATAGGATTATCTTTTTTCATAGTAAAGACTCTGTCGGGAAAGCCCTTTACAATCATAGCCACCGCATATGAGCCCTCAAGACGGGACGCGGTTTTTATCATTGTTTCGACCGCGTTGCCGTTAAAAACACTGTCAAAAAGTTGAGCTATTACTTCGGTGTCGGTATCGGATTTAAAGGTATAGCCTTTTGCAATCAGTTCGTTTTTTATTTCAATATAGTTTTCGATTATTCCGTTGTGCACAAGCGTAACAATTCCGTTCATGGACGAATGCGGGTGCGCGTTGATGTTGTCAGGGATTCCGTGCGTCGCCCACCTTGTGTGGCCTATGCCTACCGTGCCTACCGGATAAACTTTGTCAATTTCGGCTTTGAGATTGTCAATTCTGCCCTTTTCCTTTACAACGGTAACTTTTTCCCCTGCTATGGCAATGCCTGCCGAGTCATAACCCCTGTATTCAAGCTTTCTCAAACCGTCAACAAGGATTGGCGCCGCCTGTTTTTCACCGATATAGCCTACTATTCCGCACATAAATTTTCCTCCGTTAAAAATTTTTGTATTTAATAAAAAAACGATGTTAATAATATTTGCGAGGTGATTTAATGATGTATATTAAAATTAAGGCTCAAAAAATGCTTATGGGAAACAATAAAAAATCGCTGTTTGTGAGTTTAATGCCGTTTTTTATGACGGCGCCGCTTTTATTTCTTAACTATTATTTGCTGATTTTTTTAAAAAACAACGGTGAAACAGCCATGATTTTTAAAATTTTAATTGCCGTATTTTCATCGGCGGTATCGCTGTTTATGATAAACGCCGCCTCGTTTATATGCGAAAATTTTTTTTACAGGAAAGCAACCGATTCATTCGCTCCCGTGGAACTGAGCGGACTTTTCTGCTCGTTTGCAGTAAAAATACTGAAAACATTACTTTTCTTCTCATGGTCGGCTGTTTTCTTTTCTCCGAGCGCCGTATTGGCGTTTTGCACTTATTTTGCAAAGACAAACAGCTATTCCCGTGAAATAACGGCAACGCTTGCCGTGTCGGCAGGCATAACCGCTTTAGTAGGGTTTGGTTGCTTTTTCATTTTGTTCGGGCGGTATTCAAAATGCAGTTATGTACAGTTTGCGACGGGGGAATCCAACCCCGTAAAGGTACTTGCCAAAAGCGCCGAGCTTACGGAAGAAAATCAGATAAAATATTCGCTGTTCCGCCTGTCGTTTTTGGGGTGGGATTTGCTGTGTATTCTTCTTTTCCCCATTATATATGTTTTGCCGTACCGAAATTGCGCAAAATACGTATTTTTCAGCGAAAGCCAAAAGAAAAAACAGCCCGAGGCGCTCAGCGGCAAGCCGATAGTGTTTATTTTCGGATAAAGACAAGACCGAGATAGTATTATCCCGGTCTTTTAATTATTAAAGGATTATGCCAAGCTCGCCGTTGGGAAGGGCGGCATTTGACTCGTCGGTGTCAATGTGCATGGCAAGCTTAAATTTTTCGCTTACTCTGACAACAACGTCGCCGAAAATAAGCTCTCTGCCGTTTGAAGGGATTTTTACACTTACGATTTGCTTGTCTGAAAGGCCGTAATTTGCGGCGTCCTCAGGCGTCATATGTATGTGCCTTTTCGCGACGATAACGCCCTCGCTTATTTCAATTTCGCCTTTAGGCCCTACAAGCTTGCAGCCGGGAGTGCCGGCAATATCGCCTGATTCGCGTACAACTGCGGCAACGCCTATTGCGCGCGCGTCCGAAGCGGAAATCTCAACCTGATTTGCCGGTCTTACGGGGCCGAGGATTGAAACCGCCGGAAACTGACCTTTAGGGCCGATAACCGCGATTCTTTCTTCGCAGGCAAACTGGCCGGGCTGTGAAAGGTCTTTTTTCTTTGTGAGCTCATAACCGTCGCCGAAAAGTACCGCGAGGGCCTCTTTGGTTACGTGAACGTGTCTTGCGGATGTTTCGATTAAAACTGTTTTTTCCATATACAATACTTCCTTCTGTCTATTTAATAAGGGGTTTACCCCGTCATTATAATACTCCAATTTCATTCGTTTGTAAAGTGCAAAGAAAAATCACAAAAGCTCCTCAAATGAATAAATGCTTTTGTCAGCGATTTTACACATCTCATCCCAGTCGCCGCGCGAGGATTCGTCATACACTGCGATAACGGTAAAGCCGGCGCTTTTAGCGCTTTTAAGCCCTATGAGTATGTCCTCCGCGACAAGGCATTTTGAGGGCGGAACGCCGATTTTTTGAGATGCCAAAAGGTACACGTCGGGGTGGGTTTTGTCTTTGCCGGATTCGTGTACATATGTTTTTGAGTCAAACAGATGTAGAACGCCGTTATTTTGCAGTACGGCTTTGCATAAAGCGTCGTCGGAGGCCGTGGCATATGATGTTTTCAGCCCGTTTTTTCTGCAATATTCGATGAATTTTGCCGCCCCGCTTTTAAGCGATACCGTTGTTCTGTATTGCTCAATGCAAAGGCTGTGCCACTCGTCGATTATGCTTTCCTCGGAGTCGGGCAGATTAAACGCTTTTTTTGTGTATTCGGCGGCGGAAACAAAATGCATCGTCTTGATTTTTTCCTTGTAATCAGGCGGCATTTCAATACCGCGTCTTTTAAAGAACTCAATATCTACATAGTCCCAAACGCTCATAGAGTCAATAAGGGTTCCGTCAAGGTCAAATATTATTCCGTCAAATTTTTTTATGTCCATATTATTTTCCGTTGCTTTCCAGATATTTTTCAATTTCAACCGCCACGCCGTCCGCCTCGTTTGAGAGTGTTACGCATTTTGCCGCCGCCTTTGCCTCGGCCCAAGCGTTGTCCGTGGCGAATGAATACCCGGCTGTTTTAAGCATTTCGCAGTCGTTTCCGCTGTCGCCGAACGCCATTACTTCCGATTCTTTTATATTAAGAATTTTGCACAGGGCGAAGAGCGCGTGGCCTTTGTTTGCGTCAATGTTATTCATTTCAAGATTTTCGGGGATAGATGAAGTAATGTAAATACCGCCTATGTCAAGAATTGATTTTTTGACCTGCTCAAGCTCATTTCCGGAAACGCGCATTATGTTGATTTTTTCCACTCCGCGGTCGCCGATATATTCCGGCAAATTTCGCACCACGTTGGCCTTATCCTTTAAGACTTTTAAGTAATGCGCCGAAATGTTGCCGTAGTTGTAGAGGCTCGCCGAATACCCGTCAAGAAAACATTCGCCTTCAAAATAGATTTCATACGTTAGCGAGCGGGACTCTATTACCTCAAACACTTTTTTCGATTTCTCCGCGCTTAAAAGAAACGATGCGGCTATTTTTTCCGTTTTTGCGTCGTAAATTACCGCGCCGTTGGAGGTGATTATGTAGTCTGCGAACGGGACCTGAGACACGGCGTCAAAAATCAGAGATTTTGTTCTCCCTGTCGCAATGCAGATTTTAATTCCGCTGTCTTTGGCGCGTTTGAGCGCATTTATATTGCGCTGAGAAATGGTTTCGTGGTCGTTTTTAAAAAGAGTGCCGTCCAAATCCGTCATAATAAGTTTAACTGCCATATTGTTCTCCGTTATTTACAATTTGTTTTTTTATGATAGAATATAACTTTATAAGGGGCTTGCCTAAGTTGTATATTTATTTGCAGTAAAGATTAGTGTCCCACAGTGAAATATGCCGGTGGTGGCGCAAATAAATTTTGTATTCGGGATTTATTTCGGCAATTCGGTTTACAAGTTCAAATATGTCACCACTTCGGTGATAGGCGGCGATATTGAGCTTTGGACGCGATTTAAGCGTGTTTACGGCGCCGCTTAGCATTTTCATCTCTTCGCCCTCAATATCTGCCTTAATATATGTAAAATCACCGTTCAGCGAGTCTACCGTAACTGTCGTGATTTTAGTTCCCGTATTATTAAGTCCCGAACCTCTGCCCTTGTTTCCGCCGAAAGTCCTAACGCCGGGCAGGTCGGACGCCGCCGCGTTTAAAAGCGTTGTGTTTCGCAAATTTTCACAGTGCGTACAGAGCTTTTTAAAAGAACGTATATCCGGCTCAAGCGCCGTAATTTTGCCGTATCCTCCCGCAAAATTTATAAGCTCGTCAACGGTATCTCCTCTGTACGCGCCGAGGTCAAGGCAGTTTTCGCCGTCTGTTATGCCCAAAAGAGAAAAAGATTCGCTCTTATCCGTTTCGCAGGAAAACATCAAATTAAGGTCGCCCGTAATCTGAAATTCAATGATATTCGCAAAAACCTCTTTCGATTTTTTGTCGGCAAGGCTTTCATAAGCTCGGTTTATTTCGCTCAAATGCTCGGATAAGTACTCTTTATTGAAAATCTCGTTGCCGTAAACGGGTACGGACGGCATAATAACATTGTGCCTTTCGGAAAGCCTTTTAATATTTTCAATCACCTCTCCGCGGGAGCTTGCAAAGCAAAGCGCAAATGTAAGACGCGGCTCCTGTCTTTCAAGAACGCTCAGCGGAATAACCTTATATCCGCGAAATGTGCGTTCCCGCGCAAACGAATCGCTTGCGGCGACGTACCGCGGCGTTATACTGAGACGGTCAAATTCGGCGAATACCTTGTCCGCGCCGTTGCCTGTGCCGTAAACCGCGACGGGAAACTGCGAGTTTTTTATTTTGTCCCAAGATGACTGCGATTTAAGTAAATATGAGAACACATTTTCACCGACTTTAAAATTCATTTATGAAAATTTATTTTAACATATTATTCGGTAAAAATCTATAATCTTCGCTTATTTAGGACAAAATAATCAAAGAAAGCGATTAAATAAAAACAAACAGGAGCTGATAAAATGAAAATAGCCTTTTTTGACAGCAAGCCTTACGACATTTCCTCTTTTGAAAAGGCGTCAAAGGGTAAAAACCTGAACATTAAATTTTACGAATCAAAGCTGAATTCGGACACGGCGGAGCTTGCAAAGGGCTCGGAGTGCGTCTGCGCTTTTGTGAATGATACGCTTGACAAAGAAACGGTTGAAAAGCTTTTGAATTTGGGAGTTAAGCTGATAGCTATGCGATGCGCGGGTTACAATAACGTCGATTTGGATTTCTGCAAGGGTAAAATTCCCGTTGTGCGTGTGCCTGCGTATTCGCCTTATTCCGTCGCGGAGCACGCAATAGCTATGCTTATGACGTCAATACGGCGGATTCACAAGGCATATATACGCACCAAGGATTTCAACTTTTCGCTCAACGGGCTTACGGGCTTTGACCTGCACGGCAAAACTGTCGGCGTTATAGGCACAGGAAAAATCGGCCGATGCTTTATTAACATTTGCGGCGGTTTCGGAATGAATATTTTGTGTTATGACAAATTTCCCGCAAAGGACAGCGGGCTTAATTACGTTTCTCTGGACGAAATTTGGGAGAAGAGCGACGTTATTTCTTTCCACTGCCCGTTAACAGATGAAACATATCACATTCTTAACGATGAAGTTGTCGGAAAACTGAAAAAAGGCGTCGTGATAATCAACACTTCGCGGGGCGCCCTGATTGACGCCGAGGCGCTTCTTGACGGAATTAAAACAAGAAAAATAGGCGCTGCGTGCCTTGACGTTTACGAGGAAGAATCGGAGCTTTTCTTCAGAGACGTTTCAGGCCATATCCTTGAGGACGATGTTCTTGCAAGGCTCATTTCAATGCCGAACGTCATCCTTACGTCGCATCAGGCGTTTTTGACGGAGGAGGCGCTTGAGGGGATAGCTACCACAACCGTGGACAATATTTTGACCTATTTTGAAACGGGAAAATGCGAAAATGAGGTTTGCGTTGGCTGAGTACAGCGGGAAGAAAACCACCGGGCAGATTTTTTAATCTGCCCGGCTTTTATCTATATCAAATAAAACAATGGCGCCAGCTTTCCGACGCTGAAAATTATTTCAATAAACTGATTTTACAGTCACGTTATCTGTCCCATTTGTCGCAGAGAGCGTTAATTTGGTCGGCAAATTTTGCGAGGTCCTTGTTGGCACCGCCGCGGTTGTGTTCAATAACCGCAAGCAGACGCTTGCCTGAGTCAATAAGCCTGCGGAATACCGTGTTTGCGCGGCTCTCCTTGGGTTTAAATTTAGTAATTCTCTCACGGTTGCCCTCAATCAGCAATTTACCTGTGCTAAGGTCGTAGACGGCCTCGTTGTACGGGGCTTCTGCGGGAATGTTCAGTTTTTCGGAAACAAGAGAGGCAAAGCTGTCGCAAACCGTGTCCTGCCCGTGATTTACATATACCTTTTGAGGCTTAGGAGAAATGTTTTCAAGCCATCCTAAGAGCATATCCCTGTCGGCATGGCCGCTTATGCCCTCCATCTGCGCGATTTCGGCGTTGACCGCAACCGTTTCGCCGAAAAGTTTTATCTCGGCCGCGCCATCAATCAGCTTAGCGCCGAGCGTTCCCTCAGACTGATAGCCTACAAAAAGAACGGTGCATTCTCTCCGCCAAAGGTTGTGCTTGAGGTGGTGCCTTATACGCCCGGCCTCGCACATTCCTGAGGCGGAAAGGATAATTTTAGGCTGAGGGTCGGAATTTATAAATTTTGAATCGTCGCTCGTAATTGAGAGATTGAGATTGGGAAAATGAATTGGATTTATTCCGCTGTCGAGCAAATCAAGCGTTTCACGGTCAAAAAATTCAACCAAATCCTCGCTGTAAATCCCCGTTGCCTCTACGGCAAGGGGGCTGTCTACCCATACGGGGAAATTATCGTGATTTTTAATGAGCCTGTCGTTTTTTATTTGGCGGATAAGGTAAAGCATTTCCTGAGTTCTGCCTACGGCAAAGCAGGGTATAACAACGTTGCCGCCTCTGTCAAAGGTACGCTGAATAATAGACGTAAGCTGGCTTATGTAATCGGGTCTTTCACCGTGAAGACGGTCGCCGTAGGTTGATTCAATAACGACGACGTCTGCGGTTTTGGGCTTTTGCGGGTCGCGGATAAGCGGGCGGTCAATGTTGCCCACGTCTCCCGAAAAAAGAACGGTCTTTTTTTCTCCGCTTTCTGTTAAAGTCAGCTCAATGCTTGCCGAGCCCAAAAGGTGGCCTGCGTCAATAAATTTAACCGAAATGCAGTCGCAAATCTCATAGTCAAGGTTATAGTGGCAGGGTTTAAACAGAGGCATCATTTTCATTACGTCGTCTCGGGTGTAAACGGGCTCATATTCCTCATCGCCGCTTCGCTTGGCCTTCCTGTTCCGCCATTCCGCTTCAAATTCCTGAATGTGAGCGGAGTCCAAAAGCATTATCCGGCAAAGCTTTTCCGTTGCAAAGGTGGTGTAAATTGAACCCGAAAATCCGTTTTTTACGAGCTTAGGTATCATACCCGAGTGGTCAATATGCGCGTGCGTTAAGAAAATGAAGTCAATATCGGCGGGAGCTACCGGCAAAGGGCCGTTCGCGTAAATGTCAATTCCCTGTTCCATTCCGTAATCGACAAGTATTTTTTTGTTCTCAACCGTTATGAGCGTTGCGGAGCCCGTAACCTCATGCGCGGCGCCTAAAAATTGTATTTTCATTAAAATCACCTGTCCTTTTAACAACTTGATGTATGTGAATTCGGCGCGCTGACGTAAATTTTCGGAAAATTTTTGCCGCGCCCGTATTTCATTTAGCTTGTCTGATTTTTCCTCCTATATTGAATTTATCACTTATTCGCCTCAAAGTCAATGAATTATTTACTTGAAAAATATATAAATATATAGTAAAATAAATAAAACTTAATAAGAAAGGAGAAATCAGAATGAATTTTGATTTTTCGGTATTCGATAATTTCGACTGGAAAATTTACGAGCTTTTCGGTTCGCTTCACAGCACTGTAATGAATTACGTCGCCGAATTTTTCACGCTCTTCGGAGAGGGCGCGTTTGTTATTCCGCTCGCTCTTTTCGCGATTTTCTGTTTGTCGACAAAGAAACTGCGCAAAACAGGCGGCACCCTTTTGCTGGCGATTGTTTTCGGTACGGTAATGACGAACGGAATTTTTAAGCCGCTTTTCGGCAGACCCCGTCCGTACATATACTACAAAGACAATGCGCAGTATATGAGCTGGTACACGCAGGCGGGCTCGCACGTTGAGAGCGACAAATCATTTCCCTCGGGCCACACTACGCTCGCATTTGAAACGGCGGTTGCGCTTTTCTCAACGCTTAACAAAAAGTTCAGTTGGGTATTCCTTGTAATGGCGGTCGGAACGGGACTTTCAAGAATTTACCTCGCGGTGCATTACCCCACGGACGTTATCGGAGGATTTTTTATCGGAGTCGTTGCGGGAATCCTCGGCTATCTTGTAGCAAGAGCAATTCTTAAATATGCCGAAGAAACGGAAAATCCGCTTATCAAAAAGCTGAATAATTTTGATTTGCTTGACAAATTTGCGAAAAAACAATAATTTATATTAAAACATATCACCCGCGTCAATAATGATAATGAAATGTTTTCAGTCATTTAATGCGAACGGGTGGTATTTTTTATGTATAAACGGACGGCGGTTTCATTTTTCGCGCTTATGGTCGTATTCGGTATGCTTATAGTTAATCTTTCGTATGTGCTTGTGCAAAATACGCAGGCGGCGGATTCGGCGGGCACTAAATCCGAAACAGTCGCCGTTTCAAGAGGCGGAATATACGACAGAAATTTAAAACCGCTTACTAATACCGAAAAAAGATATATATGCTATGCTCTGCCAAGCACGCAGGCGCTTAAAAAACTTGAGCCTTTCCTTGAAAAAAGCGCTCTGTCCGATATTTATTCGGAAATGTCAAACGGTAAAATTATTAAATTTAACTGTAACCATATTTTTCACGAAAACGAGATAGTATCGGTCGGCACTGTAAAAAGATACAGCGGCGAAAATCTTTGCCGGCATTTAATCGGCTATCTTGACGGCGACGGAAACGGCGTTGCGGGACTTGAAAAAAATTATGACAGTTATTTAAAATTGACGGGCGGAAAGGTCACCGTTTCGTGGAGCTCCGACGCGCAAAACCGCGTTTTACTCGGCGAAAAAATAAATGTGACAGAAAAAAATTATCCCGACGCGGGCGGAATTGCGCTGACGATTGACAGGGATTTTCAGTCTGCCCTTCAGAAAATAATGAATAAATCCGACATTGGTGTTGGCGCCGCGGTAATAATGGACAGCGAAAATTCAGAGATTTTGGCGTCCTGCTCTCTGCCGTCGTTTGACCCTGAAAATGTTGCCGCGTATCTTAACAAAAAAGACGCTCCGTTAATCAACCGCGCGGATACCGCTTTCAGCGTGGGGTCGGTTTTCAAAGCGTTTGTCGCCGCCGCGGCGATTGAGAACGGGATAGAATCGGAACATTACTGCAACGGCACTATTCACATAGGCAATACGGATTTTCGGTGCAATAACGGCATTTCTCACGGTAAAACGGATATAGCCCTTGCTATGGAAAAATCCTGCAACACGTTTTTTATTTCTTTGGGGCAAAAGGTGGGCGCGGAAAAACTGCTCAATATCTGCGAGGGGCTGGGCCTCGGCAAAAGCTTTGAGTATGAAGACGGAGTTTATTCAAATAAGGGAACACTTCCGGATATATCCGATTTGGCCTCACCGTCCGCGCTTGCAAATTTGTCGTTCGGTCAGGGCACGCTTTTGGCAACGCCGTGGCAGATGGCGGCGGCATATTCGGCAATAGCAAACGGGGGCGTTTACCATACGCCCGTTTTAATGAACGCTGTTTTGGGAGAAAATCAAGAGGTGATTCAGCGCCTTATGCCGGATGAGGGCGTGCGCGTTATAAGCAAAGAAACGGCGCGCCGCCTTGACGAAATTTTGCGGGGCGTTGTTGAAAAAGGCACGGCAAAATCGGGGTACAGCGAAAAGGCGAGAGGGTGCGGCAAAACCGCGACGGCGCAGAGCGGCTGGATAAAAGACGGCAGAGAAATTCTGCACACATGGTTCTGCGGATATTTCACATACGGTGACAAAACTTATACTGTTGTAATTTTGAAAGAGGACGGCACTTCGGGAGCCAAAGACTGCGCGCCTGTTTTTAAAACGGTAACGGAAGAAATCTGTGAAATAATAGATGAGAGGAAATAATAAAAGCGCTCAAAAGAGCGCTTTTTGCGTTATCCGCTGTATTTTTTCTTTGAAGTTAATTTTGTTAAAATCCGTTACAATGTGCTTGAGCATAAACCCGCTGTTTTCTACTTAATATTAAATAATGTTTTGGCGTTTTCGGCGGTTAAATCGAGAATTTCCTGCGCAGTAGTTTCTCTGATTTCGGCAATTTTCTGCGCCGTATATGGAATAAGCGATGAATCGTTCCGCTTGCCTCTGAACGGTACGGGAGTCATATACGGGCAGTCTGTTTCAATAAGCAATCTGTCAGACGGAACATATTTTGCGACTTGGGCGGGCTTTACGGCGTTTTTAAATGTTACCGCGCCGCCGAGCCCGATATACATACCGAGCTTGACGATTTCTTTCGCCGTTTCAACACTGCCCGAAAAGCAGTGCACAACGCCTTTCGGTTTGTGCTTTTTCAGAAGATTTAAGGTGTCCTCGTGTGACTCCCTGTCGTGAAATATAACGGGAAGAGCAAGTTCGTTTGCAAGGATAATCTGCTTTTCCGCAAGCTCTAATTGCTCATGGCGACTTTCTTTTTCATAATGATAATCAAGACCAATTTCCCCTATGGCAACGACTTTTTCATCTTTGCAAAGCTCTTTTATTATTTCAAGGTCGCCGTCCTTATAATCGGAGAGATTCAGCGGATGAAACCCGACTGCCGAGTAAATATAGCCGTATTGATGCGCTGTTTCTACCGAAAATTTGCTTGTCGGAATATTCACTCCGCAGAAAACTACGCCTGAAACGCCTTTGCCCTCTAAAGAGGCGAGCAATTCGTTTCGGTCGGAATCAAATTGCCCGTCATCATAATGCGCGTGTGAATCAAATATATTATTCATCATCTTATTTTTGAACCGTTGGGAACAGAGCTGTCAAGGAAAAGCACCTTAACGTCCGTTTCAGAGCAGTCTGCCGCCAAAATCATTCCGTTGCTCTCTACTCCGCAAAGCACAGCGGGTTTAAGATTGGAAACCACAACCACTTTTTTGCCGACCAAGTCCTCGGGAGCGTACCACTTTGAGATGCCGCTTGCAACCGTTCTCGGCGTTCCCGAACCGTCGTCAAGAGTTAGCTTTAATAGCTTTTTCGCTTTTGGAACGGCCTCGCACGCGGTAACCTCGGCGGCTTTAAGCTCAACCTTGGCAAAATCGTCTATTCCTATTTGAGCTACGCCCTGTGCCTTTTCCTGTTTCTGAGATTCTTTTATTTTCTCTTCCTGCTTTGAAAGAAGGTCGGAGAGGAGCTTTTCCGCGTCAATTCTGTTAAACAGAGGAACTGCCGCGCCAACCTTTTCGCCTGCTTTTAAGCTGTTAAAATCCGAAAGAGAATTGTATTCGATAGTGGAGGCGCAAAGCTGTGCGTTGATTTTTTCCGATGTTTCGGGCATAAACGGGGAGAGAAGAGCCGAAAGAATGTGAATTGACTCCAAAAGATTGTAAAGCACGGTGCCGAGCCTTTCTTTCTGAGTTTCATCTTTGGCTAACGCCCAAGGCATTGTTTCATCAATGTATTTGTTGCAGCGGCGCGCAAAGAGCATTACGGATTCAACCGCGTCGCTGATTTTGTATTCTGAGAAATTTTTGTCAACGTCAAGGATGGTTTTTTTGGCGGCGGATTTTAAATCTTCGTCAACCACGTCCGGCTTAACGGGCGGCTGAATAATGCCGTCAAAGTACTTGTTCTGCATCGCTACTGTACGGTTTACAAGGTTGCCGAGCGTATTTGCTAGGTCGGAATTAAAGCGTTCTATCATAGCCTCGTAAGTTATTGAGCCGTCGTTTGCGTGGGGCATTTCTGCCAGAAGATAATACCTTACCGCGTCAACGCCGAAAATTTCGGTAAGCTCATCGGCATATATCACGTTCCCCCGCGATTTAGACATCTTGTCCTCGCCGAACAAAAGCCACGGGTGGCCGTAAACCTGCTTTGGCAGCGGCTCGCCGAGCGCCATAAGCATAATCGGCCAATATATAGTGTGAAATCTTACAATATCCTTTCCTATAATGTGAACGTCCGCGGGCCAGTATTTTTTGTAAAGAGCGCCCTTTTCGTCGGGGTCATAGCCGAGCGCGGTAATATAGTTTGAAAGAGCGTCTATCCAAACGTAAATAACGTGATTCTCGTCAAACGTAACGGGAATGCCCCATTTGAATGAAGTTCTTGAAACGCAAAGGTCCTGAAGACCCGGTTTAATAAAGTTGTTAAGCATTTCTTTTTTGCGCGCCTCGGGGTAAATAAAGCTGTCGTTTGACTCAATGTATTCCTCGAGCTGTTTTTGATATTTTGAAAGCTTTAAGAAATACGCCTCCTCTTTAGCAGGCTTAACCTCTCTGCCGCAGTCGGGGCATTTGCCGTCTACAAGCTGGCTTTCCGTCCAAAAAGATTCGCACGGAGTGCAGTAAAGTCCCTCATACTCGCTTTTGTAAATATCGCCCTGCTCATAAAGCTTTTTAAATATTTTCTGGACGGCCTTTTCGTGATAGCCGTCGGTAGTGCGGATAAACTTGTCGTAGGTCGTGTTTAAAAGGTCGCAAATACCTTTGATTTCGCCTGCGACCTTGTCAACATACTCTTTCGGAGTAACGCCCGCGTTTTTTGCGTATTCCTCAATTTTTTGTCCGTGCTCGTCTGTACCTGTCAGAAAGAAAACATCATAGCCCTGCATTCGCTTGTACCTCGCTATTGCGTCGGTCAGCACAATTTCGTAGCTGTTGCCGATGTGAGGCTTACGCGAAGTGTAAGCAATGGCTGTTGTGATGTAAAACTTTGGCTTTTCACACATAGAAAACGCCCCTTTCTGAAATGATATTTGCAGTCATAATATATTTTGACCGCATAATTTAAAATATTATACTAAATATTTAATCTTATTTCAATAAGTTAGCGGAAAATAAATAAAATAAGCGCCCGTTTTCCTTAATAATTAGATACAGTATATATAACTTAGGCAAGCCCATTATTGAATAATTTATTTTTAACGCGTATCAATTTGATTGCTGTTGCATAAATATTGATTGTGTAAACAAAAGCTTTAATAAAAAATTTTATAAATTTCATAAAAAACAAAAAAATTTCAAAAAAGTGTTGACATCCTCATTTTTTTATGGTATTTTATATGAGCCGTTGAAACATAGCGGCAAGCAAAGCGTGGGAGCATAGCTCAGCTGGGAGAGCATCTGCCTTACAAGCAGAGGGTCACAGGTTCGAGCCCTGTTGTTCCCACCATTTTTGGCCCGGTAGTTCAGTTGGTTAGAACGCTAGCCTGTCACGCTAGAGGTCGACGGTTCGAGCCCGTTCCGGGTCGCCATTTTTTGCCTCTGTAGCTCAGTTGGTAGAGCAGAGGACTGAAAATCCTCGTGTCATTGGTTCGATTCCGATCGGAGGCACCATTTTTATGCGGATGTAGCTCATCTGGTAGAGCGCCACCTTGCCAAGGTGGAGGTAGCGAGTTCGAGCCTCGTCATCCGCTCCATTTGAGGACACGGGTTTGAGTGTCCTTTTTTTACAAGCGTGCACGGCGACATAGCCAAGTGGTAAGGCGTGGGTCTGCAAAACCCTGATCCCCAGTTCAAGTCTGGGTGTCGCCTCCAAAATTGCCTTAGAAGGCAAAACAGTAAAATCCCTTGATTTCTCAAGGGATTTTTGCTTTTTACGGGCTTTTTATTTAGCGGTTTCAACAATCGGCTTGCCGCGCCGCTTGACGGGGCAAGCTCCTTATTGAATATATTTACCGATAAATTCTTTTGCCTTTTCCCCGTACTTTTCCGGGTCGGCAAAGAACGACTGAGCGTGTATAGCGTTTTCGACTATGAGCAAATCCTTTTCGGCCGGGCACGCGTCGTAAAGCTCATAAACCATTTTTGTCGGAACAAAATCGTCCGCCCCGCCGTGAATGAAAAGCATAGGAGCTTTGGCTTTTTTTACCGATGAAACGGGGCTTGCCTCTTTAAAGGAGTACCCCGCGTTTTTTAAATTTACCGCGTCGGCTATTGCGCGGAAAGGCTGAGAAGGAATGTGCGCATAATGGGGCAGGCAGTATTTAAACTCATCGTCGGCGCTCGTATAAGCGCAGTCGGAAATTATACAGGCGACATTTTCGGGAAGCTCATCGTTCCCTGCCGCTATGCAAACGGTTGCACCGCCCATGGAAATGCCGGCTAATACAAATTTAATGTTATTGCCGAATTTTTCGGTGTAGAATTTTATCCATTCAATTAAATCCTGCGCCTCAAAATACCCAAAGCCTATGTATTGCCCCTCGCTTTTCCCTTGAGCGCGCTGGTCGATAAGAATTACGTTGTATCCGAGCGAGTGGTAAAACTTAGCTTGAGCGCCGAAATCGCCGTAACGCGTGCCCCTGTAACCGTGGGCGCACAAAACGTAAACGTTACTGTCCTGCTCCGAAGGAATCAAATAGCTGTATAGCTTTGCGCCGTCTTTAGCCGTCATTTCAAATTCCTTAGCGTTTTGCGACGCGCACCAAGCGTCGTATTCAAGGTATTTTTCTTTTGAATATTCATGGCTGTAATCGTTGTCCGCTGAGCCGTCAGGAGAAAACAGGGCGAATAATTTCGGCAGAATCAGCGGGCTTTTTGAAACTACTTCCCGAGAAAGCAAAGCGGCCGTTCCGATATAGCCTAAAGCGGCGCCGCCCAAAAAAGAAACGCCGATTTTTGTCATTTTCTTCATAATTATTCCTCCTAAGATATTTTATTTATTTAATTTTACTGTTTTTACGCTGAAAAATCAAGGAATTTATGCGGTTAAGCGTTAATTATTAAATTTTTTCGGTCTTGACGGGATTTTGAGGTAAAATTTTTGTTCGCTATGGACTTTTTATGTAAAATTGTGTAAAATAACTTAGGCAAGAGGTGTCCCCGCCTCCTGAGGCGGGTTACGTTTTCGGAACAGCGGGGATTTTGTCTTCCTCTGAATTGGATTTTATTACGTGCGAGGTGATAAAAATGAAAAAGGCGATGCGATATGCTGTTTCTCTTTTCACCGTGATTGCGGTTGCTTTGCCGATTATGTGCTGCCCGGTCAGCGCGGCAGATAATTTCAATATCATTACAATGCGTCCCGGCGTTAACAATAACAGCTTTGACAACAGTGAAAGCGATTTTATAGGGGAAAACGAGAAAAGCAAGTACTATGTTACGGCTATTGAGATGAATAGGCTGACCGAAGGTGAAAGCGAGGACGTAAAAAACCTTATACTTTCGCAGGCCCTTTCAAAGTTTGACGGGGCAGGTTACGGGATTTCGGCTACGATGGCGCTTGCATATACGGGCAGAATTGACATTTCACAATCAAATTACTACTCGGTAAATCTCAAAGAGGACTCCTTTTTTAAGAAGAGAATAAATTATTATCAGCTCGCTCAGTACTGTGAAAATAAAGCTCCCGCCGTAACAAAGGCGGTATCGGACGGAAAAATATCAGAGGATTCTCTGAAACAGATAGTCGAATATGCAAAAAGGGGAACGCCTTATCTTATTACCTTCAGAACGAAAAATATTACTCATACATTGGTTGTCTGCGGATATGAATTCGGAAACGGCGGCACGCACATAGTTCATCTTTTGGACTGCGATAAAAAAGACGGCTTTCTGTATTTGTGCGTGTCGGCAGGGTATAATTCGTGGCATTTTGAAAATTCGCCTTACGAGGCGAAGGAAATTACCGATTTGTATTTTTCAACGTTGGACGCTTTTTCGCCTTTTAGCTTTAAAGAAGAAAACGACGCCGTTTATTCAACAGTAAGCAGCTCCTCGGCAGTCGATACCGTTTGCGCCGGTATGTCCTCAAGCTTTACGCTTACAAATTCGGAGGGCAAAACTCTGACGTTTGACAATGGCGAAATTACGGGCGATATTGACGCCGATATTCTCAAATATACATCGTATTCAAGCGAAACGCTCAGCTCCAAGGTCGTTTTCACAATAGAGGACTCTGACGAATACACTGTTCAAAATAACGATGAGGAAATTGATTTGACGGTAGCGGGCGATAACGGACTTTTTTTCACGGCGCAGGGCAAAAATATTAAAACGGTACTCGCTCAGGAGGGCGTTACAACGATTGAGGGCGAAAATATGGAATATTCGGTCAACGTCCTTTCCGATGAAGAAAACGTAGATATGTTAAACGTCTGCGGCACGGACCAAAACAAAGTTACGTTTACCGTAAAAGAAGGAGTCACGCTGTCGGACGCGGACAGCGGTAAGATACACGCCTCAATAATTTCTTACGGTCAGATGTATGAAACCGATTTTGAAATAAATCACGGCGACTTCAGCGTTTATTATTCGGACGTAGTTAAGACGAACATTGTCAGCGGCAAAGGCTCTCCCGTGGCTAAAGGCGTTATTTTGGCTTTTACGGCGGCCGTATTTACCGCAACGGTCGTTTATACCGTTAAAAAGCGCGTAAATAAGGGCGGTTCATCAAAAAAAGGCGGTGAAAAAAATGGGTAAATTGCGTTTTTTGATTTCAATAATAGTCGGAAAAATTGTTTACGCAATCGGCAAGCCGTTCGGCAAATCTACAAATTTGCCGGGAATTATTATGCTTAAAATTTGTCCCGATGCGCTTGCCCGCTTTAAAATGCCCGAAAAAACCGTTTGCGTAACGGGCACTAACGGAAAAACGGGTACGTCTAACCTGTTGACGCATATTATTCGGAGCAGCGGCAAAACGGTGCTTAACAATTCAAAGGGGTCGAATATGGCGCCGGGGCTTGTTTCGGCGCTTGTAACGGATTCGGATTTTTCGGGGAAAATTAAGTCGGACGTCGCTGTCCTGGAGGTGGACGAGCGTTCGTCTCAGTTTATCTATACACGCTTTACTCCCGACATTATTCTCTGCACAAACCTTTTCAGGGATTCAATAATGAGGAACGGTCACAGTGAATTTATATTTGACAAAATAAACGATTACCTTTCAAAAGATACGACGCTCGTTTTGAACGGAAACGACGGCATATCGGGGCTTTTAGGCGAAAATGTGTGCGAAAGAGTGTTCTTTTCCGTTGAAAGGACAGAACGCAGTACGGAAAAGTGCGAGGACACGGTATGCGATTTAATTGCCTGCCCCAAATGCCACAAAAAACTTGATTACGAGTATTATCATTATAACCACATAGGCCGCCCCGTGTGCAAAGAGTGCGGCTTTGCACTGCCCGAAAGCAGTTTTACCGCGACCGACGTTGATTTTGAAAACGGCACGTTCCGAGTAATCGGAAAGAACGGCGAAAATATGATTCTCCCGTTCCAAAAGGGCAATTTTTTCAATGTGTTCAATATCACGGGCGCAGTTGCCGTTTGCCGTCTTTTAGGCGTAAGCGAGGAGGTTATCGCGGGCAGTACGCAGGACCTTTCCTCAAAAACGGGCAGGTTTGACGATGAAAAATTCGGCGGCGCCGAGATAATTTCTATGCTTTCAAAAAATCAAAATCCCATTTCCTGTTCACAGAGCCTTAAATATCTTGACGGAGCGGACGGCGAAAAGGACGTTGTATTGCTTATAACCGACTCGAACGACGCCGTTCACGGCCATGAGGACATTTCGTGGCTTTATGATACTGATTTTTCACCGCTTAAAAGTGAAAGCGTTAAAAACATTTACATCGGCGGCTCCCGCTGTTACGATACCGCCGCCTGTCTTGAAATTAAAGGGGTAGACGTAAATAAGCTAAAGCTGTTTACCGATTATTCACATCTCTGCCGCGACCTATGCGAAAATGTTTCCGAAAACAGAAAAACAGTCGTTTATTTTGAACTTTACGCGACGAGAATCGTGAAAATGATTAAAGAAAATATGACGGAAAGGGCGGTAAAAATCGGTGAAAATCGTAATTGAAATTCTTTATCCCGAATTTAACAATCTTTTCGGCGACAGGGGAAATGCGGAATACCTAAAAGCAAGGCTCGAAAGGGCGGGCAGAGAGGCGGAAATAATCGAAACATATATGTTTTCGGAGCCGAATTTTGTAAACGGAAAGGCCGATATTTTGCTTATAGGTCCCTGCACGGAAAAATCACAGCTGACAGAGCTTTCGGAGCTTAAAAAATATGCCGAGGCTTTAAAGAGCCGAATTGAAAACGGCGGCGTTACTTTGGCGACAGGAAACGCTTTTGAGCTTTTCGGAAAATATATTGAGAATCCCAAAGGCGAAAAAACGGAGTGTCTGGGCTTTTTTCCGTATTACGCAAAGCAGTTTTCGCGTCTTCGTTTTAACGATAACGCGGTCGGCGACTTTAACGGAATGAAAATAACGGGCTTTAAAAATCTGTTAAGCCACTCATACGGGGAAAATCCATATCCTTTTCTTGAAATGCAAAAGGGAATAGGTATGAATAAGGAGACGAAGGCGGAGGGAGTCCATAAAAACAATTTCTTTGCTACCTATCACACCGGGCCCATTCTTCCTTTGAATCCCGATTTTACGTCATATTTGATAAAACTGTGCGACGAAAGCTTTGACGGCGAGCCGTTATCTTTTGAAAAAACGGCATACGATATGCGGATTAAAGAGCTTTTGGGCTGATTCAGGTAAAAAGGCGCGGACGTACTCGGTATGTCCGCTTTTTTGTAAATTTACGGGTGTAAAACCACAATATATTGTGAATTACTATTGCAAAACGAACGTCGGTTTGCTATAATAAGATGTTAAATATATGGTAATTCAATAAGGGCTTGCCCCGTCAAGCGGCGCGGCAAGGCGCGCTGTAAACCGCGCTGAGGAATCAGCAAAGACCAAACACCTCGCTGATTCCGAAAACGGAACCCGCCGTATATAGATGCGGGGACGCCTTGCCTAAGTTATATCTTTTCGGAGAAAATGAGAAAATTATGTATAAAGAAAAAAACGCGGATAAATTTGCGCAGGAGCGGCAAAGGGATTTAATTGTCGGGCGAAATGCCGTAGCGGAGCTTATAAAATCCGGACGCGAGATTGACGCTCTTTTTGTTGCCCGCGGCGAAAAAGGCGGAACAGTCGGAAAAATTATTGCTGAATGCAAAGAAAAAGGCGCCGTAGTGAAAGAAGTCGACCGTAAAAAGCTGGATTTTATGTGCGGCCATGCCAATCATCAGGGAGTTGCCGCAACATGCGCGGCTCACGAATATTCCACTGTTGAGGAAATTTTGGAAACTGCAAAGGAACGGGGCGAGGCGCCGTTTATCGTCGCTTGCGACGGAATTGAGGACCCGCACAATTTGGGCGCGATAATTCGCACCGCAGAGGCGGCGGGCGTACACGGGATAATAATTCCGAAAAGGCGGAGCGTTTCCGTTAACTACACGGTGGGCAAAACAAGCGCCGGAGCGCTTGAATATATAAAAATCGCCCGTGTCCCGAATTTGGCGTCGACGCTTGAAGACCTTAAAAAGCGGGGACTTTGGGTTTACGGAGCCGATATGGACGGCGAGGATGTCAAACGTGTAGATACGTCCGGCGCGGCAGTTCTTGTTATAGGCTCCGAGGGAAGCGGCATAAGCCGAATTGTCCGTGAAAAATGCGATTTTATTATATCGCTGAAAATGAAAGGAAAAATAAATTCGCTTAACGCTTCCGTTGCGGGCGGAGTGCTTATGTATGAATTTGCTTATAAAAGATAAAACGCTGAATAATTAAATTTTCGGGGGATTTTTATTATGGCAGAAAAAATACCTGATTCACTTATCGACGATATTATTGAATCTGCAAAAACATATTCATCGGGCGAAAAAGCGGCGGAAATGCCGTTAGACGACATTGACGCATTGCTCATTTCTCTTGGAATAGACGAGCTTGCAGAAACAAAAGAGCAGAGCGAATTTTCAGAGAGCGAGACGGACGGTTCCACCGCGGAGCAACCGGCGGAGATTGCGCCTGAGGAAGAGCAGATTGCGGCCGATAAAAGTCCGGCAGAAACCGACAAATCAAACGGAGAAGGTTTGGTATCGTTCGCTAAATACGCCGAAAAGCGCGAAAAGAAAGCCTCAAGCATATTGGATTTTACAAAAAGGTTAAATAAGATTGTAGTTAATTCCTCTGAAAAATCCAAGGGAAACGCCGAAAACGTAAGCGTTTCCGAATCAAAAGACGGGCAAATGGAGCTTCAGGTCGGCGGAGAGGAGATAAGTTCTGCCGAAGAGATACCCGATAAAGAAGAAAAAGAGGCGCAGGCGCCGTCGGTCAGCGGTCAGATTTCAATAGAAAAGACAAGGCTTTTCAATGAAGTTAAAATTCACGGCGAATATAATCCCAACATTTCGCATAATCTCGGGAACAGGGTAGTTCGCACTACAAAGGGCGAGGGCGAGGCGGTCTCTACTCCCGTTATGGGCGAGGAAAAATACAGAAAGCATTTTATGAACAAGCCGGTTCAAAATATTGAAAAGACGCAGGAACACATTGATATGATTTCGTCTCTTCCGCCCAAAACGCTCGAAACGCCCGGCATCATTGTAAAGAAAAATAAATACGCGGCTGTAAATACCGACGGCATTGAGCCGATTCCTACAATAGTTCCCGCCGAATCGGAAATTCAGGGGGACATATATTCGCACTCCGACGAAATTCCGGACGGGCAGATTATGCTTGACGGCTTTAAAGAGGAAGACGCGGTAGAGAGCACAAGCGAAGAAGAGGCGGAGGCAAAACTTCTTGAAACGCGAAAAGAAGTAGTAAAGGATTTTGTAGATAATGTTGATTTTAAAGATGAAATTAACGGCGAAGAGGGCGAAGAATACGCCGAACAGCGCGACCGTGGCGCCCAAAAGCGTCATGAGCGAAAAAAGAGCTCAATAAAGCGCGAATTTTTCGGCCCTAAAGATACCCAAGCTGTTATAAACGAATTTTTAATTGAAAAGCGTAAACTTACGGTAAAGCTGGTCGTTCTCTCGGTTATATGCGCCGCGATGGCTGTAATCTCTTTGATTGCGTCTTCGGGCAGGGGAAGTTTTGACTATTTCGGAGGCGATGGAAGAGCTTATATAGTGACGGAGCTGTTGCTTTTTGCCGTCTGCTGTCTTATAAACCGTAAATCGTTTGGCGAAGTCTTGAAAAATTTTAAACCGAGTACGGATTTGGCCGTTGTAATATCAGCCGCCGCAGGGCTTTTACAGGCGGCAATCTCTTTAGGATTTACGGACAGCGTTGAATCCTCCGCGCATATGTTTACCGCGGCAGCGGTGATTCCGATGATTTTTAAGGCCGCGGGCGAGCTGATTGCCTGCCGAAACAACCTTGAAAATTTCTATATCGTTTCAAATACGGAAAACTGCGGTTATACCGTTGAAAATATTGAGGATGAGGATTCTGCGGCGGAAATCGCGAGGGGGCTTATGCTCGGCGACCCGGAAATAAAATATTCGGCAAAAATCGGTTTCCCCTCACGCTTTGTCGAGCATTCAAAAGAATCGGATATTGCGCCGGTAATCCTTAAATACTCGCTTTTCGGAGTTACTGCGGCGTCCTTTATAATCGGAATAGTTACGCTTATTATGCAAAAGGATATATTTGTCGCCGTTTCTTCCTTTACAGGCGCACTTTTAATGGGGATTCCGTCTGCCGCAGGCGTAATTTCGGCATCAAGCCTTGCATATACAAACAAAAAACTGCGCGGCGACAATACGGTCATAAACGGTTATTCGGCGGTTGAAAGCGCCGTAAATTCAAACGGAATCATCATAGATTCGGCGGACGCGTTTAAGAGCGGCGGCTGTAATATTGAGGGAATTAAGCTTTACCATAAAATGAGGATTGACGAGGCCATTCTTTATACGGCCTCGGTGGTAATAGCCTCGGGCGGAGTGCTCTCTGAAATTTTCGACGGCGTTATTGAGGGCAAACGGGAGCTTTTGCTTCCCGTTGAAACGCTCGCTTACGAAGAAAAACTCGGTTGCTCCTGCTGGATACATAATCACAGAGTCTTAGTCGGAAATAAAGAGCTTTTAAAGCATCATAACGTCGATCTTCCCGATGACGGTCTTGAAGAAAAATTCAGAGACGCGGGCAAAAATACGCTTTACCTTGCGATAGAAGGCAAAATTGCCGCAATGTTTATCGTAGTTTACAGAGCGGACGAAACGACCGCGCACTATATACGGATGCTTGAAAAAGACGGTATGTCAATACTTTTCCGCACGTCTGACGCAAATATTACGGAAAGTTTTCTTGAACACGAATTTGGCCTTCCCAAAAATGTCGTTAAAATTATAAATCCCGTCGCGGGCGAAATGTTCACGAAAATTAAGAACGAGGAAAAACCTCAAAGCGACGCGCTTATAGTTCACGACGGCAGCGTCGTCACAATGCTTAAAGCGCTTCACCTGTCGTTCGGAACGATTCAGTCGGTTAACGCTTCAAAAACCGCGCAGATTATAGCGTCGGTTATCGGCGTTCTGCTTGCGGCGGTTCTCTGCTTTATGTCGGCGGTAAATCAAATTTCAGTTTGGCAGATAATATTTTATCATATTATTTGGGGCATTGTATTTTATTTAATTCCCACAATTAAAAAACCGAGCGGAAGTATTAAATAGATTTACATTAAAATAAATTGAAAGGAAAACGGTACCCTCCGCAAAGCCCCGTTGCACGGGAAAAGCGGATTTTGTACCGCGGGGCGGTTAATATGGCTTTTTTTGATACGATAAAAACAGCTGCGCAGTGGATTTGGGAAATAGAACCTGTCCGTGAAATTCTTGACGCGTTTCTCCGAATATTGCTTGCGGCGCTTTTAAGCGGAATAATCGGCTATGAGCGCGAGCACTCGCACAGACCCGCGGGATTTCGCACGCATATTCTCGTTGCAATCGGCTCAACGCTTGTAATGCTTACGGCGGTATATATGAATAAATCCGCGCCGAACGCCACTCTTGATGTATCCCGAATGAGCGCGTCTGTTATTACGGGAATAGGGTTTCTCGGCGCAGGCACGATTCTTCGCGAGGGATTTTCCGTTAAAGGGCTTACAACGGCGGCGTCGCTCTGGGCAGTCGCCTGCATAGGTACGGCCGTGGGCGGCGGATACACGACGGGCGCGGTAGTGGCGACGGTGGTTATTTACTTCACCTTGAACTCGCTCAAACATTTTATCATCAACGGTTCTGTCGGAAAAACGATTTACGTTGAGGTTGAGAGCATAGAGGATTCGCTCCCTTCAATTACGTCGCTTATTAAGGATAAATTTAATTCGCCCATTCACTCTGCCGAAATCGTCTATACAACGGGCTCCGATAAAAAATACAAGCACAATAAAAACAACTCCGTAATTAAAATTTTGGCTTTCCCGAAGAATAACAAGGTGCTTTCGGAAATAATTTCTTCGCTTAAAGAGCTGGACGGTGTAGAGGACGTTTATGTTGACTGATATTTTACTGTCGGAGGGGGAGCATATTGAGGATTTGGGCGAGGGCGTTCATCTCCTTGTGTCGAAATCGCACACCTTCGGAACCGACGCACTGTTGTTGAACAGCTTCGCGTATGTAAAGGCGGGCGATAAGGCGTTTGACCTCGGCACGGGGTGCGGAATAATACCATTTTTGTGGCTGAGAGATAAAAAGGCGCAAAAATACAGAGGCGCCGCAGAAATACAGAGCAATGCCTGCATACAGTTCAAAAAATCCCAAAAGATGAATAACGATGATTCGATAAAATTGTTTGAGGGCGATTTAAAGGACAAAAATTTGATTACTCAGCGCGAATATTTTGACGTCGTGACTATGAACCCGCCTTATAAAGCCGAAAATTCAGGTATAAAAAACGGCGACGAAAGCGCGAAACTCGCGCGTCACGAAATCGCCTGCAATATTGACGATATAACCGAATGCGCGGCAAGAATTTTGCGGTTCGGCGGCAGGCTCTGCATATGCCATCGTCCCGAAAGATTGTCGGACGCAATTTTTTCAATGAAAAAGAACGGGATTGAACCCAAAAGGATGCGCTTTGTCCAAAAAAACGGCGAATCGGCTCCGTGGCTTGTGCTGATTGACGGGCGAAAGGGCGGCGCGTCGGGGCTGCGCGTGGAAAAACCGCTCTTGATGCAGACCTCTTTGGGCGAACCGACAGACGAAATTTTGAAAATTACAGAAAAATACCGAAAGATATAGTAAAAACGAAAGGAACGGTCGGTGCAAAAGAACCTTTAAGCTCTGCTTGCACGGCGCGGCAGATGAAATGTCAGGAAAGCTTTATGTTGTGGGCACTCCGATAGGCAATCTCTCCGATATTTCCCCAAGGGGAGTCAAAACGCTCGGAGAAGTTGATTTTATTGCGGCGGAGGACACCCGTGTTACGGCGAAATTACTCAATCATTTTGACATAAAAAAACCGCTTGTCAGCTACTATGAGCACAACAAGCGTGAAAAGGGCGCGGTTATAACCGGCCGAATACTGTCAGGCGAAAACTGCGCGATAGTGACGGACGCCGGTATGCCGTGTATCTCAGACCCCGGAGAGGACTTGATACGCGACTGTTTGAATCTCGGTATTCCCGTTGAGTCCGTGCCGGGACCTACTGCGTTTGCCACCGCCCTTGCGATAAGCGGAATGGAAACGGGCAGATTTACGTTTGAAGGGTTTTTAAGCGTGAATAAGCCGAGCAGAAAAGAGCGTCTTGAAGAGCTTAAAGACGAAAAACGCACTATGGTTTTTTACGAGGCTCCCCACAAACTGCGAAATACTTTAAAGGATTTATACTCATATTTCGGCGACCGTGAAATCGCGATAGTAAAAGAGCTTACGAAAATTCACGAAACAGTTTTAAGGACGACTCTTAAAGGCGCCGTCGAATATTTTGAAACTGAAATTCCCAAAGGCGAATACGTTTTAATCGTAAAAGGAAAATCGGAAACGGAAAAACGGCCCGTCACTTTAGAGCAGGCCGTTGAGAATGCGAAAGAGCTCATTAAAAAGGGCGCAAGCGTAAACGAGGCGGCTAAAACAACCGCGGCCGAAACGGGGCTTAAAAAAAGCGATATTTACAAATCACTTCTCTGACGGTTTAAAAGCCCGTTCATATTGGCGTTTAATTATCTGTACCGCCTCCTTGGAAACAGTTTCAACGCATACGGGCAGTCTGTCGTTCTTTTTATGCTTTTGAGGTTCCTTGACCGTAATGGTTGAGAGGATTGAGTCAATAGTACCCGAGGACAGAAAAGAGCCCATTTCAAGAGTCGCGTATTCGTTTGAGGGCATTATTCCCAAAGACACCGCGCGCAGATACAGCGCGTAGACCGTAAGAATGTAAATAGCGCGGCATTTGTCGCCGTGGGCGTTTCCGACATTTCCCATTCGCTCGTAAATTACGGCGGCGGCCCGTAAAACCGTATTCGTTTTTATTTCCGAATCCTGAGGTATATCGGTGAGGTCAAAGCCTGAGTCCGGCGAAATTCTTGTTTCGGACAAGCCAAGTAAATAGTCTGTGCTCACATCATAAAAAACAGACGCTTTACACAGAAAGTCAAGTCCGCATTCACGTATTCCCTTTTCATAGTGTGAAAGAAGAGCCTGTGAAACCCCGAGAGATTCCGCGGCCTCCTTTTGGCTCAGTTCTTTTTCCTTGCGGAGCTTTACAAGCCTTTGTGAAATTGACGCGCTCATTTTACTTCACCTCATCTAAAAAATATACGCTTAAATCTACTGCGCGTATAAAATTATATATTTTATTTTACAAATTGTATATTGATTTAATTGATAAATTAACGGGAGTATTTTTATGCAGACGTACCAAATCCATTTAATAAGACACGCCCTTACAAAAGGGAACTTAGAGGGAAAATATATCGGTCACACTGACGAGCCGATATGCGAAGAAGGTATGAAACAGCTTGAGGCTACAATAAAAGATTTCGGTCCGTATCCGCAGGTCGACGCCGTATTTTCAAGCCCTCTTAAAAGGTGTACGGAAACGGCGAAAAAGATTTATCCCGAAAAAGAGCCGATTATTATGAACGATTTAATCGAATACGATTTCGGTGAATTTGAGAATAAAACGGCGGAAGAGCTTAGTAACGATGATGATTTTGCCGAATGGCTTGCCGGTACAAATCCCAATAAGGCCGCCCCTTTCGGAGACAGTCAGGTGCGGTTTAATTACAGAGTGTGCAGTTGTTTTGAAAAAATAGTTGACAGTATTTTGCGCTCAGGCGCCAAAAATGTCGCGATTATTACACACGGCGGTGTTATAATGTCAATAATGCAGACATATGCTCTGCCGCAGGCGCCAATGCACGAATGGCTGACCCCCAACTGCTGCGGATATACCGTGCGGGTTGACCCGTCAATCTGGACGCGCGGAATGAAAGTTGAGGCCGTTTCCGAATGCCCCGTTCCGCCAAAAGAATTTGAGCACGAGCTCTGGGACGTTTACGACCCTGAAAAAGATGAATATGACGTTGCCTATTGGGAAAACGACGCAAATTTTCCCGAAGAGTAAATAAAAACGCAATAAATTTATGAGGAGGAAAACAGATGCAAATGACTTTTCGATGGTTCGGCTCCGATAAAGATACCGTAACCTTAGAGCAGATTAAACAAATTCCCAACGTTGCGGGCGTTGTCCCCGCTTTGCATTATCTTCCGGCAGGCGAAACCTGGAGCGAGGAAGACGTTTTCAAAATGAAAAGAGAAATTGAAAGCGCCGGTCTTACAATGGAGTGCATTGAGAGCGTTAATGTCCATGAGGACATTAAAATCGGTCTGCCGACGCGGGAGAAATATATTGAAAATTACAAAACGAGCATAAGAAATCTCGCAAAAGCGGGCGTTAAGGTGATATGCTATAACTTTATGCCGGTTTTTGACTGGACAAGAACAGACCTCGCCATGGATATGGGCGACGGCGCTACCTGCCTTTCTTATGACGGGGTTCAGATTGAGGGCAAAAGCCCCGAGGATATGTTCAAGGAGATTGACGACAATTCAAACGGTTACGCAATGCCGGGCTGGGAAACCGAAAGAATGCCCGAAATCAAGGAATTATTTGAAAAATACAAGAATGTTACGGCGGACGACCTTTGGAACAATCTTAAATATTTTCTTGAGAGCATAATGCCTGTTTGCGAGGAATGCGACGTCAAAATGGCGATACACCCCGATGATCCGCCATGGGACATTTTCGGACTTCCGAGAATTATCAAAGACAGGGACAGCCTAAAAAAACTGCTTGATATGGTGCCGTCAAAGTATAACGGACTAACTTTTTGTACGGGTTCGCTGGGCGCAAGCAGTAAAAACGACCTGCCCTCTATGATTAGGGAGTTCGGCGACAGAATTTATTTTGCTCACTTAAGAAATGTCAAGGTTATTGACAATCACTTTAACGAAACGGCGCATGAGAGCAATACAGGCTCGCTTGATATGTATGAAATCGTAAAGGCTTTGCAGGACGTAGGCTTTGACGGCTACATTCGCCCCGACCACGGCAGAATGATTTGGGGAGAGGTTGCGCGCCCCGGATACGGTCTTTTTGACAGAGCTTTGGGCGTAGCTTACATTAACGGGCTTTGGGAGGCCGTAAAGAAAGGCAGGGAGAGAAAATAATATGAAATACAATATGGTACACGAAAATCTTAAAGGCAGAGTGGCGGTAGTAACCGGCGGCGGCGGAGTTCTTTGCGCGGGCTTTGCAAAAACGCTCGCTAAGCAGGGCGTTAAGGTAGCTGTTCTTGATTTGAATGAAGAGGCGGCAAAAAAGGTCGCCGATGAAATAACTGCGGAGGGAGGCACCGCCATAGCGGTCGGCTGTAACGTGCTTGAACCTGAGAGTATGCAAAAGGCAAGGGAAACCGTCAACAAAACCTTAGGCACCTGCGACATACTTTTAAACGGAGCCGGCGGCAACAATCCCAAGGGCACGACAACAAAAGAAACGCTTGAAAAAATTGACCTTGCCGAAAAGGACGAGAGCGTTAAAACATTTTTTGACCTTGACCCTCAGGGCATTTCGTTTGTATTCAACCTTAACTTCCTCGGAACGCTTATACCCACGCAGGTTTTTGCGGCGGATATGGCTAACAAGGAAAACGGCTGTATAGTAATGATAACGTCAATGAACGCGTACCGTCCGCTCACAAAAATCCCGGCATATTCGGCGGCAAAGGCGGCGGTTAAGAATTTTACCGAGTTTATGGCGGTTCACTTTGCCGAGGTTGGAATCCGCGTAAATGCAATCGCTCCCGGATTTTTCTCGACCAATCAAAATAAGACGCTTCTTTGGAATGAAGACGGCACTCCTACCCCAAGAACAGGCAAAATACTTGCGGCAACGCCGATGAAAAGATTCGGCGTGCCCGAAGAGCTTTCAGGCGCTCTGCTGTTTCTGTGCGACGAAACCTATTCCGGATTCATAACGGGAACAAGTATTTGCGTCGACGGCGGTTTTTCGGCATATTCGGGCGTATAACGGAAGGCAAGAGATGTTCTTAGTCTTCATAGGCGGCGGGTTCCGCTTTCGGAATCAGCGGGGATTTGGTCTTAACAAATTTCTCAGCGCGGTTTACACTGCGCCTTGCCGCGCCGCTTGACGGTGCAGACCCCTTTATTGAACGGAAGGATGTGAGTCTATATGAAATATTTATTTGCGGCGCTTTTGGCTTTCGCGGCGGGGCTTATTCTTGCGATATATTCGTCCTTAAAATACTTAAAGGCTAAAAAGGAAACAGGCGGCGAACCGCCGATTAAACCCCACGCAATAAGATTCGGTATAGTATTTTTGCTTTTTATAATAGCGCAGGTTCTTCTGATAATATATAGGCATTAAGCAAATTTTTTACATAAATCTCAGGAAAGGAGAGGTGCGTCCGCGTAAATTTATTTGCCCGGCGTATCTGTGTATAAATCAATGGACTTAAAATTAAGAAATAAAAACGAGTGCGCGTTTGATATGATTTCACTCGGCGAAATAATGCTTCGCCTTGACCCTGGCGACGGCAGAATAAAAACCGCCCGTTCCTTTAGAGCGTGGGAAGGCGGCGGCGAGTACAATGTTGCGAGGGGCCTTAGGCGCTGTTTCGGGCTTAAAACCGCCGCGGTTACAGCGCTTGCCGATAATGAAGTGGGCAGGCTTGTTGAGGACTTTATGCTTCAGGGCGGCGTTGACACTTCGCTTATTAAATGGGTCAAATATGACGGAATCGGCAGAACCGTCCGCAACGGCCTTAACTTTACCGAAAGAGGCTACGGAATAAGGGGCGCAGTCGGGGTATCCGACAGGGGAAACACCGCCGTTTCACAGCTTAAATCGGGCGATATTGACTGGGATTATATCTTCGGTACTTTGGGCGTTCGCTGGCTGCACACGGGCGGAATTTTTGCCGCTCTTTCCGAAACGACCTCGCAGGTAGTTATTGACGCCGTTAAAGCCGCCAAAAAGTACGGTACGGTCGTATCCTATGACCTTAATTACCGTCCCTCGCTTTGGAACGACATCGGCGGCAAGGCAAAGGCGCAGGAGGTCAACAAAGAAATCGCAAAGTACATTGACGTTATGATAGGCAACGAGGAGGACTTCACGGCATGCCTCGGCTTTGAAATCGAGGGCAACGACGAAAACCTTAAATCCCTTAATATTGAGGGCTACAAAAAGATGCTCGGCGAGGTTTGCAGGGCTTATCCCAATTTCAAGGTTATCGCAACAACATTGCGTACCGTTAAAACGGCTACGGTAAACGACTGGAGCGCCATCTGCTATGCGGACGGCAGAGTTTACAACGGGCTTTCACTGCCCGGGCTTGAAATTTACGACCGCGTAGGCGGCGGCGACAGCTTTGCATCGGGGCTTATTTACGGGCTTATCACGACGGGCGACCCGCAGACTGCCGTAAATTACGGCGTGGCTCACGGCGCTCTTGCGATGACAACTCCGGGCGACACCTCAATGGCCTCTCTTAAAGAGGTTGAAAAGATAGTTTCCGGCGCAGGCGCAAGGGTTGACAGATAAAATATTATTTTCGTTTAGGAGATATACAAAATGGACGGCATACACAAGCTCGACCCCTCCGATTTTAAAAAATGCTCCGAGATTTGGGATATGAAAAAGCAAAGGGAGCTTGCAAAACAGTTTTACGGAGAAATCGTCAGCGGCGTGCGTGAAACGTTCGTACTTGAACGCGGCGGAAAATTCATCGGTGAAATAAGCGTTGTTTATGAAAACGGCGACGCGGACTATACCATTCCCTTAAAACGTGTGTATTTTTCAAGACTTATCGTTAAAAAGGAGCTTAGGCGTCAGGGCATCGGCGAAAGGCTATGCGAATATTTGATAAAATATGTGACGGAGAAGGGCTATAACGAGATGTCAATCGGCGTGGACACCGACAATTTCCCTGCGATATGCCTTTATCAAAAAATGGGCTTTGACAAAATTATTTTCGTCGGCGAGGACGGCGGCGGTAAATATTTTAAACTGTTAAAAACAATCTGATTTTGGAGATGTATAAAATGGACAAAGAAAAAATTATTACAAAAATTCAGGACTGCGGTATAGTAGCGGTCGTAAGGGCTGAATCCGTAGATAAGGCGATACGCATTACGGACGCCTGCATTGAGGGCGGCGTTGCCGCTATTGAGCTCACGTTCACAGTTCCCCACGCAGACAAGGTTATTGAGGAGCTCGCCAAACGCTATACCCCCGAGCAGATAATTCTCGGCGCGGGCACGGTGCTTGACGCGCCTACCGCAAGAATAGCTATGCTTTCGGGCGCTCAATACATTGTAAGCCCCGCTCTTGACCTTGACACGCTTCATATTTGCAACCGTTACAGAGTTCCCATGATGCCCGGTATTATGACCGTAACCGAGGGTCTTACCGCTATGGAGAACGGCGCAGATATTTTAAAGGTGTTCCCGGCGGACCTCTTTGGGCCTAAGATAATCAAGGACATCAGGGGGCCGATACCTTACGCAAAAATTATGCCCACAGGCGGCGTAGACGCCGACAATGTAGGCGAATGGATAAAGGCGGGCGCAGTTGCGGTAGGCGCGGGTTCATCACTTACGGCAGGCGCAAAAACAGGCGATTACAAAAAAATTACCGAAACGGGCAAACGCTTTATCGAAAATATTAAGCTCGCGAGAGCTGAATTAGCGGGAAAATAATGACAGCGTTTACTGCGTAATTATCTTAGCGCATAACTTTACGGAAGGGCAAGCTTAAATATATGAGAGTTCTTGAAAATATTGAGCCGAAGAAAGTGTTTGAATATTTTGAGGATTTGTGCGCCGTTCCGCACGGTTCGGGCAATACAAAGGGTATAAGCGATTACTGTGTAAATTTTGCCGAAACGCACGGACTTTCATATACCCAAGACGAGCTTAATAACGTTATTATAAGAAAAAAAGCGAGTAAGGGCTATGAAAACAGCCCGACTGTTATTTTGCAGGGGCATTTGGATATGGTGTGCGAGAAAGACAAAACCTCTTCGCACGATTTTAGAAAAGACGGTCTGTCGCTCTTGTTAGACGGCGATTTTGTGTCGGCAAACGGAACGACCTTAGGCGGTGATGACGGAATTGCCGTTGCAATGGCGCTCAGCATTCTAAGTGATGCAAACGCTTTGCATCCGCCGCTGGAGGCGCTTTTCACTACCGATGAAGAAACCGGAATGTACGGCGCGGCAGGGCTTGACGTTTCAAAATTACAGGGCAGGATTCTAATAAACATCGACTCCGAAAACGAAGGCGTCTTAACCGCCGGATGCGCAGGCGGAGCGCGGGCGCATATAAAGAAACCGATATTTTTCGGTGAATCGGCAAAAACGCGGAAAATAGTTATATCCGGGCTTAAAGGCGGCCATTCCGGCGTTGAAATCCATAAAAACAGACATAATGCAAACGTTTTGATGGCAGAGCTTTTAACAAAAATACCGAATTTTCGTTTGGCAGGCATTTGCGGCGGAGATAAAGACAACGTTATCCCTAATACGTGTGAATGTTTGATTTTCTCCGACTGCGATTTAACGGAAATTACCGAAACTTTTGTCAAAGATAAATATAATTCCGCCGACCCTAATCTGAAAATTTCAGTAACAGACGGGGATTTTCTGCCTCTTATGAGCGAAAAAGACTCAAAGGAAACAGCAAATATGATTTGCGCTTTTCCGAACGGAGTGCAAAAAATGAGCGCTCAAATTCCCTCTCTCGTTCAGACTTCTCTTAACCTTGGCTCGGTAAAAATTGAAGATAACGATTTGATTTGCACTTTTTCCGTAAGGAGTTCGGTGAATTCCGAAAAATACGAGCTTTTAAGAACGCTGAAAAGCATTGCCGATGATTTCGGCGCTCGCTTTGGCGACAGCGGCCATTACCCCGCTTGGGAGTACAGGGAAAATTCACGCCTCAGGCGCGTGATGATTAAAACATTTGAGGAGCTTTACGGCAGAAAACCTGCTGAGGTTGACGTTATCCACGCGGGGCTTGAATGCGGCATATTCTGCGATAAAATCGACGGACTTGACGCGGTTTCTTTTGGACCCGATTTGTTCGATATTCACACTCCCTGTGAGCGCCTTTCAGTTTCGTCTGTTCGCAGAACCTACAAATTCCTCTGCGAAACTCTTAAAGCTTTAAGGTGAGAAAATGAACATTAAAGACAGATTTTTAAAATATGTTTCATTTGAAACAACTTCAAGCGAGGCGGGTGAAAGCTCTCCGTCAACAGACGGGCAAAAAGTATTTGCGGAATACCTTAAAAATGAGCTTGAAGAAATCGGGCTTAAAGACGTTTGCTTAGATGAGAACGGCTATCTTTACGCTTTTTTGCCCGCGAACAACGGCTCTGAAAACTCAATCGGATTTATTGCTCATATGGATACTTCGCCGTCGGTTTCGGGTAAGGAAATCAAGCCGGAATCCGTGTTATACACAGGCGGCGCCATAAAACTAAAAAAATGCGGTGAAATCAGCGCGGCGGTTTATCCGTTCCTGCAGGATTTTGTCGGTCAGGAGCTTATTGTTACAGACGGGACAACTTTGCTCGGAGCGGACGATAAGGCCGGAATTGCCGAAATTGTCACGGCGTGCGGCTATCTTTTAACGCACCCGGAAATTAAGCACAAGGGTATAGCGCTCTGCATAACGCCCGATGAGGAAATCGGCAGGGGAGCGGACAGATTTAATTTTGAAAAATTTCACGCAAAATGCGCCTATACCGTGGACGGCGGACTCTTGGGCGAAATCGAATATGAAAATTTTAACGCCGCTTCTGCCGTCTTTACAGTTAACGGAATAAACATTCACCCGGGCGACGCAAAAAATAAAATGAAAAACGCAATCCTTATTGCGTTGGAATTGATGGCCCTTTTCCCAAAGGCGGAAACGCCCGCGCATACGGAAAAGTATGAGGGATTTTACCATATTTGCAAAATTTCAGGCGATGAAACCGAAACAACGGTTGAAATGATAATCCGCGACCACGACAGAAAATTGTTTGAAAAGAGGAAGAGCTTTGCCGAAAACGCCGTTTCTTATATAAATTCGGTTTACGGCGACGGAACGGTCGATGTAAAGATAAAAGACAGCTATTACAATATGAAACCCAAGATTTTGCCTCATATTGAGCTTATAAGAAACGCTCAAACCGCGATGAAAAATGTCGGCGTTACGCCTAAAACCGTTCCGATACGGGGCGGCACGGACGGAGCGAGGCTCTCTTACGAAGGGCTTCCCTGCCCGAATCTCTCAACGGGCGGCGCCAATTTTCACAGCGTTCACGAATTTGTGTCGGTGGATTCAATGGTAAAAATGACCGAGGTGCTGATTGAGCTTTCCAAAATGTGAATAGGCAACAAACAAAAGGCCGAGTCTGAGCTCGGCCTTTTTATTTTTTGAAGAAGAGAGTATATTTTTTGCAGGAATGTATTTTTTGCATTGCCGCGCCATTCGGCGGCGCAGGCCTATTACTTAAAAATAAACGCAAATAAAAATTACTGAAACCGCGTTTTATCTTATTCTCGTAATATTATATTTCAATTCCGTTTTCGTCCGCGATAAATTTTACCACGCTGTCGCCGTTGTTTTCGCCTATTATTATGTCGGCGACCGCTTTTACTTGCGGCGCCGCGTTGTTAACCGCAACGGCGCGGTCGGCAGTCCTCAACATAGGTATGTCGTTAAGGTTATCGCCGAAAGCGACTGTTTCGTCTGCGTTTGCATATTCTTTCAAAAAATTTACGGCGTTTGCCTTAGAGGCGGTATCCGCGAAAATTTCAATAAGCCAGCCGTCTGTGTAGCTGTCGGGGTAAAACGCGAAATTTACGCCCTGCGTGTTTTCAAGTTCTTCCACTGCGGGTAAAAGCATTTCTTTCGGCGCGAAGAAATTAAAATATACGGGATTTTGATTTTCGGGCAGTTCGTACAGCGATTCAATCTTATAAAATCTGCCGTCAAGCATTTTTTTGCGCGTTTCAAAGAACCACTGCATTGCCGGCGTATCAATATCCGAACACCAAATTGAAAGCTTTTCGCCGTCAAATGAAAAGACGTTCGGGTGAAGAGAATGTTTTTTAAAAATGTCAAGCGTGTTTTTATAAGGAGCATTCTTTATTTTGCAGTATTTGATTACACGGTTATCAGTAAAATCATAGATAAAAACTCCGTTCATAAGCACGGCGGGCGCAGAAAGAGGAACGTTTTTTAAAAGTTGTCCGCCAGTTATCATACTCCGCGCGGTTGCAACGGTAAAAAGTACTCCTTTTTCGTAAAATTGTTTTATTTTTGCCGTTTCGTATTCCGAAAGGGAGGCGTCGGAATGAAGCAAAGTTCCGTCAAGATCGGTTACATATAATGTTTTCATATTTTCCCCCTTATGTTTTTAACGTTATTTTACAGTACGGTTTAAAAATTGTCAAACGGTATTGCTTTTGTTGCAGAAAAATGTTTTAATATATTTTAAGCAAGATGTCCCCGCCTCTTCAATAAGGGGCAGACCCATTATTGAATAAAAAGGAGTGGTTTTATGGACTTTAAAACAGGCCCGTTAATGTATTGCCTTGCGGCAGGGGTAATAATTTTTGTTATTGTTCAGTCCGTATTTTTTATGGCAAAAGCGTGGAAACGGGGTAAGGAAATCGGTATAGAAAGCGAAAAAATGAAACAGACCGTAATTTCAAGCGTGCTTTTTACGATTGCTCCCGCAATATCGATTTTGGCAACTGTTTTGGCGCTCGCGTCCGCGCTTGGAATAGTCCTTCCGTGGATTCGCCTTTCCGTTATCGGAAACCTTGCCTATGAAACCGTAGCGGCTGAGAGCGCAGTCGGCGTTTTCGGTTCGTCGCTTGCAAATGAAATCAAAGACCCGAGGCAGTTTTCAACTATCGCGTGGACTATGACTATCGGCTCATGCTTTCCGCTTATTCTTCTGCCGATACTCTGTAAAAAAATACATAAGGCGACTCGTAAAATAACATCAAAAAGCAACTCTTCAAACGCGCTCGGGGATATTCTCGGAGCGGCGGCGTTTATAGGAATTATTGCCGCTTTTATTTCGCGGGCAGTGGCGGGGGTTCCGTCCGACGGCCCTTCGGCAGGTTTTATGTCGGTATCGGTTCTTCTTTCGGCAATGATTTTCACAATAGCGCTCGACTATTTGTGCAGAAAGAAAAATTTGACCAAGCTCGACCCGTTTGTACTGCCGCTCGCGATGTTCGGCGCAATGGGCATAGCGATTTTGTTTACTCAGGTTTTGCCCTCGGGTATTACCGAGTTTACTTGGAGATAGTGTGGGGTGAACATTATGAAAAAAGAGAGAACTTATATTGACAAAATACACGTTTGGGGCGCCGTATGGTCTGTCGCGGCGCTGTTGGTACTTTTTTCCGTTCCGTTTATTTTTTCGCTCCGCTATGACGCGTTCCCTGAACTGCGCATACTGTTAAAGGCGCTTTCAACCGTTATTACGGTCTATTGGACTACCGCAATAATTGAGGTCTTGACTTATACGCCTATGCTCGGCGCAGGCGGAACATACCTTTCGTTTCTTTCGGGAAATATCACTAATTTAAAAATGCCGTGCGCTATGAACGCTATGGAGAGGGCGAATGTCAGGGCAAACAGTGAAGAGGGCGAGATAATTTCAACAATATCAATAGCCGCGTCGTCGATAACAACAACGGTTATTATTGCGGCAGGCGTGCTTTTGTTTGCGCCGGTTTTGCCCAAAATTTTAGCCGAAGGCTCCGTTATTAAGCCGGCGTTTGAATATGTTGTGCCTGCCCTGTTCGGGGCGCTGGGCGCTTCATATTTCGCAAAATATTGGCGCATTTCAATTCTGCCCATTGCGGTTGGAATTCTCGTCTACATTTTCGCTCCGTCTATGGCTGTGGGAACAATGATTTTTATTACGATAGTCGTAAGTATATTGGGCGCGCTGGGAATGTATAAGGCGAAACTTATTTGACGGATTTATCGGGATTTGCCGACTTAAATTAAGAGTTAACGGGCCGCAAAGCTTGCGGTCCGTTATATTTTTACTTGATTTTTTCCGTTTGCAGTAATAATTTTAAGTGAAAAATTTAATTAAAATCACTTGTAAATATTGTATTTTAAAGTATTAAGTGATACAATACTACCGATTAAATTATTTTACGGGGAGGTATGCCCTAATGTCGCTTGTACCTATGAAAGCTCTGCTGTCTGAGGCCGAAGAAAGAAATGCTGCGGTAGGCGCGTTTTCGGTCGGCAATATGGAAATGGTTATCGGCGCGGTTGCCGCCGCGGAGGAGCTTAATACGCCAATAATTCTTCAAATTGCCGAGGTACGTCTGAAAAACTCTCCCTTGGAGCTTATGGGGCCGATGATGATTTCGGCGGCAAAAAACGCGAAAGTGCAAATAGCCGTTCATCTTGACCATGGTCTTAATTTTGAGACGGTGCAAAAAGCCCTTGGCTTGGGATTTACGTCCGTTATGTTTGACGGTTCTCTGCTCCCGCTTGAAAAAAATATTCAGGCGGTAAAAAAGGTTTGCGCCGAGGCCGCGAAATACGGCGCTACCGTTGAGGCAGAGCTCGGAGTTGTAGGCGGCAATGAGGGCGAGGGCAAACAACACGAAATCCTTTGCACTAACCCCGACGACGCAAAAATTTTCTGCGATGAAACGGGAGTAGACGCTTTGGCGGTGGCAATAGGCAACGCTCACGGCAATTATCCGGTTTTGCCGTCTCTCAGGTTCGACGTTCTTGACGATATAAATAAAACGGTGGACACTCCGCTTGTCCTTCACGGCGGTTCGGGAATTACCGATGAAATGTTCCGTCAGGCAATAATGCTTGGCGTAAGAAAGGTAAATATCGCTACGGCCTCTTTTAACCGATTGGCGGAATCCGCAAAGGAATATTGCGATACTCACGAACAGGTAAACTACTTTGACCTTTCAAAAGCGGAGGCCGAGGGAGTTTACGAAAACGTTAAACGTCATATAAAAGTATTCAGCTTTATAGATTAAGGAGATAAAAAATGAAATACATTGAATTTGACAATTCTAAGGAATTTGACTTAATTCTTTTGGGCAGAGTCGCGGTAGACCTCAATCCCGTGGATTATTACTGCCCTCTTAACGAAAGCACAACCTTTAAAAGGTACCTCGGGGGCTCGCCGGCAAATATCGCAGTAGGTCTTGCAAGGCTCGGCAAAAAGGTCGGCTTTTTCGCCCGCGTTTCCGACGACCAGTTAGGCAAATTTGTAACCGATTACTTTGAAAATGAGGGAATTGACACGTCTCACATCAAAAAATGCACAAACGGCGAAAAAATCGGCCTTACATTTACGGAAATCAAATCGGAGACGGAGAGCTCGATTGTAATGTACCGCAACGAGGCCGCAGATTTAAAGCTGGAGGTTTCGGACATTGACGAGGATTACATAAAAAGGGGCAAGGCTCTGCTCATTTCGGGTACGGCGCTTTGCGAAAGCCCGTCAAGAGAGGCGGCGTTAAAAGCGGTTATGCTCGCCAAAAGGAACAATATCCCGGTTATTTTCGACATTGATTACCGCGCGTATAATTGGAAAAACGATGATGAAATATCAATTTATTATTCTTCCGTTGCCCGTGAGGCGGATATTATTCTCGGTTCAAGAGAAGAGTACGATCTTACCGAAAAGCTGATTAAGCCCGGTATGACCGATAAAGAAACCGCCGCTTACTGGCATAATCAGAACGCTAAAATCGTAGTAATTAAGCATGGCAAGAAAGGCTCTACGGCTTATACAAACGACGGCGAAAGCTACAATATTAAGCCTTTCCCGATTAAATTGCTCAAATCCTTCGGCGGAGGGGACGGCTACGCCTCATCTTTCCTTTACGGACTGCTTGAGGGCTTTGAGATAATCGACGCCCTTGAATTCGGCTCCGCCTCCGCCTCACTGCTTGTCGCCTCCCACGCCTGCTCTCAGGATATGCCCACGGCAGGGGCGGTAAAGGACTTTATTAAAAAGGAAAAAGAAGAGTACGGGGAAATGATAGCCAGAGGTTAATAACGGTGGAGCGTTATGATAAAGGGACTGTATAAAAGTAAAAGGTTAAAAATAATTATAAGTGTTTTTATGTGCGTTTGTTTATTTCTTGCAGGCTTTTTTATAGGCATTAACGCATATGTCATTTCTTACGCCAAAGACTTTATTATAAAAACAGACGCTCTTTCTTCGCATAACTTTGACTGTATAATGGTACTCGGCGCAGGGCTTTGGGACGGCGAACCGTCGCCTATGCTTAAAGAAAGGCTTGATTTCGGACTTGAAGCGTATAACACCGGGTGCAGTGAAAAATTACTTATGTCGGGCGACCACGGAAAAGCCGACTACGACGAAGTAAATGCTATGAAGGATTATGTTATAAACGAGGGTGTGGATAAGGAAAGCGTATTCCTTGACCACGCGGGCTTTTCAACATATGAGTCTATGTACCGCGCGAGGGATATTTTTAAGACCGAAAAAATGCTTATTGTTACCCAAAAATATCATCTTTACCGCGCGGTGTACATTGCAAGGAAGCTCGGTATTGACGCTTACGGATTTGACAGGGAAGAGCTTAAATACCCGCTTTATAACGATTTAAGGGAATCGGCGGCAAGGTTCAAGGATTTTTTCTGGTGTCTTTTTAAGCCGGAGCCGACTTACCTTGGCGAGTCTGTTCCCATACAGTCTTCAAGCGGTTCATTAACTGACGACAAGGTCAGGGTATAATATATAAAAAATGAGGGAAAACGATGTACGAAAATCCTAAGTATAACGAAAACAACGAAAAAATACTGTGCCAAAGGAACGGCAAAAACGCCGATATGCTTATGGACATCAGGGTAAAGCTCCTGAAAAAGGGCGAGAGTATGACTGTTTGCGAAAAGGAGGACGAAACCGCCATACTTTTGATGGCGGGCGATGTTGATTTTATTTTCGACGGCAAAAGCGAAAACGCCTCCCGCAGAAGTCCTTTTCTTGATACCGCAACTGCAATACACTTTGCGAGGGGAAACAGCGTTACCATAAGGGCGAACGCCGATTCAAGGCTTGTAATTGAGCAGACCGACAACGCAAACGAGTTCGGTATCCATTTTTATAAGGGCGGCGATATGACCGTTCAGCATTTCGGCGCGGACCAGTGGGGCGGAGCGGCCGACAGAAAGGTTCTTACGGTTTTCGATTACGAGAACGCTCCGTATTCAAATCTTGTGTTGGGCGAGGTGTTCCACAAGCCCGGCTGTTGGACCAGCTATCCTCCGCATTATCATCCTCAGCCCGAGGTATATTATTATGAATTTGATAAGCCGCAGGGTTTCGGCGTGGGCTTTAACGGAGACGACTGCTATAAGGTAGGCGACGGGGGCTGTCTGTGCATTACTCCTATGAGAACGCACCAGCAGGCGTCGGCTCCGGGCTATAATATGTGCTATGTTTGGATGATTCGCCACCTTGACGGCGACCCTTGGGTAAAAACAAGAATAGACGCGCCCGAACACAAATGGCTTTTAGACGCAGAGTAATAACGGGCTCTGATTAAATCAAAATTTTTATCACGCCTTGTCGGCTACAACAGGGGTTACGTGATTTTATATTTGTAGTCGGAAAGGCTATGTGATTATTATGGCATATATGACAACGGCGCAGGCGCTTGTTAAATTTCTCGATAATCAGTATGTTTCATTTGACGGCAAGGAGACAAAGTTCGTCGACGGCATTTTTACGATTTTCGGCCACGGCATAGTTTGCGGCCTCGGTGAGGCTTTGGACTCCGACCGCGGCGGCCTTACCGTTTATCAGGGCAAGAACGAGCAGGGTATGGCACATACGGCGGCATCTTTTGCCAAGCAGAACAACCGCAGGAAAATTATCGCCTGCTCTTCATCAATAGGGCCCGGCGCCGCAAATATGATTACTGCGGCGGCAACGGCAACCGTAAACCATATTCCGCTCCTCTTAATTCCGGCAGACGCATTTTCTACCCGTCAGCCCGACCCCGTTCTTCAGCAGTTTGAACAGGTAAATTCGCTCTCAATAACCACAAACGACGCTTACAAGGCGGTTACAAGGTATTGGGACAGAATTGCGCGCCCCGAACAGCTTATGACCGCTATGATAAACGCTATGAGAGTGCTTACCGATACGGCGGAGACGGGCGCGGTATGTATTGCAATGCCGCAGGACGTTGAGGGCGAAAGCTATGATTTCCCCGATGAATTTTTACAAAAGAGAGTGCATAAAATTACAAGAATTGCCCCGTCCTCGGACGAGGTAGAGGAGATTGCCGAGATACTTCTCGGCGCAAAAAAACCGCTTGTTATATGCGGCGGCGGCGTCAGATATTCCGAGGCAGGCGATGCTCTTGAGAGCTTTTGCAGGGAGTTTAACATTCCCTTTGCCGAAACCCAGTCGGGTAAAACCGCCTGCCGGTCAAACAACGAATACAATCTCGGCGGCTTAGGCGTAACGGGAAATTCCGCAGGCAACGAAATAGCCAAAAAAGCCGATGTAATACTCGGCGTAGGCACAAGGTTTTCGGACTTTACAACGGGTTCAAAATCGCTTTTCAGAAATGACGCCAAGGTGCTTACGATAAACACCTCCCGCTTTGACGCATATAAGCTCGGCGCAAAAAAGCTTGTCTGCGACGCAAAGCTCGGAATACTCGCAGTAGGCGATTATTTGAGGGCAAACTCGTATAAATCCGCTTACACAACCGAAATTGCCGACGCAAGAAAAGGCTGGGCAGAGGAAATGGCGAGGCTTGCCTCATATAAATATGACGAAAATTTTGAACCCCTTATAAAGGCAAGGGACGAGAGAACAATTCCCGAATTTGCCGAAAAAATGGGTACAATCACACAGACTGCGGCAGTTGCCAAGGTTCGCGAGCTTATAGCAGACGACGCTATCTGCGTAGGCGCGGCAGGTTCGCTCCCCGGCGACCTTCAAAGAATGTGGACCTCCGACAGCCTTTACTCATACAATATGGAATACGGCTATTCCTGTATGGGCTATGAAATTGCCGGCGCTTTGGGCTCAAAGCTTGCAAGACCCGATAAGGAGGTTTACGCAATGTGCGGAGACGGAAGTTATTTAATGCTCCACTCCGAGCTTGTAACCTCCGTTCAGGAGAAGAAAAAAATAAATGTTCTTCTTTTTGACAACAGCGGATTCGGCTGTATAAACAATCTTGAAATGTCAAACGGAATAGGAAACCTCGCAACGGAATTCCGTTTCCGTGACGGCAACAACGAACTTTTGGGCGACCTTGTTCCCATCGACTTTGCAAAATGCGCGAGCGGATACGGCGTTAAAACCTATACCGCGAGGACTATGGATGAGCTTGAATTTGCTTTGAACGACTCTAAAAAGCAGACCGTTTCAACTCTTATAGACATCAAGGTTTTGCCAAAGTCAATGACCGACGGCTACGGCGCATGGTGGAATGTAGGCGTCGCAAGCACTTCGCAGAACGAAGCCGTTAAAAAGGCTTATCTGAATAAAAAAGAAAACGAAGAGAAAGCGAGAAAGTATTGATATGCTTGACAAAAACAAAGTAAAATTAGGAATTGCGCCTATTGCTTGGACAAACGACGATATGCCGGATTTAGGCGCAGAAAACACATTTGAACAGTGCATTTCCGAGATGGCTCTTGCAGGCTTTACTGGCTGTGAGGTCGGCAACAAATATCCCAGAAATGACATACCCGCTCTCAAAAAGGCCCTCGCACTTCGCAATATGCAGATTTGCAATGCGTGGTTCTCCTCATTCCTTACAACAAAGCCCTATGAGGAGGTTGAAAAGGACTTTATTGAGCATATTACATTTTTAAAGGAAATGGGCGCAAAGGTTGTCGGCATTTCCGAACAGGGCCATTCCATTCAGGGTACGGATAAGTCTATTTTTGACGATAAGTACATAATGAACGATGAGGAATGGGATTTGCTTTGCACGGGCATAAACAAGCTCGGCAGGGTAGCTAAAGATATGGGCATTAAGCTTTGCCTGCATCACCATATGGGAACGGTTATTCAGACAGAGGCCGAAATTGACAGACTTATGGCAAATACAGACCCCGAGGTTTTCGGGCTCCTGTTCGATTCCGGTCACCTTGCATACTGCGGCGAGGACTATATGTCTGTTCTCAACAAATATGCGGACAGAATATATCACGTTCACCTTAAAGATATACGCCCCGAAATGGTTAAAAAGGTTAAAGACGAGCATTTGAGCTTTTTGCAGGGCGTAAGGCTCGGCGCCTTTACAGTACCGGGAGACGGAGCAATCGACTTTAAGCCGATTTTCGACGTGCTTGAAAAAACAGGCTATGAGGGCTATGTGCTTGTTGAGGCCGAGCAGGACCCTGCGGTTGCAAACCCGTTTGAGTACGCCCTTAAAGCAAGAAAGTATATAAAAGAAGTCGCAGGACTTTAATTAAAATAAAAACGGGCGGTTTTAAACCGCCTGTAAAGCTAAACAAATACTGTAAAGGAGTAAAAATATGGCAGTTGAAAAATTAAAGTATTTTGTAAACGGTGAATTCCGTGACTCAAAAACAGATACGTGGTATGACCTTCACAACCCGTCAACAGGCGAGGTAACGGGACAGGCTCCCTGCTGTACCAACGAGGAAGTGCTTGAGGCTATCGCGGCGGCAAAAGCGGCATACCCCGGCTGGAGAGCGGTTCCCGCTATAAAGCGCGCGCAGATTCTCTATAAAATCCGCGACCTTATCATAGAAAATATGGAAGAGCTCACTATGTCCGTTGCAAAGGAAAACGGCAAGGTGTGGGGCGAGGCCGAGGGCGACGTGCTTAAAGCCAAGGAGGGCACAGAGCTTGCAACGCAGGTTCCCTCGCTTATGATGGGCGAGAGCATTATGGACGCGTCAAGAGGCTACGATACCGTTAAATACCGCGAGCCTCTCGGCGTTTTTGCGGGTATAGTTCCCGTAAACTTCCCTGCGATGATTCCTTTCGGCTGGATGGCTCCCACCTGTATTGCCTGCGGTAATACCATGGTATTAAAGGCCGCCTCGCTTACGCCCAAGACGGCTATGCTCTTTGCCAAGATTTATAAAGAGGCGGGTGTACCCGACGGCGTTATCAATATCGTTACCTGCTCAAGAAACGAGATAAACACTATACTCGACCACCCCGACGTTAAGGGTATTACATTTGTAGGTTCAACGCCCGTAGGTCTTAAAATATATCAGAGAGCCGCCGCGGCAGGCAAACGCTGTCAGGCTCTTTGCCAGGCAAAGAACCATGCGCTTGTTATGGCGGACTGCGCGCTTGAGAGAACTGTTGCAGGCGTTATAAATTCGGCTTACGGCTGTGCAGGCCAGCGCTGTATGGCTCTTTCCTGCTGTGTAGTTGAGGAGGCTATTGCCGATAAATTTGTTGCAGAGCTTAAAAAGCAGGCTCAAAATATTAAAGTCGGCCCGTCTTGGGATAAGACCTCAAAGCTCGGCCCGATAACCTATGAAAAGCATTATAAAGAAGTTATTGCCGACATAGACAAGGGCGTTGCAGAGGGTGCAGAGCTTGTACTTGACGGCAGAAACTGCGTAGTTGAGGGCTATGAGGACGGCTATTTTGTAGGCCCGACAATCTTTGACCATGTTACAGAGGATATGACCATAGGCAGAGACGAGGTATTCGGCCCTGTGCTTTGCATTAAGCGTTGCAAGAACTTTGAAGAGGGGCTTAAAATTATGAACTCCAACCCCTATGCAAACGGTTCGGTAATTTATACCCAGAGCGGCTATTTCGCAAGGCAGTTTGCCCGTTACACCGACGGCGGCCAGGTAGGCATAAATGTAGGTATTCCCGTACCCGTAGGTTTCTTCCCGTTCTCAGGTCATAAGCAGTCGTTCTTCGGCGATTTGCATTGCCTCGGCAAGGACGCATACCGTTTCTTCACTGAGTCAAAAGCCGTTACAACGCACTGGTTCGACGAAGAAGAGGCGACAAGCACAAATGTTTCAACGTGGGACGGCACCATCTGATTTAAACAGTAAATTTCCGTATTAAAATAAAATATAACACAGGAGAAAATTATGTTAAAAGTAGGTATTATAGGCGCCGGCCGCATCGGCAAGGTGCATCTTGAATCAATTTCTTATCACGTTAAAAACGCCGAAGTAATTGCTATGGCAGACCCTTTTATGAACGATGAAACAAAAGCTTTCATTGAAAGCTTCGGGGTTAAAAAAATCTATAAGGATTACAAAGAAATAATCAACGACCCCGAAATAGACGCGGTTCTCGTCTGCTCTTCGACCGATACTCACGCCCCTATTTCAATAGAGGCCATAAATGCGGGCAAGCACGTTTTCTGTGAAAAGCCGCTCGCGAATACCGTTGATAAAATTCTTGAAATAGCGAACGCTCTTAAAGCCCATCCTGAAGTAAAATTCCAGGTAGGTTTCAACCGCCGCTTTGACCATAACTTTGCGGCAATCCGCAAGGCTTACGACGAGGGCAAAATAGGCGACGCTCAAATTCTTAAAATCACTTCAAGAGACCCGCAGGCTCCGCCGGTAGGTTACTGCGCCGCAAGCATTTTCCTTGATATGACTATTCACGATTTTGATATGGCGTGTTTCCTTACCGACAGCGACGTAGAAGAACTCTATGTTTATGCCGACGCTCTTATCAATCCGTCAATTCGTGAGTACGGCGACTTTGATACCGCTATCATTTCGCTTAAAATGGCAAACGGCGCTTTAGCCGTTATCGACAATTCCCGTCAGGCAATGTACGGTTATGACCAAAGGGCGGAGCTTTTCGGCTCAAAAGGTATGGTAGTAACCTCAAACGACACGCTTTCATCTGCGGTAATTTCGACTGCCGACGGCGTAACTGGTGAAAAACCTCTCTATTTCTTCCTTGAAAGATATATGGAAAGCTTTTCCGAAGAGGTAAGGCAGTTTGTTGCCGCTGTTGAGAACAACACAGACACACCGGTAGGTATCCACGCGGGCTTGCAGTCTGTTAAAATTGCCCTTGCCGCCGAAAAATCGGCAAACGAGGGACGACCTGTTAAACTTTTGGAGATTAACTGATTATTTCGCAAAATTTTCGCGGTCTCTTTTTAAGTAAAACGCACCCCAAGTAAGACTTTATAGCAAAGTGTCTTACTTTTGGGGTGCGTTTTATGATGACGGGGTAAGCCCTTATTGAATGTTGGCTTTTTACCTGCTTTATTAAATTTTTTCTATCTCTTTTATCGCATTATGCAGCACATTTTTAGCAAAAATTCTTGAACCGTAAAATTTGGGATTTAATTTAGACAATCTGTAATATGATTCAACATAAGCTATTAACCCGAGATAAATTCTCATTAAATAAAATCTAACCAGCTCCTCTTTATCAAACTTAACTTTTATTTCGCTGATTGAATTGTATCCGTCAATTAACTTTTTATTTTTATCAGGGTCAAATGCAGATAAATAATCGAGAGAAATAAACTCTCCCATTATATCCCCAAACATAGCCCTTTCACAGTCTATCAAAGCATACAGTTTATTGTCATTTATTATTATATTTCCAAACCATAAATCAAAATGAATTAAAAACGGCGTTTTAACTGAATCAAGGGCATATTTATTCTTTTCAATTACTTCTTTTATCTTATCTAAATAAGGAATTTTTGCCTGTTTGGATAATCCGTCTTCGACAATATTTTTGACCATATCAAAATACGCGTCTTTCCAAGTGCTTTTAAGTCCGTTTTGAATATATCCGAATCCGCTGTCATTTTGTATGGTGTGAATTTCCGCCATAGCTTTTCCCAAATCAAACATAACTTTATCATAGTCTGTTTGAGAGAGCTTGACTTTAGACATCATATCTCCGTCAATAAATTCCATTATCAGGTATTTGTACGGATAATTATTTTCCCAGTTGTACCCGTAAATTTTAGGAAACTTTATACCTTTGACTTGTTCCAGTAATTTGTATATATACACCTCGCTTTTGATTAACTGATGCTCATAAGTTAAAACTTGCGTATCGTCTTTTGTCGCAATTTTTATAGCGTATAAATTATTGCTTGTTTTTACTTTAAGTACGGTATTGAAATTGCCGCCCGTCATAACTTTAATACTTGTGACTTTTCCAAGATTATGTCTGTTAAATATTTCCGAAATAATATTTTCAGAAATATTCAGCTTAGTTTTACCGCGCATATTTTGTTCCCCTCTGTTATTTGTTCTTCTTTTTGCGCTTAACGACAATCGCCGCAATTACGCCGGATAACGCCAAAGCTCCTGCGACAGCCAAGCCGACTATAAGGGGAATGTTGGGTTTGGTATCAGGTATTGACGATATATTTTCCGCCTCGGCTATATTCAGGCTTTTAAACCTTGCCTGATATTCGTCCCCGGGGCCCGCGTTGTCGATTACTGATTGCGCGTCGTCATTCCATTTTGCGTCCGAAACGGTTATCGGCTCAATAATTTGAGTGCCAGATTCATATGTTTCGGTTGTTGTATATGATGAAGATGTGGAGTAATTGTGTTTCCATGTGTTTTCCCCTTTGTTGCCCCAGTCGCCGCAGTCTATACAGGCAAATTCAGGGTTAATATCAATTACATTTCTTTCGCCGTAAACATACTTTGTGCCCTCGTCAATATGTATGCCTCTGATATGGTAGGCCGCCTTGATGCCGTCTGTGCCTATGGATTTAATATAGTTTTCGCTTATCACCGTATCGGGCATTTCGCTTAAAGTGTAAATTGCGCCGCCGTCCCCCAATGTTGTGATGCAGTTGAAAAAGCTGTTGTTTAATATCTTATTATTTTTGCAGACGATTGCGGCCTTGCCGGGAACTACGGAATCGGGACTGCCGTTAAAATTCCACCAGCCCCAGCCGAGGCTGAGCCCCGAATAAGGCGTATTTTCAATTTGATTGTATTGAAAATTCATATTATACACAGCGTGGAATATTACGCCGGGATTTCCCCAGAAAAGACGGCTTGTATTTTTGAAAATATTGTTTGTAATATTAAGATTTTCACAAATTGCTTCCGTATCGGCGTCATAGCGCTCTTTTTCGCTGTGCCTGCCTATCCCGCTGTCTTTATCGCCGATATACTCATGCTGAATATGGCCTACAAGCATTGCCGTTCCGGCTGTGTCGTATATGGCGTTACCGTCAATTACCATATTCTGAACATCGTTAACAAGAGCTAAACCGTCGTTTCCCGTATGGCAAACAGAGTTATTTACAAAACTGATGCCGCTTGCCGAGCTTACGCATACCGCCGCAGGGTTTGAGTCATATTCACGGTAAATATTGCCGTGCCAATCCTGCTCTGCAAAAGCCTTTAAGCTCATAGCTCCCTGATTTGTTGCCCTGCCGTGAGAACCGTCTACCTCGCACAAATTCCAATCGCTGTGCGCAAACGTCAAGCCCTCAAAAGAAATATCGTGAACCCGATTTTCTTTGTTCCTGCCCTGTATATCAATAATCTTTTCAAGCTCCGGGGCAATTACCTGAGCGCTGTTTAAATCCTCATTTTTTCTTGCAAAGTAATACAGCTTATGCTCGGTCTTGTCAAAATAAAATTCCCCGGCCTCGTCAAGCCACTCAAAAACATTAAAAATCATATTGTTCTTTTTAAACTGATATTCGTTGCCCCAGCCGAGCTGTTGAGCAAAAGCGGCATAGGGCATTTGCAGATTTGCAACCGTTGTAAAGCCCTTTTTCTCAAGGCTTTCTACACAGACAATCGTAGTGTTCCAACGAGTCTGCGTCATAAGCTCAATATCGTCCTGATTTCTTGTCTTTACGGGGAGCTTTCCGCCGCCGAATTTAACCCCCGTGTAAACTTCGCCGTCTGTCTAAGCCCAATCCGCCTGACCCTCATTGATAACGGTTTTGTTTACGCCTCCATGAGCCTTAGCGACATTGCTTGTCATAAAACAGCGGTTGCCGTTTACATATAGGGAACGCAGTTTTTCATCGCGGTTATATGAAATGCTGTATATCCCGTTGCCCTCGTCATTCCAAGAGCCCTCAATTTTCCTTCCGCCGCTGATTACAGGGTTCGCATTATCGCTTGCAACATAGCGAATTGTGCAGTTGTCTGTACCGCTGTCCGTTTCGTCAAATGTAAGGGTTTCGTCAAGATAATATGTGCCGTCGCCTATTTCAATTACTATATCGCCCTTTGATTTGTCAAGCGTTTTAACATATTCCTTTGCCTTTTTTAAGGTGGCAAAAGGATTTGAAACACTGCCGTCTCCCTCGTCATTGCCGTTGGCGCTTACATAAATACGGTATGATTCCGTTTTGCCGTTTTCCTCTGCGAAAGTCAGGATACTGCCGATATTTAAAAATAATAAGACAGATATAAGCGCGCTAATAATCTTTTTCATATTTTCATTTCCCCCTCCAAAATTAAATAATATAAAATTTTTATAACTTAGGCAAAATGTCCCGCCTCTATTGTCGGCGGGTTACATTTTCGGAATCAGCGGGGGATTTGCTCTCCACTGAATTCTCAATAACAGGACAAGCCCCCTCATTGAATCAATTATATTATATATCTATTTTATATGCAAGACTTAATTCGTACCGCAAAAATTTGCTTATACAACAGAAAAGCCGAATAAGATTGATTTAACAAAATATTTTGTAAAGGATTTATGTGCCAATATGCATAACACGGATTTACAATTTTTAGGGAACTTGTCGAATTGACAGTGCTATTGCTTTTTGTTACAATGAACTTACAGGGTAATAGCTATAACAATATAACAAAATATTTTGCATATGATTTTATTTGCCGCCCCGCAATTTTTTTAAGGAGTGATTAAATATGTTGTCAAAACTTATGTATTTTTTGGAAAGTTTACATTCTATTAGAAGTTTAATTTCTATAATTGCCCTTATTGCAGGAATAGTTTTAGTTTTTATCTGGAAATTTAAAAGAAAAAAAGTTTCCGTTTTGATATGCTCTGTAATTTTGATGATAGTTCCGTGTATTGTGATAGCCCACGGCTGTTACAGCGCATATTTAAGACCTGCAAGTATGAAAGTTGAGCTTACCGAGCAGGAAATTAAGGATTTCAGCAAATATTTATTTGAGAACGACAGATTTTTAGATACAAAAAGCTTTCTGCCCAACAACGAAAAGAGTTTTTACTCCCACGGCGAAAACGGGAAAAAAGACCTGAACGATGAAACTCCGTACTATTATGACAGCACTGAACAGAGCGTTGTTTATCAGCCGAACAGCGAGATATATTATTATCTGTTTAAATATGAAGATACAAAAACTGCTAAGAAAATCTTTAATCAGAATTATTTGCCCGATGTTAACAACGCAATTGAAATGGAAAATAAAATTTATGTTGTTGATGAGGACTATTCAGTTTGTGCAATCCAGAATTTTAATTCAACTTTCTTTAATTTACACCAAGGTGAACACAATGTCACTAGCCTGACAGTTGTTATTCTTCATGAAAACTATATTATTTGGATTTCCGAAGTCACGGAAAGACATACTCCAAAGCTCTATTCCCTTATAAAAGAGGAAAAACTGTTTGACAATAATTACAAATTAAAAACTTGGGTAAAAGTATAAATAACTGCAACGTATGGCGTCAATATGCATAACGCGGATTTACAATTTTTAGGGAACTTGTCGAATTGACAGAGCTTTTGTATTTTGCTACAATGAGCCTGTGGGGTACTTGCAGAGTTTGAAAAACAGAAAATTTGATAAAGCATAACCTATATAACTATGCGCCGCACTGTACCTTTACGACACAGTGCGGCTTTTCTTCTGTACTGTATCTAAAGTAAAAAGCAACAAGCAAATTGCGGCATTATGTAATTTACCGAAAGGAACAGTCTGTTATTGATGATGATAAACTTAGAAGAAATTATTAAATTAGTAAATGCGGCAAAAGAATTTTGGGGGCTGGATTAAAATGAAAAAAGTAAAATTTATCTTTTTGTTCTTTTTAATTTTACTTTCTTTTGTTTTCAGCGGAGAGTTTTTTCAAAATTACTTAAATTCATTTACATCGCAGTTTTATTATATTGATATTTCAGATAATCAGTATTTCACTCAGCCTGAAATACAGGCTAAGGTATCGCAGGTTTCCGAAAAAAATAATATTGACTTTTTCGCTGTACAAAAAATTAACGAGTCAAGCCATTCGTGCGTATCTACCGTATATTGCTCAAAGAAAGCGCAGGATAGGCTGAAAAAAGAATATGCCGTATCGGCAGGGGAGTACAATGCACTGTTATCCGGTACTACAAAAGTGAGCTTTGACAGTTTTTCGGGTAGAGATTATTTTCCCAAAACCGAACGCTACTATTTTTTTGGAGACAATAGAGATGCACAGCTGATACGGGATAATATATCTGACGATTTTTCCTGCTCTTTTGTAAAAAAAGAGAGCGTACATTCGTACCGTTATCTTATTTTACTGATTTGGTCGGTTATCGGCGTTTTGTTTTTAATTCTCACATGGCTTGATATTCACTTTCAAAAGAAAGAAAACTTTGTGCTGATTTCCTTAGGAAAGCCGATACATCAAATTATATTTAAAAACATATTGATTGATTTTTTTGCTTTCTCTGTGATATTTATTGGCCTTTACGCGTTAATCGGCAGGTTTATATATCTCGACTATGAAATGAGAAATATTATTCTGCTTTGCATAGCCGTACTGCTCCTTAACTCTTTACTTTATTTAACTTTATTTAAGATAAATTATAAAGAGGTTTTATACGGCGCAAATCTTAACGAGAGAATAATAGCCGACGGGTACGTTTTAAAAAGTATATCCATGATACTGACGGTTGTGGTTTTATCCTGCAACGCTTTGCTTATTTCAACGAACTTTAAAGAACTGAAAAAGAGCAAACAGCTTGAAAGCGTCGGAAATTACAGCTTTTTACAGCTAAATTACGTTTCGCTTTTGGATTATGATGAAAACTTTGAGGAAAATCTACACAGTTTGATTTACTCAATATACAGCGAATTGCAAAGCAAAGGCTGCGCTTATTCGTTTTGCGGCTTAACGGGCAAAAACGATTATTGTATTGTAAATTCAAATTCAAGATTTTTGTTGAATAAATTTGACTGCAAACTCGAATCTGACAGCAACGTTGATTTATTTGTTTTAGTTCCCGAAAAGCCTGACGGTCCTGAAAATGTTGACGAAATAATTTCTGATTGCATAGAAATGTATTTTGGCTCTGATGAAGAATTAAACTGTAAAAAAGTTACTTATTCGGGCGGCGGAAAACTGCTTTTATATGATAATTCCGAAGGGATTACTTTAGGGGCTGAGCAGGTTGAAAATCCGATAATAATTTATGTTAATAACAGCGCAAAAGGGCTTGTTTGCGAGAAATCAACGCTTTCGAGTTTGTTTAACAATATGCTTTTCAACATAAGCGACAGCGATATAAAACAGCTCAGCGAAAAGTATTCGCTCGGGGAAAAAGGTTTTTATTTACAGCAGGTAAAAATGACTGATAAGCTTTTGTCTTATCAGTCCGTATTAAACAGGGTCTTGCTTTTAAATACGGTTATCAGCGCATTTTTATTGATTCTTGAGCTGTTCATAATTTCGGTAATTATTAAATCGGAATATAAGGTTAGCACCACGGAGCTTGCAATTAAAAAGGTTTTAGGATATTCGGTTTTACAAAAGAATAAACAAATTTTTCTGCTGAACGCTTACGCAACATTCATTGCCGTTACCGCGTGCGTGGTACTCTCGCTTATGTATAAGCTGTCGGTGTGGTATATTGTAATTGCAGTCGGCGTTTCGGTTTTGTGTCTTGAATACGTTATAATTGCGGTACTCATAACGCGTTTTGAAAAACAAAATGTTGCTAAAATTCTGAAAGGTGGCTGTTTATGATTACGGTAAAGAATTTGTGCAAGAGTTTTGATGAAAATGTGATTTTCGATAACTTTGATATTACAATAGAATCGGGCGATTTTGTCGTTTTTGCAGGGGACAGCGGATGCGGAAAAACAACGCTTTTGAACATAATCGGCGGTCTTGAAGCACCCGACAAGGGCGAAATTCTTGTTGACGGCGAAAATATATTTAAAAGGAAAAACCGCAGAGAATATTTTATGCACAAGGTGGGCTTTCTGTTTCAGAATTTTGCTTTGATTGAGAATAAAACAGTTCGTGAAAATCTGTTGCTTGTACCCAAAAATAACAGAACGGATTTAACGGTTAAGGATGCTCTGCAAACGGTGGGCATTCCCGATAAAGCCGACGAAAAGGTATATAAGCTTTCGGGAGGGGAGCAACAGCGTGTTGCACTTGCAAGGCTGCTTTTTAAAAAGTGCGATATAATCCTTGCTGACGAGCCTACAGGGTCGCTTGATTCAAAAAATGCCGATGCCGTTTTGGATATTTTACATTCAATGAATGACAGCGGCAGAACAGTAATTGTTGTTACACATAACGAGAAGATTATAAAATCCGAAAAAAGAGTGGTGCTTTTGAATGAAAAATAATGCGTTAAAAAAGCTTACTGTGCTCGCTCTTGTTATAACTTTAATATTTGCGGGAATAAATATTTTTTGGCTAATTACTATGTATATACCCTATTGCGGATATTCGTACTCTCTTGCTCAATACGAAAGTGAGCATCCGGCAAACAAACAGGAAGAAAAATATTCTTTTGTAATTTCAAAAACGCCATATCTCGGATATGACGATTATATTAGTGTTGGAATTGAAGTAACAGACGATATGAAAGGCATTGTTATAGGCGGAATATACATTTATCCGAATATTTGGGGCGATTATGAATATGCCGTAGGCTGCACGGAAAACGGCGACAGTTTCTTTATGATGGAAATAGATGCTTTGGGCAATTTTATTCCCTTTGACGAAAACGATACGGAATTTAACGAAAAGGCACAGAAAATTTTGAATGACAAACAAGGTGAAATAACACAACTTATACAAAAGGCTAAGGACTGTTGGGGGTTAGAGGCAAAACATGATTTAAAAATGGGAATAAAGGGTTTAGTAAACGGTCAGCCGTTATTCGCGCTTTTTGCCGTCGCTTTTATTATTGGTTTATTTTGCTTGATTATATCTGTATTCATTTGGCTGTTAAAATACAAATTCCCGTTTGAAAATAAATTTACAAGCGAAATGAATGATACTTTTTACGGAAAGGCAGAGTACAGATTTAAACGAACTATCGGGGAATACGAGTTTTTTGCGTCAGAACCTCAGCTTTTAAGAAATAACCCATTTTTAGCAGTGAAAAAATTGCCGTATAAAGAGGAACCGTTGACTTTAGTAATTTTCCTTAACAATAAAAAGGAAAAAATGAAATACTATGCCTTATTGACCGATTCGCAAACCGTAATACGAAAAGCGGAAAAGGTTGAATTTGAATATATTTGCGGCAAGGCGCTGAGCACAAATCAGTTCATAATTGACCACAACGAAGAGATTGCCGATTTAGCCGCTCAGGCAAATCTGTTCTGGCCGATATAACTTAGACAAAAAGGAACCCGCCTCTAAAGCGGCGGGTTTCGTTTCGGCATCAGCGGGGAATTTGCTCTCCACTGATTTCTCAATAACAGGGCAAGCCCTTATTGAAAGAAGTTTTCACAGATAGGAGAGTACAAAACTATGCGGATTATAAATTTAATTAAAACTTTTCTTAGCAGTGTTTTATATATGATTTTTTATATATTTAATATATTTATTTTTTTACTATTAGTTGGTAATAATTGTCCATATTTTGCTGTTTTTTCTTATATTGTTTTGTTCGTTCTAACCTCAATAATTCATTATTTTATGTCTAAGAAATATATGAATATAGTAATCAATAAATTTGTAACGATTATTATATATACTTTATTTATTTGCGGACTGTTTGCAATATTATTTACTTGCGTTCCCGATTGCTTTACATTTTTTTTATTTGTTTATTACATTTTTTTTGAAATGTTCCATAATGAATTTATTGTAAACTTGATATTTATACAATTTATACTACCGATATTAGCATTTATATTGGGGTTGTCAGGCAAGCAAAATAAGCAATCAGAGGACGGTTCCTCGCCATGAACAAAAGCCTGATAAGATTGATATAACAAAATATTTTGCATATGATTTTATCTGCCGCCCTGCAATTTTTTAAGGAGTGATTAAATATGTTGTCAAAACTTATGTTTTTTTGGAAAGTTTACATTCTATTGAATTTTGTTAGGCTATTTAAAAATTCAAGTTGGAATACAGCGTGGGATATAGCTTCTTGCTTCTTCTCTGCAGGCTCTATGATTGCCGGATTTTTAGATTATATGGATGGTCGATTTGATGGAAAATGTAAAGTATGGTAATGTAGAATTTACCGTAAGCATACTTTCTGATTTCTCCTGCACATATATCGTTTCGGCAGATGGTGTGCAGCCTCTGAGTTGTACTCAAATAAAGCATGAGTATATCTACACATTTCTCTTGCCCCGAGGTCTGCATACCGTTAAAATAGAGAGTGTGCCGACGACTAAAAACGGGATAGGTAAATTAAGCGCTGAATTCCTTTCCGCATCGTCAAAGAAAAGACATCTAAACCATTTGATGGCGTTTCGATATTATATTGCTTGCTTTTCTATGACGCTAAAGCTTCGTATTCATAGAGATGCAAGTTTAAAATTGGGAATTAAACGGGAAAACTATACGAATTTTTTAAATGTTGACTGTACTTATCATTTGCCTTTTGTTTCCGGCTCTAAAAATATAAAGCAGGAGGACGCAAGTCTGCAAATTCTCGGTACGGCGCAGTTAAAGAAAAAATTTTTCCGTACACAGGCAGCCGTGTGGACAGCCTATTGCTTTTTACTGTTGATAATATTCGGCGCATTTGCCGTAACGGATATTTTATTTTGGAGTACAGACAGCGGTATTTCGGGTCATAACGGCGCTTCGCTGTTTTTTATCGGCAGCTTTCCTGTGATTATTTTAACAATTTTTATTATTTGCGTAATTTGTATGGGCAATATAAGGCTCATTCAATTTTTTAAACACATTTAAAAGGGGGTTAGGGATTATGAAAAAGGTATTTTCGGTATTTTTGTCTTTAATACTTATACTTTTTATATTCAGTCCGTGCTTTAGCTCATTGGCGGCTGGGTTGGAATATAAAATGTATGAAAACAAGACGGAAGAGCTCAAAGAGTTTTCAAATGAATTGAGTGATTTGATTGATAAGTATGACAGCGGTTTAAGCAGCGCTGACACTGACTGCCGAATGAAATACAATGTTGTGAAACAAAACAGTGATTTGGCAGATACAAGTGATTTTCAAACGGCTCGTTTAATCGTATATACTGATGATGAGCTTAACGACTGCAATGCGGCAGTACATCTTTCGGGATATGAAGATTTACATATTCTTCAATACGAAACGCCCGAACAGGCGGAACAGGCCTATGAGCGTTACAGCGGCGATAAGCGCATTGACTCTGTCGAGCCGGATATTATACTCAAATTGGATGAAGACGATATTGTCGAAGATAATCAAACAAGTTTTAATTCCGATTATGATTACAGCGAAACGCCTGAAGAAAATGTCAAACATTCTTGGGGATATGATTATATCCAAACGCCTGACGCATTTCAATATATTTTAGGCCATATCTCCGTGCAGGAATTGCCGGAAGTCGTTGTTGCGGTTATTGACGGCGGTATCGGCAAGGGCGATGAGGAATTTAACAAAAGGTTGCTAAAGGCATACACTTTCTTAGGTAGTGATGCCGATCCGTACACTCCAAACAGTTCGCACGGTACATTGGCTGCCGCAGTTATTTATGAAAATACGCTGCCCAATGTTAAATTTGTTTCTTATCAGGTATTTAATAAAGAGGGAAGCTCTACAACATCTCTCACAAACTTAGCCGAAGAACAGGCGGCTTTAGATAAGGTGGATATTATCAATTCAAGCTATGGCGGTCAAATCGTAGGCGCACCGCCTGTAAAATCGGGAACTGCGGCGGAGCGCATAGATAACAGTAAGCCTTTGCATATTGCATCGGCAGGCAATCATAAAACTACAAAACCTCAAACTCCCGCCTGTAGACCGGGCGTAATTTCAGTTGCAAATTTAACAAACCGCGAAATCCTTGCCGCTTCAAGCGGACGGGGCGTAAACTATGTAGATGTTGCCGCACCGGGAGAAGGTACTTTTGTATCGTACAAAAAGGGTGAGTATGCTCAATTCGGCGGTACTTCCTGTGCAGCGCCGTATGTGGTTGCAACAAGCGCCATGCTTATGTCGTATTATCCGGAGGCTTCCAATGCAGAGCTTGCACAAATTCTTTTTGATTCCTGTGATTCGGATTTAAAAACAGTGCGGTACGGCATTGTAAATATGTTTAAAGCGCTTACGCATAATGCGGACGATGCATATCAAACCGAAATGCCGCAATTCAGCTTGGAAAGCTCTCCTGCATCACAAAAATATTACGATAAAGTACAGTATCTTGAATTGACCTGTCAGGATAAAGATGCGGAAATTTATTATACGCTGAATAAGACTGTACCGAACAAAGAGGACGGTATCTTATACACAGAACCTATTGAACTCTCAAAAGCCACTACAGTTTATGCTGTTGCCTATTCAAAGAACGGCGCAAGAAGTGAAATCGCTAAAAGGACATTCAATATTCGGCTTATAGAAACTACCGAACCCGATGAGAACGGTTGGCTTATAAGAGAAAACGGTATGATTTATGATTATATCGGATTGGAATCGGATTTGGTTGTACCCGAAACCGTGTTGGGAATTAAAGTAAAAGGGATTGAAGCAAAGGCGTTTCAGGGGCAGTCTTGGCTAACCTCCATAGTCATTCCGGAAAGCATAAGCACAATCGGAGAAAGAGCGTTTTCAAATTGTAATAATTTATCCAAAGTAACGGCTCCGGGCATAACCTCTGTGCCGAAATATGCTTTTTCAAACTGCCTTTGCTTGGATGTAGTTGATATGCCGAAGCTTGAAAGGGTCAGTCCTTATGCGTTTTATCATACAGGAACTTTAGACGGGCTTCCTTTTGAAAAATTAAATTATATTTCTACAGATGCATTTGCCGGCTCAAATGTTGTTTATGTGCATTTGGACAGCGCCGAATCTGTCGCTGCAGGCGCATTCAGTTACTGTTATCAGCTTGTTGAGGCGTATTTGCCGAAAATCATAGCGGAAAATTGCGGATCTTATATATTCCAAAACTGCCTTTCTCTCGAAAAAGTTGTGCTAAACCCTGAAAACGACAGCTTGCCGGCATATATTTTCAGCGGAAGCGGTTTAGTTAAGGCTGACTTTTTCCCGGAAATTATTTATTCCGATCCCGGAGCATTCGGATACTGCAGCAGCTTAACTTATGCGTATTTGCCGTCATTAGAAGAGGCAGGCGACGAGATGTTTTTCTCCTCTAAAAATTTAAGGACTGTTTTGCTGCCGAGTGCGCATGTGCTTTCCGATTATGTGTTCGGTGAGTGCGACAGCGTTACAACTGTAGAACTTTCCGATGATTTAACATATTTAGGCAGTAATTTATTTAGTAACTGTTTTTCATTAAAACATGTGAAATTGTACGGCGATTTTAAGATGCACCCAAATGCATTTTACGATTGTTGTTTAGAACGCATTGAAATGAACCGTGTGCGGATTTTAGAGGGTTTGCCAAGTACGCAAAATTGCATTATCGCCATGCCATCGACATTTGAAAAATGTAACGAGGATACGAAGGGCAGGAACTACAAGGTTTACGGCACAAAGGGAACATATGCCGAAACTTGGGCGAATGAAAACGGCCACGAATTTATTAATATTTCGCAAGATACTGCTATTTTGAAAGATGTTCCTATGGAATATACCGACAAAACGCAGACTCTTTCTCCCGATGTCATAGGCTTTAACCGTACATATCAATGGTACGCAAGCGACAAGCCGGACAACACCGCCGGAACGCCCATAGAGGGTGCAACGGACAGAGAATTTAACCCCGAAGATTACCCTGCGGCTAAGTATTACTATTGTGTTGTCACCAGTACCGATGTAGGTTATGACCCAATAGAAATTCGCACAGGAGTTACCGAGAATACAACGCTCAACCCTGCCGATTATTCAAAAGTAGAAAAAGCTAAATCGGAAATCCCCGAGGACTTGTCCGTTTATACAGACGAAAGCGTTAAGGCGTTGCAGGATATATTAGATAACATAGACTACAGCTTGGACGAAACCGAGCAGAGCAAGGTTGACGATTACGCAAAAGCCATAGAAGAAGCCGTCAACTCCCTTAAATACAAACCTGCCGACTATACCGCATACAATGCCGCAGTTGAAAAAGCAAATGCGATAGACCGTAGTCTATACAAAGATTTAACTGCACTTGATGAAGCCTTAAAAACCGATGTCAGCGGTAAAAACATAACAGAGCAAGCGGTTATTGACAAGCAAGCAAAAGCGATTGAAGAAGCTATCAATTCCCTTGAGTACAAACCTGCGGATTATACCGAGTATAACAAGGCCGTCGAAAAGGCAAATGCCCTTGACCGCAGTTTGTATCAAGATTTAACTGCCCTTGATGAAGCTTTAAAGACCGATGTCAGTGGCAAGAACATAACGGAGCAAGCGGTTGTAGACAAGCAAGCAAAAGCGATTGAAGAAGCTATCAACGCCCTTGAATACAAGCCAGCGGACTACACAGAGTATAACAAAGCAGTTGAAAAGGCAGAATCTCTTGACCGCAATTTGTATCAGGATTTAACCGCACTTGATGAAGCTTTAAAGACCGATGTCAGCGGCAAGAACATAACAGAGCAATCGGTTGTTAACGAGCAAACAAAAGCGATAGAAGAAGCAATCAACGCCCTTGAATACAAGCCAGCTAACTATACCGAGTACAACAAAGCAGTCGAAAAGGCAAATGCCCTTGACCGCAATTTGTATCAAGACTTAACCGCACTTGATGAAGCTTTGAATGTCGATGTCAGCGGCAAGAACATAACCGAACAAGCAGTAGTTGACGAGCAGACAAAAGCGATTGAAGAAGCAATTAACTATCTTGAATACAAGCAAGCTGACTACACGGAATATAACAAAGCAGTTGAAAAAGCTAATGCCCTTGACCGCAGTTTGTATCAAGATTTAACTGCCCTTGATGAAGCTTTAAAGACCGATGTCAGCGGCAAGAACATAACGGAACAAACGGTTGTCGACAAGCAGACAAAGACAATTGAAGAAGCTATTAACTCCCTTGAATACAAACCGGCGGACTACACAGAAGTCGAAAAGGCGATTGCGGCTATCCCCGATGACTTGTCCATATACACGGACGAAAGCGTTAATACTTTAAATGAAGTTGTAAATGCTGTGGATTATTCTCTTAACATCACGCAACAGGCAACGGTAGACGGCTATGCACAGGCAATTATAGATGCGGTTAATGCGTTGGAATTAAAGCCTGTAGAGCCGCCCGTCACAGAAGAACCGACTAAACCCGATGCGACCAAACCGGGCGTTTCAGAAGGGACAACCAAGCCGAGCGTTCCCGAAGAGTCTACCACTTTACCGGACTCGCAAAAAACAGATATTCCGAAAACAGGCGGCGCTGCTTCCGTAAGCTACACAGTAGCATTGCTAACACTCTTGTCCGCTTGCATTTACATCACAAGCAGAAAAAGGAGATCATAAAAGTAAAACTATTTGTTGGAAGGAGATTAAATAATGTCTGCAGAATCTTATTTAAAATACGCATATGAACTTTTTAATAAAGCTATAGATGCAGAGGGAAGTACCAGACAGAACTATTTAAAGCAAGCAAAAAATGTTCTTGAAAATTTACCGTCTGATTATCCCGGGCGTTCTGATTTACTTAGTAAAATCAACAGTTTACTTTATTAATTTTTTCTGCTGTAACATATTTTCAAGTAGGTAGTTCACTTCACCTATCATCATGACAGGTGGCACCTGCCGCCGAGAAGGCACAGTCCTTTCTTGGCGGTGGGTGCTTTTTAATTTCGTTGCCTTTTATCTTTTGGAGATTTTGTAAAACAAACTTCTCTTGCCGCATTTGGTTCGGCGGTGCTGAAATTATATGTTCCGTTTTTTAAACGTATAAATGACATTTTATCCTCTCCTTAAAATTTTTGTAAAATTTTTCAACTTTTTGTCACATTTTCGTCTTTTTAGCTGTTGTATGTATATGAAGGGGTTAAATATATTGTTTATAGGCTAAAGAACATCTTGTTCCTCGGGTGTTTTGACTCTAATATTTCACGGGTTTTGCCTGTGCTTATGTGCGTGTAAATCTGCGTGGTCGCAATGGAGCTGTGCCCGAGAAATTGCTGAATATACCGTATATCAACATCTTCATTGTGAAGTTCGGTTGCAAATGTGTGCCTGAACATATGCGGCGTAATGTGCAACGGCGCGCTGACAGCCTTCGCATAATCATTCACCATATACCGTATGGACTGTTCGGACAAGCGATTGCCCAATCTGTTTACAAGCAAATAGTTCAAATTGTATGAGCGAACGGACAGGTAATTGTTTATCATCTTACTCAAATCATTGCTTATGCACATAATGCGCTCCTTTGAGCCCTTGCCGAATATACGGATTGTGTTATCCCCGAGATTTATTGCTGAGATTTTTAAATTTGACACCTCAGATACCCTCATACCCGTTGAAAACAGCAATTCAAGGACAACTATATTGCGTAAGGTTACTTCCTTTTGAAATGCGGTAAGCGATACGGAATATTGCTTGTAGGCATAAGCGAGCATATCCTGAATACAGCTTAGCGGTATTGTCCTCGGCAGTTTAATAGGCTCTTTGTATTTGAGAATGATTTTATGAAACGGGTTGAAATCAATAATGTCCTCAATCTCCATATATCTGTAAAAGGCTTTAACGCAGGCAATCTTTCGCTTGGCGCTTTTGGGCTTGTACCGGCTGTGCAGAATATTGATATATGAATTGAGCTCGTTTTTATCAAAGCAGTCACGCCCGTTCATAAAGATGCAAAACTGCTTTAAATCGATTTTGTAAGCTTTGAGGGTTAAATCGCTCAAACCTTTAAGCGACTTGCAGGCAATTAAATATTTATCTTTTTCTTCACTTAAATTAAACATAAAAAATCCTCCGTATAATGATACAAACATTATGACGGAGAAAGTTAAAAAAGTCGATTGAAAATGATAAATTTTTGCAAAAAGTGTGCAGTTTTGTCATATTTTTCTGATTTTTTGCATTTGGGATTGTTTTATTTAGCATTGTGTGCTATTTAAAAATAGAAAGATTATATTTTATGTGAAGACTCATGTCTACTAATTCTGCAAAAAACTAATCCCTAAATCGGGAATACTTGGAAAAACATTAAAAAAATTTTTGGAGTTCAATATGGACAAAAGAAAACCTTCAATATGTAATCTCAAAGTTATATTTTATTTGATTTCATTATGGCTACTTTTTATTCTTGCATCTATTAATACTATTAATCTGTTTGAAAACGGAAAATTTATAGGAAAAGAGAATATTATTAAAAACAATATTTTTACTATTATACTTTTTATTTTTAGCATAGTTTCACTTGGACTTACAAAAATTGTTAACTTCAATCGAAAAGGTGTGATGAATCCAAGCTATAAAATATCCGCAATAAAAAATGAAAATTACGAAGTAATGACATTCTTAGCAACATATATTATTCCACTGGCATGTATTAACTTAATTGAAGTTAAATCTTTTGTCGTTTTTATCATATTGGTTGTTGTTCTTGGTATTATTGTGACTAAAATGAATTTATATATGGCTAATCCTACTTTGGCTCTGCTTGGGTATAAATTATACTCAATCGAAGTTATCAATGATAATGATAATTACATTGTAATATCAAAAGATGATCTTCAGGTTGGAGACGATATTGAATGGAAAATTCTTGATAATAAAAGATGGTATGTAAGGAAGGTAAAAAAGTGAATAAATGTGATTTAAAAAATAAGCTATCAAATATTCTCGATTCTACTAAATCAATTTCTTTATTTTTAGTTTTAAATACAAATGATGGAATTTCAATAAAAAAAGCTGATATTGAAAATGGTGAAACAACAAATGAAATAAATGAATTGTTTAGAAATCGCATAAGAGAAATTACAACAAATGAAGAAATTGGAGTTATAAATTTATCATCGGCCGATGAGCGTGCAAATGTAATATATGAGTACGACTACGATGAATATCCAGATGAAATGTTATTCATAAAGAACTTTGATATAAAACAGGCTGTCAACTATGAGCTTTTCTCATTTGCTCACGATAGTTTGCGTTCCTTAATAGGATATTTAATATATATCGGAGATATGAATAGGGGTATAGTCTGCTTCAAAAAGCATTACGCCATAACTATGATAAAGAGAGGCTCTTTTCTAATATATAAACACAGAGAAAGATTCAAAAAACTTGATGCCGAAGATATCATTCGATTAAATAATGATATAGGTCTATTTAAACTTGAAAATAAAATATTTGTATTGGATGTTAACATTATTGAGAAATATTTTGGATTTGAAGAACTTATCCGCAAACGCGCAAGTATAACAATTGATAGCATTGAGAATAAAGGAATCATTGAAAATGTTAACGCATTAAAAAATGCGGCTACAGATTTCTCTTTTTCTAAGAAACTTTCAAAAATTGCTGAACAATCCCTGATTATTACTCAATCTATACCAAATGATAAAATTATTGAGTTTTCAAAAACACATCCAGGATTAAAGGGTAAGTTTTCATACAGTAACACAGGAAGTAAAATTGTTCTGAAAAGCAAATCATCACAAATTGCTTTTCTTAAACTATTAAATGACGATTTTTTAATATCAGAACTAACAAATCAACCTTATGATTCCTTAGCTAAGGATAGAATAACTACATAAAAGTATAAAGGATAACTATTTATTATCTTTAAAAATGGAGGTAAATATGAAAATTGCATTAGGAATACATGTTAAGCACGACAGAGGCGCATGCTTGATTATTGATGGAAAAGTTGTAGCTAATATAGCTAATGAACGTTTGGACAGGATAAAATATTCATCGTCCCCAGAAATACCATATGAATCAATTGATGCTTTATTTAAATATTGCAATATTGATATTTCGCAGGTATCATGCATCGGTATATCAAGTGCTGGATTAGAAAGTGAAAAAGTAAAGCAATTCTATAAAGACGAATTTTTTAAGCATTACAATTGCCCTAATATTCCATTCTTTTTTGTATCACATCATTTAGCACATGCATATTCGGTCTTTTATTCATCACCATTTGATGAGAGTTTAATTTTTATTGCGGATGGTGGAGGTGACTATGTTTTAGATAAACAAGAAGCCGAAACATTATACTATGGAAAGCAAGGAAAAGTTCAACAGTTATCTACTCGTTTACAAAATATTGCTGTTCGCAAGATGGAATATCCTGTAAACACTATATATCCTTTTATGCCTGAACACATTCGTGAATATCAAATTAGTTTAGCTAGAAAATATGAACAAATTACTCATTTGATTGGATTTGGCTTTGGACAAAGTGGTAAAACAATGGGACTCGCATCATACGGAAAATCTTATTTTGACTATTCGAATTTAAATTATCAAGACCTAAAATATAGTCTTAAATACAGAGACATAATAGAGGATATTTATGCATTGCAATTGATGTCAGGAAAAAGCCATTATGACTTTATTGCATGCGAACGTCATAATATAGCAGCTACGCTTCAGGAATTTACTGAGCATGCACTTATTTCATTACTTAAAAATCTTCAAATAAAATATCATTGTGAAAATCTCTGCCTTGCAGGAGGAATCTTTTTAAATTGTCTTACAAATCATAAAATTATATGTGAATGTAATTATAAAAATGTGTTTATACTTCCTTCGGCAGGAGATGACGGACAAGCATTAGGAAGTGCATATTTTGCGTATTTGGAATTATTTGGATATAGTTCTAAATTCAAAATCAGTTTACCTTATATTGGATTAAGTTACAGTGATAAAGAAATTGAGGATGCAATTCTCGCAAAAAATCTTTCATATCAAAAATTTTCTGATGAAGAACTTGCAAAAATAGTAGCGCAACATATTTGTGAAAATAAAATTGTTGGTATGCATAGAGGAAATTCTGAAATAGGTCCAAGAGCTTTATGTCATAGAAGCATTATAGCAAATCCCCAAAACCCTTATATGAAAGATATTTTAAATTTACGAGTAAAACACCGTGAAGAATTTCGTCCTTTTGCGCCAACTGTTACGGAAGAGGATCAGTTTGAATACTTTGATTTAAAAGTATCCTCCGAATACATGTTGTTAGCTCCGCTGGTCAAAGAGAAATACCGGGCAAAACTGCCATCTGTTACACATGTAGATAATACAGCACGCGTTCAGGCAATATCAAAAGAAAAAGACCCATTTATTCACAAATTATTGCTTGAAATAAAAAAACTTATTGGTGTTTCCGTAGTTTTAAATACATCATTTAATGTGGATGGAGAGCCAATAGTAGAGACCCCAAGAGATGCTATAAATACATTTTTGAAAACAAATATTGATGTTTTAGTTATAGGGAATTATTTTATAACAAAAACTAAAGAATAATATGATAGTTTGTTTGACTTTCCCTTAAAAGATTTTCTGGTTGAAAGTCTGTAAAAAGAACCAATTTATTTTTCGCTTGATTATATTGATGTACTAAAAATGGCTCTACAATATTTTTTTCATTATTATTTCTATTTGCAGAGTATATGCTTTTACCAGTATAGGTAACTAAAGCCATATTTTTATAAAACTCTGATTCAAATTTGTGTTCTTGAAAATAATATCCAATGTTACTTAAAGCCAAGATATTTCCATGACACAGGTCTCGATTACCTATGTATAGTAGCCCACGATTTTTCAAAATTTCAAATACTGTAATAAAGGACTTGTATATGCTATCTTCTTCATAATTCAGACGCATTTTAATAATAGCATTTAAATTGTTTAATCTCCACAAATATCCAACTATTCCATAGGAAGTACTAAGATCAATAGCTTTATCAGTGTACTCTTTTGCTAAACAAATAGATCCTTTTGAGTTTTTTAATAGATTACATATTGCAAGAAGAAAATAACTATGAATCTTAGCCCGACTAAAGTTGTTTTTTTCAGCGTATTCAAGTAACGAATTGATTTCTTCTATTAGAATGTCCCAGTTGTCTGTTTTATTGTTGAGAATTTTCATTCCGCAAAGATCTAAATCATTATCGGTTTTTATCCTTTCTGATGGAACTACTTTGTTCAATTCAATTGATTTTTGCAAACAGGTTTTACAAGAACTTCTGTCCAAATATAAATAGAGTTTATATTTAGACCTGTTTGCCAACATTTGCAATTTAGTATCATGTAAATCATCTGCTAAGTTGATAGAAAGCGTATTGTATTTTATCGCAAGGTTTTTGAGATTAAAATGTTTATATACTGAAGCTAATCTATCATATAAATCAAAAAGCGTTTCATTGTCTAATATATTTTTATCGTATAACCATTGGGCCTGTATTTCTTTTAACAATGTTTCTCCATCAGTATATAATCCTGAATTCATTAATGCATGCGCCTTAAGTTCTAAAATTGAAAGCTGAAATTTTTTATCATCAATAAAATTAAATTTTTTGAGTTTTTCTAAAACCTTATCACTTTCATTTACAGCGTTTATTGGTGCAAAATGATGTAGAGTAATGTAAACACGCATCAATAGTGCACGCTTTGCAATATCCAAATTACCGTTTTTGCGTCTATACAATTCAAAAATATCATTTAAATATTCATAATATTCTATGTTGACATTGATATTTGATATATTATCTGTATTTAATATCCAATTTTCAATTGGTAAAAAACATTTTTTTGCATCTTCATATTTTTTGGCATAAAGATATATTTTACCCATTTGTAAATTATTTAAAACTTCTGACAAGTCAACCTTTTCTAACAATTCTAACGCAATGGATTTACATAATTTCTTTGCTTTTTCAAGAGATGTTTTTATGTATAAATATAAACTTTCATGAATAAATATTATATCTCCGCCCGTATCATATTTGACTAGTCTGCGTCTAAGCAACTCGTTTAGCTGATTATATTCATTTCTAAAAAACTTATAAAAAAAATCATGACTTATTCTTCCATTACATATTGCTAATTTATACATTAATTGTAAGCAAAGTTTTCCTTGCGTTTGATTAAGTAAATTATCAATGCGTAATTTGTATATATCCGCAATTTTCTTAGGCATATATATATTAGAATGAAATTGATTAATATTAACGATGCCTACTGTGTTGCGATTTTGAAGTCTAACAAGGTCACAATCAAGTAAATATTCTATATACTGGACTATAAAAAGTGGGTTTTTCATGCTTAATGTAAATAATTTTTCTAATGCATATTTTGGTATGCCATCAATTAGTACTTTTATAAATCTTTTTGTTTCGTCATCGGTAAGAGGTCCTATTTCAAAGCAGAATTTTGGAATTTCTGTTTTTGCCCAACTGATGAACGACAGATAATTTATATCTCCGACACTAAAATCGGTTCTTCCACATATGATTATGGTGGCATTTATAGGTATGTCTTTGATTGATTTAATTTGTTCAATAAATTCTTTTGATGCATTATGAAAATCATCAAAAACTATAATAGGAGTTTTTCCAAAATCATTACTACAAGAAAGAAGCATTGTTGATAAACTTTTGTATTCTTTTCTTTCAATATAATTATTTCCTATTAGAAATTTTTGAATTTCTTTTTCAGGTGAGCGCCCTTTTTGCAATTTACAGTCATAAAAATCAAAATATGTACCTTGTATTTTTGAAAACAACTCTTTTACAAGTCTCGTTTTACCTATACCGGCATCGCCCCAAAAACAAATGATGTTAGGTTTGCTTTGTGATTTCAAATCTTTTTCAAGCTTTGCTATAATTTTTTTCCTGTCATCGCCAAAAAAAGGTGGCTCAAAAATTTGTACTCCATTTATTCCTTTTATCATTACTGTAGATTCTGTTCCATTTACTTGTATATTAAATAGCAACTCTGGTATGCCGTCATAATGGCTCTGTTCAACAGTTATTTTTCTTACAGCTAAACCTTTAGGATCAATAATAAACGAAATATTATTAACTGAAACATCCCAATCAATATCTGTTTTTAACTGAAGTGAACAATACTTTTCTATGTTTGCATAATTTCGAAAAAGTAAGTATATATTATATTTGTTTTTTTGATGATGTGAAAGAGACTCGACCTGATATTCATAATAGAAATCTACAGTATTTGATTTTTTGTATGGATTATTTAGCGTAGTTTTTATTCCTAATAAATCTATTTCCGTACCCAAAAGGAAACTATCAATTAATTTGAATTTGATATCATGGCTAGCGAGCTCCTCAGAAATATACCAACATGCTTGGGGCAAAATCTCGCCATTGGTCACTAATACATAATAATCAATGTCTTGAAACTGTGCTCTTGAAGAGCTTGATGAGATTTTATCATATCTTAATACATCATCATCTGTACTTTTACACTCGAAATATATATTTACTTTTTTCTTCCCTGAAGATGTGAATTTTTGCCCCAAAATAAAAAAACTATCAATTTCCGATGTAACAATGATATCTTTTCCACCATCGCCAATATAATCTGTTTGTATAACTTTTATTTTTGGATGAAAATCTCGTAGTTGTAGTTTTATTATATCAGCAACAATATCCTCAAAGGGCTTGCCTAAATTATTTCCTAATTTCCATTTTATATTAGGTGATTTTTCATAATAATATCGTTTCATATAACCTCCAATTTGTTAAAAGTGTTTATCATATGTTAATAAATAGTTATCCTTTATTTAATGTTAAATATAAATCATCACATAAGAGAAATTTTAAAGCTTGAAATTAAAACACTATTATCCAAACTTTAATCCTATTGAACAATTCTGTAGGATTAAAGTTTTTTATCTATGTGTGATTTTGGGCTTGCGCTTTCTCATCAATTACTCTTCACAATTTTTTGTCAATTTTATGCTAATTGCTTTGTTCTGATGAGGTAGTAAGGTATGAAATTGACTTATCATAGTCATGCTCGACCTCTTGAATGCCATTCAAGCGCTCTCCCGAACTGACGGATAAACACCTCTGAATTGGACTTTTAGCAGAGACGGCTTATGTTAATGAATATTCCACTTCTTGCAATGTATCAAGCAACTGTTTGACCTTAGAATATCCATATTTATAAAAAGCTATATTTTTCACTATTTTTATAATTCCAATTAGTAGCACTCCAACAAATACAACCACTATTGTCACATTAGAACTGGGCGCAAATATCTTTAATGCTTTTGCCTGTCATCGCTTTCGGTATGGATGCCCGTACTGTCTAAGTCCTGAAGGCACTGAAAATCCAATGCGTTCGCTCATGTGGCTTGTCAGATTTCCAACAGCAGAAGGAAAGTAAAAAATGCGCTGTGCTATTCACTTTTAAAAGAGCAACAGGAGGAAACAAAAAGCCCCTCACTTTCCATGCCGAAAAGTAAGGGGGCTGATAACCGAAAATTTTTAATTTTTAATATAAAATCAGTTTTGACCCTAATATCAATGATATTTAATCATTTTTCCAATATCGCCTTATACTTGTGGCAAAAATGTCGTAACTTTTATGTAAACTTTGAATTGTAATCTTGATAATTCCTATCATCTGTGGTACACTACACTTGAAAGTAATGACAAATTTGTTGTAAGTATGAGGTGAAATGAATGATTAAACGAGATTTTTATTTAGAACGTTTAATACACAATATGTGGAACGGAGAAATTAAAGTCATTACCGGTATTCGAAGATGCGGAAAATCGGTGTTGCTGTTTGATTTGTTCTATGATTATCTTATTGCACAGGGCGTATCAAAAGATCACATTATTAAGATTGAATTGGATCAAAGGCGGTATTATAAATTCCGAAATCCCATTACACTCTGCGAATATGTGGAAGACACAGTCAGTAACAGGAGTGCTGAAAAATACTATTTGTTTATTGATGAAGTCCAGTTTACCGAAAGGGTGGTGGACAAGGAGAACGGCGGTATCAAAGTTACAATCTATGATATGCTGAATGAACTTAAGGCATACAAGAATTTGGATGTATATGTAACAGGCAGTAATTCTAAGGGATTGTCCAAGGATATTGCTACCGAATTTCGCGGCAGAGCTACGCAGATTTATGTATTTCCGCTTTCTTTTGACGAATTCTATTCCTTCACAGGCGGGGATGAGCAAAAAGCTTTGGATACCTATATGCTTTACGGAGGTATGCCAAGACTGCTTGCATTGAAAGATGAAAAAGATAAAAAAGATTATTTGACCTCGCTTTACAATGAACTATATGTTAAAGACATTGTAGAACGCAACAGGATTGAACGAGAAGATATTTTAAATGATATTTTGAACTTTTTAGCGTCACAAATTAGCTCTCTTACCAATCCGAATAATATTGCAAATGCTATATCATCTATGAAAAATGAGAAAATTAATTCCACTATGGTTTCAAACTATGTGAAGTATATTATTGACTCTTTCTTGATCTCAATGGCAAAGAGGTATGATGTTAAAGGAAAGACATATTTCAATTATCCGAATAAATATTATTATACCGACATCGGCCTTCGTAATGCACGATTAAATTACCGACAGTACGATCCCGGTCATATTATGGAAAATATAATCTATAATGAGCTTATACGCCGAGGGTATTCGGTGGATGTCGGTGTTGTATATGATCGGGTCGGCGGCGGAAATGTACAAAAAGAGATTGACTTTGTTGTTAATGATGCCGATAAGAAAATATATATTCAATCTGCTTTACGCATGGATGATGATAAAAAAACTTCTTCAGAGTTATTACCATTGATTCTCACTAAAGATTTTTTCAAAAAAATAATTATCCGTATGGATGTGTCACATAATTTTTATGATGATAACGGTATATTCCACTGTAACTTAATTGATTTTCTTTTGAATCGTGTTGAACTGTTTTAAATATTTATCCTAACGATGCACTTGAAACTTAGAGAAATTTTTCCTTAAGTTTCAAGTGCAATTTTTCACTTTTTAATCAAAATGATATTCAATAAGGGGCTTGCCCCATCAAGTGGCGTGGCAAGAGATGCGGTGTAAACCGCGCTGAGGAATCAGTGGAAGACCAAATCTCCCACTGATTCCGAAAATGGAACCCGCCGACAATAGAGGCGGGAGGGCATCTTGCCTAAGTTATATAGTTAAATAAAAATATGCAAATAAGTTATTTAACTCAGCCCGCGGTGTAACTGCCGTTTTCTAAAATAAATACTTTTCTTGGTGCGCATTTCACCGTGTTTACCTACAATCAATATAAGTTTTCTGTATTTAAATATATGATTTGTGTTTACCGTTGCATAAAAGTGTTAAATTTGAGGGAGTATGTTTTTTCGTGTATATTTGATAAATTTTGACACAGATTGTTGCGTAATCAAAGAATAAAGTGTAAAATAATTTTTAAAAGTTGTAATAAAAACGGCTTTTAAAGTGTTTAATTAAGTGAGGGACATTAAAAAAATGCTGATGTTCTATATGTCACTCATCGACAACGATGATGACAGAGCAAAATTTGAATTGCTATATAAAAATTACAAAAAAAGAATGGTATCCGTTGCCTTCTCTGTTTTAGGGAATAAAGAGGACGCGGAGGACGCCGTCCATGATACTTTTATAAAAATTGCGCGTAATATGCGGTCAATAGGAGACCTCGACTCCGACGAGACCTTATCATATGTATTAAAGGCCGCAAAAAACAATGCAATCAACCTTTCTCAAAAGAACGCAACAAGGAATAAGCATATTCAGCTTGAAGATGTTGAAAATATGACTGACGAACAGTTTTTGGAGAAACTGAATATACAGGAGAACTACGAAGATGTTGTGAAAGCCATACAAAGCATTAGCAATACATACAAAGATGTTTTGTTTTATCATTTTGTAGCAGGAATGAAAATTAAGGAAATTGCAGATTTGCTGGGACGGAAAAATTTCACTGTGCATCAGCAAATTATCCGAGGCAAGAAAAAGCTGATAGAAATATTGGAAAACGATTTGAGGGATTAACTTGGAAAATGCAAAAGAATTGTTTGTAAAAGCGTTTATGGAAGCCGAAAGACTTGACAACGCTGAAATTCCGAGCGAAGACGAAATCCAATGGGAGTTTTCGGAAAAATTCGTAAGGTCAATGGATAGGCTTGTCAAAAAGAACAACCGTATTATGCTGTCAACACGAAGAACGGTTACTAAAGGATTGCTTGCGGCAATCATTGCGGTTATGGTTTTGTTTACAGGTTTAATGAGCGTGGCGGCAACAAGAAAACCGATTATTGAATTTGTGAAAAAGATTTTTCCGCAATTTAACGAAATAACCCTGAGTGAAAATTCAGCCCCAACCATTGATAAAATAGAAACAGAATATACATTAACAAATTTACCGGAAGGATATGAGATAAGCGAATACAAAATAAGTGATAACGAAGTATTTGCTGTTTGGGTGAATGAAAGCGGAGAAAAAATTGTATTTAGTCAAGAAATACTTGATTCAAATATTTCTATTGACAATGAGCATGAATATCGTGAAATTGAAATTAACGGTTTAAAAGCATATTTAACAGAAGATGAATACGGTAGAATACTTAGATGGAGTGATGGCTATTATTGTTTTACAATAAAGGTTCCTGCAAGTATTAAAAACGATATTAAAACTCTTCAGGAAAATGTTTCAAAAAAATTTTGAATAATTTGTAACTACACCCTCTTTTTCAACTGTTATATATAGTGAAGGGATGAATAACAGTTGAAAGGAGGGGATTTTTTATGAAAAAACTTATTGCAGCGGTTTTGTGTTTTGTTACGCTGTTCACAGTAACTATTCCTGTATATGCAAGCAGTATTGCTCCGTGCGCAAATAATATTTATAGCGCCAGCACATCGTTTTCCATATCAAGCACCGGAAAAGCTACAGTAACTAATAATTATATGGGAAAAGGCAATCTGGTGACAAAAGCAACAATCGAGACAAAAATTCAAAAAAGGTTTGGCTTAATTTGGATAACTGTTGACGGCGGCAAGTGGACCGATATATCAACTGCAACAGATTTTGCAGAAAGCCATTCTGTGCAGTTATCAAAAACCGGAACATACAGAGCGCATGTTGAGTTCACTATTTCCGGCACAGGCGGAAGTGATGACAAAATCACTAAAAACCTTGAAAAAACTTACGGTTAAACAAATTCCGCAACTGTAAACACGAATGAATAGGCAGGCTTATTTATCATCACAAAAAGATAGTGATAAAAAAGGAAAAGGTGAATAAAAAAATCATTAACCAATTATATGCAAGACTTAATTAGCACTGCAAAAATTTGCTTATACAACAGAAAAGCCTGATAAGATTGATTTAACAAAATATTTTGTAAAGGAATTATGTGCCAATATGCATAACGCGGATTTACAATTTTTAGGGAACTTGTCGAATTGACAGTACTATTGCTTTTTGTTACAATGAACTTACAGGGTACTTGAGGAATGTGCGGCGGAGAAAAATCTGATTTAAGGGAAGTTTTTGCAACAAACAAGCCCCACTGTACCATTATGGCACAGTGCGGCTTTTCTTCCGTTGTTTTATAGTAGGGTAAATATGCAAAATAATATACATATAAAAAAACATAGGTGTTGAACATACTATTGTTTAAATCAAGTTAAAGCAACCTGATACACAAGCCCGTTTCGTAACGGTTAACCGAGGTGATTATATGAAAAAATATCTAAAATACTTAGGCTATGGATTTTTTACATTAGTTTTATATTATTGTATCAATCTGTTTATGGCGTTAATCACAACATTATTTTATGCATCAGAACATGATAAAATATATGGCTCAATAGAAACTGCGAGAGATCCGAAAGTTTTGACACTCTTTTTTGTTATAGTATGCATAGTGTTTGTTATGATATTATTTGGATTTTTCCTTTTTGGAAAAGTATTCAAAATTAAGAATGAAAAGATATTTTTTTCTTTTATTCTGTTCATAATGCCAAACCTTGCACTTCAGATTTTGATATATTATTCTTATTCTATTGAGTTAATGTGCTTATTAAATTGGTATTTAGCGCCACTAAGCGATGTATTTTTCTTTGAAACTCAAACTGCATACGATTTGCGTTTTTCATATTTAGGAAACTCTCTTTTCACATATCTCCCGTTTATTGCGGCTTTCCTCGGCGGATTGACCAAAAGAAATAAGGGAAAGAAAAATAATGCGGCGGTCGGTTCCGAAAATGTACCCCGCCGCATATAGAGGCGGGGTATGTTACTTATATTATGGGAGGATGATTTTATGGATAAAAGACTTAAAAAAATGCTAATAAAATCAATAACAGCGCTTGCGGGAATTATTGCTTTTGTTGTTCTTTTGTGCGGTCTGTTTTTTAGCGTAACGCAAAAAGCCCTGCCGATTGTATGCATATTTATTCCGATTGCATGTGTTTTTGCTTTCAGAATAATTATTCACACTGCTTTGCAGGCTTATTTATACATAACCTATGACGGAAGCGACACAAAGGATGAAAAAGAAATCAAAGCAACATCGTTAATATCCAAGCTGGATTTAGCCTCAAAAATCATTACCGCAGGGCTGACAGGGCTTGTACTTATACTCGCGGTTGTCGGCAGACTTGCCTCTCCCGCTGTTTCTAAAGATGTCAATACTTCTGAATTTATTGAAATTGCGGTCGAAAATGTTGATGCAAAATCGGAAAAATACTTTTCAAACTGTATTACCGATTATTATTCTTACGGCGAAAAGTGCAACAACTATACGACTACACTGTTTGTTGAGAAAATTACGGACTGTCCTAAATGGTTTGTTAAGTATCATTATAATGAAAGCTATTTTATGCTTGATAAAAATATTCAATTAGGTGAAACCCTTACAGTGACAGATGCCGATAATGACAGATATTCCTGTGCATATGTTTTAAATGAAAACGGCACAAGAATAGGCATTATAGCTATGAACGATAACAATTTTATTGAGTGTACCGTGTCTGTTCCTTCCGACAGCGAAATTTCCGTTAATACAGATAAAGTATTAAAGTATATTGACAACTTTTTTTAGATAAATCAGTATGTGTAAGACCGTAGTGTGAAACACAGGGTTCGGTTCGTTGTCCTTACGAAGGAGGTTAGGAGCTAAATATCAAACAACTAATTACCGAGAATATGATTGCGTAAAGGAGTATAATGCATGGGCAAAAAAGATACAAAAGGAAAAGAAAAAGCAAAAGCAAAAATAAAAGTATTTGTTTTAGTGTTTGTCTTTGTTTCGGCAATTTTTAATATAGCAGTTTCATGGGGAATTATTGCTAATACTATGAGCTGGATATATGATTATATTGCAAGACCGATGCTTATACTTTTAATCATTATCTCAATAATTACAGTAATAATAGCTATAGGTTATTGCTTTGTTAAAAAGAAATCATTTTTTATTGTTACTATATTAGCTTTTGCCTGTATGATAATATATTCATCACTTGTCTTTTCCGCTTTTTCTCATATAAGACCTCAACCCAAATCTATGAAAGTTTTTCTTGAGTTAACCGATATAAAAAATATAAATATTTTAAACATTTCAGATTTAAGTAAGACTGTATCTGAAAATGAAAATAGAACTTCAATTTTGGGCAAAAATTCTTTTGAATCGGAATATCACACATGGTCAGGCAGAACAAACTCTTCTGAAGATTATAATCTGACACAAGAAATATTTGGTTCTGATAATCTGTTTTTTGTTAATCATCAAAAACTAATAAACTATTTAACGAATTATTATATTATAAACGATGTATGGAACATTGGTATTATAGATGATGATATTTATTCTTTTACAAAAGGCGATGTAAACTGTATTTGTGTCTATAAAACAAAAACAAGTGAACATTCACCTGATTATGAATTAGCTTACTATGCTTTTGTAATAAGTAATAATGAGAAAGTATATGTTGCCTCATATGAATTGATGTGTACAAATCCGTTTACATTTGATGCTGTGCAAACAACCCAAAGAATAGTAGATGAATTAATAAGCAATGGCTGTTTATGACGCAAACGACTTGCACACACAAAAACATCAGTATGACGAAACTGGCGATTTGCAGGATTATATTTGGAAAGACGGAAAGCTGTCATATCAGTATTTTACCCTTATTGTGTATATAACCTACAAAGGAATTACAACAGCGCTGAGGTCGGCTCAATTACGTCCAAGGTTATTTATGATGAAAGCGGCACACCGCAGGGTTTCTCATTTCTCGGAGAAACAGAGAAAATTGTGACGATCCTAATGGACATATCTCGACACTAAATATACTAAAGGACAAGTATGTGATTTCTTTACTATATTTTTCTGTGTGGGAACTGCACAAGAATTGGAAAATAGAAGAATGTATGAGCCACTAAATTATATATTTTATATATGAGGAATGATTATTTTGAAAAGCAAATTAAATAAAGATAAAGTATGTCTTTTGGTTTTCAGTTGCATTTCGATTTTAATTCTTATTTATCCCTGCTTTATACAGCGTTGGACAGGGGCTGTTGATGTTAACTTGTCAGATGTAGAAAAGCTCAATTGTTTTGATAATGAAAACTCCGAAAATATCATAAAGAGTGTTTTTGACAAATTAGACGGAGATAAAATATTACCGGAGCCGGGATATTATAAAAAAGCTGATGAATGCAACGGCTTTTTACGGGAAATAACGGTGGATAAGAACTTTACATCTATGCGTATTGATTATACATTTACAGACTCTGCTTATTCAAATGTCAAAATCTACGTTGCCGCAAAAGAAGATTACGCTACTGTAAAAGACGATTACAGCTTTCTAAAACAAGACGATTTTTATTGGTTTGCATTACAATCACATGAGTATGATTCTGTTGAAACGCTTAAGAGTGCATTATCAGATGAAATCGGAAAAAACAGGTTTATTTATGATAGATTTGCAAAGCAAGGTACAATTGCAAACGTAAATTATTATATTTCGCCTCTCACTACGAACAGCAGAAAGACTTATTTTTATATGTTCCCTAATAAAAGATTAGAAAGAACGGTATATTCTGTTTTTGAGGTCGGAAATTATTCTATTTCCATTCATGAGACTATAAGTTTTGACAACGAATCAAAATATAATATCGCTCTAAATGACTTTACAAATCTATTGTATAACACAGTGGACAGTTAACGAAAATCAGCGGACAGTTAGCGTGAAAGTCTACTATATGCAGGGTTATATGTCTTCTATAAGTTTTATATAAGGATGACGTTACTTGTTTACTTAATTCATATTGTTTTTATCTTAGGACGCAATCGGGGATAAGAAATTATACAAAATATGAGTGTGAAAGGGAGTACAAAAAATGGACAAAGAAAAAATAAAAAACAAAAAAGCGGCACGTTTTATTATTTACGTTTTAATTTACATTGCTTTGTATTCGGTGTTATCTTATGCTTTATGCGATTATACACTCAGTTGGATAACAGATTATATTTATGATATACTGGTGTTTTGTATTCCGCTTGCTTTTTTTATATTTTTTATCGAAACTTTGGTTATATATCTTATAAAAAAGAAGAGAGAAGAAAAAAGTAATGATAAGTTATTTGTTGTATCAATAGTTTCGCTCTTTATTTCAATTATTTTGTTATTTTGCTTTTTAAACTGTTTTACATCATCTGAATTAGAGGCAAGAAAAAACGGAAAAGACTTTAATTTGGTTGAACAAATTGCAAATGCTTGCGTTGATGCTTGTACACCGCAAATCAACGAAAACCAAGATTCTTATAAGATGAGTTCTAATTTATTTGAATTTTCTTCAAAAAAACATTATGCTCTTGAATATGATAAAGAATATGATTATATTTTGGATGATAAAAAGAACAGCGATGATTTGATATTTTCTCAAGAAATTGTTTATTTTAAAAATATAATGTATAACAAAAAAGAATTATTGGAGAGATTAAAACATTATTATCTCGAAAAGGATATTGATTCTTTTGACATAGTAGAAGATGACATTAACGTAATAGATTATGATGATGTTTCCTGTGCTTATGTTTGCAAAAAAAGCGATAACAGTTATTATTTTAGTAATCTTACATATTATGCAGTTGTTGTTTATACCGACAATGATGTTTTTGTAATATTAAACAATATAGCATCATGTTATGATATAAATATGGATACTGAAAAGATTACAAAAGATATGATAGAATCAATAAAAGAAATTCTCAAATGATTAGCTAACAAAATCAGGGGACAGTTCTATGTATTCTGTTCTTACAAAGCAGAAAATAACCTAAAGTGCGAGCTTGCTCGCTTTAAGCGGACAAGGTATTCGGCAAATTCACCGCAATAAGTCCCCGAATACCTTGCGCCGTAAAATATGTATGACAAAGGCGGAAACAGAGTATCCGAGAAAATTTATGAATATATTTTGTCTGGCCTTTCTTCCGTAAAAAAGACTACAGGAGTACAAGCAAGTTGGAATGAGGCACAAGAGATTCAGCATTAACTATGGTAATGTATGCGGTTCTTAGAACAATAGATTAGAGGTAATAATATGAGAAAAATTTTATGTATAATGTCAATAGTTTGCAATGGGTTTTTATTGTTTGTGCTTGCGACAATAAATTCACCAAAATTAGTCGGTTATGACGAGGGTATAGGCTTTTTAGTTACATTTTTAAGTATTGCATTTTCAGGTTTGGTATTATTGATTTGGTCAATATTTTCAGCCAAAAAGTCTGATAAAAATAAGAAATTACAAATTATTGCATCAATTGCTTTTGTAATACACACAATTCTGTTTAGTAATATGTATTTTGATTTTTTACATATTGGCGCAGAACTTATTGTTGTTCAAATAGCGATAGCAATTATAGCGCTGTCTTTGTGCATCGGATATTCAAAAAAAGCTATTGATAACTAAACATTATAGCGCATAGTTTTACTTTCTAATTAAAACAGTTTAAACACAATTATGAATATTCCGTAAATTAGAGTACAGAACGCATCTTGCTTGTACTCCTGTAGTCTTTTTACGGAAGAAAGGCAAGGCAAACGTTTCTTGCAAACTCATAGATGTTGACGGTGTAGAATTGAACCGCGGTGAAATCGGTAATCTATCACAAGACAGAGTTGTGATAACAAAAAAGAAGTTGGGTTTAATAAAAGAATTTTTTATTTGTTCTTGAAAAGCTTAAACTTAATATGTAAAAAAGTACATGGGGCGGTGTTTATGAAAAAGTAATATCGTCGGTTTTGGCGCTGTGTTTTACGGCGACGATATTTCCGTTTACGGTATTTTCTCAAAACATCACTCCCGAAATATCGCTTGAGGAGTTTACGAAACAAAAGATAAATTAACACTGACTGAAGAAACAAAGGATTTGACGAATAAATAAAATAATGTTAATATAAACCTTGTTAGCTTTTTTGAACAAGGTTTTTATTTCGGTGATTTTATGAAAATTTTAATTTGTGACGATGAAGAAAGATATTTAAATGAATTAAAAGTTCATGTTGAGGAATACCTGAGAACGCACAATATAAAAGCAGAATTATTTACTACGCTTAACCCTAAAGAAATTATGGATTCCTCTTTTGCCTTTGATCTTGTATTTCTTGATATTCAGATGCCTGAATTAAACGGCATTGAATTAGCCAAAGAATTGAAGAATCGCAACAATAAGGTTATATTTTTCTTTGTTACAAATTTTGATGAATATCTGGACGAAGCTATGGATCTTCGTATATTCAGATTTTTTGAAAAGCCTTTTAATGTAAAGCGTCTGTATTCAAGCCTTGACAGGGCAATGGAATATATTGACGAATCATATGTGGATTTATTCCTCTACAACAACGGTGAGCACCAAAAAATTTTAGTTGATAATATCGTATATATTAAAAGGGAAAACAGAAAAGTGATTTTAACTACAAACAGCGGAAATGAATATACCACTAAAGAAAGTCTTGAACATTGGACAGAAAAACTGCCGAATACCTTTTTCTATTTAGTACACAAGGGTTTCCTTATAAATCTTCATTATGTTACAAAATGCAGTTATACCGAGCTTTATATTGATAAGGTCAGAATTCCTATTGCTCCCAGAAAGCAAGCGAATTTTCACAATTATTGGGTTGAGTATTTAAGAAGGAGATAATATGGCATATATTACAATAATCGTATTGACATATTTTATGGAAATGCTCATATCGTATGCTTTTTTCTCCCAGATTGCAGAAAAGAAAGTTACAAATATAAAATGTATTACCGTGGGATTTTTACTGTTTGAAAGCGGAGCACTTGTTAATCTGCTACTGTCAAATATAGTTTGGTTAAATGCAATATGTTTTTTTGTTATAAATCTATTGTTTGGATTTATGTGTTACAGAATTAAATATACACGGCTGATTTTTCTCTCGGCATTGCTTGATATTTTCAGCACAGCACTTGAATTCGCTACTATTTTTTTGGTGTCTGCTATCACTGATACAGATACAAACGCATATCTTAATCAAACCAATATGCTGATATTAGAACTCGTAATAAGCAAACTCCTCTATTTCTTAATTTGTAATATTACCGCACGGTTTGCTAAAAAAGAAAAGTCTAATATTAGGTTTCCGTTGGTCTTGTATATGTACCCGATTGTTGTTATTGCAGGACTTTTGGTTTTTTGGGATATTTGTGCGAATTCTGATATAAGCCACTCTCAAATGATTGCTCTTGCCGTTATTAGTTCGGCTCTTTTCTTTTCAGTAGTGCTCCTTTTCATAATGTACCAGCACAATATTGAAAAAGAAAACGAGCTGTTTTTACTGCAAAACGAGCTTGATAAAATCGAAACAGATAAAACGTATTATGATATTCTTGAAAAGCAAAATCAAGATTTAATGATTTACGCACATGATGCTAAAAAGCATTTATCTGCGATAAGCGAGTTTAATAAAAATCCTATTATTTCCGATTACATTGACGATATGTCCGAGGCTTTGAAATCTCACAGTAAAACAAGCCATTCGGGCAACCATATATTTGATGTTATTCTAAACAAGTACGACACGGAATGCGAGCTTAAAAACATAAAGTTTTCTTATGATGTCAAGTTGTGCAATTTAGATTTTATTGAAAACTATGACCTTGTAACAATTCTCGGCAACTTGTTAGACAATGCGGTTCGTGCAGCTGAAAACACAGAAAATGCTTTCATTTCGCTTTACACACATTACACAAATACATACGCTGTTCTGGAAATATCAAACAAATGCAATACGCCGCCCGTTTTTTCCGATAAAGAACTGTTAACAACAAAAGAAAACAAGCGACAACACGGCCTTGGAATAAAGAGTGTAAAAAAAGTCCTGAAAAAATACAGCGGAGACTTTGAATGGAAATATGATAATACAGATAAAGTATTCACTGCTGTTTTAATGATTTTAAACGATAAATAATTTTTATAAATGCAATCTTCAAAAAGCGATTTGGCATTTGTCAAGTCGCTTTTTTCTTGCAATTTGACACGATTTCCTTGCAATTTGTCATTTCAACTTGGATTTTTATCATTTTAAGGGTATTTTAAAGTTAGATTTAATAAAAGAATTTTTGATTTGTTATTAGAAAAGTTTTAACTTAATATGTAAAAAAGTACAAGGAGTGGTGTTTATGAAAAAAATAATATCGGTGGTTTTAGCGCTGTGTTTGATGGCGACGATATTTCCGTTTACGGTATTTTCTCAAAACATCACTCCCGAAATATCGCTTGAGGAGTTTACAAAACAACTAAATCGGCTTCAGGAGGAATATGACGGAAATTTTGTTTCGGAAATCATTATTGAAGACGATAAGGAGTTTTGCCATATTGACGGTGAGGAATATCCCGTTGCCGATGATTTGGAAACAACAGCCGAAGTTACCGAAAACGATATTGAAATTCCGTATTCCTTAATAGAACAGTATGTTGAAATTCCCGAAATTTCAACATATTCGCAAGCGCAAAACGACAATGGCGCAACTGTTGACAAAGAAGCCGCCGAAGCTCTCGGTTTTGAGGTAGATATTGACGAGGATAAAGCTGTGCTTACACAGCCTTATCAGACCAAAAGGCTGATAGTAAAATCCAAGTATAATATAGACCGTCTTGACAGCGTAGCCGTAGTTGAGGGTTACGATGATTTGCATATAGTGCAGTTTGACAGCCGTGAAAGCGCAAAGCAGGCGGAAGAATACTACAACAGTCAAATGCTTGTTGAATTTGCCGAGCCCGATTTGGTTATGTCAACAATGGAATATGAGGACAGCGAAACGGAAAGCGCACCTACATACGGCATAAACGACTATGGCTATCATCTGTCTTGGGGCAGTGAATATACAGGTATTGACGATTATATTGACTATATCGGCGACAGAAATAATCTGCCTGAAATAGTAGTTGGAGTAATTGATACAGGAATTGATGTTGACCATGAGTTTCTCAAAGACAGAATTATCCGCACTAATTATAATATAAGCTCGTCAGGTGAAGAAAATGATGAAAATGACGATAAAGGTCACGGTACACATGTCGCAGGCATTATTGCCGATAACACTTTAGACAATGTTAAAATTAAAGGCTACAAGGCTTTAAACAGTGCAGGAAACGGTACGCTTTCCGATGTCATAATAGCTTTTGATTATGCAGTTGCAGACGGTGTAAAGATAATCAATATGAGCCTTAGTACTGAGGGTACAAGTAAAACATTTGAAAAATCTATTAACGAAGCTACCAAAGACGGGGTGATAGTATGTGTTTCCGCCGGAAACAGCGGTCACTATGCTTCCCGAAACTGTCCGGCAAACATTGAAAGCTGTCTAACAGTAGGCGCTTATGAAGCCGGGCCTACTTTAAATACGTTTATGATTCCAATTTGGAGTTGTGACGGTCCATTGGTTGATGTAGTAGCGCCTGGTGTATCCATTTACAGCACATATCTTGATAACGGATATGAAACATTAAGCGGAACATCAATGGCTTCTCCTTTTGTCGCTGCGTCTGCCGCGCTCCTTTTATCTAAGAATATTAGTTTAAACGCTGACGGAGTATGCGATTTGTTACAGGAGAACGGAAAGCCCTTTGTTTGGCATCCCGGAATCACTTATTATAAATTATACCTTGCTACAATAATCGAATACAATCAGTACCGGACAGATGAGCCCGTGTTCAGTATGGAAAGCGGCAGGTATTCCGACAGCGTAACGGTGGAACTTTCCTGCCCCGAAGAAAATGCCGAGATATATTATACCCTCGACGGTTCAAGAGCCTCAAGGGCGAACGGAATTCTTTACACAGAGCCTATTGTAATTGACAAGGTAACTAAGGTTCACGCCGCCGCCTACGCCGGAGACAAGCTGAAAAGTCTTCAGGCAATAGCCGATTACTATATAACCGTGACAGACTCGGATGGAAATTTTGAAATAGATACGGACGGGTTGATTACTAAATATAACGGGACAAATCAGTATTTGACGATTCCCGATACAATTAACGGTATTACGGTAACGGGAATCGGAAAAGGCGCCTTTAACGGTAAAGGTATGATTATGATGAAATTCCCCGACACATTAACATACATAGCCGCATGGGGCCTTCAAGGGCAGTCATCATTAAAGTCAGTTTACTGCAACAATTTGAAAGTAGTCGGCGAAAGAGGATTCTATGGTTGCCGCGCGCTTGATACTATAGATTTAACACAGCTTGAAGAAGTAGGCGTATACAGCTTTGGACAGTGTACTTCTATTCAAGAACTCTATAACGATAAATTGACAAGGTTAGAAAAGGGCTCGTTCTATCGTATAACAAACGCTGTAAGTGTTGATTTACCGAATGTTACATCTATTGATAATCTTGGATTAACAAGTTTAAACAATGTAGAACATATTAATTTACCAAAACTTGAGGCAATGGGAAACGGTGTTTTTGACGGTGCTTTCCTTTTAGAGACAATAGATCTTCCAAGCTTAACAACTTTAACCGGCAATCATTGCTTTGGAGCAACATCTAACCTAAAAGAACTAAATGTACCTAAATTAAGCGGAACAATTCATCAGAGTACTTTTTCAGGTTCTGCGCTTGAATATATTGATTTTCCGAATGTTACGGCTTTAGAAAGTGGCGCTTTTTCCGGTTGCAATGCTAAAGTTATAAGATTACCAAGTGTTACAACGATTGAAGAGCAGGCTTTTTACAATTGTATTAAATTAGAAGAATTATACATTCCATTAGCAACAAATATACCTGAAAGATCTCTTTTTAATGCGAAATCACTTAGAGTTTTGTTTGCTCCAAATGTAACAAACGCAGTATCAATGCCCGAGTGCGACGGTACAACAATATATCTGTCCAATGCTTGTACCAATCTGCCTGCTATACAAAGATATTCCTATAACATCGTAGCGCCGTCGGGCTCATATGCAGAGCAATGGGCAAGTGAAAACGGGCATAATTTCATACCGAGCGACAGCAGAAATGAAAGCATAAAAAATCCCTCTAATGTAGCGGATTTGGGCAGGTCGATTTGCGTCTCTGCCGCAGGACTTCGTTTCGGCTTTAACTGGGATAATCTTGAGGAAATCGAAAGTCTTGCGGACAATATCGAATACGGCTTCGTTTACAGCATTAACGGTACGGAAGATTTAAGCGTTGACAAGACAGACAACATAAATGTAAGAAAAACGGAAGCAATAAACCGTGTCGACCACGGCAGTATAACCTCGTTTAATCTTGTTTTTGCAAATGTTCCGAAAGAATTTTGGGACAGCAAGCTTACCGCAAGGGCTTATGTAAATATTGACGGAATGTATTTCTATTCCAATGTATCAACAGGAAGCTTTACCGAGGTAGCAAACCTTGTTTTGGCTGACGATACGGTTGACGAGACTACAAAACAAGCCATAAGAAAATTGTTAGGCGGAGAGGTGTAAAGAGATGAAAAAGGAATATATTAAGCCCGATTTTGAAATTTTAATCTTTGAAACAGACGATATTATCACAATAAGCGGCGAAGGCGGAGATCTCGGACCTGATGACAATGTCGTAACACCGTGGTTCATCGTATGAAAAACAGGATTATTTTTGCATCTCTGATGTTGGCTTTAGCGTCGGTTATACTTGTATCGTGTAAACAAGGCAAAAAAACGGACGGGAGCGCAACCGTTGCCGTGACCGACAGCAGCGGCGCAACTCATTACTATGAACTTGTTACCGATAAGGGCGGAAATGCCGTTACGGAAGATAAAAATCAGGCTGTGTTTGCCGAAATTGTAACCGACAAAAGCGGCGCATATATAGCGAACGGGCATACAACCGTAATGCCGATTGAAAATGAAGTCAGTCAAGACCGTATATTAAACTCAACGAAAAAAAATCCGTCTTATACAGAAAAAAGCGGCGATATTGCAGAGGCCGATAATACCGTTAATTTTGAATTATCGGTATTAAGTCCCGTTACAGAAGAAAATACAACAGCGACTGCAAAACCCGACACGACTAAGACTGCCGTGGCGAGTACAGAGCCTGACGATACCAAGACTTCCGCGGCGAGTGCGACATCTGCAATAAAGTCAACCAATCCGCCTGCCACCGACAGCAACGGCTGGGTTACTAAGTGGTATTAACCGTGAAAAGACAGCAAACCGGCGTTCTGTTTGCCTGCAACATAAATTTATGCCGCAAAAATCCGTGCTAACTGGAATTAAGTTTTGTAAATCGGGAAATTACATTAAATCATTGAAAATAAACAATTTTTGTGTTATAAATTATTTAAACAACTATGTAGGAGAATGTTTGTGAAAGAAATCAGTTTTAAGAAACCGGTCATAATATTTATCGGCATATTTTCAGTTTTATTGCTGATTTTCTGCGCCTGCGGACAAAGCGGCGACGAGCAGATAAAAATTAACGGAGAAATTTATGAGGACGCAAACAGCGATTGGACGCCTTTCGGCGAGGCGGAAAAGAGCGGCGAATATTATCTTTACAAAAACAGTTTAGGCACGGTATTTGCCGAAGCCGGTCGTGACGGAGTTTTGGGCAGCGTTTTTTATCATAATAAAAATGATGCCTATCCCGATATTTCAATGACCGGGCAAATTGACAAAATCGTACTTGACACAGGCGATAAGCAAGAAACCTTGCGAGATGATATTAAGGATATTTTATTAAGCGAAATGCTCAACGCCGATAACACAAATCCCGAAACCGTTTCGGCGGAGCTTGCGGCGTCCGAGGTTTATGTTAATGTCTATTACAAGGATTATCCGGCATTTCAAAACGAAACGGCCATTTGCCGCTCACAAGACGGAAAGCTTGGATTTACCTATTGCAGCACGCAAAAAAATACTGAAAAATTTGGCGAGGGAAATATGTTCGTCTTTACCGACAAACAGTTGATTTCATATTTGGAAGAATTAAATCTTTTCTAAGGTTAAATTAAAAAGATTGTAATTAAATATTTTCCGCTTAAAATTTACTCATTACTTTCAACTCATTTTTGATTTTATAATGAAAAAGACAGCAAACTTTTTAGTCTGCTGTCTTTTATTTGGTGGAGACGGTCGGGATCGAACCGATGACCTCTTGAATGCCATTCAAGCGCTCTCCCGAACCGACGGGTAAACGCCCCGAGCAGTTCAAAAACAATTTTATATGGTTCTTACCTCAACTTGAACTTCTGTTATAATGTCACGAAGCTTATCGCCGTCGATGGTATATTCTAAAATTTCATCGGCAGTTTTTGCATACACACCTTCAATATTACTGCATGGTTCATGGCTTTTTACATTTCGGTGTACTCCGTTGCTGTCAGTGTAATAACCCTCGCCGATATTTATCTTATCTTCGACATGTACAATTGAATATGCTTTACCTTTCCAAACAAATTCAACTTCACCGCCGCATTTCATACACCATTTAAAATCACTGATACTTTCAAATTTTAATGCTTCGCTGTTATTATATAGAATCATATTGCTTGCACCTCGCCAATTTTTGAATTCCGGGAAATCCCCGTTCGGATAGTTAATAGGTGGTTGCAAATGAGGGAAACTATTACTCCAATCAATTTTATTTTATAATTAAAATTTTCTTTTGTCAAAATAAAACTATTTATAATTTTTAGTGAACATTTAATTTACATATACACTTTACTTTCTCAGTGAAAAGTGAAAAAGTAAAAATCCGAGGTACTTTAGTTGCTGCCATTTTAAATAATTTTGATGCTGTTGACAATTCATTAGAAACAATGACTAATAGTGCCGGTAGTGCAATGAAAGAGATGGAAATTATTGAGAATTCTCTTGAATTCAAATTGAACGCATTAGAGGAAACATCTGTTGGTATATTTCAAAATCTTTTTCATTCAGACCAAATGGGTTCTGTAATAGATTTTTTAACTAATTTACTTGAAATTCTTGATTCTATAACAGAAAAAATAGGCTTATTTGGTACTTTAGGAGCAAGTATTGGAATAGCCGCATTTATAAAGAGTATATCTTAACCTAATATATATGGTTGCTTAATAGCAGAGGATAGCACAGATAAGTATATAGACAAGTCTGTGAGCGTAGATACTCTATAAATAATTCTACGAGGAGTAAATGCTGGGAAACTGGTTAAACCGATTATACTACAACATAATAGGAAACTATAAGTGTGAATGTTGCGAAAGCAGAAAAAAAATAATCGGATGGTGCAAGGGAATAAATACGCCTAAACACCAAGTTCTGATTAAGAACAGATAGGATAACATCAGCAGGACATCGACCTAAAAGGCGAAATCCCCAGAGACTACCCATCCTCCGAGTTATTATTTTATATAATAGCTTGTAATGTATAGTCCAAACAAAAGTGAAAACTTATCTTTCACTATAATTGTGGTACGCACTATATCTGTGTTGATAAGAAGATATAAATAATAATACACATAATTCTTACATATAAATATTATATATAGAATATTTTTAGGTGAAAAAAATGGAATTTAATAAATATGATTTAATCTTTACTATTAAAAAAGCTCAAAATTCTAATGATATTGTAATATTGAAAGAACTATTATTCATTTATAATCAATTGTTAAAACAAGAAACAATAAATAACAATATAATAGAAACTTTTTATTGTTATCAAAAAATTTCACAAAACACAATAGAATTTTATAATAGAAATAAAAAAAATAGAAGATACCTTCTATAAGATATCTTTTTATAAGGTATCTTATAAGGTATCTTCTTACTTGTTTATACATTTACTGATAATAGTATTTTTTTCGATGCCTCCGATAGATTTTCATAAAAAATAAATTCCATAATATAATCATTGTTTATTTTTTCTTGCTCTAACATTTTATAATATAAGGATAATAATTCCTCATATGAATTATATTCTTTATTTTTATATGCAGAATTGATTGCAGAAATTAAAACATTGCGTTTGATAGCCATATTATTCTTCCTCCGTATTCAAAATATCTTTTAAATTCCATTTAGGATTTAATTGCATTGAGGAAGATATATATTGAATCAAAAAATTTTCAATAAATCTATCAATTCTTAATACCAATAATGGAACAAGAAGCTCTCTGCTCTTATTTTTAGATTTATTTATAATTGAAATACACATAGAAATATCCATATCATAAAGTTTTGATATAGAATCAAAGGTAAATGTTATATAATCCCGTTTAATTTGTTCATTGGCATGAGCCTTTTTATGTAAATCTTCATTATAACTTTTAACAACAGGCATACTTGTTTTTTGTGAACATTCTATCATTCCACCTTTTGCAGCAATAGGCCTTGTCGATAAATTTATAATTGGATAACCGATGTTGCTAAATTTAATATATTTATCATTTTTCTTAAATCTAAAATGAACACAAGTATCATCTATCCCTACGAAATATTGTTGAATATATGAAAATATTTGAATTAAGTAACTTTCAAGATTATTTTTACCATATGCCATTAATGTGCCATTAGTTAATCTTGGTGAAGTTATTAATGTAGATAACATCTGTAATTGCTTGTTTGTTATTTCTTCTAATTTTAATATAAATTGCTGAATTTCATTTATATATAAAATTGTTTTATCAAATAAATTTTGTGTCAAACTAATTGATTTAAGATTTCCGTCTTTTATAATTGGGATTTTAACATCGGTTTTATTTGCCGTATTTTTAGTTTTTTTATTATTTACTTTACTTAAACTTTTATTATCATTGTTAAAGTATTCTTTAAACAAATTACTGATTCCTATAAAAGCATCAATATAACCTCTATCTTGTGGGCGAAATGATTTTATTGGTTTGCCATCAGTAGGAACAAATTTCAAACAATTAAACACATAATCCCCAGGTACAATATCTTTGCAGATAACCGGTATTACAATACATTTTCCTTCTTTATGTCTTTTTATGGCATTTTCAAGTTCTATATCATAACAATATTTAGAAGCAATAAAATCTGGAGTAATAAGAAGAAAAATAACATTAGAATCTTTAAGGTTTTTCAAAATTTCTTTATCTATATCACCACCAGGGTTTATCCTACCATCATACCATTGAGAAATATTATAAAGCCGTGATAGTGCATCTAAATGTGTTTTAAATCTATCACATATTGACTTATCTTTATGTGAATATGAAATAAAGCACTTGATATTATCATTTGACATATTTTACCTCCTTTTATGTTGTTAAATTATAACATAATATAATCATATATTCAATATTTATTACAAAAAAAATATAAAATAAACATGTCCAATCAATTTTGTAGGGAATAAAATATAATATGTTACATTATTTAGGCTATCAAGTCTAACCGCAATTTGTACGATAATTAACTGTTTACCACTTATATCCGCAATGATTACATTTGAATTGTGACCTTGCGGTTTTGCTTAACAAACCAAATGTTGCCGCTCCGATTACTTTTGAAGTGGTGGAAATCTTTTGGGTGTTTGTTGAGCCGCAGGTTGGGCATTTAATAGCTTTTTTCTGTCTTTCCCTCCATCTCTTATCAAGTTCTGCAATTTTAGTATTTAAGGGATTTATATAATCTGAATCCGAAGGAACAAAATCCATCTCATAACCAAGTTGACCAAAAGAGTGTTTAAGGTACTCCATGCTTTCAACTTCTATACCTTGCAATATTATATTTCCTTGGGTACTAAGTAATGTGCAACCTTGTCCTTTTTCAACTTTAAACACATCTTCAAGGAAATCACTTGCACAACCCCTTTTAGGATTGGCACTTATAGTTTTTAAAACCATATCATATATACCAGAATTCGATACATAACTTTCTAAGGGGAAGCCACAGTGAATACATTGTTTGGATTTATCAGAAATCTCTTTTCCGCATTCAGGACAATTTATTAATGCCATATAATCATCTCCTTTGATACAGTATACCACAACTGTATTTTTAATTCAATAGTCTGCATATAAAGAATTAAAGGATGCGGATGGTTTTATTACTTCAACAAAATCAGGTAAAATTAAAAAATTACTAAATGAAGCATTTAATCTTGATGACACCAGTAAAATATCGGGTAAAGTATTTAAAAACCTCTCAAACGGCGCAAAACAGTATGCGGCTTCATTAAAAGAAACCCACAACCCGATTAAAGCATTCAATGCTGGCTTATCCGCTATGAGTACAACGGCAAAAACACTATTAGGAACATTTGCTATTGTAACCGCCGTAATTGCCGCCATTAAATTTGCCGAAAGTGCATATGACAAATCGCATGATAATTTAGATGACCTTTCTGAAAAAGGCAGTAAAATTTCAGAAGAACTTTCTAATGTAAAAAGTGATATTGATAAAATAGACGAACAAATTTCGGCATTGATTAAGCAAAGATTAAGTATCACGGATTCAAGTGATATTTCTACTTTAAATACACAAATTGAACTTTTAAAACAGCGGAAAGAACTCTTGGAGTGGCAATATGAAAATAAGAAAAGAGAAGCCGAAAATAATGCCAAGGAAAAAATTGAGGGTACTAAAAACGACTCTGTCTATAACGGTGCTTCCTATATGGATGGCGAAAAAGGGAAATTATCAAAAGGCAAAAGATTTTTCTATTTGATTGGTGGTGAACAAGCACCAACAACATATAGTGCAGAAGCATATGTAGATACATTAGAAAACAGACTTGCTTCCATTCATCCGGAAGAATTAGAGAGTGTTTTATATAATCTTGAAGAAATATATAATACCTATGATGAAATTGTTCAAAATGACGATTTAATTGGAACAGAAACATATGATATTGCCATCGAAAAGCAGAAACAAATTAATGAATTACTTCAAGAAACACAATATTTGCAAGAAGTTAGAAATGGATTAGATAAAGAATACATAAATGATGCGGATTTTTCAGATTATTTAGGTGGATATGTTCTTTATCAAAAGAACTTAAATTCCCTTATTCAAAAAGGTTATTCTAATGGAATAGTAACCTTAAAAGATGTAAAGAGTCAATTTGGAGACTATGCTTCTAATTTGGAAAATGAATTGGGTAAACAAGAAAGAACTCTTGAAGATTATGTTACTTGGTTAAATGCTGCTTCTGCTTCTCAAATTGAATTTCTTAATAGTTCAAATGTTAATAGTTCAGCAACCTCTTTTAAGAGTTATTCAAAGGCACTTAATGAATATAAAGATAACCTCGGATTTTTGGTGGAGACGGTCGGGATCGAAGCTTCGCTTCGTTCGGTTGCTTCGCAACCCTTTCGCATTTTTATGTCCGCCTCGCTCTGCCTATCGGCAAACCGCTCGGCATGGACTAATTCGCTTCGCTTGCTTCGTTCGCTTGCTTCGCAACCCTTTCGCATTTTTATGTCCGCCTCGCTCTGCCTGTCGGCAAACCGCTCGGCATGGACTGTTCGGTTCGCTCCCGACGTTATACTTTGCAAAATAAACAAAAGACAGCAAACTTTTAGCCTGCTGTCTTTTCTTTGGTGGAGACGGTCGGGATCGAACCGATGACCTCTTGAATGCCATTCAAGCGCTCTCCCAGCTGAGCTACGCCCCCATATCTTTATAAGCCTTAATTTTACTAAGGTTTTGGCTTGTTTTTTACATTCAATTTAAAATTACTTTCGGGGTAGTTTACCTGTTTGCTTGCGCTCCAAAGCTTAAGCTACGCCCCCAAGCGCAAAGATATAATATCACAAAGTAAATAAAAACTCAACTGTTTTTTTCAAAAATATAAAAATATTTTCTCATCGTCGGAAAAATGCTTTTATCGGTAAGATTTTGATAAATTACATCGCAGTAAAAACAGAGAAAAAATCAGTAAGCTTTCGGCAAATTACAGCGCGTTAAAACAGCGACTTAAAGCAACGGAAAATATAAGGCGAGGTGAGCCGAACCCGTGTCGGTTTTCAACGGCAGATTTGCGCCATGCTGTGTCACCGCCCCTTGACAATACGGCAGTATTATCTTCGGACGTTTCCTTGCCTTAATTCCAATTTGAGTATAATATTTGTTTTTTCCCATTTCAACACTCGGCGGAATTTAAGCTCTGATTTATAAAAATATCAAAGAAATATGATGTATATTAAAAAATAAGACGGCGGAATCCCGAAAACGGGCTTGAAAGGAACGGTATATAATGATACAATTACAGACGGAAGGCAAGTGTTTATATGCGCGTTTACGTTCAAAATTTTAACTCTCCGGTCGGCAATATCGTCGTAAAATCAAACGGTTTGGCGGTTACGGATATTTTTCTCGGCGAATATACGGATGAAAATCCCGATAAAATTACGGAAAAGGCCGTAAGTGAGCTGTCTTTGTATTTCGGCGGCAGGCTTACACGTTTTTCATTCCCAATTGAGCCGGTAGGAACGGATTTTCAAAAGAGAGTTTGGAAAATACTTACGGAAATTCCCTACGGAAAAACTCTTTCATACGGCGGCGTTGCTCAAAGGCTCGGCGGAAAGCGGTATTCACGGGCTGTCGGCGGGGCGGTTAATAAAAATCCTATTCTTATAGTAATTCCGTGCCACAGAGTGATAGGTTCCGACGGCTCGCTTACGGGCTTTGCGGGAGGAATTTCAGTTAAAAAATATCTATTAGATACGGAGAAAAACGATGATTTTCAGAAATAAATCAGTTCCTTTTGAAATAATGTCAAAATATGACAACGTCAAAAACACAAAAAGAGCCAATTACAAATTTTTAAACGAAACCGCCGCTCTACAAGGGCAAACCGTACTCGCCGGCGACTCGATAACTGAAATTTTTAATTGCTATGAGCTGTTTTATAACTGGTCAAAGGCAAATAACTGCGCCGTCTATAACAGGGGAATAAGCGGCGACACCTCAAACAGACTCTCGGAGCGTTTTTATGACAATGTTCTGAATATTCGGCCGAAGAACATAATTCTGCTTATCGGCACGAATGATATAGGAATGGGCAGAAAGCCGGCCGACGCGGTCGAAAATATACGGGATATTCTGGAGCAAATACGAAACTGTTCTGCTGACGCCAACGTTATACTTCAGGCGGTTTACCCTGTGAATAAGAAAATGTCGGCTGAATCGCGCTCAATGGTGGGCATTCGCACAAACGGCAAAATTCGGGAAATGAACGCTCTTTTAAAGCCGCTTGCGAAGGATTTTTGCTGCGCTTGGCTCGACCTTACAGACGCGCTTTCCGATGAAAACGGCGATTTAAATAAAAATTATTGCTATGACGGACTTCATTTGAACGCGAACGGGTTTAAAGTCGCCGCTGAAAACATTATACCGCTTTTGAAATAAAATCAGTCTCGGAGTGTTAATTATGATTTACAAAATTTACAGTCAAAAAGAGATAGAGGAAAGACCGCAGAGAAATAATGTGATTTTGGAAAGCTATGTCATAGGCCAAAACGCTCCCACGGTTTTAATTTGCCCCGGAGGCGCATATAAATTTATATCAAACCATAACGAGGGCAAACCGTTTGCGGAAAAGCTGAATGCGCACGGGTACAACGCTTTTGTGCTTTTTTATAGCGTGGGTTTCGGCAACGGCCGTTTTCCGTATCCGCTTCAGGACGTGGCAAGGGCTGCGCAGTTCATTAAATCAAAGGCAAAGGAGCTTAATATAAACGCAGACGGAATTAGCCTTATGGGCAGCTCCGCCGGAGGGCATCTGTGCGCGTTTTTCGCTTCACAGTACAAGAATTTTGAAGGGGAGTATAACGGAGAATTTTATTCGCTGAAACCGCAATCCCTTGTGCTTTGCTACCCGGTAATCACTATGCGTGAGCTTACGCACAAGCTTTCAAGATATATTTTTCTCGGATTTTTTTCCGGAAAAGCGGAACGTGAAAGGGCTTCGGTTGAGCTTAATATAACGGGCGATTATCCGCCTGCCTTTGTTTGGCACAATAAAGACGACGCTACCGTTGACGTGCGTAACAGTATAATGTTCCAAAAAGCGCTTGATGAAAAAGGCGTTAAAAATGAACTTCATTTATACGAAACGGGCGGTCACGGAATAGGATTGGCAAAGGGGAAAGAGGCCGAGGGATGGATTGAAAAAGCGATGGCGTTCCTTGACTCAATTTAAATAAAGGGCTTGCCAGTTATTAAACGCGGCAAGGCACGGCAACAGCCGCACAGAAAAATCAGAGTGGACAAAATCCCCACTGATTTCGAAATTGATAAATCCTGCGGAGCTTGATACAAAGCCGAGGAAAACCACAAAGTGCGCCTTTGCGGTGTAAGTTTTACGCTTGCAGTGCAAAGTGTTTTTCGGGTGATGTGTAACGGCTGGGTTATATACCCGCGCAATGAATAGGGATTTATAGGAGAAAATTAAATGAAACGAGAACTGGGAATAGCACGCTGTGGACTGGCATGTTGCTTATGCAGCGAAAATGAACATTGTAGCGGATGCAATTCGGGAGAATGCCCTGACAAGGACTGGTGCGAAAACAGAAAATGTTCTATTGAGAAAAAATATACACATTGTCATGAATGTAAAGCTGAATGCAGAAAAGGCTTGCTGTCCAAAATAAAACCTTATGGGTTTACCTTGTTTATCAAAAGATACGGAGAGAAAGAACTTTTAGACTGCCTTGAACGGAATGAAAAAGCAGGCGTTGTTTATCATCGAGAAGGAATTTATGGCGATTATGATGACTTTCATGATGTGGAGGAACTAATCGAATTTATTAAAACGGGGAAAAAGAATTTCCTGTTTACCAAAATATAAAGATTTTTTCCTGTTGTATCAAAATCAACAGGAACATAGAATCTGTCGCTTGCAGAGTCGGGGACAGCTTGTATAAGTTATTAAAGATAAATTTTTGTAAAAAGACTTGATTTATTTTTTAAAATGTATTATAATTTTTAGGCACTACGGGGTGTGGCGAAGTTTGGTATCGCGCTTGGTTCGGGACCAAGAGGCCGGAGGTTCAAGTCCTCTCACTCCGACCATCGTCGTCGCAAGCTGCATATCGCTTGCGACGGTTTTTTATATCTGCGGCAAAAAACGACTTGCACTCATTCTGCTGCTCCGCCATCTTGCTGTGCCCGAAAAAGCAATTGGGCGCTTTACAAGCCAAAATTTTTATGCTATAATTTTTTAAAAAAGGGAGTCGTATGGAAACCTCAAAAAAAGGAACCGCACGGGTTTTCAAAGAGGTTAAAAAAGCAAGAAACTACGTTATATAGGAATGGAGGTTTTGCTGTAAAATGGAAAAAAATATGCCATTGATTACAATATTCACCCCGGCATATAACCGCGCATATACATTGCCAAGGACATATGAGTCGTTGCTGAAACAAGATTGCAAGGACTTTTTGTGGCTTGTAGTTGACGACGGCTCCACCGACAATACGGCGGAGCTCGTTAAGGATTGGCAAAGCCGGGACAATGGGTTTGAAATTCGATATATATACAAAGAAAACGGCGGTATGCACACGGCACACAACACGGCTTATGAAAACATAGACACGCAGCTTAATGTGTGCATTGACTCCGACGACCGTTTGGCGGACGGAGCGGTAAGTAAAATTAAGCAAAAATGGAACGAGATAAAGGATAAAGGCTACGCCGGGATTGTAGGACTTGACGCCGATATGAACACCGGCAAGATAATCGGCAATGGCTTTCCCGATGGGCTTATTGAAACCACCCTTAACGGATATTACGCCGCAGGCGGTAGGGGCGATAAAAAGCTTATCTACCGCACCGATGTTGTTAAGAAATATCCGCCTTATCCCGTATTTTCGGAAGAGCGCTTTGTGCCGCTTGACTGCTTATATTTGATGATCGATCAAGATTATAAGCTGGCGGTTTTGGACGATATTTTATGTGATGTCGAATACTTAGAAGACGGCTCTACGAAAAATATGTTTCGGCAATATATGCGCAACCCTAAAGGATTTGCTTACAGCCGAAAACTGGCGATGCATTATCCGCAGTCAAAAAAGCGGTTGCTTATGAATTGTATCCATTATGTTTCAAGCAGTATTATCAGTCGTAACAGGCATTTTATATCAGAATCACCGAAAAAGGCATTGACTGTTTTGGCAATCCCGTTCGGAGCGGCACTGACGTGGTATATACGGTATAAGGTAAAAAATGCTTGATAAAAGTGAGAATGGAGCATTACGCTTGAGGATTTAAGGAAACCACAGAAAATCCACTATTTTTATTATGCAAAAAGGGCTTAAAGCATTAACGGACGATGAAATACGCTTTTATCACAAACAAAGCCTTAAGGACAAAATCCTTGTTTACCTAAAATTTCCTCTGATTTAAGTTAAAACCTTAGTTATATACATAAATAAATACAAAAAAATTTTTCAAAAAATAAAGCGCCGATTTTAATAAGAAACGGCGTTTTTTTGTTTATTAAATTTGCTTTTTTGCTCTCTTTTGGCACTTGTTGGTCCTTGAAACATACACTGCAATGTGTTAATATTACTTAGGCAGGATGTTCACGTCTATATAGGCGGCAAGTTCCGTTTCGGAAACTGGAAAGCCTTTGGTTCTTTCTAATTCCTTCGCGCGGATGTTTCCGCGCTTTGCCGCGCAATTCACCGGGGCAAGCCCCATATTAAATATGTATGCTAAATGAGTACAATCTTTTTCGTTTTTCTATTGCAAAAAATGTAATTTATGTGTATAATTCCCATTTGGGAATGCGAAAGGATTGAAACGATGTAAATTTTGAGGTTATATTAGCGGGGCAAACCCCTTATTGAACATAATTTATAAAATTTCGCCAGGCTACAAAGATGGCAATATGACTTGACACAAACTTAAAAACATAATATAATAATAAAAATATATACACACTTTAAAATGAGTTTTTGTGTTTAAAAGCGGCTTATTTTTTGTTGGCAAAGGTTGTAATATATGAAAATCGAGAAATTCAAAAATAAAATTTGGCTGTCTACTCCGACAATGCACGGCGATGAGCTGGAATACATAAAGCAGGCTTACGAAACAAACTGGATGTCCACCGTCGGCGAGAACATAAACGAAGTTGAAAAGCAAATATCCGATTTTGTAGGATGCAAATATTCTGTTGCGCTTTCATCCGGAACGGCGGCTTTGCATCTTTGCGTAAAGCTTGCGGGCGAACGCCTGTATGGTATGCCCAAGCCGAATGAGGGCGCGCTTAAAGGGCATAAGGTGTTTTGTTCGGATATGACCTTTGACGCAACGGTGAATCCGGTGGCCTACGAAAACGGCGAAGCGGTTTTCATTGATACAGAGTATGATACATGGAATATGGACCCTGAGGCTCTTGAAAAAGCTTTTGAGGTCTATCCCGATGTGCGCCTTGTTGTCATCGCCCATCTCTACGGTACGCCAGCTAAAATAGATGAAATCCGAGCTGTATGCAAAAGGCATAACGCTTTGCTTATTGAGGATGCGGCGGAATCCCTCGGCGCAACTTACAAGGGTCGGCAGACGGGCGCTTTCGGGGATTACAACGCAATTTCCTTTAACGGGAATAAGATAATAACGGGCTCTTCGGGCGGAATGTTTCTGACCGACAGCAGGGAAGACGCGGAAAAGGTGCGCAAATGGTCCACCCAGAGCCGCGAGGCCGCGCCGTGGTATCAGCACGAGGAAATAGGCTACAACTACCGTATGAGCAACGTCATTGCCGGCGTGGTGCGCGGGCAGATTCCGCATTTAAAGGAGCATATCGCGCAGAAAAAGGCGATTTATGAGCGTTACAAAGAGGGCTTTAAGGATTTGCCCGTAACCATGAACCCGATCAGCCCCGACAGCGAGCCGAACTTTTGGCTGAGCTGTCTGATAATAAACCCCGAGGCGATGTGCAGGCAGGTTCGCGGGGACAGCGACGTGGCGTATATAAAGGAACCGGGCAAAACCTGCCCGACGGAAATTTTGGAAACTCTCTCTTGGTACAATGCCGAGGGAAGACCTATTTGGAAGCCGATGCATCTTCAGCCGATTTACCGAATGAATGCGTTCATCACAAAAGATGGCAACGGGCGGGCGAACAGCAACGCGTATATTGCGGGCGATAAGCCGACCGATGTGGGCGCGGACATCTTCCAGAGAGGTCTCTGCCTTCCAAGCGACAATAAAATGAGCGAAGAAGAGCAGGCCGCTGTTATTGAAATAGTCAAAAAATGTTTTGAGTGAGGAAAACAATGAATAGTTTACATAAACCGCAGGGTTTGTATAAAAATTATTTTAAGCGCATTTTAGATTTTACCTTATCATTGGTGGCGCTTGTTATTCTGTCTCCGTTGCTTTTGATTTTAACGCTTGTCGGAGCTGTTGTAATGAGGGGAAATCCGTTTTTTGTTCAGAAGCGCCCCGGTATGATTGATAAGAAAACCGGGCAAGAAAAAATTTTCAGCCTGATTAAATTCAGAACCATGTCCAATGCTAAGGATAAAAACGGAAATTTGCTTCCCGATGAGAAGCGGTTAACCGCTTACGGCAAGTTTTTAAGGTCAACATCCTGCGACGAATTATTGGAACTGATAAATATTTTAAAGGGAGATATGTCAATAGTAGGCCCGAGGCCTCTTTTAATTGAATACCTCCCGTATTATACTCCGGAGGAACGAGAAAGGCATAATGTAAGACCCGGTCTTACGGGCTTGGCGCAGATTAACGGAAGAAATTATCTTATGTGGAATCAGAGGCTTGCCTTAGATGTTACCTATGCACAGAATGTGACCTTGGCAAACGATATAAAAATCATATTCAATACCTTTATTAAAGTCATCAAGCGCTCAGATATATCCGAAAAAAGAATTACTCCGCTGAACGTGGAAAGAACTCAAAAGGAGAGTGCAACTCAATCATGATATTTGCAAAAGAAGTAGGCGAATCTTTGACATATAAATTTGCCCAGGCAGCAAATGAGATGAAAGCACAGGGTAAGGAAATTATTTCTCTGGGTCTTGGAGAACCGGATTTTAAAACACCTGATTATGTTTTGGACGCTACCGTGAAAGCGATGAACGGCGGCTTTACACATTATTCGGCAACTCAGGGCTTGCCGGAGCTTAGAAAATTGATAGCCGACAGCTGCAACAAGGCTTACGGCTCGGATTATACCGTCAACGATGTAATTGTTACTCCGGGAATTAAGGCGGCGGTTTATTTTGCGCTGGCGGCGGTTTTGGAGCCCGACGATGAGGTTATTCTTATCTCTCCCTATTATGTAAGCTATCCCGCAATGGTTAAGCTTGCAGAGCCTACTGCAAAAATCGTAAATGTGACTTTGAGGGAAGATTTTACTTTGGACAGGGAAATGTTGAAGGCCGCCTTCAACAAGCGCACCAAGGCAATTTTGGTTAATTCTCCGAATAATCCTACCGGAACGGTGCTTTCCAAAGAAGAAGTCGAATTGATTATCGCTCTTGCCGAGGAAAACGATGCTTATATCATTTCGGACGAGGTTTACGAGAAACTGATATACAGCGGATATACGCATACAAGCTTCGGATTGTACGGCAATATAAAGAACAGGCTTGTTATCTGCAACGGTTACAGCAAATCTCACGCTATGACCGGTTGGAGGCTCGGTTATGCCATAGGGGCAAACAGTATTATTGCAAAAATGAACAAGCTTCAGCAGCATATAAACACTAACACTTGCACTTTTATTCAAAAGGGAGCCTGCGCTATTTATCAAAACGAGGCTTCGCATATAGCCGGGTATGTGAGCGAGCTTGAAAAAAGAATAGGATTTTTTGATACAGAGCTTAATAAGCTGGATTATTTCGCAGGCATAAAGCCAAAAGCCGGATTTTTTTACTTTGCGGATATTTCCGCGGCAGGCGTTGATTCCAATACTTTCTGCGCCGATTTATTGAAAAAAACAGGTATAGCGTCAACTCCGGGCATAGCTTTCGGGCCTGAATGGGACAGATATGTCAGGTTTTCTTTCGCCGTGCCTATGTCAACATTGGAACGTGCAATAGGATTGATGAAGAATTACAAATACGGGAAGTAAAGGCAGGCTTTAAGGCAAATGGTAAAGATTGTTTTAACAAGAAGTATGGTACCCGGCGACATTCAATACATAAAGGACGGGCTTGATAAAGAGATAGCCGGAATGTATGAATTTGTTGTACCCGGAGAGTTTACTGAGCAAAAAATATGCGAAGCGGCAGAGGACGCCGAAATTTTACTCGGGCCGTATGTCACAAGGACAATCCTTGAAAATGCAAAAAAGCTTAAACTTATACAAGTCCCGTGGACGGGAATGGATACGTTCGATTTTGAAGCGGTAAAAGGCTTTAACGTGCCCGTCTGTAACACTCACAGCAATGCCGATTCCGTTGCGGAGCTCGGCGTTACGCTTTTACTCGATTTACTCAAAAAGGTGTCGTACCACGACAGAAAAATGAGAAATGGTAACTGGAACAGAGATCAAAAGCCGCTGAATCTTAAGTCAAAAATGCTTTCGGAGCAAACCGTATGCGTGCTCGGCTTTGGGAATATAGGCTCAAAAGTAGGCAAATTGATCTCCGCTTTCGGCGCTGAGGTTATAGCGGTTGACGACAGGGCGAAGGCGGGCGAAACGGTGAAACATGCGTTCTCAAACGCTCAAATCGACGATGCGCTTAAAATTGCGGACGCGGTTATCTGCACTTTGCCGCTTACCGCCGGAACTAAAGGAATGATAAATACAGACAAATTTGCCGTGATGAAGGACGGCGCCGTGTTTGTAAATATATCGAGGGCGGCGGTCGTTGACGAGGACGCGGCTTGGGCTGCGCTTGAAAGCGGAAAGCTCGGGGGTTTCGCCTCCGACGTATGGTGGAACGCCCCAAAGAGAGGGGAAAGCGAAAGCTATCCGTCAACTTTACACGAATGGTGGAAACGCGACAATGTTGCGATGTCGCCGCACCGAGCCGGCTTTGTAGAGGGGAGCTTACCACATTTAGATGGGGCAATAGAGAATATCATTAGATGCGCTGAAAATAATCAATTGAAAAACATAGTGGATACCGTTGAATCATTTTGATACTTAAAATTTTTTCTTATAAATTTCTTATAAAAACAATAGCTTTGAGGTGAGATTGTGAATATTCTTGTGTTATATAAAGACAGCGCAAAAGGCGGGCTTATAAATCACACCAAAATGATAGTTAACGGCTTAAAAAAGCGGAATTTTTCAGTAGTTATAGCCGGACCAAACGGCACGGGAACACAGGAATTGCAAAAGGAAAACGGCGCTAACATTATAGATTTTTCAGTTAAAAATCCTATTAAAATAATACGAAAATTAAATAAGATTATTAAGAATGAGCATATTGATATTATTCATGCTCAAAACAGAATCCCAGCATTTTATGCAGATATAGTGTGCAAGCTTCACAAAAACGTTTCTTACGTTTGGGCTAATGATCAAGTGCCGATACCACATGATTTTTTCCATAGAATTAGTACAAAATACGGACAGATGGCAATTACATGTTCGGTTGACGGATATAAAATGTTAAAAGATGATTTTCACATACCCAAAGATAAAATAAAAGTTGTAAATATTGGTGTAAACGAAAAATTTTTCACCCCTTTATCTGATAGTGAAAAATCAGAAATCAGAAAAAGATACAATATAGGGGACAACGAAAAAATTATTTTACTATACGGTAGACTTGCGGAAAGTAAAGGACATATGTTCTTTTTGAAAGCGTTATCTAAGGTAAAGTCAAATGATAAATATAAGGTGTTGTTCCCGGGAGATGGTTCTGACGAATATAAAAGAGCGCTTGTATCATTTTCTGAAAAACATGGACTGAAAGACAGAATAGTGTTTACCGGATTTGCAGATGGATATGAACTTCTATCAATTTCTGATTTAATGGTTTTGCCAAGCAGTCATGAAGGCTATTCAATAGCTTGTATTGAAGCGCTTTGTATGGGCGTTCCGGTAATCAGAACCAAAACTGGGGGCTATGAAGAAACAAAAGAGTATTGCACCGGGGTAGATTACGATGATGTGGAAGCTTTATCTTCTGAAATTGAGTTGTTCTTTTCCGGGAACAAAAAATTCCAAGAAAAAGCACAAAAAGCGCTTTTAAACAGAGAAAAATTCGGTGAAGATACTATGATTGATCAATATGTTGAAATATATCAAGGAATAATGAATAAGGCGCATTAAATGTAGTTATTCTTAAAGATAATCGAGTGTTTTGAAGTTTTTATCTATGTTAAACAATGAGGTGGAAAATGCCGATTCATGATATAAAGGACTTGTCAAATTGGATAATAATGCGCAATACTTCTGCCCATGTCCGTATAACAAAAACAACGCTTGACGCTTGCTTTCCGTGGTATTACAGTGAAGAAAACGGAGAAATTCGTAATCCGTCAGGAAGTTTTTTTACAATTAAAGGAGTTGTGTGTTCTGACGGTATTGAGCAACCCATTATACTGCAAAATGAAATCGGCTATCTCGGCATCATTAGAAAGCTGTTTGGCGGGGAGATGCACTACCTTATGCAGGCTAAAATCGAGCCGGGGAATATCAATAAAATTCAGCTTTCACCGACGATTCAGGCGACAAAGTCTAACTTTATGCAAAAGCACGGTGGCGCAAAACCCGCTTACCTCGACTACTTCATAAATGCGGAGAAATACAGAATTGTTGTTGACCAGCTCCAGTCCGAGCAGTCATCGCGTTTTCTTGGAAAGCGCAACCGCAACATCATAATCGAGCTCGGCGAAAAAGACGACATTGAAGTTTTGCCCTCGCATATGTGGATGACGATGGGGCAAATCAAAGAATTGATGCGTGTGAACAACATTGTCAATATGGACACTCGCACGGTGCTGTCCTGCCTACCGCTTGAGGGAGAGCTTGGAGACATCACTGATTCCGCGCTGTACCGTTCGGTGCGGGGAGAGCGGGAAAGCAATCTGTCCGAAATATATAGGTACATAAATAATTACAAGATGTTTGACGAAATCGACCATCAACTTGTTCCTCTCTTTTCGCTTAAAAACTGGGAAATGAGAAACGGAGAATTTGTTTGCAAAGAGCCATACGGCTTTAAGGTCGTGTTCTGTGATATAGAGATTGAAGGCCGCGAGGTTAAGCACTGGTGCCAGCCGCTTTTCGAGGCTGCGGGAATTGCCACGTTCGGGCTTTTAACCCGTGTAAACCGAGGTGTCCGTGAATTTCTCGTTCGTGCCACGCCTGAGGTAGGGTGTTTTGATAAAATCGAGCTTGGCCCTTCGGTGCAGCGCGAGTGCATACATAATGAAAAAAACAACACCGCTGTAGACAAGATTTTTAATGCTCATTTGAAAACAGGCCAGGGTGTGAAATTCGATACGCTACTTTCAGAGGAAGGCGGTCGGTTCTATCACGAGCAGAACAGAAATATTTTGATTGAGGTCGACGCGGATGAGCTGCCAAATCCACCGGACGGTTACTTTTGGACTGATTACAGGACGCTTGGCACGCTTATTAAGGTCAACAATTGCCTTAATATACAACTCAGAAATTTGCTTTCAGTATTGGAGTGGTGACCGTGGAAAAAGTAAAAATAGGAATTATCTGCCCGTCGGAGATTGCGTTCAGGCGTTTTATGCCGGCAATACAAAAACTTGACTGCGCTGAATACGTCGGCGTTGCCCACGCAAGCGAAAAGGAATGGTTCGGCAACTGTCTTCCCGACGCCACTGTAATTCAAAATGAAGAAAAAAAAGCCAAGTCCTTTGCCGATACCTACGGCGGGAAGATATATGACAGTTACGAAGTACTCCTGTCGTCATCGGACGTTGACGCAGTCTACGTCCCGCTCCCTCCGGCGCTCCATTTTAAATGGGCAAAATCCGCACTCAAGCAAGGCAAGCACATTTTTCTTGAAAAACCGTCAACAACATCAGAGGCGGACACGAAAGAGCTACTTGAGCTTGCCGCGCAGAAAAATCTTGCTGTTCACGAGAACTATATGTTCGCGTTCCATAAACAAATTGAGGAAATTCAGGACATAATCGCAAGCGGCAGAATTGGCGATGTCAGACTTTACAGAATCGCTTTCGGCTTTCCCCAGCGGGCAAAAAACGATTTCCGCTATAATAAGGCTCTTGGTGGCGGCGCACTTCTCGACTGCGGTGGGTACACCGTTAAGTTAGCCACTATGCTCCTCGGTGATACGGCGAAGCTTATGTATTCTCAGTTGAATCACACCACCGATTTTGATGTGGATATTTACGGCAGCGCGGCAATGGTGAATGATTTTGGGACGACCGCACAGCTTTCGTTCGGTATGGACAACAGCTACAAATGCGAGTTGGAAGTCTGGGGAAGCAAGGGCTTTCTGCGCACCGGTAGAATCCTAACAGCGCCGGACGGCTTTGTGCCGACTGCAGAGATTACGGTTGGGAACGAAACCAAGACGGTAACCCTGTCCGCCGATGACACGTTTGGAAAGTCGATTGAACATTTCTGCAAGTGTGTGTGTAATTATGAAACGAGAGAAGAAAACTACAAAAAGATACTAAAGCAGGCAAAACTTGTGGATGAAATCAAGTAAGCAATAGGAGTTGAGCGTTTGAAAATTACGGTTGTGGGCGCAAACAGTTATATCGCAAGAAATCTGATTTTTGAAATAAAACAGCGTAAAATAAAAGCTGACCTTAAGCTGTATGACTATGCTGACAGTCAGACAGACGGAGAGCAAAATTATCAAAAAATAGATATTCTTGATCGAGATTCTGTATCCAAAATAGATTTTGACTGTGATATTATATATATGTTTGTGGGTAAAACAGGAACCATTACGGGGTTTGGAAACTATGAAGAATTCATAGATATTAACGAAAAAGCGCTTTTGAATATACTTAATGAGTACAGAAATCAGCATTCGTCGGCTAAAATCATTTACCCTTCTACAAGACTTGTATATAGAGGCGATGATATGCCTCTTAAAGAGGATGCGGTAAAAGAGTTTAAAACAATTTATGCAATCAATAAGTATGCCTGTGAGCAATATCTCAAAATATTCCATAATTTTTTTGATGTGAAGTATTGTATATTCAGAATATGCGTTCCTTATGGCACTTTACTACCCGCGGCATCCTCATATGGTACGATAGGATTTATGCTCAATAAGGCTAAAGCAAATCAGAATATTACTCTGTATGGCGACGGTAGCGCAAGACGTACATTTACATATATTAAAGATTTGTGCGACATTTTGATTGATGGCGCGCTGTCAGATAATTGTCTGAACGACGTCTACAACATCGGCGGTGAAAACAGAAGTCTGAAAGAGGTTGCGGAAATGATTGCAAAGAAATATGGCGTTGGAATAGATTATATTGATTATCCAAGTGAACAGCTAAAAATAGAATCAGGCGATACGGTATTTTGTGACGAAAAGTTAAAGCAGCGCTTGCGTGCAGACGCTGCTACCCCTGAAAATTTGCGGGGGGGGGGTATAACTATCAACTGATTATATCTGCCGCAGAAAAGGCGGCGGCATAATGAAAAAGGTGGTTATAACCGGAGCCGGAGGATTCATCGGTGGAGCGCTGACAGAACTTCTTCTCGGAGAGGATATAACGGTTTACGGTGTTGATATTTCAGAAAAGGCGCTTGAAAGACATTGTGGGAGAAAAAATTTTATTCCTATTATTGCGGATTTTTCAAAGTATGTTGACTTACATAAAATGATTGAAGATCGTGATATTGAAGTTTTCTACCACTTTGCATGGTCCGGAGGATTTGAAAAATCACTTGGTGATTATAAGCTTCAACTTGACAATGCCAAGGCGTGCGGCAATGCGATAACTGCGGCAATATCTCTTAGATGCCAAAAATTTGTCAATGCGGGTACATATAATCAGTTTGAAATTACTTCGATACTTAATTCCAACTTCGACTTTCTTAGGCCAACGTGCATTTATTCGGTTGCAAAAACTGCGGCGCACATCATTTGCAAAACATTAGCTGTAAATAAAATAGAATACTGCGCCGGACTTATCCCGATGCCTTACGGAGAAAACAACCGCTCTATGCAGCTTCCTAATGTTTTGATGCTTTCGCTTCTTCGGGGTGTTTCGCCCAAATTGATAGAAGGAGATAATTGGTACGATATGGTTTACATATCGGATATAGCAAAGGCATTTGAAGCAATCGGGCGCAATGGCAAAAATGGTAGTGAATATTATATCGGTCACAGGGAGAAAAGAACTTTCAAGGAAATTGTAACTGAAATTAGAAATGTAATAGCACCGGAAGTTGAACTGAAATTCGGTGAATATAGTGAGCAAAAGATATTTGATGAATCTCTTATTGATTTTGATAAATTGTACAATGATACTGGATATGAATGTATTTCAAATTTTGATGAAACAGTAAAAAGAACAGCTGACTGGCTGCAATTTGATACAGTAATGAAGGAGAAAACAATATGAAGGGTATTATTTTGGCCGGCGGAAAAGGAACAAGACTTTTTCCTATGACAAAAATTATTTCAAAACAGCTATTACCTATTTATGACAAACCGCTTATATATTATCCGCTGTCCGTTTTGCTTTTAGCGAACATCCGCGATATATTGATTATATCCACTCCGCAGGACATTGGCAATTACCGTAATCTTTTGGGCGATGGTTCAAAAATAGGCGTTCAATTTACATATGCAGTTCAGAACGAGCCTCGTGGTTTGGCAGATGCGTTTATATTGGGAGCCGATTTTATAGGCGATGACAGTGTTTGTCTTGTTTTAGGAGATAATGTTTTTTACGGTCAATACTTCACTCCGATTATTGAACATGCAAAAAAGCAGGCAGAGACATACGGCGCGGCAATTTTTGGATATCCGGTTAAAAACCCAAAGGATTTTGGAGTAGTCGAATTTGATGAAAATAACCACGTAATATCCATTGAGGAAAAGCCGCAAAATCCAAAGTCGAATTACGCAGTTCCGGGGCTTTATTTCTACAACAATGATGTCGTAGAAATTGCAAAAAATGTAAAACCCTCTGCCCGCGGTGAAATTGAGATAACTGCAATCAATAATGAATACCTAAAACGAAAACAGCTTCAGGTGACATTGATGGGTCGCGGTATGGCATGGTTAGACACCGGCACGCCGGAGGGAATGCTTAAGGCGGCGGAGTTTGTTGAGGCTGTACAAGACAGGCAGGGATTCTACGTTTCCTGTATCGAGGAAATCGCGTGGCGTAGGGGATTTATCACAAGAGAACAGCTTCGGGAAATCGGACAGTCGCTGAAAATGACCGATTACGGACAATATCTTATCGCGTTATCGGAGGAAAAAATATGACCATCATCGTTACCGGCGGAGCGGGATTTATCGGCTCCAACTTCATCTTTCATATGCTGGACAAGCATCCGACATACAGCATCGTATGCCTCGACAAGCTGACCTATGCCGGCAACCTGTCTACGCTTGCATCAGTTATGGACAAGCCGAACTTTCGCTTTGTCAAGCTCGACATCTGCGACCGCGAGGGCGTGTGCAAACTGTTTGAAGAAGAACACCCTGACATCGTGGTCAACTTCGCGGCGGAGTCTCACGTTGACCGCAGCATAGAGAATCCCGAGGTCTTTCTCCAGACTAATATCCTCGGCACTCAGGTGCTGATGGACGCCTGCCGTAAGTACGGAATCAAGCGCTATCATCAGGTATCTACCGATGAGGTTTACGGTGACCTGCCCCTTGACCGTCCGGACCTTTTCTTCACGGAAGAAACGCCTATACATACCAGCAGCCCTTACAGCGCTTCAAAAGCAAGTGCAGACTTGCTTGTTTTGGCATACCACCGCACCTACGGCCTGCCTGTGACAATTAGCCGTTGCTCAAACAATTACGGACCCTATCACTTCCCGGAGAAGCTTATCCCGCTGATGATCGCCAACTGCCTGAACGATAAGCCTCTTCCTGTCTACGGCAAGGGCGAGAATGTGCGCGACTGGTTATATGTTGAGGACCACTGCAAGGCGATTGACCTCATCATTCACAAGGGACGCGTCGGCGAGGTCTACAACGTCGGCGGACACAACGAGATGCGTAACATCGACATCGTGAAGTTGATCTGCCAAAAGCTCGGCAAGCCGGAAAGTCTAATCACATACGTTACCGACCGCAAGGGTCACGATATGCGCTATGCTATTGATCCGACAAAGATCCATACTGAGCTCGGTTGGTTTCCCGAGACTAAGTTTGAAGATGGGCTCAAGAAGACAATCGATTGGTATCTTGACAACCGCGAGTGGTGGGAAACAATCATAAGCGGAGAGTATCGGAATTATTACGAGAAGATGTATGGGAATAGACTTGCATAAGTCTAAAAAACTATTCTTATAAGTATGTTTGGTAAAGCGATAAATTATATGAAGAGTGGTAGTGATGTTTTATGAATTTCTTACTTCTCAGCGTTGGCACGCGCAACAAAGTAGTGCAGTATTTTAGAAAAGCATTTAATAAAGTCGGAGATGTCATTGCAACCGATGCAAGTCCGCTTGCTCCGGCACTTTACGAGGCGGACAGGCACTATGTCGTTCCGCGTATAACCGATGCCGGATATATAGACAAGATTCTTGATATATGTAAAGTAGAAAAAATATCAGGTGTTCTGTCGCTGATTGACCCTGAACTTTCGCTTTTGGCGGAGAATAAGGAAAAGTTCGCTCAAATCGGCGTGACAGTAATCGGCTCGTCATATGAGCTTTGCGAAATGAGCCTTGACAAAAGGCTGATGTTTAAATGGCTTAGCGAGCACGGCTATAATTGCGCCAAAACATATACCGACTTAAAAAGCCTTTCTTCGGCTGTTGCCGAGGGCGAAGTATCTTTTCCCGTTTTTGTTAAACCCGCAAGGGGAAGCGCAAGCATAGCAATTTCCAAAGCGTATGATACGCAAACCGTAGAATTGCTTATGAATCACGATAAGGATTTAATAGCGCAGGAATTTTTGAACGGTCAGGAGATAGGCGCCGACGTTTATATTGACCTTATTTCACATGAGGTCGTTTCAATTTTCACAAAGAAGAAGCTTGTTATGAGAGCGGGCGAAACGGACAAAGCCGTTTCCTTTAAAGATGAAAAGCTTTTTTGCCTGATTGAGAGATTTGTTAAAGAGGCAGGCTTCACAGGGCAGATAGATATAGATATTTTTGAGATTGACGGAGAGTATTACATATCTGAGGTCAATCCCCGTTTCGGCGGCGGCTACCCTCACGCATATGAATGCGGTTGCGACCATATGAATCTGATTTTGAATAATCTGCAAGGTATTGCTAATGAAAAAAATATCGGAGCATACAGCGAAGGTATATGTATGATGAAGTATAATGAGGTAATGATCTCGGAAAAATAAAATAAATAAGCAGATGAATAATACGTAAATTATTAAAAGTATTTAAGCGGAGTGAGCAAAAAAGATGCGGATATTATACATAACTACATTCGGAGGAACAATGGATTTCTTCAAATCATTTATAAAAGAACTGATTGAAGAAGGCAATACCGTTGATATTGCCACCAATATCTCAGAAAGCGATGTTCCCGCTTGTTACCGCGAATGGGGATGCAAGGTCTATCCGCTGTCCTGCACGCGTTCACCCTTTGACAAAGGGAATATTAGTGCAATAAAGGAAATTCGCCGTATCGTGATACAGGGTAATTACGATATAGTCCATTGCCACACGCCTATTGCGGCGTTTTGCACAAGATTGGCTTGCATTTCGCTTAGGAAAAAGGGCGTAAAGGTTATCTATACAGCCCACGGCTTCCATTTTTACAAGGGCGCGCCGCTGAAAAATTGGCTTATTTTCTATCCGGCGGAGTGGTTATGCGCTTTTTGGACCGACGTGCTTATTACAATAAATAAGGAAGATTATGCGCTTGCCCAAAAGCATATGCACGCAAAAAAGGTTGAGTATGTTCCTGGCGTCGGAATTGATTTGCAAAAGTTTTCCTCTAAGCCTTATACCGCCGAAAGAGTAAAAGATATACGTTCTCAGCTCGGCTTGACCGATGAAAATAAATTGATTTTGTCCCTCGGCGAATTGAATGAAAACAAAAACTTCGAGGCGGTTATTCGCGCTTTAAAGGAGCTTGACGATAAGTCAATTCACTATGCCGTTGCAGGCGAGGGCAAATTGCACGATTATTTTCTTAATTTGGCAAAGGAACTCGGCGTTTTTGAGCAGCTGCATTTGCTCGGCTTCAGGAACGACGCTCCTGATTTATATAAGGCGGCGAATTTGTATATCAATTCTTCTCTGCGTGAGGGCTTGCCGGTTTCCGTTATGGAGGCGCTTGCATCCGGCACGCCGGTAATCGGTTCAAATATTCGGGGTAACGCCGATTTGGTAAGCGCCCAAAATCTGTTTAATCCCTTGGATATTAAAGATATTGCGGATAAAATACGCGGCTGTTTATTCGGTGAAATCTTGCAGGGGGCTTCGCAAAACGAGGATATTTGCAAATTCGGCTCGCAAAATGTTTCAAAGCGTATAAAAGAAATTTATAAACAATGTTGAGGTGTTTGGTATGAATAAGGAAAACAAAAAGGTTTCTTACTATTATAAAAGTGATTTTTTCAGAATGACGGGAAGAGATACAAGCAATATTGCCTTCTTTTTATTCCATTATTTCGGCGAGTTTCGTTTGAGATACGTCTTTTATTTAAGATGGCTTCAGACTCATTCAAAAAGACATATACTGTATCCCCTGTTTTATACCTCAAAGTTATTATTGGGAAGAAAGCACGGCTTGGAAATTTCTCATAATACGACGATCGGTCCCGGATTGTATCTGGGCCACCCCTACAATATTACCGTGGGGGGGGGTACTGTATTAGGCAAGAATATAAACTTACATAAGGGCGCGACAATAGGCGCAGAGAACAGGGGAAAAAGAAAGGGTATTCCCACACTCGGCGACAATATTTCCGTCGGTATCAACTCAACAATAGTCGGGAATATTACTGTCGGCAGCGATGTTATGATAGCTTCCAACAGCTTTATTAATCAGGATATACCGGAACATTCCGTTGTATTCGGAAATCCTGCGGTTGTAAAAAGTCGGCAAAACGCAACCGAGTCGTATGTTATTAACAGGGTTTAATCGGGAATACGGCTTTTTCGTTTCTGTTTTCGTAAAATACGAACTAAAAGGTGTCAATATATGAAAATATTGCATGTGCTTAATTCAACCTCATATTCGGGGGCTGAAAACGTCGTTTGCCAAATAATTGATATGTTTGGGAACGATAAAGATACGCAGATGGTATATTGCAGTCCCGACGGACCGGTAAAAAGCTCCCTTGAAGACCGCCATGTTAATTTTTCTCCCGTAAAAAAATTAGTTCCGTCGGAGCTTAAAAAGGTTATTAAAAAAGTGAAGCCGGATTTAATACATGCACATGATTTCAGGGCGAGCATAATAGCCTTGCTCTCAGCGGGGAATATCCCCGTCATATCTCATCTTCACGCTAATTATCCGTGGCTTAAAAAGAGAGGCATTAAAACCGTATTCTATGCCGGTACCTGCAACAGATACAAAAGGATTTTAACCGTTTCCCCAAGCGTTTTTGACGAGTTTGTTTACGGCGACAGGTTTAAGGATAAGCTTACCGTTGTAGGAAATCCTATAAATGTCGGCGCCATACGCTCAAACGTAAGCTCTCAAAGCGTAGAAAAGGTTTATGATTTGGGCTTTTGCGGCAGGTTGGCGGCTCCGAAAAATCCGGAGGCGTTTGTCAATATCGCCGCAAGCCTTAAAGACAGTTATCCGAACTTATCCGCAGTGATGGTCGGTGACGGCGTTCTTAAAAACGAGGTCTTGTCCCTTATCAGTGAAAAAGGTCTCGGGAAAAACATCAAATTGATGGGCTTTCAAAAAAACCCTTATCCTATATTGCAGTCCTGCAAGGTGATGTGTATGCCGTCAAGGTGGGAAGGCTTTGGCCTTGCGGCTGTTGAGGCCCTTGCGCTGGGAACGCCTGTCGTTTGCAGTAATGTAGGCGGGCTGCCCGGAATAGTTAACGATGAGTGCGGCAAGGTTTGCGCTTCACAGGAGGAAATGACTCTGGAGTGCTTAAATTTACTTTCGGAAAAAAGCCGCCTTGAATATAAGTCCGAAAAAGCGGCGCAGAGGGCGTCGGAATTGGACAATATTGCTGAATATAAAAATATGCTGTCCGCCGTTTATACGGACGCTTTGAATATCAAATAAGGAGAATGGCAAATGCAGCCTGAATTAACCGTTCTTACGCCGGCCTATAATCGGGCCGAGCTTCTGCCCAAATGCTACGAAAGCCTACGGGCGCAGACCTGCTTTGATTTTGAATGGCTTATTGTTGACGACGGTTCAACAGATAATACCGAGGAAATTGTCAATAGCTGGGTGTCCGACAAAAGCGTCGGTTTTGAAACGGTATATGTCAAAAAGCCGAACGGCGGCAAGCATACCGCAATAAATTATTCTTCAAAATATATCAGGGGTTCGGTTGTTTTGATTTTGGACAGCGACGATTACCTTACAAGCGACGCCGTGGAGACGGTGTTGAGTTATTGGAAAGATTATTCGAGCGACGGCAAAATTTGCGGTCTTAGCTTTTTGAAGGGTTATGACGAGCAAACCTCCACCGCAAAATTCGGCAGCGAAATACAGCGTTCAAATCATGTTGATTTCAGGGTGAACAAAAAAATCAACGGCGACTGCTGCGAAATAATCAGAACAGATGTTTTGAAGGAGTTTCCTTTCCCCGAGTTTAAGGGCGAAAAATTTTTGGGTGAGAATTATCTTTGGGTAAATGCCGGTTTAAAATACGATACTGTATATATAAATAAAATTATTTACATTGGCGAGTATTTGGAGGGCGGCTTGTCAAAGCGGGGCAGGGCTTTGCGAATGAAAAGCCCCATGGCGGTATGGCAAGCTCAAAGGTTGAATTAAATAAACGCATATGCCTAAGCCGCCGAATAAAAAGCGCCGCGCTTTATTCCTGCTACGGCTTTGCCGCCGGGATGTCCGTAAAGGATATAGTAAAAACAAGCGGGCATCCGTTAATTGTATCGCTACTTTTGCCGCTTGGCAGATTTTTGCGTTCTTACTGGGGTTGATAACCCAATTTTTGAGAGGATTTTTTAGATTATGAGTGGAGCGATTATAATATCGTCATATTTTACCTTTTCCCTTGCGGCCGTTTTGATTTCAAAAAGGAAGTACAGGCTTAGGGACACTAAGATTTTATTTTCAAAAAGGTCGAAAATGCCTTATTTTTACGTTGTTTTCTCATCGCTGATGTTTACATTTGTCGATTTTTTATGCACATACGGCAAAGAGATAAGAGATTTCGGAGGCGACAGAAAAAATTATTACAGTATGTTTTCCGGAAATCTTTTGGGTACTCAGACATACGGTCTTGCAAGAATTTTTGACTTTGTAAAATTATATTCCGACGACATAAGAAGCGCTTTTTATTTAACAAGCTTTTTATGCTTCTTCATCTTGTTTCTGTCTTACAGAATTTCGGATGACTCTACACCTTCCGCTCTTGCGTTTGTTCTTCTTACTGATGTTGTATTTGTTTTCTTTGTTGCTTTAAAGCAGGCTTACGCTGTCGCTTTAGGGTATTTAATGTTTTCCATTGCTTTAAAAAAGAACACGGTATGGAATACCGTTTTGTGTCTGCTTTTATCGCTGCTTGCGTGCCTGTTCCATCCCTCCGCCATAATTTTGGTTTTGTCTTTACTGATTATTAAATTGCTGCCCCAAGGCAAACAGAGGATAAAGCGGGCCTTTCTTATATTATTGTTGGCGGTATTGATTGTTCTGTTTGTATTCGGTGATAACGCTGTAATTTTATTGGCGAATTTTGTCGGCAGATTTTCACCGAAATATTCTTCCACTATTATAAGCTATCTCGGAGAGCAAAATGGTACTAACGATAGCGTGTCTTTTGCATTTATAAAAGGTTTTCCGTTTTACTACTTGGCTTTACTAGGCTTTATAAAAAGAAAATATTTAAAGCTAAAAATAAAAAATTACGATGCGTACTGGATTTTGACAATAATTTGCTCCTTATCTTATATTACATCGCTTCATTCGTATTGGCTGGCTCGTTTGGCGCCGTATTTTTATTTTCATTCCGGTATTTTCTTCGGATTGATTTTAAAAAATTCAACCGGTTGGCATTTTGATATTAACAACAAAAAAATCAGCGTAAATTCATTGATAGTTTATTCAAGTGAATTTGTTTTACTTCTTCGTTATTTCCTACTTACTTTCTATATAAATTACAGTGGATTTTAATTGTAAATCAGGTTTTGATTATGAACGTATTACTTATATGCAAAACTCCGTACAATATTATGACCGCACTGCAAATTGCGCTTACAAAGCACAAAGGGGACAATTTGGATATAGTATTGTTTAACACTATGTCTAATGTTGAAAAAATTGAAAAAAACATAGAGCAATGCGGCTTGTTCGGCTCTGTTCGCATATGCCGTATGCGAAAAGTTGAAAAGCCCGGCAAAAATATTCTGCGCAGGATGTTTTCCAAAATGTGCATATTCGGCGTAGGCGTTGAGGAACGCCTTTTCCGCCCGTGTGAAAAGGTATATGATTTTATATATGACACCCCGGGCGGTTGGGTAGATAAGCAGATAATACTTAAAAATAAAATAAGAGCTGAAAAAGAGGGCAAAAAAACGACCGAGTTTTTGTATGAGGACGGAATAGCCACATACAGTAAGGGTGAAAAAAACAACGAAAAGGCCGCGGCGGACGGGGAAAAGAAAAGCATTAAGATTTACCCGGGCTTTTCGGGAATGTACGTCTTTTCGCCCGAAATTATCGAGTATAAATATCCTTTTCCCATATTTCCCATTGAAAAGCTCAGCAGGGATAACAAAAAATATATGGACGCAGTTAACGCCATATTTCAATATGAAAAAATTGAAGACGCATACGACAAGAAATATATATTTTTTGAAGAGAGCTATTTTGCCGACGGGATGGACATTAACGACGTTGACATTATAAAAGATATTTCCGAAATCGTAAAGCCCGAAAATATATTTGTTAAAATTCATCCGAGAAACAGGGAAAACAGATTTTCAAAAATGGGTATAAAAACAAATGTCAATACGGAAATTCCCTGGGAGGCAATAGCCTTAAACGAGAAAATTTCGCAAAAAATTCTCATTGCCGTTTCTTCAGGCTCCGTACTCAATATTTTACTTGTTACAAAGACGATACCCGAAAAAATTATTTTGCTTACAAATTATGAAAAGGTGAACAAGGACGCACTTTTACCGATATGCAGTTGGATTTTAAAGGTAGCAAAACGCTACAGCGATATTATCGAAATACCCGTCACTTATGAAGAGCTTAAAAACAGCCTGTTATAACATTTTGCAATATTAGCCTATGGCGCAATAAGAAATAGTATTTATCAATCCTGTTGGTCTTAAAGAAATATTAAATATGAGTATGATAATACAGTCAATACCATCAAATAAAGCAGAATAAATAGGAGGGCTTATGAATTATCTCATCACAGGCGCTGCCGGTTTTATAGGTTCGGCAATAGCAAGGCAAATTTTGGAACGGGAGGGGGCAAACACTTGTGTAACTATTGATAACCTCAGTACCGGACTCAGAGAAAACATTCCTGACGGTTGCCGTTTCATTTATGGCAATACATATGATAAAAACGTCCTGAAACAACTTGACGATGAACATTTTGATGCGATTATACATATCGCCGGGCAGAGTTCAGGCGAAATCAGCTTTGACGATCCTGTATATGACTTACAAACTAATACACAGTCAACGATTATGCTTTTGAAATATGCCCTGCGGACAAGATGCAAAAAATTTATTTACGCGAGCTCAATGTCTGTATATGGCGATCATAATCCGCCAATAGTGGATGAAAATACTGAGACCGTTCCAAAAAGCTTTTATGCCGTTGGAAAACTTGCCAGTGAGAATTATATGCGTATTTATTCCGAATATGGGATAGCGTGTACGGCGCTTAGGTTTTTCAATGTCTACGGTATAGGGCAGAATATGGCCAATCTGCGTCAAGGAATGGCAAGCATCTTTTTAGCTCAGGCAATCAAGGACAGGCATATTCTTGTAAAGGGGAGCAAGGATAGGTTCAGAGATTTTGTATATATAGACGATGTTGTAAATGCGGTTATAAAGGCGTTGGATAGGGATTCCGGTTTTGAAGTGTACAATGTTTGCACAGGAGTACCACAAACAGTAGAAAAGGTTATAGAAACTATTCAGTCAAATCTTAAGTATCCAGTTACAGTAGAATATACAAAAGGAACTCCGGGAGATCAGTTTGGCATTTACGGCAATAACAGCAAAATACACTCTCAGTTAGGGTGGAACCCTAAAGTTGGTTTTGATGATGGCATAAAAAAAATGATTGACTGGGCTCTTAACAACTAAAAATATTTAGGAGAATATAAAAATGAAAGTTTACGCATTACTCACCGGTCGTGGCAATAACACACTAAAGGATAAAAATATCCTCGATTGCCTTGGACATCCGGTTCTGTATTATCCCGCAAACGCCGCTTTAAACGCGAAGACGGTGGAAAAGCTGTTCTGTTCGAGCGACGACGATAAAATTCTCGCCGAGGCGCAAAAGCTCGGTCACACTCCAATCAAACGCCCGGCAGAGCTTGCAAAGCCTTCGAGCCAGCATGTGGATTGCATTTTGCATGCTCTCGGCGAAATTGAAAAGAATTGTGAATTACCCGATATTTTAGTTGTTACGCTTGCAAACAATGTAACCGTAAAATCCGAATGGATTGACGATTGTGTAAAAATGATGGAGAATAACCCCGAGCTCACAGCCGTTGTTCCCGTGTATGAGGATAACGACCATCATCCGTTGAGGGCAAAAACCGTTGATGAAAACGGATTGCTTCAAATGTATGAAAAGGGCATAACGGGCAAGGTTTCAACCAACCGTCAGGATTTGCCGAAATGCTATTTCCTTTCCCATAATTTTTGGGCTTTAAGGGTTGAAAACCTGTTAAATAACGCTTCCGACGGCCAGCAGCCGTGGGCGTTTATGGGCAATAATATAGGATATTATGAGATTGACGAGTCGATAGATATACACAAAGAGGTTGACCTTTTGCTTGCAAAAGAGTGGATAAAGACGAATATGCCCGCAAATTCTGCGGGGGGGGGGCAGTTATAGGCTGACCCTTACCGCTGTTCTCCGAAAGGAGGCGGCGTGATGAGTATTGCTTGCTTTATACCCATAAAAGCCAATTCCGAGCGCGTACCGGGCAAGAATTTCCGTGTACTTAACGGTAAAAAACTTTATGAATATATAATTGAGCATTCCGTTGACGCCGGCGCTTTTGACGATATTATTATCGACACGAACAGCGGCGAAATTAAGACGTTTGCCGAAAAACTCGGCTGTAAAGTCATTGAGCGTCGGGAAGAGCTTGCCAGAAATACGGCAAACGGAAATGACCTTTTAAACTATCATTTTGAAAAATTCCCAGAATATGACTATTATTTTCAGCTTTTTGCGACTGCGCCGTATCTTCAGCCTTCATCAATAAAAGCGTGCGCTTATAAACTGACAAACAGTACCGAGTATGACTCGTGTTTTACGGCAATAAAGCATCAGGGATTTTTTTGGCTTAATAATACCAGTATAAATTACCGTCCTTGTATTCTGCCGCGCAGTCAGGATATGCTGCCGGTGGTTGAAGAAACGACAGGACTGTATGGAATCACTCGGCAGGCGCTTGAAAAATATCACTGCCGAATAGGCGCGAAACCCTATATTCACTTCGTAAGTAAATTTGAAGCGGTGGACATTAACACTGAGGAGGATTTGAAAATAGCGGAGCAAGTCGGAAGAGAGTACTGGAAATATACGCGGTGAAAGAGATTTTGATTAACTGACTAAAGGAAAAATACGTCGAAAGACTCAGAAAAGTTAAAAAAATTGCGAATTAAATAACGCTTCCGATGGCCAGCAGCCGTGGGCGTTTATGGGCAATAATATAGGATATTATGAGATTGACGAGTCGATAGATATACACAAAGAGGTTGACCTTTTGCTTGCAAAAGAGTGGATAAAAAGCAATCTCCCGTAAACTGACAGGGGATTCGCACCTAAAAGAGGTTTTTTAATTGAGAGAATTGAGCAAAAAAATAAAAAGTATTCCCCGCGGAGTAAAAGCGTCTGTGGCATATTTTACCGCAAGCGTTATCTCTGCGGGAATACAATATATCACCACGCCTTTATATACAAGGTTGCTGACGCCCGATGAATACGGTATGGTCTCGGTGTTTTTGACATGGCTGCAAATTTTCAACATTTTGGCAACCTTTAATCTGGGCGCGGGCGTTTTTAACAACGGTATGGTGGATTATCCCGATAAGCGCGACGAATATTCGCTGTCGATGCTTATGCTGTCCAATATCATTACCGTTTGCTTTTTCTTAATTGTATTAAGCCTGTATCCTTTTATTAAAGTCTGGTTAGGTGTCGATTTACCGCTTATTGTGCTTATGGCTGTAATTCTGCTGTTCAAACCGGCATATATCTTTTGGGCGGCAAAGCAGCGATATGAATTAAAATACGAATCGACCTTTATTTGGTCGGTAATTACTGCGTTTGTGTCTCCCGCCGTTGCGCTTGTTTGCATTGTAATCTTTAAAAACAACAGGCTGTACGCCCGTATTTTCGGCGCGGAGCTTGCTCTTGTGGCGGTTTATGTAATCTTCTATGTTTACCTTATAGTAAAAGGAAATTGTAAGGTTAAAGCAAAGTATTGGAAGGCTGCGTTGCTTTTCAACTTGCCGCTTATTCCTCATTATCTTTCGATGTATCTTTTGGGCAGCTCCGACAAGATAATGATTTCTAAGTTAGTCAGCGATTCCGCAACTGCATATTACAGCGTAGCTTATACGGTTTCGTCTGTGGCAGTTATTATCTGGAACGCCGCAAACGGTTCTCTTATACCTTATACCTATGAAAAATGCAGTAAAAAGGATTATAAATCCATTTCGTCGGTAGTCGTTTTGCTGTTAATGGTTTTTGCCGCAGCGTGTATAGGCGTTACAATGCTTGCACCGGAGGTAGTGGCGATTTTGGCGACTCCGAATTATATGGAAGCTATTTATGCAATTCCGCCTATTGTGTGCGGCGTGTTCTTCCAGGTGCATTATTCCGTTTACGCAAATATACTTTTCTACTATAAAAAACCGCAATATGTTACGGTGGCTACAATAATAACTACCGTGCTTAACATAGTGCTTAATTATATCTTTATAAAGAAATTCGGCTATATCGCCGCAGGCTATACAACCCTTGTCTGCTATCTTGTTCAGGCTATACTTGATTACGCCATAATGCGCAAGACTGTCGGCGACAGGGTCTACAATATGAGGCAGATAGGGCTTTTGTCCGCCGGGGTTATTGTTGTTTCCCTGTTAAGTAATTTTATATATAATTATATAGTTATAAGATATGCGATTATTGTTGTACTTTTGGCTTTGTGCATATTGTTTAGGAAAAGAATTATCGGTATGTTAAAGCAAATGAAGAGCAAATAATATTAAAGCGGCGGATTTTAAATTTGTTTTACGGAAAACGGGAGAAAGAAATGGAGCAGGTTTTATCCGAAATATGGAATATTACACAGCCTATACTTCGCGCGGCGGTATGCGGCGATGCAATTTCGGATGAGTGCAGGGAAAAATTATCGCCGCAGACGCTTAAAGCGGTATATAAATTTACAAAGAAGTACAATATAGCGCAAATTGCAGCATTTGCGTTGCTTAATGACGAGCGTATAGAAATCGACGGCGAGGTTGAAGCTGCTTTCAAAAAATCGCTGTTTTTGGCGGCGACGCTTTGCGAACAAATGGATTATGAGTATAATCGCATCGGAAAGGCATTTGATGAAGAGCAAATACCTTATATCCCGCTTAAAGGCACGGTTTTGCGTAAATATTACAGAGAATCGTGGATGAGGACGAGCAGCGATACGGATATACTTGTAAAGGCGGAGGATATTGGACGGGCGAAGAAAACGCTTACCGAAAAGCTTAAATATACGCTGACGGGCGGAACGGCGCACGATATTTCGTTGAGCTCACCGGGCAATATTCATACGGAAATTCATTATGAGCTTATTGAGGCGAACAGGGCGGCAAAATCGTCAAAAATCTTATTAAATGTATGGGAAAGCTCAGCGCCGCTGGGAAATACGTATTGCTATGCTATGTCGGATGAAATGTTCTATTTTTACCATATAGCGCATATGGCAAAGCACTTTGAAAACGGCGGCTGTGGGATACGGCCGTTTATAGACTTGTGGATTTTAAACCATAGGATAGATTTTGAGCGTGAAAAGCGTGAAAAAATACTTAACGAGGGCGGTTTGCTGAAATTTGCCAAAGCCTGTGAGGAACTTTCTGAGGTATGGTTCGGTTCGGCGAAGGCAAATGAAATTACGCAAGCCTTGGAAAGATATTTGTTAAACGGCGGAATGTACGGAACAGTAGAAAATATGGTAGCCGTGCAGAAAAATCAGGACGGCGGGAGGATGCAATATATATTTCACCGTTTGTTTTTGCCGTTTGCGCAGCTTAAAAATATATATCCTGTGTTAAAAAAACACAAATGGCTTATGCCTTTAATGCAAGTACGGCGCTGGATTAAAATGATAACAAGCGGAAGAATGAACCGAACGGTGTGGGAACTTCGCAGTCTTAACGAGAACGAGAATGAAAATTCCGAAATGAACGAGCTACTTGAAAAACTCGGATTAAATAATAAAAAATAATATTTTTAAAGCTTAGCTAATACTTTTAAATGACAACATCAAAAGTTTTCGCCCGCCTCTTGTAAAAGGTGGTGGGGTCGAGGGGCAGAGCCCTGCGGTGCAGTCCGCAGATTGCAAAATCCACGTACTTTCAAAACCGCAGGAAATTGTAAAATCGTTCCTGATTACTTCTGTGGCTGCTGTTCTTCCAACAAGCATATATAAACCGTTCCCAGTCTGATTTTTGGATTATTATGGGAAAACATCTCACTTTCTGTGCAGTTATATCGTTTCTTCCATCTCATAAGGGATGCTTTTGATATATGATACCTACGGCATACAAAATCTATATCTTTTATTTTTATTGATTTTTGAATTCTATTAGTATATAATAATTTTGTATTTAGCTTCGAACAAATGATTATATTCTCCATAAAAGATGAGTATGATAAGGAAAGGCACCAAACCTTGCTTGCTGTTTACAATGTGCTTCAGAAAAAGGGTTACAATCTAATAAGATAGATAGTCAGTTATATTCTTTCGGAAGACCATACTTATATCACTACTCACAATAATTCTCGTAGTTTATTTGTCGCTCTGACAGAGATGAGTTTTTGCAAATCCTTGTAAAAGAATATTTTAAAGAAAAACCGGAAGGATAAAAGGTGCAGAAATGGCTAAAGTTACACGAAATTCAAATATTGAACTTCTGCGTATACTGTCAATGTTTGCAATAATTGCATTCCATTTTTCACGACAAAGCGGAACGGTTGAATACACGCTTTGTGTGAATGATTTTTTGCTTTCCCTTATAGGCAACGGAGGAAGTATAGCGGTAAATGTTTTCTTACTTATCGGCGTATGGTATATGGTAGACTCAAAATTCAGCGCCGCAAGAAATCTTAAAATGTACTTCCAACTCTATTTTTATTCATCGTTACTTACCATTGTGGCGCTTATTATTGACTATAAAGCTGTTTCGTTAAAATATTTGATTTACGGTTTTGTACCGTTCATAGGAAGAGCGCTTTGGTTTGCATCTTCATATTTGTGGTTACTGACTTTTAAGCCGTTTTTGGATTTAATTCTTCAATGGGAAAAGAAAAAACTTACGGTATTTACGACCCTTTTCTTTATTCTTATGTCGTTGTTCAGTACAATTCTGACAACTCAAGACGGCTCTGTGGTTGACACGGTTTGGTTTGGTTTAATTTATCTTGTCATAGGAACAATCAAAAAATATCCTCCTAAATTAAATAAATTAAAATGGAAGGGCATATACAGCTTAATTTTATTTGCAGTCGGATACACCGCTTTAGCAGCGATTCGCTTCTTTGTTACGGTAAATAAGGGCGATAACATAATATTTAAAGCGCTTGGAAGGGCGACCCATACATATATTCTCGACATAAAGTCTTTTCCGAATATTCTTCTTGCAGGGCTTATTTTCCACTTTTTTATCACTATGAAGCCGCATGCAAGCAAGCTCATAAACAGCGTGTCAAAAAGCACATTTTCGGTTTACATAATTCATCAGGTTCCCGCATTCTTTCCGATTATGTGGCCGACTTTCTTTAACACAACGGCATGGCTTCCGGCGCACAATGTTTTATATGTGATATTTGTGGTGTTTGCAGTATTTACGGTTTGCAGCATAATAGATATTCCGAGAAGGAAGTGGCTTGAACCGGCGTTTTCTAAAACGAAATTTTTCAAATTTTTAACGGCTAAAATTGAAAAAGTATACAACTGAATCACCGTCTTACATTTGGCTAAGAAAAGCGAGCGCGCGCCTTGCCGCGCCCTTGACGGGCAAGCCTTTTATTGAATGACGGGGTTAGACCTTATTGAACTGCAAAAAATAAAACGCTGATTTTGATAAAATTTATCAAAATCGGCGTTATTTTTGCCATAGCGTTCAGTTGAGTAAGCTCATTTCAAATATATTATTTGTAAAAATTCAACAGTGATTCAAATAGTAGTCTTCAAGAACAGAATCAAGGTGCTCGAAACTCACATCGTTTATATTAAGCGATAAGACAAGCTTTTCAAGCGCTGTAAAATCAGTTGAAACGTCGAAAATCCTTTTGACTTCATTGCCGCTGTCATTTTTAACAACAATGCCCGCAGAAATGAATCCGTCATATTCGCCGTTACCTCTGACCTTGTGATAAAAAATTCTGTATTTCATAGTCTGACCTCGATTAAGCGCCTATTTTAATATAACGCAGGCAAGATGTCCCCGCCGCTATTGTCGGCGGGTTCCATTTTCGGAATCAGCCGGGGATTTGGTTTTCGCTGATTCCTCAGCGCGGTTTACACCGCGCCTTGCCGCGTTTAATGACGGGACAAGCCTCTTATTGAACGCAGGCAAGATGTCCCCCGCCTCTATTGTCGGCGGGTTCCATTTTCGGAATCAGTGGGGGGATTTGGTTTTCGCTGATTCCTCAGCGCGGTTTACACCGCGCCTTGCCGCGTTTAATGACGAGACAAGCCCCTTATTGAACGCAGGCAAGATGTCCCCGCCTATATTGTCGGCGGGTTCCATTTTCGGAATCAGCCGGAGATTTGGTCTCCACTGATTCCTCAGCGCGGTTTACACTGAGCCTTGCCACGCAATTCAACGGGGCAAAGCCCCTTATTGAAAACTGCATTGCGATAAGTTTTTGTAAAGGTTATACAATCAACATCTAAATGCCAGTGACAATTTGTCACAAATTTATATAAAAACACTTATATACACCGTTTAAAAGTTTTGCCTTAAATATATAAATAATTTAATATTACGCTTGTCGTTTTTCGGTTTCCTTTTTGAATTTACCGGCTATAAGCAACAGGCTTTCGAGAATTAAACTCACAGCGCAGGGCGCAGTTAAAAATCTTAAGCCGAGGAAGTACGAAACGGTGCTGAGGGCAATTATCACAAACAAAATTATTAAAGAGATTTTGCGGAAATACTTAAATTCAATGTCCGTCAGCGGTTTTTCGGGTGTATCAAGAGGGCAAAAGAGAAAAATCGGTATTGACGCCGCTAAACCCGTAAAAAACAGGACAGACTGTAAATCGTAAGATTTTGACAGCCAGATTACAACAATGCAAGCCAATATTGAAAGTGTTGACATTATATCGCATTTTGTTTCGGTTGAGGCGTGATAACCGCCGGCATATATTCTAATAGACTGAAATGCAATATAAAAGATAATGCTTTCAAGGGTACTGCTTAGTATCAAGCCGAATATACAGGCAATAATAAAAAACATAATCCGCGACAACAACATAAACAGGCCGTAGACATACAGCTCTCTGTCGTTTTCGCTTATTGTACCGCTTGAAAGCATCTTCCCGACAAAATATTGAGATAATTTATTGATCATTATTTTATCTTACTGAATTTCTTTAACGCTTTGGGCGCCTTAGGCTGATATATAGCAAAGCAGGTTGTTGAATTGGCGTCTCTTTTTAAAGAAAGTTCAGCAGTTTTTTTGACAATTTTTGTAGCTTTATTTATTATTACGCTCATTTTTTTCATCTCCTTTTAATTCGACAATATTATAACAGATTTACTATTTGATGTCTATAAAATCGCCGAAACGCAATAAAATTTGTATTTAACGCAAGAATTAAGCATTATATAAAAAAGTTAAATTTTTTCGGTATTATTACATATTTTATAGATACATTCTACTAAAATTGTTTGTTAATCGGCGTTTTAAATGGTAGCATAATAAAGAGGTGATAAATATGAAAATAAGCCCCGATTTGGTCGGAATACGAATAATGCAAAAAAGAAAGGAAATGGGTTTTTCTCAGGAAAAGCTTGCCGAGTTGATTGACATTTCCAAAAACCATTTGTCAAGTATTGAGTGCGGGCACCACCTGCCTACGGTAAAGGTTACCCAAAGCTTATGCAACGTTTTGGGCGGCACATTTGATTATTATTATATCGGTGAAATTAAAGACGGTTCAAAATCGGAAATTTTAGAGTTGTTTGAAAAGCTGTCGCCGACTGAACGCGAGTATGTCCTGTTACTGCTTAATACTTATGTAAACAATAAGTATAAATTTCAGTGACGGCATTTCAATAAGCGGTTTGCCCGTCCGCCTATATAGGCGGCGGCATCTCTTGCCTAAGTTATATTTGATTTCCGATAACCGATTTTGTGTAAGATGTTTGCAGGGTGAGGAATGTGAAAATTGTAATATGCGATGACGACAAAGTAAATCTTAATCAGGTAAAACTTCACATTGAGGAATATATGAAAGAGCATTATATTGATGCGGATTTCTTTTCCACAACATCGCCGAAAAAAATCTTAGATTGCGGCGAGGCGTTTGACATAGCGTTCCTTGACATTCAGATGCCTGAAATTGACGGTATCACGTTGGCGAGGGAATTAAAAAAACGCAACAGGAAAACTATCCTGTTTTTCGTCACGGCGTTCGGGGATTATCAGGACGATGCTATGAATCTTAACATCTTCAGGTTTTTTGTAAAGCCGTTTAATATTGAGCGTCTTTATTCCGGGCTTGACAAGGCGATTGCATATCTTGACCAATCGTATATTGACATATACCTTGAGGAAGAGAGCAGATACATTAAACTTCCCGTTGACAGTATTAAATATATTCGGCGGGAAAACAGGAGAAACGCTGTTTTTACCGTCAACGGAAATTACAATGTAAGCGGCGACTTCCACGAGCTTATTGATAGGCTCCCGAACACGTTTTTCTATCTGGTTCACAAGTCGTTTTATGTAAATTTGCATTACATTACGGAGTACAACTATAAGGAACTGCACATTGACAGCGTAAGAATTGCAATAGCCACAAGAAAGCAGGCGGATTTTCACAAACATTGGTTTGAATATGTTAAAAGTTGTTAGCGCAAAAATTAGAAGTGTGGGGTGCAAAGCGGTTATATGGCAAATAACATCGCTATTTTTGTAACATATTTTCTTGAAATGCTTATGGCATACATATTTTTTCTTCAAATAGGCGAGAAAAAGCGCGGCTTTTGGCAATGTTGCTTAATCGGAACGGCAGTTTTCTTAATCGGCGCGTTGGGGGATATTGTCTTTAACAGCACCGTTTGGATAAACGCCGTTACGTTTATATTGATACATTTTGCTTTTGCGTATTTTTGCTTTGAAATAAAATATTCAAGGGTTATATTTTATGCGATAATCCTCGATATTTTTTCCGCCGCGACGGAAATTATCGCAATTTTTATAATATCTGTTGTTACAAATACCGAGATAACGGCGTACACCAGCAGTATAAACTTTTTAATAATTGACGCCGCCATAAGCAAAACGCTGTATTTCTTAACATGCTTGATACTTTCTTCTTTGGTAAAAAAGGATAAAATCAACGTGCGAATACCCGTTTCGCTGTATTTTTACCCCATTGTTGTCGTATTTACATTTATTGTACTGTGGGGAATCTGCGCAAATTACAATTTGAGCGGCGCGTATAAAATTCTGATTTCATCGGCGAGCGCGTTGCTGTTTTTCTCAACCATAACGCTTTTTATTGTCTATCAGCGGAACGTAGATAAAGAAAACAGATATTTAATCCTTGAAAACGAGATAAGAAAAGAAAAAACGGATAAAAACTATTACAGTATCCTTGAGCACCAGAACAAGGAGCTTATGCTTTACGCTCATGACGCAAAAAATCACCTTAATGCGATAAAGGCGTTAAATAAAAATGAGCAGATAGACGAATATTTAACTCAAATGACAAACGAGTTACAGCAGTACAGCAACACTTGTCACAGCGGGAACCGCACTCTTGATGTAATAATAAGTAAGTATGCTACGGAGTGTGAAGTGAAAAATATCCGCTTTGATTTCAGCGTCGAAATGTCGAATTTGAGTCAGGTGAACGATTACGATTTGGTAACGATTTTGAGTAACATTCTTGACAACGCGGTTGAGGCGGCGGAGGAAAGCGATGAAAAATTTATAACGCTGACTACGAATAAGGTAAATACTTATGAGTCTGTCGTTGTCTCTAACAGCTGTGTTTCTCCGCCAAATGTTGCAGACGGAAGGTTAAAGACGACGAAGGGCGACTCTCAGCGCCACGGCTTTGGGTTAAAAAGCGTTATAAAGGTTCTCAAAAAATACAACGGCGACTTGGACTGGGAATATGACGAAGAGGCGAGAGAATTTTCTGTAACGATGATATTAAAATAGGGTTAAAAATCGCCGTAGAAGAAAATTATCTAAAAAAACCCTCAATATCTTTTGTTAAAAAGCGACCCTCTCTGCGCCGACAAGCGCCTGGAGGGTTTTAGTTAAAATATACCGTTTTTAATGACGGGCAAGCCCCTTATTGAGCGACGGGCGCGCCGCTTATTAAAAATCGGTTGATATTATTGTTCTTATGTTATATAATTAAGGCGGTTAAGGCGAGGGGAGATGAACACACGCCTTAAATAAAAATACAGGAAAGGAACGGTACGGCGTACATAAGCGGATTTCACAAGCCGCTTGCAGTAACCGCATACCGAAAAGGATTTATTATGTCAGTATTTGTAAATGAAGACGGGAGCAATCCTTATTTCCCCGAAATAAAAAAGAATTTCGGATTTGGCTGTATGCGTCTTCCTATGAAAATGAAGGTCAAGGTGGATTACGGCGAATTTTGTAAAATGATTGATGCGTTTATGGAGGCGGGTTTTAATTATTTTGATACCGCGCACGGGTACGTTGCAACGCAGAGCGAAACAAGTATCCGCGACTGCTTAACAAAGCGTTACCCACGCGAATCGTTTGTCCTGGCGAACAAATTGTCGTCTAATTTATTTAAAACCGAGTCCGATATACGTCCGTTTTTTGAAAAACAGTTAAAATATTGCGGAGTCGATTATTTTGACTTTTACCTTATGCACGCTCAAAGCAGTGAGAATTACCCCAAATATAAGAACGCCAACGCTTACAATGTGGCTCTTGAGCTTAAAAAAGAGGGTAAAATCCGCCACGTAGGCATATCTTTTCACGATAAAGCGGATGTGCTTGATATGATTTTGAATGAAAATCCGGCTCTTGAGGTCGTTCAGTTACAGTTTAACTACCGCGATTATGATGACGCGGGCGTTCAGAGCCGTGAATGTCTTGAAGTCTGCCGAAAGCATAAAAAGCCCGTTATAGTTATGGAACCCGTTAAAGGCGGAGCTCTTGTAAATCTGCCGGACAGCGCAAAGGAAATTTTCGATTCTCTTAGCACGGGTAAAAGTTATGCCTCATACGCGCTTAGATTCGCCGCGGGCTTTGACGGGATTTGTATGGTGTTATCCGGTATGAGCAATATGAATCAAATGAACGACAATCTCTCGTTTATGACGGATTTTGAGCCGTTAAACAACGCCGAGGCCGAGGCTGTGCAAAAGGTAAGCGCCATTCTTAAAAACAGTGATATTATTCAGTGTACGGCCTGCCGTTACTGTACTGCCGGCTGTCCTAAAAACATAAATATTCCTGAGCTTTTTGCCTGCCTTAACGCGAAAAAGCAGGACAAGGGGCTTATAAAATGGAATTCTCGTCAATATTACAACGCCCACGTTAAAAACTCGGGCAGAGCCAAGGAGTGCATAGCCTGCGGAAAATGCGAAAGCGTTTGTCCGCAGCAGTTACCGATACGCAGCCTGCTTAAAGAGGTATCAAAGGAATTCGACAGAATTATATGACAAGGAAGCGGTATTTTTGAAAAAGAAAAATACTCAAAACACAAAAAAGAAAATTGTTTCGGCCGCTTGGAAGCTCTTTTATGAGCAGGGGTACAACGGTACGACGATTGACGATATTGTGTCGGAATCGGGCACATCAAAGGGTTCGTTTTACCACTATTTTTCTTGTAAGGACGATTTGCTCTCATCGCTCGCGTATCTTTTCGATGAAAAATACGAAGAACTGCGCGATGTAATGCCTGACCAGATGTCAAGCGTTCAAAAAATGCTTTTTCTCAACAAAGAGCTTTTCAGAATGATTGACAACAGTATTTCAATTGACCTTTTGACCCAGCTTTTATCCTCCCAGCTCATCACAAAAAACGAGAAAAGCTTACTCGACCGCAACAGAACATATTTCAGGCTTTTAAGGCAAATCGTTACGGACGGTCAAAAAAAAGGAGAAATTTCCGATAAAAATTCTGTGAACGACATTGTCAAGGCTTATGCGCTGTATGAGCGCGCGTTGCTGTATGACTGGTGCCTTTGCAACGGCGAATACTCGCTTTCCGATTACAGCTCCAAAATGCTGCCGATGTTTTTGAACGGGTATTTGTCAGGCGGATAAGCGCGGCAACGCGAAAATGCTGTTAACGGTTATTAAAACGCCTAATTTGCAATAAAATGAATATTTTTACAATCGCTCCCTATGCGCCCGCCGCATGGGGAGTTGACGCTTTTTTAGCCGATTTGCCATATTTTCAGTACGGAACCTGCCCCGCCGCTTATATAGGCGGGGGGACGTCTCTTGCCTAAGTTATACGCGTGTATATCATTATGTATTAAAATTTTCGTAAAGCGCTTTGTAATTTTATGCATTTTTTATTCGTTTTTTCTTTACAAATATACATAAATAATGTATAATACTATTGATTTGCCGAGCACTTTATACTGCTTTCGGTTAAAAAAATTCGGTTTTGTATATTTTTCATAAAATATATACCGTTTTTTACTTCAAAATCGACTGAATACGTATTGACTTTAGCAAGGTAAAGTGTTAACATACTAAAGCGTAAAATATGTCTGAGTATTTTAAAAAAAGAAAGGAACGGTACGAACACAAAAAGGGAAGTTTTATTTACGTTATATAACGCGGGGCAAGGCGTCCCGCCTATATAGACGGCGGGTTCGGCTCGGAATAGGGAGGGGATTTGCCCCTTTGATTTCTCCAATCGGCTGTTGCCGCACCTTGACACCGCTTGGCGGGAAGACCCCTTATTGAATTTCGTACCGCGGGGATTTTTTATGAACTTTCATTCGGATTCGGTTGACAGGTTGTTCCAAACTTTTTTAAATCTTGAAACAATAGAGGATTGTTACGTTTATTTTGAGGACCTTTGCACTATTAAGGAAATTCGCGATATGGCTCAGCGGCTTGACGCGGCGATTCTTCTAAAAAACGGCATGAGCTATCAGAAAATCAGCGACACGCTGGACATCAGCACCGCGACGATAGGCAAGGTAAGCAAATGCCTTAATTACGGCAGCGGCGGGTACGCGGCCGCGATAAATAAATTGAATAAAGAGGATATAAATAAATGAATTCAGCGCAGCTGCTCCCAAGCGAAAATTTGGTCTTTCTGCTTCGCGGGCTTTATGATAAATACGGTTATTTACGCTATAAGATGAATAAATTTGAGGAATATGACCTTTACGCCAAAAATAAGGATTTTCTTATTTCCGACAGCGTAATAACATTTACAGACACAAACGGTAAGCTTTTGGCTTTAAAACCCGACGTGACACTTTCAATAGTGAAGAATACGAAGGATTCGGGCAAAACGGTTCAAAAGCTTTATTATAACGAAAACGTTTACCGCGTTTCAAAGGGTACTCATTCATTTAAAGAAATAACGCAGGTGGGGCTTGAGGCTATCGGCAGCATTGACGAATACACCGTTCTTGAGGTTATATCTCTCGCGTTAAAAAGCCTTGCCTGCACAGGAAAAAACTGTATTTTGGAAATATCGCATTTGGGAATACTTTCGGATGTAATAAATTACGCGGGAATACCTCAGGGCGAAATTGAAAAAGCGTTCCGTTTTATCGGAGAAAAAAATATACATGAGCTGCTTTCTTTCTGCGATGCGCTCGGAATTGAAAAAACAAAGGCGGATTTACTCGCGGACGCGGCAAAAGTTTACGGCTCCGCAGGCGATGTTTTGCCTTGGATACGGAAAAATCTTAAAGGTATTGCCGACGATAAAAATATAGACGAATTTGAAAAAGTTATAAAAGCCTTGTGTATTGAAGAAAACGGCGGCGCAGTAAGAATTGATTTTTCAGCCGTCGGCGATTTGCGCTATTACAACGGATTTGTGTTTAAAGGCTTTGCCGAGGGGATTCCCGAAAGCGTGCTTTCAGGCGGGCAGTATGACGCTCTTATGAAAAATATGAAGAGAAAATCAGGGGCGATAGGCTTTGCGGTTTATCTTGACGCCCTTGAAAATACGTCTACCGTTTCCGAATACGATGTAGACGTGCTATTGCTCTATTCCGAAAAATCGGATATTTCATTTATTAAAAGAACGGCCGACGAGATAATATCCAACGGGGAAAGCGTTTTAACGCAGAGAGAAAAGCCGTGTACGGTTAAATACAAAAGGCTTTTGGCGGAAAAAGACGGAGAGGTGATTTGCGTTGAAAACAATGCTTAACGTTGCCCTTCCGAAAGGCAGGCTCGGGGAACAGGTATATTCAATGTTTGAAAAAGCAGGTTATCCCTGCCCCTCTATTAAAGAGAACAACAGAAAGCTGATATTTGAAAATCCGTCTGCGGGAGTTCGCTATTTCTGGGTAAAGCCATCTGACGTCGCAATTTATGTTGAAAGGGGCGCGGCGGACGTCGGCGTAGCGGGCAAAGATATTTTGCTTGAGTATGAGCCCGACGTTTACGAGCTTGCCGACCTTAAAATCGGCAAATGCGTTATGGCAGTCGCGGCTAAAAAGGATTTTCGCGACGACAGGGGCAGAACGCTGAAGGTCGCCACAAAATTTTCAAATATCGCTGAGAATTACTACCGCTCGAAGGGGCGGGATATTGACATTATCCATTTAAACGGCTCAATTGAAATTGCCCCCATTTTAGGGCTTTCCGACGTAATAGTCGATATTGTCGAAACAGGTAAAACGCTTAAAGAGAACGACCTTACCGTATTTGACTCGGTAGTTCCCATAAGCGCAAGGCTCATTTCAAACAAGGCAAGCTATAAATTTAAGAGCGCTGAAATCGACAGGCTCGCTCAAAAAATCGCGGAGCAGACGGAGGAACGGTTATGATTAAAATTATGAAATACAGCGAGGTAAAAAACAGCGAGATTTTTGCCCGTGCCATACCTTCGGTAAATGTGACCGATATTGTCGCCGAAATAATTGAAAACGTCAGAAAAAACGGCGATAAAGCGCTTTTTGAATACAATAAAAAGTTTGATAAAGCCGACCTGACAGAGCTTTTGGTGACCGAAGACGAGATAAATGAGGCTATATCTTCGGTAGAACCTAAATTTATTGAAATTCTGGAAAAAGCGGCAAAAAACATCAGAAAATTTCACGAAAAACAGGTTAGAACCAGTTTTATTATAAACGACGAAGACGGCATAGTAATGGGGCAGAAGATAATTCCCGTTGACAAAGCGGGTCTTTATGTTCCCGGCGGCACGGCGGCATATCCGTCAACTGTTTTAATGGATTCAATTCCTGCGAAGATAGCCGGCTGTAAAGAGGTCGTTATTGTAACTCCCCCCGGGGCAGACGGCAAAATCAGCCCCGTAATTTTAGCGGCGGCTAAAATCGCAGGCGTTGATAAAATTGTAAAGGTGGGCGGCGCGCAGGCGATTGCCGCATTGGCTTACGGAACCGAATCCGTTCCGAAGGTGGACAAAATAGTGGGTCCGGGCAACGCGTTTGTCGCCGAAGCAAAAAAACAGGTCTTTGGCGTTGTTTCGATTGATATGATAGCGGGGCCGAGTGAAATTTTAATTGTTGCCGACAAATTCAATAGTCCAAAGCATTTGGCGGCGGACCTGCTCTCTCAGGCGGAGCACGACAAAATGGCCAGCGCCGTTTTGGTGACCGACAGCGATGAATTGGCGAGGAATGTTGCCGATGAAATTGAAAATCAACTGCCGCTTCTTGCGAGAGAGGAAATCGCGAGAGAATCAATAGACACAAACGGTAAAATTATTGTTGCCGACAGTCTTGAAAAAGTGTTTGAAATTGCGAATGAAATTGCGCCGGAGCATTTGGAGCTTTGCGTTGAAAATCCCTTTGACCGGCTTGACAAAATCCGCCACGCGGGCTCGGTCTTTATGGGCAAAAACTGCCCCGAAGCATTGGGCGATTATTTTGCGGGGCCTAACCATACTCTTCCGACGGGCGGAACGGCAAAGTTTTCAAGCCCTCTTTCCGTTGACGATTTCATTAAAAAGACGCAGTACACTTATTATACAAAAGACGCTCTTGCGCGGGTAGCCGGAGATGTGGCGTATTTTGCGGAGAAGGAAGGGCTTACCGCCCACGCTAAAAGCGCGTTAATACGCACCGGGGAGGGAGATTTTTGAGCCGTTTTTTCAGCGAAAAATATAATTCGCTTGTGCCGTACACTCCGGGTGAACAGCCAAAGAATACGGAATATGTAAAGCTCAATACAAATGAATCCCCGTTTCCTCCGTCGCCTAAGGCAGTATCTCTCGCTCAAAAAGAAGCGGAAAAATTGGAGCTTTATTCAGACCCTGAGTGCCGCGACCTTGTGAAAACGGCCGCGGAATATTTCGGAGTTTCGGAAAATGAGATACTTTTTACAAACGGCAGTGATGAAATTTTAAACTTTGCGTTTTCGGCGTTTTGCGATGAAACCCATACGGCGGTATTCCCCGACATTACATACGGGTTTTACCCTGTTTTTGCCGAGTTTAACGGCATACCTTATGAGGAAATACCGCTTGAAAACGATTTCACGGTAAATACGGACGCGTTTTGCGGCGTGAATAAAACGGTGTTTATCGCAAATCCTAACGCCCCTACGGGTATAGCGCTGCCGCTTGACGATATTGAGAAAATAATAAAAAGCAATCCGCAAAGCGTAGTTGTAGTGGACGAGGCTTATGTGGATTTCGGCGCGGAAAGCGCGGTAAGTCTTGTACACAAATATGACAACTTGCTTGTAACGGGAACTTTTTCAAAATCACGCTCCTTAGCCGGCGGAAGGCTTGGATTCGGAATAGCAAACAAAGAGCTTATAAGGGATCTTAATACGGTAAAGTATTCCACAAACCCCTATAACGTAAACAGGATGACTATGGCTGCCGGCATAGGCGCTCTTAAAGATAACGCATATTTTGAAAAGAATTGCGGGGAAATTAAAAAAGTGCGCGAATATACGGCGTCACAGCTCAAGGCTATGGGCTTTACATTAACGCCCTCATCGGCAAATTTCATTTTTGCCGCCTCGGATAAAATTGACGGTAAAACGTTTTATTTAAAGCTAAAGGAAAAGGGAATCCTTATCCGCCATTTTGACAAAGAGCGTATTCAAAGCTATAACAGAATAACGGTAGGCACAAAAGAGCAGATGGACTTGTTCCTCAGCGCCGTTAAAGAAATTTTAAAGGAGCAAATATGAGAACGTCGGCAATAGAAAGAAATACTGCGGAAACAAAAATTAAACTTTCGCTGAACCTTGACGGAACGGGTAAAAGCGCTGTAAATTCAGGCTGCGGATTCCTTGACCATATGTTAACTCTCTTTGCGCGCCACGGAAGATTTGACCTTACGGTTGAATGCGACGGGGACACGCAGGTGGATTATCATCACACTACGGAGGATATAGGAATAACGCTCGGAGCGGCGTTTTCGGAAGCTCTGGGTGATAAAAGAGGAATTGAGCGTTACGGCAGCGTTGTTTTGCCTATGGACGAAGCGTTGATTTTAACGTCGGTTGACCTTTCAGGCAGAGCATATCTCGGCTTTGATTTAAACATTCCCGCCGAAAAGGTCGGCGGATTTGACACGGAGCTTGTAAAGGAATTTTGGCTCGGATTTATTCGCGCGTCTGAGTGTACTTTGCACATTAAACAGTTTTCGGGAGAAAATTCACATCATATAATTGAGGGCGCGTTTAAATCAGCCGCGAGGAGCCTTTCTAAAGCGGTTAAGATAAATTCGGATTATAAGGATGAAATTCCGTCAACAAAAGGAGTTCTTTGATGATAGCGATTGCAGATTACGGAGTGGGTAATCTTTTTTCACTGAAAAGCTCGTTTTCGGCAATAGGAGCAAATGTATTGGTTACAGGCGACGCGGCCGATTTGGAAAAAGCCGATAATATCGTTCTTCCGGGCGTCGGCGCATTTAAAGACGCATCAAAAAAGCTGTTTGATTCGGGGCTTGGGCAGGCGTTGATAAACGAAGCGGCAAAGGGTAAACCGATTATGGGTATTTGTCTTGGTATGCAGCTCCTTTTTGATAAGAGCTTTGAATACGGCGAACACAAGGGCTTGGGCCTTATTCACGGAAGCGTAAGACCTATTTCTGACGTTATCCCGAATGACCTTAAAATACCGCATATCGGCTGGAACGCTCTTGATTTAAAAAAAGAAAGCCCAATTAACAAGTACATAAACGACGGAGATTTCGTTTATTTCGTTCATTCATTTTATGCCGCCGGCTGTGACGAATTTACCGTGGCAACCGCTGAATACGGCGCACCGCTGACGGCAACGGTTCAAAATAAAAATGTGTTCGGATGCCAATTCCACCCTGAAAAGAGCGGAAAAACAGGGCTTAACATTCTCCGCGCGTTCGCTGAAACGGGGGCAAACCTATGATTATTTTTCCCGCGATAGATTTATTTGAGGGTAAAGTTGTTCGCCTTTACAGGGGCGATTACAATAAAATGACGGTTTACAGCGATAATCCGCCCGAAATTGCGGAGGATTTTAAAAAATGCGGAGCGTCTCACATTCACATTGTGGATTTAGAGGGAGCTAAAAACGGCACAACTCCGAATTTTTACGCTGTAACAAAAATTAAAAATCAAAGCGGCCTTTTTTGCGAGGTCGGCGGCGGTATCCGCGATATGGGAGTAATTGAACGGTATATTTCGGCCGGAATAGATAGAGTCATTCTCGGCACTGCGGCAGTCACAAGCGAGGGCTTTGTGAGGGACGCGGTTGGAAAATACGGCGGTAAAATAGCCGTAGGAATCGACATTTTGGACGGATTTGCGGCGATAAAGGGCTGGACTGAAAAAAGCGCGATTTCAGCGTTTGATTTTTGTGAAAAAATGCAAAATGACGGCGTGGAAACGCTTATTTGCACAGATATTTCCAAAGACGGCGCTATGAAAGGCACAAATCACGCCCTTTACAGCGAATTGTCCCGAAGATTTAATATGAAAATAATCGCTTCAGGAGGGGTTTCTTCGCTGAGCGACGTTAAACGGCTTGCGGAAAACAATCTTTACGGGGCAATAATCGGCAAAGCGTATTATACAAAAAATATTGATTTGAAACAGGCTGTTGAGGTGGCGAAATGATTACAAAAAGAATTATACCCTGCCTTGACGTAAGGGACGGACGAGTAGTAAAGGGCGTAAATTTTAAAGGGCTTAAAGACGTGTCTTCCCCTGTAAAGCTCGCGGAATTTTATTCGGACTGCGGCGCTGACGAGCTTGTGTTTTACGATATAACGGCGTCTTCCGACGGGCGTGAAATTTTTACCGATATTTTGATTGAAACAGCGAAAAAAGTGTTTATCCCATTGACAGTCGGCGGCGGGATAAACACGGTTGCGGATTTTGACCGGGTGCTGAAGTGCGGCGCGGATAAAGTCAGCGTCAATTCAGGCGCCGTCAAAAATCCTGCGATTATTTCAGAGGCCGCAAAGCTGTACGGCAACCAGTGCGTTGTGCTTTCGGTCGATGTTAAACGGGTCGACGGAGTATTCAGGGTCTTTGCCAAGGGCGGACGTGAAAATACGGGGCTGGAGGCAGTGAGCTGGATTAAATACTGCGTTGAGAACGGCGCGGGCGAAGTCGTGGTAAATTCAATGGATACCGACGGCGTTAAGGGAGGCTTTGATTTAGAGCTTCTGAACGCTGTCTGCGACGCTGTTTCCGTTCCGGTTATAGCTTCGGGAGGAGCCGGGAAAATTGAAGATTTCATCACGCTTTTTAAGAAAATTCCAAAGGTAGACGCGGGTCTTGCGGCGTCTATATTCCATTTCGGAGAGGTAAAAATATCGGAGCTTAAAGAGCAAATGTTTAAGGCAAATATTCCTGTTAGGAGATAAAAATGATAAAAATTGACGAACTTAAATTTGACGAAAAAGGGCTGATACCTGCAATAGTTGTTGATTCTGTCAGCAAAAAGATACTGACATTGGCATATATGAATCGGGAAAGCCTTAAAATATCAATGGAAAAAGGGCTTACCTGTTTTTGGAGCAGGTCAAGGCAAAAGCTATGGCTTAAAGGCGAAACCAGCGGAAATTATCAGCACATAGTTTCAATTACGGCTGATTGCGACAAAGACGCTCTTGTAGTTTCGGTAATGCCCGACGGCCCTGCCTGCCACCAAGGCACATTTTCCTGCTTTAACGATAAAGTATATCAAAGCGGGGAATATGAGGATTTTTCATATGAAGAGCTTATGGAACTTATTAAGGGCAGAAAAACAGAGAAAAAAGAGGGCTCTTACACAACGTATCTTTTTGAAAAAGGGCTTGACAAAATCCTTAAAAAGGTAGGCGAGGAGAGTACGGAGGTCATTATAGCCGCAAAAGAGCGGGACAGAGCGGAAACGGTTTATGAAATTGCCGACCTTGCGTACCATGTAATGGTGCTGATGATAGAGGCGGGCATTGACCTTGCGGATATTCACAAAGAACTCGCCTCACGCCATGTTATAGACAGCAAGGTAAAACAGGAAAAAATGACGAAATAAGAGTGATTCGCAATGACAAAGGTGTTTATTGACGGGAGCGCCGGCACAACGGGGCTCAGAATTTATGAGCGTTTAGACAAAAGAAAAGACATTGAGCTTATACGTTTAAGCGAAGAAAAAAGAAAAGATTTAAATGCAAGAAAAAAAGCGCTTAACTTGGCCGATATTGCGTTTTTATGCCTGCCGGATGAGGCGGCAAAGCAAGCTGTATCGCTTATAGATAACGATAAAACGGTTATTATTGATACGTCTACCGCGCACAGAACCGCGCAAGGGTGGGCATACGGCTTTCCGGAACTCGCAGGCATCAGAGAGATAATAAAACATTCAAAGCGAATAGCGAATCCGGGGTGCCACGCAAGCGGGTTTATATCCCTTATAAAACCGCTTACAGAGCGCGGATTGCTCCCGAAGGACGCGGTTTTGTCCGCGTTTTCGCTGACAGGCTATTCCGGCGGCGGCAAAAAAATGATTGCCGATTACGAAAATGAAGAGAATAAAAAAGCCTTACTCGCTCCCAGAAGTTACGGTATTTCGCAAACGCACAAGCATTTGCCCGAGATGAGCAAAATTTGCGGTCTTGATAAATTGCCTTTATTCACACCGATTGTTTCAAGCTATTATTCGGGTATGGAGGTCGTAATAACGCTCGCGAAAGAGCAGATAAACGGCGGCTTTGAGGATATTAAAAATATTTACAGGTCTTATTACACCGGTAAAACGGTAAAGTACCGTGAAAATACCGATGAAGGCGGTTTTCTTTCGGCGTCGGCTTTTTCAGGCAGAGATGATATGGAGATAAGCGTATTCGGTAATGACGACAGAATAATGCTTGTATCCCGATTTGACAACCTCGGAAAAGGCGCCTCCGGCGCGGCGATACAAAATATGAATATTGTTCTGGGGATTCCAGAAACCACAGGACTTAATATAGGAGAATAAATATGAATTTTAAAATGATAGAGGGCGGCATCTGCGCTCCGTTAGGTTTTACCGCGTCCGGAATACACTGCGGAATACGAAAAAACAAAGAAAAAAAGGACCTCGCGCTGATAATGTGTGAAAAAGAATGCGATACCGCGGCGGTTTTTACAAAAAATTTAGTTTACGGCGCGCCGATTACCGTTACTCGTGAAAATATTTCAGACGGAAAAGCGAGGGGAGTTATCTGCAACAGCGGTATAGCAAATACATGCAGTCCCGACGGTGTGGAAAAGGCAAAAGCTATGTGTGAATTGGCGGCGGAGGCAACGGGAACAAAAGCGTCCGATTTTATAGTATCTTCCACCGGAGTTATAGGGCCGTCAATAAACATTGAACCTATAAAAAACGGTATGCCGCGCCTTGTAAAGGAGTTAAGCTCTGACGGTTCTGACGCCGCGGCTAAAGCAATTATGACGACCGATACGGTAAAAAAAGAATTTGCCGTTGAATTTGTACTCGGCGGGAAAATATGCAGAATAGGGGCAATCGCCAAGGGTAGCGGAATGATTCACCCTAATATGGCTACAATGCTTTGTTTTATAACGACCGACGCGGATATTTCGCCTGAATGCCTTAAAAGCGCGCTCCTTTCCGTGACGGACGACAGCTTTAATATGCTTTCTGTTGACGGGGACACCTCAACAAACGATACTGTTGCGATTTTGGCGTCGGGACTTTGCGGAAATGAAAGAATAGAATCCGAAAACAGCGACTATGCTGTGTTTACACAGGCGCTTTCGGCTCTCTGCAAAAAGACGGTAAGGCTTATGGCGAAAGACGGAGAGGGAGCGACAAAACTTGTTGAATGTTTTGTATCGGGCGCCGAAAGCCGAGAAATCGCGAGGATATGCGCTAAGTCGGTTATTTCATCTTCCCTTGTAAAGGCGGCAATGTTCGGCGCCGACGCCAACTGCGGCAGAATACTTTGCGCGATAGGTTATTCGGGCGCCCGGATAGACGCCGGCAAAATCGGAATAGATTATATATCCGACCGCGGAAAAGTTACAGTGTGCAAAAACGGCGTTGTAATAGACTTTTCGGAAGAAAAGGCGAAAGAGATTTTGTCCGCAGATGAAATACAGATAGCAGTTTCTCTTAACAGCGGGACTGAAAAAGCGACCGCTTGGGGTTGCGATTTGACTTACGATTATGTTAAAATAAACGGCGATTACCGTAGCTGAAAACTCGGAGGCAGTATAATGGAAAATTTTTCAAACGCGGAACGCGCGGAGGTTTTAACGCAGGCGCTTCCCTATATAAAACGCTATGTAGGCAAAGTTGTAGTTGTAAAATACGGCGGCAACGCCATGATAAACGAGAGCCTTAAAAAGCAGGTTATGGAGGACATTGTTCTTTTGTGGCTTATCGGCGTTAAGGTAGTGCTTGTTCACGGCGGCGGCCCTGAAATAAACGACCTTATGAACAGGCTCGGCAAAAAGGCGGAGTTTGTTGACGGCCTGCGCGTTACCGACAAAGAAACCGTTGATATTGTTGAAATGGTGCTTGCGGGAAAAGTGAATAAATCGCTTGTGAACCTTCTTCAGATGAACGGCGGAAAGGCAATGGGCGTTTCGGGAATCGACGGCAGGCTTATAGAGGCAAAAATGAAAGATAAACGGCTCGGCTTTGTGGGCGAAATTACAAGAGTGCGCATAGGCGCAGTCGAGGATTTGCTTGAAAAGGGTTATATTCCCGTAATTTCAACGGTAGGATGCGATAAAAAGGGAAACACCTACAACATTAACGGCGATACTGCGGCGGCGTTTATCGCAGGAGCATTGAAAGCCGAAAGACTTATAATGATGACGGACATCGCGGGAGTTTTAATGGATAAAGACGACCCTTCAACGCTTATCCCAGAGCTTACCGTTACCGAGGCTCAGTCTCTAAAAAAAGACGGCATTATTGCCGGCGGTATGATACCTAAGGTGGACTGCTGTGTTGAGGCTATCGGCAAGGGCGTTGAAAACGTTACTATAATGGACGGCAGAATTCCGCATTCAATTCTTATGGAGCTTCTCACGGCAGAGGGCGCCGGCACTATGGTCACAGGAGATAAAAAATGAATTTACAAAGTACCGATAAAAAATATATAGCAAATACATACAACCGCTTTCCCGTAAGCATAGTCTCAGGTAAGGGCTCGGTAGTAAAAGATGAAAACGGCAAGGAGTATATAGACTTAGGTTCGGGCATAGGCGTAACGTCTTTCGGCGTTGCCGATGAAATTTGGCAGAACGCCGTAAAAGAACAAATTGCGAAGGTTCAGCATATGTCAAATCTATATTACACGGAGCCCTGCATACGCCTTGCGGAGATTCTCTGCGAAAGAACGGGAATGAAAAAGGTGTTCTTTTCAAATTCGGGCGCCGAGGCAAACGAATGCGCTATTAAAGTAGCAAGAAAATACGCAGGCGGCAAATACGGTGAAAACCGCTATACAATAATAACGCTTAATAACAGCTTTCACGGCAGAACGCTCACTACTCTTTCGGCAACGGGTCAGGAGCATTACCATGAGCTTTTCACCCCCTTAACTCCCGGCTTTAAAAGCGTTGACGCCGGCGATTTAGAGGCAATAAAGAAAATTCACGCCGAAACACCCGCCGCGGGCGTTCTTATAGAGTGTATTCAGGGCGAGGGCGGAGTTTTGCCGGTAGATAAGGGCTTTGTTGAGGCTTTGAGCGATTGGTGCAATGAAAACGACGTTCTTTTTATGGTAGATGAGGTTCAGACGGGCAACGGCAGAACAGGCGAGCTTTACTGCTATATGAATTACGGGGTTACGCCCGATGTCGTTTCCACAGCCAAGGGTCTTGCAGGCGGGCTCCCGTTAGGCGCAACTCTTATCGGAGAAAAGGCGCAAGACGTTCTCGGCTACGGCGACCACGGCTCAACATTTGGCGGAAATCCCGTTTGCTGTGCGGCGGCATTAAGCATTATTGAGCGAATTGACGATTCTTTTCTCTCTGAGGTTAAAGATAAAAGCCGCGCGGCATTTGAATCGCTCAGCGGCGCCAAGGGTGTTGAAAGCGTCAGCGGAATCGGGCTTATGATAGGAATTAAAACAAAAAGACCCGCGGCCGATGTAGTTAAGGAATCAATGGAAAACGGCGTTCTCTGCCTTACAGCTAAAGATAAGGTGCGCTTACTTCCTGCTCTCAATATTCCGAAGGAAACGCTTTTAAGGGCGATTGAAGTTATTAAAACCGCGTGCGCGAATGTGTAAAGGTGAAAGTATGGATTTAAAAGGAAGGCATTTTTTAAAGCTGTTGGATTTTACCCCCGAAGAGATAAATTATCTTCTTGATTTGGCGGCGGAGCTTAAAAATAAAAAGAAAAACGGAATTTCACACAGGCTGTGCGAGGGCAAAAACGTGGCTTTGATTTTTGAAAAAACAAGCACGCGTACACGCTGTGCGTTTGAGGTTGCGGCGGCAGATCTCGGTATGCACCCCGTTTATCTTGACCCGCAGGGTTCGCAGATAGGAAAAAAAGAGAGCATTGCGGACACAGCAAGGGTACTCGGCAGAATGTTTGACGGAATCGAGTACCGAGGTTACGGTCAGGAAATAGTCGAAGAGTTGGCGAAATATGCGGGAGTTCCGGTTTGGAACGGGCTTACGAATGAATTTCACCCCACGCAGATACTCGCGGATTTTCTGACTATTCGCGAGCATTTCGGCGCTCTTTCAGGCAAAAAGCTTGTCTATATGGGCGACGCAAGGTACAATATGGGCAATTCTTTGATGGTAGGCGCGGCAAAAATGGGTATGCACTTTACCGCCTGCGCCCCCAAAAAGTATTTTCCTGACGGTATGCTTGTAAAAAAATGTATGGAAATCGCGGAGAAAACAGGCGCGGTTATCGAATTTGTTGAAGACCCCACGGCGGCAACGGCAAACGCCGATGTAATTTACACGGACGTTTGGGTATCAATGGGAGAGAGCGACAGTGTTTGGGAGGAACGTATCCGAGATTTAACGCCGTACAGAGTAACGGCCGAGCTTATGAAAAACGCCGGCGAAAACTGCCGCTTTATGCACTGCCTGCCCGCGTTTCACGACCTCAACACGGAAATCGGCAGAAAGGTTTATGAAAAATTCGGGCTTACTTGTATGGAGGTTACCGATGATGTCATCGGCGGCGAACGCTCAATAGTGTTTGACGAGGCCGAGAACCGTATGCACACAATCAAAGCCGTTATGGCCGCAACTTTATAATGACGGCGCAAGCCCATTATTGAATATAGAAAAAATCCGCCGATTTGAAAGAAAAATTTTTTCATATATCGGCGGTAATTTTATCGGCAAAAAAAGCGCTCAATCCGAGCGCTTTTTTAATGATATATCAGTTTAAAACGCTTATGCCCAAAGTTAAATAACCCGCATACGTTACCCATATCAAATAAGGAATTTGCAGGTACGCCGACAGTTTGTTGACTTTGTAAAATTGCGCAATCATCGCCAAAATTACAGACCACAAAATAAGGAGCCACGCAAACGCAAACGAGTACGCCCTCATATTAAAGAAAATTATGCTCCAAAAGAAATTTAAAATTAGGTTGATACCGTATAAAATAAGCCCTGTTTCAGCCTCGCGTTTTTTGAATCTGCGGTGCTCAAATATAACGGCGCTTGAAAATCCCATAAGAATGTAAAGAATCGTCCAGACAACGGGAAAAAGGAAAGCGGGCGGAGTGAACAAAGGCTTGTTCACTTCTGAAAAAAGCCGCATATTTTCCCTTGTAAGAAGTGCCGATAATCCCCCGACAGCCAGCGCAATGGCTATTGAAATAATAAATCCCCTGTATTTCTTCCACATTGTTTTCACCTCAGAATAATATATGCGTTTTAACTTCTTTTATTACTTATCTTGAATTTAACGGTATTTAGTGTATAATTAAATTAGATTTTGTGCTTTTAAGGAGATTTGAGTATGAAAACGGTTTACAGAAACTTTATTATGCTTGACGGAACGGAAAATATGACCCCTGTTAATAATAAAGTTTTGGTCGTTGACGAGGGTAAAATATGCAGTATCGCCGACAAATTTATCGTTGGCGGAGAAACAAGGGTCATAGACCTCGGCGGGCGGTATTTAATGCCCGGCCTTATCAACCTTCACGTTCATCTGCCGGCAGGGGGAAAGCCTTCGGCAACGAGCGGGAACACGAAAGCGCTTGTAAAGCTCGTTACATCAAGCGCCGTTACAAGAAAAATCGGCATTGAAATGTGTAAAGGATACGCAATGCAGGAATTGCTTTCGGGAGTCACCACCGTCAGAACTGTGGGCGGAGTAGCGGATTTTGACACGCGCCTGCGTGATATGATAAATTCCGGCAAAACCGACGGACCGAGAATCCTTGCCTCAAACAATGCCATAGGGCCAAAGGACGGGCATATGGTAGGCTCCGTTGCGGTTGAGGCCAATACCGAGGAAGAATGCCGTGAAGAGGTCAGGCGTCTTTCCGAGCAAAGCGTGGATTTAATTAAAATTATGATAACAGGCGGCGTGCTTGACGCAACCGTGATGGGCGAACCAGGCGTGCTGAAAATGGCTCCGGAGCTTGTAAAAGCGTGTTGCGATGAGGCGCATAAATTAGGATTTAAGGTAGCCGCTCACGTTGAGAGCGCAGAGGGTGTGCGCGTCGCCGCGGAAAACGGCGTTGATACGGTTGAACACGGAGCGCCAATGGATGAGCATACCGCCGAATGCCTCAAACAACACGGTTCGGCTTACATTTGCACTATTTCTCCCGCTCTTCCGCTTGCAAAATTCAGCCGTGACGCAACGCGCGTCTCCGAAATGGTTCAATACAATTCAAACGTTGTATTTGAGGGGATAATTGAGGGCACGAAAAACGCCATTGAACACGGTATCCCGGTGGGTCTCGGCACGGATACAGGCTGTCCGTTTGTAACTCATTACAATATGTGGCGCGAGCTTGTATATTTTCAGAAATATGTCGGTGTAAGCCCTGAATTTGCGCTTTATACCGCCACTCTCGGCAATGCAAAAATTGCCGGTATCGACGAGGTCACCGGCAGTATCAAAGAGGGTAAATCGGCGGACATATTGGTTACGGACAAAAATCCTCTTGAAGATTTTGAAACGATAAGAAACCCTTATTGCGTAATAATGAAAGGCAAAATGTTTAATAAGCCCAAAATTAAGAAAAATAAGCTCGGCGAGGATTTACTTGACAGCGCTATGCCGTAAAAACGAGGAAAGCAGATGAAACTGATTTTATCTTCCTGTGATTTCCGCAATGAAAAGTCAAAGCAGGTAATACTTGAAAATTTAGGAAAGCCGATTAAAGACTGCAAGGTGCTTTTTATACCAAATGAAAAGGCGAATATTCGGCGTATTAAGAATAAAAAATATCTTCCGAGGCTTCTTGAAGCGGGCTTTTCGGAAGAAAATATTGCGGTTTTTAACTATTACGACTGCGAAAAGTTTTTCGGTTTAAGCTTTGACGCTGTTTATGTGGGCGGAGGAAATACGTTCGGCACTTTTGAACGGTTAAAGCTGTGCAATTTTACCGATGAAATAGTAAGGCTGGTAAAAAACGGGGCGGTGTATATCGGCGGAAGCGCAGGGGCGCACATTGCCTGCCCTGATTTTTCCCACGTGGCGAAATATGACGAAAACAATACCTCGCTGACCGATTTTAAAGGGTTAAATCTTTTCGACGGGTATTTAATCTGCCATTTCACAGAGGACAGACGCGAATACTTTGAAGAGCTGAAAAAGCGGTATAAAAAAGTCCTCGCCCTGACAGACGAAGACGCAATTATTTATGAGAAAAATCAATATGAATATTGAAATCAAAAACTGTCTGTTGCCCCGCCTTTACAGGCGGGGCAATTTTGCCTAAGTTAAAAATTTTACTCCATTTCGTTTTTGAACTGCGTTATTGTTTCAAGCGTAATGTCATAAGATTCTTTAACGGCGGGGTAAAATTCTTTCGCCTCTGTGAGCTTTTCCGCTCTGAGCAATTCGGTAATTTCCGAGGATAACGCGCTAAGACGTGAAAGCGACAAATTGGCGCTTACGCCCTTTAGAGTGTGAGCGGCGCGGAATGCTGTCTGCACATCGCATTTTTCCAAAGCCTCGGTTAGCTCGCCAAAACTCGGGTCATTTAAAAACATAGGCAAAAAGCGTTTAACGAGCGCGTCGCTTTTAAAGCGGCTTAAAGCGTTATCGTAATCTCCGCCTATTTTGTCATAACATTCCTTTGTCGTCATATTTGTGCACCTCTGTTTTATTTATTAAGATATTCTTCAAACTGCGCTTTTGTAAGCGGTTTTGAATAATAGTAGCCCTGTATGTATGTACAACCCATATCGCGGAAATCGTCGGACTGCTCTTTTGTCTCAACACCCTCCGCTACAATTTCAATGTTTAAGTTTTTGGCAATAGAGAAAATATGCTCTAAAATCAAACGCTGTTTCGGGGAATTCATATTGCGCGCGAAGTACATATCGAGCTTTAAAATATCAATATCCAATTCTCCTAAAACCGTGAGCGACGAGTAACCCGCGCCAAAGTCGTCAAGCTCAATGCAAAAGCCCGCGTTATGAAGCTTTTGAACGGTGTTAAGAAAAACCTGCATATTATTGGTGTACGCCGATTCTGTAACCTCAATGTGAAGAAGCTCATGCGGAATGGAGTATTTGTCAGCAATTCCGACAATGGTTTCGGCGAGTTTCGGGTGACTGAAATCCACACGGGAAAGGTTGCAGGAAACGGGAACCGTAGGTTTGCCCGAATCGAGCCATTCCCGAAGGTCGCGGCAGGTTTTTTCCGCAACATAAAAGTCAAGCTCCGTAATAAATCCGCTGTTCTCAAAAAGCGGAATAAATTCTCCCGGGCTTATGAAACCGAGCTTAGGGTGAGTCCAACGGATAAGCGCCTCCGCGCCGCCCGCTTTTTCCTTGCCGAGGGCGTATTTCGGCTGATAGTAAACCTCAAACTGATTTTCCTTGAGGGCGGATTCCATATATCCAAGGATGGCCTGATGGCGAAAATATTTATCCTTAAATTCGCTGTTGTATTCGGCAAACTGTTTGCCGAATTGGTATTTTACATCTTCAACAGCCGCAGTCGCCTTGTTGCAAAGGGAAATTACGGGAACTTTGCCGTCAACCGACGGATAAGCGGAAAAATGCAAAACCGCGTCGGGAATAGAAAGCGTTTTTACGGCGTTGCGCAGATTTTCCGAAATGTTTTCATAATTTTCTCTCGCTTTATGAGGGGTCAGTACAAAAAAAGTACTGTCGCTGAGCCGTCCGAAAACAGAATCGGAACCGAAATTTTCTTCCATAGCTTTTACGATGCCGATAAGCAATTTTTCAACCTTTGCTTGGCTGTGCCTGCTCTGAAGCATTTTAAGATACATAATTTTACAGCAAAAAATGTCATATTCGGTTTCGGAGTTTTTTAGGAGCTTTTCCGCGAAAATAAAGAAAAAGTCCCTGCTGTAAACACTTGTAACAGTATCTCGCTCAACTCTGTCAATTACCGAAGAAGCCTCACGAAGCCGTATCATACTGCCTACCCGTCTTAAAATAACATCAGGATTATACGGCTTTGTAACAAAATCCGAGGCGCCGTTTTCAAGGCATTTAATTTCATCGTCGGTGGCGTTGCTTGAGGTTGTAATTATTATAGGTATTGTTCTTAACGACGGCGTTTGGCCGATAGTTTTAAGAAACTCGTATCCGTTCATAACAGGCATTTGAATGTCAAGTAAAATCAGGGAAATTTCTTTTTTCCACGATTCAAGAATTTCAATGCCTACTTTGCCGTTTTCGGCTTGAAGGACATCGTAAGCGTCAGATAGTATTGAGGACAGTATTTCTCTGTTTATAAGGTCGTCTTCAACTACAAGAACAGTTCGCTTTTTGCTGAGTGACATATCTTTCATTGCATTTGCTCCGAATTTGTAATCATATTGTTTTTCAGTAAATTATGCTATATTATAACAGGTTTTTTCTGTTATGTAAAGTTATTTAAACCCCGAATTTTTCCGTAAGCGCGTTAAATCGCTCGTCTGAAATTTTTATGATATTGCCGTGCCGCGGTGAAAAATCCATCGAATAGCAGTCTTTCGGCAACGCGGTAAAATCTCTCATATTTTTCGTCTCCTGAGCAAAATAACGGTGAGCGCCGTATTCGTCCATAATCATAATATAGCGGTCTGTGCCGTCAAGATGATAAATGTTGCTGCCCTCGACGCCCGTCGGCGCAAGCGAAACTACCGACGGCGCGCCCGAATACGGCCCGCAAAGATTTTTTGCGGTTACATACGCAATTTTCTGCGATTCCTCAAATTTAAAATACATATAGTAAAGCCCGTCCAGCGGAGAACGGATAATATCCGCGTCAATCGTTTGCACTCCGGGGCGCTCAAACAGAATTTTAGGGTATGTAAGCGTTTTAAAATCATCTGTGTAAGCGTAATAAATTGCCGTACAGTCGTTTTGAATTGTGGAATTTGACCAATACACAAAATATTTACGCTCGTTTTCATCCCATAACGCTTCGGGCGCCCACGCTCTTGTGGTGTCGGCAAATTCATTTCCGAAATCTCTTATATCAATAACGGTTTCGTCGGTCCAATTTATGAGGTCCTTTGATTTCCAACTGATGAGAGCGTGATTTGAGAGCCACCCCTCTTCGCTTTTCATATTTGTGCCGATAATATAATAAAAGCCGTCCCTTTCCGGAACAATAAACGGGTCGCGCACGCACTTTTTGCCGAGGGTAGGCGTAATTATTTCACGGTTGTTGTTAATAGGCGTAAAATGTAACCCGTCGCCGCTTATCGCGAAATGGATTCTTTCTTCCCAAGGCTCATTGCCGATAAAATAACAGAATAAATATTTACTCATATATAGCTCCTTTTGTTTAATATTGGGATTTTATCATAAAAAACATAGCAATACAAGACGGAAAAGTTAAATTATTTTAAATCGCCTCTTGACAGATATGACTTTTTTTGTTATTATTTTTAAGCCGCATATTAGGGGGCAGTCTGTCTTTCAGGCTGTAAGTGGTTTTCCCGCCCTCAATAGCGAGTCTATATTAAGGTAGGTAAAAAAATGTACGCAATTATTGTTACCGGCGGCAAGCAGTATAAAGTTACGGACGGCGACGTTGTTTTCATTGAAAAGCTTGACGCGGAAGAAAACGCAGAGGTAACCTTTGACAAGGTACTTGCGGTAGGTTCAGATGACGGCATTAAGGCAGGCACTCCTTATGTTGAGGGCGCAACTGTTGCGGCCAAGGTTATCAAAAACGGCAAATCCAAAAAAATCACCGTTTTCACTTACAAGCCCAAGAAAAACGAAAAACGCAAAATGGGTCACCGTCAGCCTTACACCAAGGTTGAGATTACGGCGATTAACGCATAATGATAACAGTAAAATTCTTTCGGTCCGGCGGCTTGATTGAAGGCTTTGAAATCAGCGGCCATTCGGGCGCGGGGGAAAACGGACGGGATATTGTTTGCAGCGCGGTTTCATCCGCAGCGTATTTAGTCGCAAATACTGTCCTTGAAGTCCTGAAAATCAAGGCGGACGCGGTTGTCCGCGACGGATATATGAAGTTTGTGATTCCTAAAGCAAATTTATCCGAAACGAAGGTTCTGACGGAGGGTTTGGCGCTGCATTTGACCGAACTGCAAAATCAGTATCCGCAACACATAAAAATTGAAAGAGGTGCTTTATAATGCTTAAAATTAACATTCAGTTATTTGCTCATAAAAAAGGTATGGGCTCTACCAAAAACGGCAGAGATTCAGAGTCAAAAAGGCTTGGCGTAAAGAGAGCGGACGGTCAGTTCGTTCTTGCGGGCAATATTCTTGTTAAGCAGCGCGGTACTCATATTCACCCCGGAAACAATGTCGGCCGCGGCTCTGACGACACGCTTTTTGCCCTTGTTGACGGTAAAGTTAAATTTGAGAAAATGAGCAAAGACAGAAAAAAGGTCAGCGTTTATCCTGTTGAGCAGTAATTTAATTTGCTAAACGAACTCCCCGATTTTTTCGGGGAGTTTTTTTGTTGAGAGGGGCGGGAGTGCCGCGTTCTGCCCTTTCTATTTTATTTTAATATATGCGTGGCTTTTAAGAAACGAGAGTTTTGTCCGCCGTTATGCGGGCAATTAAGACTGCACCTCGGTTGAGATAACGGCGTTTTTGTAATAGTGCAAAAGAATTTCATCATATGTATTGCCTTTTTTCGCCATTTCGTTTGCGCCGTATTGGCTCATACCCACGCCGTGGCCGTAGCCGGAAACGGTAAAAATAAATTGACCGCCCTCGTATTTTACCGTAAAGGTAGCGCTTTTTAACGAAAAAATACTGCGTATATCCGTTCCGCTGAATTCTTTTCCGCCAATCAAAATGCTCTTAACGGTTCCTGTGGAATTTAATTCACATTCTCCAACCCATTCCTCCGCTTTTTCGCCGAAAGAGGCGCCCTTTTCAGTGAGTTTCTTTTTAAATTCTTCCTCCGGTACGGAAAGGGTGGAGGTAAAATTCGGCGACAGCTTATCGTCGGGACTGTCAACGGAGGTAAGGTATGGAAGAGCCTTGCCCCAAACGTTTTCCGAATTTTCCGTCTTACCGTTGCTTACGGCGAAAAATGCCGCCAAAATAGGCTTGCCGTCAAAGCAAAGTATTTTGTTTTCCACCTCTGCGACGCATTTTTCGGTCTTTTCACGGAAAGAAGCGTAATTATCTCCCCATTTTTCCTGCTGTTCAGCCTCCGTCAGCAGTTTTTGCGTTGTATCAGAAATATCCGCGTCGCCTAAATTTGAATCCTTGTTTGCTTTTTTATAGAGTAAAAGCGTATGGCAGGCAATTACCTGCGCTTTCAAAGCCTCTTCCTCGGCGGAGCCTCCGATTTCAGCGGCGACTGAATCTATAAGGTATTCCCTGAGCGGCATTTGGGTCACTTGTCCGCTGGCGGCCGACATAACTTTAACGTTTGTTTCCGCTGTTTGTTCCTCGGTATCGTATGCGGCGTCTTCGTCGACGCTTTCTCCGGAAACATTTGCCGAAAAAGTGTCTTTTGCCTTAGGCACGGATACAAGCGGAAAAAGTATAAGCGCAACGGCAAGGAAAAAACAGACCGCGGTGTAGCTTTTCAAATTTTATCACTCCCTTTTTGTTGACTTTATTTGAGGTTTGTTATAAAATATAATAGATTATATATAATTTATAAGGAGGTAGGCTGATGCCAGAGGTGTTTGACACAATATCAAAAGAGGCTCTTAATAATTTATTCGAAGAGCAGCGTAAAAATAACTATATTAACCCGGAATATTACAGAAGATTTGACGTTAAACGCGGTCTTCGCAACGCTGACTCTACCGGTGTATTGGCAGGCCTTACAAAAATTTGTTCTGTTGAAGGGTATTATATTGAAGACGGTGAGCGTGTTCCGAAGGACGGCAAGCTGACTTACCGTGGAATCAATATTGAAGATATAGTCAAAAACTGTGAAAAGGAAAACCGTTTTGGCTATGAGGAAGTAATTTATCTTCTGCTTTTCGGAATTCTTCCGACGGAAAAACAGCTTAACGGGTTTAAACAGATTCTCGCGAATCTTCGTGAATTGCCCGAGGATTTTGTTGAGGATATGATTATGAAGGTGCCGTCAAAGGACATTATGAACAAGGTCGCGCGCTGTGTTCTTGCCCTGTATTCTTATGACGACGACGCCGATAATACAGACCCTGCGAACGTACTTCGCCAAAGCATTCGTTTAATAGCGCAGATTCCCGTAATTATGGCCGGTTCTTATCAGGTTAAACGCAGAGTATATGACAAAAAGAGTATGTTTTTTCACCAGAATAATCCTAGGCTCGGATTCGCTGAGTCAATTCTGCGTTCAATAAGATTTGACAAGCAGTTTACGGATAAGGAGGCAAAGCTACTCGATATTTGCCTTATTCTCCACGCGGACCACGGCGGAGGGAACAATTCAACTTTTACAACAAGGTGCATAACCTCAAGCGGAACAGATACTTATTCTGCGATAGCGGCAGGCATAGGCTCGCTTAAAGGGCCTAAACACGGCGGGGCAAACTTGCGCGTCGTTAAAATGGTGGACGATATTAAAGAAAATCTTCCCGATTATACCAATGAGGCAAAGCTTAGGGATTACCTCAACAAGATTCTCAATAAGCAGGCGGGCGACCGTTCCGGTCTTATTTACGGAATGGGGCACGCGGTATATACGCTTTCAGACCCAAGGGCAAAAATTCTAAAAGGATATGCCGAAAAATTTGCCAAAGAAAACGGCAGGGAGGATGACTTTGAACTTCTCTCCCTTATAGAAAAATTAACGCCGTCACTGCTTGCCCAGCACAGAGGAATCAATAAAAAAGTTTGCGCGAATGTTGATTTATATTCGGGATTTATTTACGAAATGCTCGGAATACCGAGGGATTTGTTTACACCGCTGTTTATGAGCGCGCGCGTTGCGGGCTGGTCGGCACACCGAATTGAAGAGATAACCTCCAACGGCAGAATTGTACGCCCGGCTTATAAAAACGTTAATGTTCCCAGGCCCTATGTTCCGATTGCGGACCGTGAAGAAAATTTCGGAATGCCTAATGAATACATATCCATTGAGGAAAGGTAAGAAATACGATGAAAATTACAGGCAAAAGCGAAAAAATGAATCCTCTTTTAGGGCTTTACATTGCGGCAGGTATGCTTATAGCCGCAATTCCCGTAAGGCTTTATCAGCTTCTCAATATTATTGAACAGGGCACCGGCTTTTACAAGGCTGTCGACCGCTCGGTTTACGTTATGTATATTTTAGCGGCGCTTGCAATTTTGGCGTCATATTTGGTGGCAATTTTTGCGAAAAATATACCGGCGTCAAAGTCGCCCTACCGAAAAAACAAATTTCTTGCTGTAACGTCGATAGCTTTCGGAGTGGGAATTGTGCTCGATGTTGTCTCATCTGCGTCCGATTTTCTTATAAATGCGAAGAATTTTACGGACGTAGGGATTTCGCTTTTCGGAACGGGGGATAAGAGTCAAATTCCTCTTTTGTTTGAAACGGTGTTCGGCGTGTGCGCCGCAATTTACATTTTAGTGTTCGGTATTTCGTATATTGACGGCAGAACAACATATTCGCAGTACAAATTTCTTGCGATAACTCCGTTTTTCTGGGCAATGTCAAGAACCGTGATGAGGCTTCTCAGCAAGATAGCTTATGTTAACGTTTCCGACTTAATGCTCGAAATATTCGGAATAGCGTTTATGATGATTTTCTTTATGTCATTCGCAAGAATTTGCGCCGGCTTATCCAACAAAAAAGCGATGCGCAGTATATTTGCCTCGGGCTCGTCCGCTTTATTCTTGCTCGGCTCCGCAAATATTCCAAGGTTATTGACGCTTATCAGCGGAAACGGAGCGAAAATACCGACCGGTTACGGGCTCTCGGTCTGCGACCTTGTATTTGTATTCTTCGCGGCGGCATACATTATAAACGCTTACAAGTGCGCCGAGGAAAATGACGGCAAGGAGTTTGCTAAAGAACCGCAGGATATTAAAACGGATATGGAAACCGATGATAATTTCCTGAGCGAATAGGGCGGTAATATATGTTTTTTTCTAATATGATAACAGCGCTGAATCAAGTAATTGTGCTGTATATCATCGTAGCGGTCGGCTTTTTCTGCCATAAATCGGGTATTTACACCGAAAAAGCGTCAAGGATGACGACAGATTTGCTTTTTTATATTGTAACTCCCGCTATGATTGTGCGTTCGTTTGTCACTATCAAATTCAGCAGAGAAACGTTAAAGGGTCTGTTGCTGGCGTTTTTGGCGGCGATAATTTTCCACGGAATAGGAATTTTGCTGTCGGAGCTGGTATTCCGCAAAACGGAACGGGAAAAATCTTCAATTTACAAAGTCGCCTCCGTTTACGGCAACGTCGGTTATATGGTACTGCCCCTTGCGCAGGGTCTTTTGGGCAGTGAAGGGGTATTCTATTGTTCGGCGATAGTGATTTTGTTCAATATTCTTTCGTTTACGCACGGCGTTATGGTTATGACAAAGGGCGGCATCGGCGGCGGGTTTTCTGTCAAGTCGCTGTTCTTAAACCCCGGCGTTATAGGCGTGGTTTTGGGGCTCCCGCTGTTCCTTTTTAAGGTTAATTTACCGCAGATTCTTTATATGCCGCTCTCTTATGTGGCGGATTTACAGACTCCGCTCGCGATGCTGATGTTCGGTACATATTTGGCCTCGGCAGACATTAAAAAAGTGTTTTCCGATTACCGTGTGTTTGTATGTATGGCTGTAAAGCTGTTTGCCATGCCTCTTTTAACCGTACTTTCCTTAAAGCTGTTAGGCTTTACGGGCACGCTTCTTTCCGCCTGTGTTCTTTCTGCTTCCGCGCCGACAGCGAATAACACAGTTATGTTTGCGGCAAAGTTTAATAAGGATACTGCATTGGCTTCTGCCGTTACGGCGTTTATCAGCATAATTTCAATTATTACTATGCCGCTTATGGTTGCGCTTGCGCAGAGCGTTTGAGGTGAGAAAATGTCAGATTCCGACAAAAATTTTGAAAATCTTTGCGAAACTGTCCTTAAAACAGTCAACGACGGCAATCTTCCTCACGGCACGCTTTTTGAGTGTGAAGATGAGGCGCTGTCGCTGAATCTGGCGCGCTTAATCGCAAATGCGCTCGTCTGTTCCGGCGAAAGTAAGCCTTGCGGAGTGTGTTCCGCATGCCGAAAAGCCTCGGCAAACAACCATCCGGATATTATAGAAACGGACGGAAAAGCAAAAAAGTCCGACGCATTTACCGTTGACAGCGTGCGTGAAATCCGCTCAAATGCGTTTATTGCACCTAATGAGGCGGATGTGAAGGTTTATATTCTTAAAAATGGGCAAAATATGAACGAACAGGCGCAGAACGCAATCCTTAAAATACTTGAAGAACCGCCGTCGTACGTATATTTTATTATTTTGACAACTCAGAAAAGCAAGACGCTTGAAACCGTGCTTTCAAGGGTCAGCGTGTATTCGCTTGCGGTGTCAAATCAAACCGTTACAGATGAAGAGAGGAAATGCGTGAAAGAGCTTGTAGAGGCTGTGCTCAACCCAAATGAATTGAAACTTATGGAGCACACCTCAAAATATATAAAAAACAACCGTTTGGCAGGCAGAGTTTTAGAGATTATGTCCGCAGTGTGCCGGGACGCGTTGGCGAGAAAAAGCGGATTTTCGGGCGATTTTGATTTCCCCGATGAAGTTTTGGCTCTCTGCGGTTCGCTTACCGCAAAATCGCTGATGAATCTTGCGAATGTTTGCGGGGAGCTTTGTAAGTCGGTTAAACGGAATATAAATAATAACCTGCTTACCGTGCGTATGTGCTATGAGCTTAAACGCGCAATAGGCAGATAGGAGAATAATATGACAGAAACCGTTGGTATCAGATTTAAAACAGGCGGCAAGGTTTATGACTTTGACGCAAACGGAAATAAATTTAATAAGGGCGATTACGCCGTCGTTGAAACCGTTAGAGGGATTGAATGCGGACTCGTAGCAAAGAAAAACCATCCTATAAATGAGGACGACATCGTAAAGCCCCTTAAAAAGGTAATTCGTCCGGCAAGCGCCGAGGACGTTAAAAAATTAGAGGAAAATAAGGCTAAAGAAAAAGACGCGTTTAAAATATGCGAAGAAAAAATTGCGGCGCACGGTCTTGAAATGAACCTTGTCGATGTTGAATATACGTTTGACGGCAGTAAAATTCTGTTCTATTTTACAGCGGACGGCAGAGTAGATTTCAGAGAGCTTGTAAAGGATTTGGCGTTTGCGTTCCACACAAGAATAGAGCTCCGCCAAATAGGCGTTCGTGACGAATCAAGAATGGTCGGCGGTTTCGGTATATGCGGCAGGCCGTTTTGCTGCAACACATTTTTAAACGATTTTCAGCCCGTTTCAATAAAAATGGCAAAAGAGCAGGGACTGTCGCTTAACCCGGTTAAAATCAGCGGAACCTGCGGCCGGCTTATGTGTTGCTTAAAGTATGAGCAGGATACTTATGAGCATTTGCTGCGCCACACTCCGAAGGTCGGCGCTATTGTTGAAACGCAGAAGGGCAGAGGCAAGGTTATTGAAAACAACCTTTTTTCGGGTATGCTCAAAGTATCTCTTGACAGAAATCCCGACGCCGCTCCTATAAGCGTTCACAGGCATGATGTAAAGCTGATTAAAGACGCGCAAATCAAGATTGAAAAAGAAGAACTTGAGGCTTTAAAGGGTATAGAATAAAATTCCTCTTGATTTTTTTGTATTATGTGTTACAATGAGTTTGTAAACTTGTGAAAGGGAGGTACATACCAATGGCATACAAAATTAACGACGATTGCATTATGTGCGGCGCTTGCGCGGAAGGCTGTCCTGTTGAAGCTATTTCAGAGGGCGACGGCAAGTATAATATTGATGCAGATACTTGCATTGATTGCGGCGCTTGCGCTGATACTTGCCCTGTTGCGGCACCTCAAGCTGAGTAATTGTTATCACAATGAAAAATCCCGCCGTTTTTCGGTGGGATTTTTTGTTTGCAAATTTTTTAAATTTAATACCGCTAAGTTTAAATGCACTCTTTAATCAGCGCCAAAATCTGTTCTCTCGTAAAAACATACCTTTTATTGCAGAAATGACAGACGGCCTCTGTTTGAGGGTCCTCGGCCATTTCAAGCAGTCCGTCTTTGCCCGCCGCTATGAGCGCGTTTGTTACCTTTTCGGTGCTACAGTCGCATTTGTACTCAACATTTGTCCTGTCAAGAAGCTCCAAATTAAATTCAGGCAGAATTTTTTTACAGATTTCTTCCGGAGTAAGCCCGTCAGAGAGAAATGACGTCACGGATTTAACTCCTTTAAGTCCGTTTTCAACCTTGGTTATAGTGTCGTCGTCTGCGGTGGGCAGAAGCTGAATTAAAAAACCGCCTGCAAGCAGTACTTGCTCATCTTCAGGGTTAACAAGCACGCCCAGCCCGCACACTGTCGGCGTTTGTTCGCTTATATAGTAATATGCGGTAATGTCCTCCGCGACTTCTCCCGAAACAAACGGTATTTGCGCGGCGTAAGGCTCTTTAAGCCCCAAATCTTTAATTACCGTTAAATTTCCCTCTTTGCCGACGGCGCCCGAAACATCGAGCTTGCCAAAAGAGTTGAGCGGTATGTTTACATGGGCGTCGCCCACATATCCTTTTACAAATCCGTCGGAGTTTGCCACGGCGACGATAGGCGACGCAGGGCCGTTGCCGCTCATTTTAAGAGTGAGCGTGTCATCTTTTCCCTTTAGCAAAACGCCCATCATAGAAGCTCCGGTAATCAGCCTGCCAAGAGCGGCTGAGCAGACCTTAGAAAGCGAATGGATATTCTGCGCGTCTTTTACCATTTCCGTTGAGTTTACGCAAAGCGCGTAAAGCGTTCCGTCATCGGAAATCATTCTTACAAGTTCGTTCATTTTATTTCACCTTCGGTAATTAAATCGGTTTTTTGCGCGAGCAAAAGCAAGCGCTCGGTCTTATCGTTTGGAGCCTTTTCGCCGTATCCGTCAAATTGCTTTAAAACGGTAAATCCGTTTTGCTCAAGGATTTCAATTATGCTTTCAGCACTGTATTCGTATTCGGAAAAGCTTTCGCTCTCTCTGAAATAAGTTTCACCGTCTTTAATGAAAAAATCAAGGTCAATATCTGTTCTTCGCGCGTTTTTGTCGTAGGAATTTTGCCAAACGCAGTAAACTGAATCCGCGTCGTAAACAAAGGTGTTGTCCGCCAAAATCTCAGAGTGCTTGTACGGCGTGTTAATATCCAGTAAAAACAGACCGTTCATTTCAAGAAAAAGGGAAACGCGTCTAAAAAACTCACATATTTTAGAGGCGCTCTCAATATGATTTACCGTGTCCAAAACGCAGACCGCAGAGGCCGCCGTACCGAACAGGTCAAGCTCGGTCAAATCCTGACATAAAAAAAGTACGTCGGAACCGATTTCTGATTTTTTTTCAAAGGCTTTTGAGAGCATATCTTCGCTTTTGTCAATGCCTATAACGTCAAACCCCTTTTTTTCAAGCAGAAAAGAGAGCGTGCCGGTGCCGCATCCCAGGTCAAGTAAACAGCCCTTTTCTTTAATTTCTCTCCCGAAAAGGACGTCTATTCTGTCCGCTGTTTTTTCATAGTCGACATTTTCTGTCAGAATATCGTAAACACTTGCGAAAAATTCGTAACTCATACAAATTCACCGCAGATATTTTATCATAAATGATATTTTCTGTAAATATAATATTTGACTAAATTCTTTATTAGTTATATAATCATTTCATATTTTTAAGGGAGGTGCTTTTGTGACGTTTGAGCTTTTCGGCGGCGTTGTTCTCGATTCTCTTTCGGACAGCGTTAAGCTTTTGCCCTTCCTTTTTCTTGCCTTTTTATTTATGGAGGCGCTTGAGCACAGCGCAGGCGGTAAAATCAACAAAGCTTTGGCGTCTTCAGGCAAAGCGGGGCCAGTTATTGGGGCGCTTTTGGGCTGTGTTCCGCAATGCGGATTTTCCGTATTCAGCGCCAACCTTTATTCGGGCGGAGTCATAGGAGCAGGTACGCTTATCGCCGTTTTTTTGAGCACATCGGATGAAGCTGTTATAATTATGCTCTCAAATCCCGATAAAAAGCAGGAAATATTAAAGCTTATTGCGGTTAAAGTGATTATTGCCGTAATTTTCGGGTACATAATTACATTGCTTGAAAGAATAAAACCCGCTCCGAAAAAGCAGGTAGAAGATTTATGTAAAGAATGCGGCTGTGACGAGGATGACGGTATTTTTATGCCTGCACTGCGCCACACGGTCAAAATTTTAGCTTTTTTAACGGTAATTATTTTCTTTATAAATCTTTTTGTTGAAATGCTCGGTACACAGCGCCTCTCATCAATACTTTTAAGCGATTCCGTATTCCAGCCGTTTATAGCCGCCCTTATCGGCCTTGTTCCGAGCTGCGCCTCGTCAATAATTTTGACGCAGCTTTATTTGCAGGGGGCTATTAGCTTTGCCTCGGTAATCGCGGGGCTTTGCACGGGAGCGGGCGCGGGGCTTATTGTCCTTTTCCGTGAAAACAGAAACCTTAAAGAGAATCTTTTTATTACATTTGCGCTTTATGCGGCGGCAGTGCTTTCGGGCACTGTAATTCAAATACTGCAAATATGACTTTATACAAGGCGTCCCCGCCGCAAACGGGGCAAGAATTATTAAAAAAGCCGCGGTGCGTTTTACACCATTGCGGCTTTTTTTATATGCTTGGGGTTATTTGACGCCGTATAATTTTCGCGTCATTCAATAATCTGCTTGCAAAGAGCCTTGAGCGAATCCTCACGGAGCTTTTTGGAGTATTTTGTATCGCTTATTACCCAATCCCATTCAAACCTGAACCAGTCAATCGGCTTTGGCTTTTTGCCGTCCATTTCGTCTTTCACGAAATCTATGAATTTCTCCCAGCGCGCCTTGTAAAATCCGCCGACAAGGTCGCCCCATTGGCGGTTGGAATAATCGTGGAGTCCGCCGTCGTTCGCGGCAGGGCGCGAATACCAAGTTGTGATAAGCGCTTTGGCGTTTATAAGGTACAGCTCTTTTGTAAAATCGTCAAGCTTGTTGGCGTAATTTTCGGCTTTGCTTAAATATTCGCCCAAAGTAAAATCTTTGTGATTAAGCAAAACCTTATCAAGCATATCCGCAAGCGATAAAAGCTTTTTGCCGTTTTCAAGGAACGCAAAATAATCCTTTGATTTATATTCGCTCTCCATTTTGAGAACAACGCCGTAAATTTTGTTTGAAAGAACTTGCCGCAAAAGGTTTACCGCGTCGTAAACATAGCAGTCGTTGCCCTTGAATTTGTCGTAATCGGCGAGGAACAGCTTTGCCGCCTCTTCAAATTCCTTGACGTTATAGCCGAATTTGGTGTTGCCCCAGCTTGAAACCTTGTCGTATCTTCCCTCAGGTCTACCGCAAAGAAGATTTTCGGGAGCGCCCTCGCCCAGATTATAGTACTTGTCCGAAAGCGCAGTTTTGAGCTGAATTTCAAGTGATTTTTCTATATTTTCATTTTTGGCGCCGTAACGCCTTTTTGCGAAATCGTTTATAAAGGCTTTTACGTCTTTAATATCCTCCCATACGGTTGAAAAGAACAGGTCAATAACAATGGGATCGGAGGTGTTGCTTTCGGCGGTGAGAGCAATTCCCTTGAAATTTGAATTTTTTGAGGATTCGCGGATTTTTTGAGCGAGAACATCAATGTTTCCGTGAATGCCCATTCTCCCTCCGAAGGAGTTGAGCATACCGTAAAGATAATTGAACTTTGAAAGCGGAGCGTTTCTGCCCTCGCTCTTAGGTCTTGATTCGGCAAAAAGGTCGAGCATTAAAATGTGTTCGTCACGGAACGGCTTTGAATATTTGATGAAAGATTTTGTCGGATTTTCGCCCCAGCCCTGCATAATGACAACCGCGTCGCTCTTGAATTTTGTAAGCGTTCCGACAAAGTTCATATAAACGTCTTTTTCATTTGAGCCGCTCAGCGTGCCGCCCTCGTGGCAGATGTCGCCGGCAAAATATTTTGTAATATCGCCGAACACCTCTTTTTGGCATTCGTAAAAGAGCGAGGCGTACTTAACGTAGCTTACGGACGACGGGTCTATCATCAGAGGACGGGGAAGACCGTTCCAAAGCCCTTGCTCAATAGTGGGAATATCGCCCGCTTTTTTTGTAATGTCCCGCGGAACCATTCCGTTGTACGCCTGAAGAACAACATTCATTCCGAGGATTTGCATTCTGCGGTGGTTTTTGCGCGCCAGCTCGCACGATTCATAAAAGAAATTGTCGTGGAGCGGCCCGCCGACGCCCGAAATATTCGCCATATAGCACCAAGCAAAATATGACGGACCGGTAAGGAAATTTTTTATCTCGCGAAGACGGTATCCTATTTTAGTTAAAAATCTTCTGTAAACCTCTTCCATACCTGTAATGTCGAGCACCATATTGACGCCGTTCATTGCAAGGAAGTCGAGTTCTTTCTGCCAATCGTCCTCGTTCCAGAATGACATTGAATATGAGTGAGCGCAGTAGTTGTAGGCATAACGGTGGGTAAACGATGTATGGCGTTCAATTTTCCCGTTGACCTGCGGCAGCTTTTGCGGCAGTTCAATTCTTTTACCGTATCTTGATATATGGCAGCCGCACACCTCTTTAAGATAGCAGTTAAACGCGCTCGCAAGCCCGACTCCCGAATTTGAAATAAGGCGGACGGTACCTCTGAGGGATTCAACGATGTAGTAATCCGTTTTAAGCCGCCTGTCAAGGCGAAGTTCAAATCCGTCAACGTAATTTTCGCCTATCGCACGCGCGATAATGCCTTTAACATCGCCGATTATATCGTCATCGGTAACCGGCTTGTCGTAAACACTGCCCTCAAAAGCCTCGGGCTCTTTAAACTCAGCTTTTTTCGGCGGAAAAGCACAGCTTTCGCCCAAAACCTCAATGTTGTTTATCGTTACGTTCTTTCCTGACGAATATTTAATAAAAATTCTGATATACCTCGCAATACGGCCTCCGTCACTAAACTTATAAAAGTTTACTCCGTCAAGACTTCCGAATATTTCAAAAACGGTTTCCTCGCCGTTCGGAAAAACGGGAATAACGTCCTGAACGCTTTTCGGAGCATTAAAAGAAAGGTCGATAAACGCCGGGTAAGTGACGGCGGAAAACATCGGATTTGCGCTTTTATTCGCTTTACCGCTTGCGTTGAGAATTTCATAACTTAACAGTTCCATAGTAAACACCTGCGAAAATCTATTTGTTTTAAAAAATATATCATAATTTTTCACAAAAGTCTATGAAAGAATGTATGTTTTTTCAAATTTTCAGACAATTATGTAATATTTGGCGGCAAAGTGCAAAAAATCTATTGAAATAATTAGAAAATTTTGTTATAATTCAAAAGGTTAACTATGTCAGTTAATTTTTGGCATAACCAAAAAACTGCAAAAAATATTTGGAGGTATAAAAAATGGCAAACAAATGGGTCTATATGTTTAGCGAAGGCGACATGACCATGCGTAACCTTCTCGGCGGTAAGGGCGCTAACCTTGCTGAGATGACTGCTATCGGTCTTCCCGTGCCGCAGGGTTTCACAATCACTACGGAAGCCTGCACACAGTATTATGAGGACGGCAGGCAGATTAACGACGAAATTATGGCTCAGGCTATGGAAGGCGTTAAGAAGATGGAGGAGATCAACGGCAAAAAGTTCGGCGATCTTAAAAACCCGCTTCTTGTATCCGTTCGTTCAGGCGCCCGCGCTTCAATGCCCGGTATGATGGACACAATTCTTAACCTCGGCCTTAACGATGAGGTTGTTGCGGCTATGATAGCAGGCAACCCCGATCCTAAATTTGAGAGATTCGTTTATGACTCTTACAGAAGATTTATCCAGATGTTCTCCGACGTTGTTATGGAAGTCGGCAAGAAGTATTTTGAACAGCTTATCGACGAGATGAAGGAGAAAAAGGGCGTTAAGTATGATATAGAGCTTACCGCCGCTGACCTTAAAGAGCTTGCAGAGCAGTTCAAGGCCGAGTATAAGAACCAGCTTGGCGAGGACTTCCCGTCGGATCCCGTTGTTCAGTTAAAGCTTGCTATTGAGGCTGTTTTCCGCTCATGGGACAATCCGCGTGCAAATGTTTATCGCCGCGACAACGACATTCCTTATTCATGGGGCACAGCCGTAAATGTAATGCCCATGGTATTCGGCAACCTTAATGACGAATCGGGCACAGGCGTTGCCTTTACACGTGATCCCGCTACCGGCGAAAACAAGCTTATGGGCGAGTTCCTTATCAACGCGCAGGGCGAAGACGTTGTTGCAGGCGTTCGCACTCCCATGCCCATAGCTCAGATGGAAAAAGAATTCCCCGAGGCATACGCAGAATTTATTAAAGTATGCGACATACTTGAAAACCACTATCACGATATGCAGGATATGGAGTTTACCGTTGAAAACAGAAAGCTTTATATGCTTCAGTGCCGTAACGGTAAGAGAACAGCTCAGGCCGCTCTTAAAATCGCCTGCGACCTTGTTGACGAAGGCCACAAGACAGAGGCTGAGGCTGTTGCGATGATTGACCCCAGAAACCTTGACACACTTCTTCACCCGCAGTTTGACGCAAAAGCTCTGAAGGCCGCCACTCCTATGGGCAAGGGCCTCGGCGCTTCTCCCGGAGCCGCCTGCGGCAAGATAGTATTTACTGCCGACGATGCAGAAGCTTGGCACGCTAAGGGTGAAAAGGTAGTTCTTGTACGTCTTGAAACATCTCCTGAAGATATTACAGGTATGAAAGTATCTCAGGGTATCCTCACGGTTCGCGGCGGTATGACGTCGCACGCGGCGGTTGTTGCCCGCGGTATGGGCACTTGCTGTGTATCGGGCTGCGGTGATATTATTATGGACGAAGAAAACAAGAAGTTCACACTTGCAGGTAAAGTATTTAAAGAGGGCGACTACATCTCAATCGACGGTTCAACAGGTAACATTTATGACGGCATTATTCCGACTGTTGACGCTCAGATAGCAGGCGAATTCGGCAGAATTATGGCTTGGGCAGACAAATACAGAAAGCTCAAGGTTCGCACAAATGCGGACACTCCCGCGGACGCTAAGAAGGCAAGAGAGCTCGGCGCAGAGGGCATCGGCCTTTGCCGTACAGAGCATATGTTCTTTGAGGCCGACAGAATTGCGGCTTTCCGTGAAATGATTTGCTCCGATACAGTTGAGGAGAGAGAAGCCGCTCTTGATAAGATTCTTCCTTATCAGCAGTCAGACTTTGAAAAACTCTATGAAGCTCTTGAGGGTTGCCCCGTTACTATCAGATTCCTTGACCCGCCTCTTCACGAATTTGTTCCCACAGAGGAGGCAGACATCAAGAAACTTGCCGACGCGCAGGGCAAATCCGTTGAGGATATAAAGGCTATCATCGCTTCTCTTCACGAGTTTAACCCGATGATGGGCCACCGCGGACTCCGTCTTGCGGTAACTTATCCCGAAATCGCAAAGATGCAGACAAAGGCTGTTATCCGTGCGGCTATCAATGTTCAGAAGGCGCATCCCGATTGGACAGTTTGCCCTGAAATTATGATTCCGCTCTCATGCGATACAAAAGAATTGAAATATGTTAAGGATATAGTTGTTGCAACAGCCGACGCGGAAATTGCGGCGGCAGGCTCTTCAATGAAGTACGAAGTAGGTACAATGATTGAAATCCCGAGAGCGGCTCTTACAGCGGGCGACATAGCAACACAGGCAGAGTTCTTCTGTTTCGGTACTAACGACCTTACCCAGATGACATTCGGCTTCAGCCGTGATGACGCAGGTAAGTTCCTTAACGCTTACTATGACAAGAAGATATTTGAAAACGACCCGTTTGCTAAGCTCGACCAGACAGGCGTCGGCCAGCTTATGGAAATGGCTGTCAAGAACGGCAAGGCAACTCGTCCCACACTCCACTGCGGCATCTGCGGCGAGCACGGCGGCGACCCCTCATCGGTTGAGTTCTGCCATAAGATTGGCCTTGATTATGTTTCATGCTCACCGTTCCGTGTTCCGATTGCACGCCTTGCAGCGGCGCAGGCAGCTATCGCCGAGATGAAATAAGCATACGGCTTTTGTTAATGGAGTCGGTTTTTAAACAATAGGCAACACAAAAAAATAAAGACCTTGCAGATGAATTTCTGCAAGGTCTTTTTTTCGCCTAAAATCTTGTAAATACAGGCAAAATTACAATCAAACTGTATTTTACTGTCATCTCCACTGTACGAAATTCAATAAGGGCTTGCCCCGAATGTATGAATGACGTTTGCCGCGGAACAGCTTTTGATTTTGGGCAAAGCAAAGGGAGAGAACTTCCTTGAGAAGTCTCTCCCTTGCAGAGCGGTTTTTATTTATTGCTTGTGAACGGCGTTTTCGGAGCGGGCGACGCGTGCAAATTCTTCTTTACCCTCGGGAGTGTCGCGGTAATACTGAGTGTGCGTATCCCTGTGAGTTGTTGAGTTCCAAATCTCTTCGGCTTTGGGCGCCCAGGCCGCCGCATATCGGTCGCACTTTGAGCAAAGCTCGTCGGCAGATTCGGAAATTATTAAATCAGTGGATTTTGCGCCCGACTGCGAAACCATTTTTCGGAGTAAATCGGGGTTTTCAAGCATTGGGCAGGGGCGCAGGTGATTGTCATTAAACGGTTGATTTTTATAGTATGCTTTAAACAGCGGAGAGCGCAGAGCCTCCAAAAGAGTGTGCGTGCGGATGTTTGCGTCGGAGTAGTGGATGAAAACGCACGGCTCAATATCACCTGCTGAATTGATGTGAAAGTAGTTGCGCCCGCCTGCAATACAGCCTCCGACATATTCGGCGTCGTTCTGGAAATCCATTACAAAAATAGGATTACCCGTTTTGCTGTTTCGCGTTTCACGGAGCCATTTATACATTCTCTCACGCTGGTCGGGAGTGGGAATAAGAAGAGGGTCGGCGCCGTGGCCTACGGGCATATAGTTAAAATACAGAGCATACTTGGCGCCCTCGTCAATGAGCATTTTCATAAACGCCCCGTCGGTAACAGCTTCAATATTTTTGCTCGTATAGCATATTGATACGCCGAAAAGGCACTTATTTTCTTTAAGCAGTTTCATAGCGTTCATAGTTGTTTTATAAGCTCCGTCGCCTCTGCGCCAGTCATTTGTCTCCTCACTGCCTTCAATGCTAAGCGCTAAAGAGATGTTGCCGGCTTCTTTCATATCGTCACAGAATTTTTGGTCGATAAGAGTGGCGTTCGTGTAGATAACAAATACACAGTCCTTATTGTTTTTGGCAAGCTCAACAACGTCTTTTTTTCGTACAAGCGGCTCGCCGCCTGTAAGCATATAAAAATGAGTGCCCAATTCTTTGCCCTGCGAGACGATTGACTGCATTTCCTCATTTGTGAGGTTGTGCTTATGGCCGTATTCTGCCGCCCAGCACCCTTTGCATTTAAGGTTGCAGGCGCTTGTCGGGTCAAAAAGGATAATAAAGGGTATATTGCACTTGTATTTTTCCCGATTTGAGCGGACTGCCTTTGTGCCGTAAAGGCCGGCGTCAACGCCGAAGGATATGAGCATCTGTTTGAAAACGCCTCTGTCAATATCCTTTATTAAGCTCAAGGCATACTGCGTCCAAATATTTTCGGAGTCTTTAGCCGCTTCCTGAAATTTCTTAAAATTTTCGGGTGGGAAAATTTTGTTGAAGATAGGCTCAATTTTATACGACAGCTTAACAAGGTTGCCCTGCGGATCCTTATCAATGTATTTGAGCATTTTGTCAAGTAAAAGTTCAATGCTCTTTTTCTGAATGTTGTAAGTAATTTTCATATTCTCACCTATATAATAACGGGGTAAGCCCTTATTAAAAATGCTATCTAATTATTTTAGAAGAAATTGCCGTTAAAGTCAACAATATTTTAGACCTTTTAATGAATTTTAATACATAATTTTGATTATTTTCATATACACAGGAAAAAATAATATCTGAAAAAGTCAAAAATACAGTAGAAAAATATGACAGCATATGGTAAAATAATTCCAAATAATTATTTTAAAGGCAATTTATTTTTCTCAAGGTGAAAAAGGATGAGTAATATAAAATACGAAAAAACAGCGGACGGTGTAAGACTTCTCTGCGTAAATACGGGCAAATTCAAGACAAATTTTATAAATATTGACCTGTTTGTCCCTCTCGGCGAATACTTGCCCGCGCAGTATGTTTTAAGCACTCTTTTAGCGCATACGTCACGTGATTATCCGACGTTTAAAAGCTTTAATTCAAAGCTTGAAAGCCTTTACGGCGCCTCATTTGAATCAGCCATAGAAAATTACGGCGACAATGTGCGTTTGTCATTTTCCTTGGAGCTTCCCGATGACAGATTTGCGCTTTACGGCGAAACGTTTTCGGAGCAGGCGGTGGATTTTCTTACGGATATTCTCCTGCGCCCGCTTTGCGATGGCGAAAAATTTGACGAAAACGTCTCAAAACGCGAAATCCGTTTCACTTTAGAGGATTTGGAAGCCAAGAAAAACGATAAAAGAGCGTATGCGCTCTCGCGGCTTAAACAGCTTATGTGCAGCGGCGAAAAATACGGAATTGACAGCGAGCGGCTCGAAAACGAGGTCAAGGCTCTTACCCCCGAAAAGCTTTTCGAGGCATATAAAAATCTTTTGAGCACCGCGCAAATCGCGGTTACGGCGTGCGGAACACTGAGCGAAAAAATGCTTCGTGAAAAAATGACGGCGTTTGCGGAAAAAATTGAAAACAGGAACGCTTTGGAATTAACATCGCAGTTCGTTACAAAAGCGGATGAAATCCGATATTTCGACGAAACTATGAAAATGATGAATCAGGCAAAACTCGTAATAGGGTTCCGAAGCGGAATGAAAAACAATACGGACAATTATTACGCTTACAGAATAATGACCGATATTTTCGGCGGAGGGCCATATTCGCGCCTATTTACCAATGTTCGTGAAAAAATGAGCCTGTGCTATTATTGCAGTGCAAGGCTTGTAAGGCAAAAGGGTATAATATTTGTTCAAAGCGGTATTGAAAAGGAAAATTATAAAAAGGCTGTTGACGAAATTTTCAATCAGCTTAATATTATAAAAAACGGCGACTTTACGGACGAGGAGCTTGAGGCGTCAAAAAGAGCGCTTGCGGACGCTTACCGCGGAGTGGAGGACAGCCCTATGGGCGTTTGCTCATATTTTGCGTCGCAGTGCTTTGCCGAAAACGCGGTCAGCGGAGAGGAAGAGGCGCAAGCATTTTTGCGTGTTACAAGAGATGATGTTATAAATTGCGCGCGGAAGGTTACGGCAGACAGCGTTTATCTTCTCAGCGGGGAGGAAAACGATGAATAATAATACAGTTAAAGAGATAAAAAACGAGCTGTTGAACGACAGCTATTATGAGATAGACCATAAATCGGGGCTTAAAATATTTGTATATCCCAAGGAAAATTATTCGTCCGCTTACGCAATTTTCGGCACGAAATACGGTTCAACGGATAACTGCTTTAAGGTAGGGGAAAATGGGAAATACATTTCCGTTCCCGAGGGCATAGCGCATTTTTTGGAGCATAAGCTGTTTGAAAGCGAAGAAAGAGGCGCGTTTGAAAGGTACGCCGAAACAGGCGCCTCGGCAAACGCCTACACCTCATTTGACAAAACGTGTTATCTGTTCTCCTGTACGGGCAATTTTTCGGCGTCGCTTGAAGTTCTGCTTGACTTTGTGACAAGCCCATATTTCACGGTTGAAACCGTTAAAAAAGAGCAGGGCATTATAGGTCAGGAAATAAAGATGACGAATGATGAGCCCGGGTGGGCGTCGCTGTTTACCCTTTTAAAGGCGATGTACAAAAACCACCCCGTAAGCATTGATATTGCCGGTACGGTTGACTCTATCGGCGAAATCTCCGCGGAGCTTTTGTATGATTGCTACAACGCTTTTTACAATCTTAACAATATGGCGCTGGTAGCCGCGGGAAACGTAAATGTTGATGAGGTTTTGGCGGTTGCGGATAAAATCTTAAAATCTGCCGAGGAAAAGAAAATCGAACGGAAATTTGAGGAAGAACCTTTAGAAGTTGTAAGCAGATACGCCGAAAAGCACCTTGACGTTGCAAGGCCGTTATTCGCGATAGGTTATAAAGAGGACGTCTCCGGCGGCCGCAGAACATTAAAGCAGTCTACCGAAAGCGAGATAATGCTTGATATTATCGCTGGCAAAACGTCGGCTCTCTACGAAAAAATGTTGGACGCCGGCCTTATCAACACGTTGTTCAACGCAGAATATTTTGAGGGCTTAGGGTACGGAGCGCACATTTTCTCCGGAGAGAGTGAAAATCCCGAAGAGGTCAGGCGGTATATAGACGAAGAGATTTTGCGATTGCAGACGAACGGAATAGACAAAGATGAATTTGAGCGTATAAAGAAAAAGCATTACGGCAAATTTGTTATGGGCTTTGATGATGTAGACGCGGTTGCGAATTACCTTATAAACGATTATTTTAACGGCGACGGGCTTTTTGACGGGCTTAAAGTGCTTGAAAGCATTACTGCGGATGATATAAACAGAAGGCTTAGAGAGTCCGTGAATGTAGATAATTCTTCAATGTCCGTAATTAAGGCGGAATGAAAGGAGCGAAAAATGAGGTTTTTAACTGATTATACTTTGGTTGAATTTCCAAAGCTTGGTTGGAAATTTGATATTTACGCAAATCTTGTGGAATTTACAATTCCCGGGTGGGATATTGACGTTACAATCAGATTTTACGGAGTAATTATAGCGTTTGGCTTTATTCTTGCCGTGCTTTTCGGCGGGAGAATGGCTTATAAGTGGAAGATGGACTTAAATAAAATGCTGGACGTTCTTCTTTTCGGCACCGTCGCGGGTATAATAGGCGCGCGGCTTTATTACGTCGCTTTCGAGTGGGACAGTTATAAGAACGACTTGCTCTCAATTTTTAAAATTTGGGAGGGCGGCCTCGCGATTTACGGCGGAATTATCGGCGGAATTTTGGCGGCGTATTTTGTGTGCAAAAAGAACGGACTCAATTTCTTGAAATTGCTCGATTTATTCGGAATGAGCGTTTTGATAGGCCAGGGAATAGGCAGATGGGGCAATTTTACAAATCAAGAGGCTTTCGGCGTAAACACGGAATTGCCGTGGGGAATGTGGAGCGAAAAGGTTTCAAACTATATAAATTTACATTATTCGGAGCTTTATTCAAACGGAATTGTAATGGATTCTTCAAAACCGGTTCACCCGACTTTTCTTTATGAGTCTGTCTGGTGTTTGTTCGGCTTTTTGATTCTTTACATAGTATGTAAGAGATTCAGAAAGTTTGACGGACAGCTTATTCTCGGCTACGGCGTAATTTACGGACTTGAAAGGGCCGTAGTTGAGGGGCTCAGAACGGACAGCCTTTATATTGCACACACAAATATCCGTGTTTCGCAGGTGCTTTCGCTTTTGATTGCGGTTTTGTGCCTTACAATTACAATCATTAAATTTATTCAGATTAACAGAAGAAATATATATAAAGTTAATGAATATAAGGAGAAGAAAAATGCAGATAATTGACGGAAAAGCGGTTTCGGCGTCCGTGCGCGAACGTATAAAAAATGAGGTTGAGGCTCTTAAAAATATGGGTAAGGAAACCGGTCTTGCCGTTATAATAGTGGGCAATGACCCTGCCTCAAAGGTTTATGTAAACAATAAGAAAAAAGGCTGCGAGCAGGTTGGAATAAATTCATATGAATACGCTTTGCCCGAAGAGACGACCACTCAAGAGCTTTTACAGCTTATAAACAGGCTTAATTCGGATACAAAGGTTGACGGAATACTGTGCCAGCTTCCGCTTCCCGCTCACATTGATGAGAAAACAGTTATCAATTCAATAGCGCCCGAAAAGGATGTTGACGCTTTTCACCCTGTAAATACGGGGCATATAATGATAGGCGACTATTCGTTTTTGCCTTGTACGCCTGCCGGGATTATTGAAATGCTGAAGTTTTACGGTATTGAGATAAGCGGTAAAGAATGCGTTGTAATCGGCAGAAGTAACATCGTAGGCAAGCCTATGGCAATGCTCCTTTTGCAGAACAACGGCACTGTTACTGTATGCCATTCAAAAACAGAAAATCTTGCCGAGGTTACGCGCCGCGCGGACATTTTAGTTGCCGCCGTCGGCAAGGCGAATTTCGTTACGCCCGATATGGTTAAAGACGGCGCTGTCGTAATTGACGTTGGTATGAACCGAAATGCGCAAGGCAAGCTTTGCGGCGACGCGGATTTTGAGAATGTCAAGGATAAATGCTCCTACATAACTCCCGTCCCGGGGGGAGTAGGCCCTATGACGATAACTATGCTCCTTAACAATACCCTTACCGCGTCAAAAAACAATACTAAACAGTAAAAAAAGGGGACTGCCTCTTCGCAGTCCCCTTATTGAAAATTACGGAAGTTTGCTATTTGTTTTTGCTGAATCCGTTTTTACGTTTCGCGCGTTTTTCAATTAAAGCTCTTTTGGGAAAAACGCGTTTGAATACGCCTTGTATCCGAACAAATCGGTAATTACAATTCTGAAATATTTTTCACGTTTCTTTATTTTAAATACCGCTTCGTTTATTGTCTCGCCGTGACGAGCGTTTACGATTTTGCAGTCGCGTGAATACGGAATGTAGGCGATTGAGCGTACATCGCCCGTCTTAATGCGCAATTCGTCTTTTTCAAGCGTTATTTCGCGAAATTCGGGCCCCGTGTGCATATAAGTCCCCGTTGAAGAATAAAACATTCCGTTTTTAAGGGCGGACGTTATATCTTCGTATTTTAGCGACGGCGAGGCTATCATAATGTATCCGCCGTAGGAGTCGCAGTCCGGCGAGGAGTCGGGGAAAATATTGTGATTGTCGTCGGTCGAAATACAGAAAAGCTTTTCGCCGTTTCTGAGCATATCGTCGTAAGCGTGGCCGTTGTCATCGTCATAACCGCACACAGCACAGCCGTAATTCGTAATTTCCATGGCGTCCGCATTCTTGTATCTTATGTATTGAGGGTAGCTTTCAAGGCTCCATGTCGGGTGGTTATACGTCACAAAAAATCCGTATTTTTTGCCCGTTTTTATGAGCTTGTTAATTCCGCGCCCGGTGTATTTTCTTATAAGCATTTTTTCTTTTTTATTGATATTTAATTTTTCAATATAAGATTTTGAGTTGCCGTGTATTCGCTCCTTGCAAAAGCAGACTTCGCTTGTATTGTCAGGGGCAAGGGCCACGAAACACAGGTGGCATGTCTTGCCGCCGACTCCGCTCGCCTCAATTTCATAGCCGTTCAGCATAAGAAAATTACTGTCGGTTAAATCGTTGTGCGGAATAAAAACCTCGTGGTCGGTAATCGCGAGAACGCTGTATCCGTTCGCCTTGTAATCCTTTTTGAGCTGTTCGGGTGTTTTTTTGCCGTCTGAAATTACGGAATGGCAGTGCAGATTTGCTTTGTAGTATTTTAAATTTTCATTTTCTTCGGGGAGTAAAATTTTTTTCATCTTCATCACCGTATTTATTTTATCAAAATTTTATTTTACGGTCAACATACAATATGTTTTTAAGGAGAAGAATTATGATTTACGAAAATTGGATGAGCTACATAAAGGACGAAACTAAAATTACGCAAACTGTAATACCCGGCGCGCACAATGCCGGCAGTTACACTATGAAAAAGATGGCGGAATGCCAAAAGGACGGCTTGCTCACTCAGTTTAAATACGGAGTAAGGCAGTTTTGCCTGCGTTTAAGTGAAAATAAAAACGGTGAAATTTTGCTTGCACACGGGGTAACAAAAGGCGATTTTTTTGAAAACGCCCTAAAAGACATCAAAGAAATCATTGACAATTACCCAAGCGAGATTTTACTTCTTGACATAAGAGAGTATCAGCCTCAAAAATTCGGGCCGATAACGTTAAAATATAAGGCAAGCCCCGAAAAGGTGGACGCTTTGCTTAAACAATATATAGACCCCGAAAAAAATGCGTTTTACGATTTTGACAGGATAGGAGGCGTTACGTTAGGCGAAATAAGAAAAAACGGCAAACGGTTTATCCTCATAAACGAGGCGCAGAGCTACCGATTCAGCAAGCCGTGCGAGCAAATTATTCCGTGGGACATTAAGGTAAACGGAATGAAAGCGGAAAATTTCCGTATTCACTCCACCGACTTTTTTGATACCTGCCACACGGAAGGTTTTTATTGGTTCCAGACTCAGCAAACGCCGAATCCGTTTACTCAGGTGGGAATTACTCCGCCTGCAAGGCTTGACGAGAGCCTTCGCCCGTATTTTCCCGAAATTATCGGCAAAATTGCGAAAACCGAAAGCTATCTTTCGCAGGCGAATATCATAGCGGGGGATTTTATGACGAGAGATTATATGAAAAGCGAGTTGATTTTAAGGCTCAACCTTTTAAAAAATAATGTTAAGGAGAATTTGAGAAAAGAATACGCGGAGGGACTTAAATGGAACTGACCGTTCTCGGTAAATACGGCCCTTACGGAAAGGCGGCAACGGGCGCCGCAAGCGGTTATCTTGTTAAAAATCAAGACGATTACCTCGTTATGGATATGGGCAGCGGAACGCTGTCGCGCCTTATCGGCGCTGTCGATATAACAAAAATCAGGCACATATTCGTTTCACATCTGCATTTTGACCACACAAGCGATTTACTGCCGTTGCAGTATTTGCTGGAGGAAAAAAATCATACTGTCAATATTTATACACACAAAGAGGAAACGCCGTGGTACAAAATTTTATTTGGTCACCCGAATTTTAATATTATAAATATTGATGAAAATTCACGGGTAAGCATCGGCAATATGGCTCTGTCATTCGTGCCGATGAAACATACTGCAACGGACTATGCGGTTATAATAAAGGGCGAAAAAACTCTCTGCTATACGGGCGACACGGTTTTTAACGGCAATTTGCCGAAATGCTTTGAAACGAGCGACTGCGTACTTGCGGACTGCTCAAAGCCAAGGAATTTTAAAGGTCCGCATATGAATGTCTCAGATGCGATTTCTTTGTCGCAAAAATACCCCGCAAGGATAATCGCAACGCATCTGTCGGCAGATTTTGACCCTACTCGGGAATTTGAGAAATATAAAAATATAACTGTCGCGGAAGAACTTGAAACATATATTCTCTAAAAAGGGGCGCAGAAAATGAAACGTTACGAAAGTATTATAATAGGCCATATTTCAATGGACAATAACATAGACCATTTGGGAAACAGTGAATTTGTCTGCGGAGGAGCCGTGCTCTATTCATCGGCGTCGGCGCATTCTCTCGGCCACAGCGTCGCCGCGGTAACACGTTTAGCGGAAAAGGACAGTGAAAGGCTTTTTAACTTTACTATCCCAAAAGATGATGTATATGCCGTTATGTGCGAAAATTCCACCACGATGAAAAACGTGTATTTAACCGCTGATAAAGAGCGAAGAAACTCATCTTGCCTGTCGGTCGGCACACCTTTTGAAAATTCTGATATTCCGGATAATATATCCGCCGACATTTACCATTTCGCAGGGCTTGTACACGGCGATTTCCCTAACGATATGATTATAGAATGCTCGAAAAAGGGTAAAATTGCGCTCGATGTTCAAACCTGTTTAAGGCGCGTAAATGCCGACACGGGCGAAATGTACTTTGAGGATTGGGAATGTAAAAAGGAGATGCTCCCGTTTGTTGATTTTTTAAAGACTGACGCCGCTGAAGCGGAGATTATGACGGGAACCGCAGACAGAGCCGAAGCGGCAAAAATACTATATAACTGGGGCGCTAAAGAGGTTTTAATTACCCACAATACGCAGGCCGTCGCTTATGACGGCAAAAAAATATATTCCTGCCCACTGAGAGCGAGAAATTTGAGCGGCAGAACGGGCAGGGGAGACACTGCCTTTGCGGCGTACATAAACGAACGCCTTACAAAAAGTGTGGAGCAGTCGCTTTTGTATGCCTGCGCCGCAGTTTCGCTTAAAATGGAAACGCCCGGTCCGCTAAAGGCCGAAAGAGCTGATATAGAAAGATATATCAGGGAAATTTATCACGATTTTCTATAATTACGGGTCAAACTCCTTATTGAATTACGGAGCAGAACTCTTATCGAATAAAGAGGTTTAGTATGAAATATTTTATAGCGTCCGACATTCACGGTTCGGCTTATTATTGCGAAAAAATGTTTACGGCATTTCAAATTGAAAATGCCGATAAGCTTATTTTGCTCGGCGATATTTTATATCACGGGCCGCGCAACTATTTGCCGAAAGATTATATGCCCACGGAGGTAGTAAAAATTCTGAGCGGGTTAGCCGATAAAATTCTCTGCGTCAGGGGCAACTGCGACAGCGAGGTCGACGGAATGGTTCTGCCTTTTCCTATAATGGCGGATTACGGCATAATGTGCGAAAACAACAGGCTCATATATTTTACTCACGGGCACAATCATAATGTAAATACGCCTCTGCCGTTTTCAAAGGGCGACATTCTTCTTCACGGGCACACGCACGTTCCCGCTTGGGAAAATTTCGGAAATGACAATCTTTATCTTAATCCCGGTTCGGTGTCTATCCCGAAAAATAACTCGCCGCACAGCTATATGACGCTCGAAAACGGAACTTTTATATGGAAAGATTTAGATGGCAGTCCATATCATAAATTGGAAATATTATAATGTTGGCAAGATGCCCCGCCTATGTAGTCGGCGGGTTCCATTTCGGAATCAGGAGAAAATTTTGTCCCTTCTGATTCTACCAATCGACTGTTGCAAAACTTGCACGCCGTTAACGGGTCAAACTCCTTATTGAATTACGGGGCAAGCCCTTTGTTAATATTTCAAGAAAAAATCAGCCGCCAATTTAACGGCGGCTGATGTTATTTCGTGTATATTTTAATTTTATCGGGCTCGCAAAATTCCTTTTCTAAAATAATTTCTCCGATTTCTTCCGCCGTAATAACAGAATCGGGAGCAGGGTTTTTAATACTCTCGATTTTGCCCTTTATACTTGCCTTTACTTCACTTCGCTCAAACGAAAGGTCGCATTTGTCGGTTTCGCAATCCTCTAAAACAAGACCCTTGCAGTAGCAAAGTGGCTGAGTACCTGTAATTTTACAGCGAATTAAATGCAGGTTTTCCGAGTACCAGCCGAGGTATTCCCCATTAAGCTCACAGTCTTTAACGGTCACGTTTTTGCTGTGCCAAAAGGCGTCCTTTGTATTTAGAACAGAATTTTCAATAATCGCGTTTTCAACGTATTGAAATGAATATTTAGCCGTCATTTTAAGATTTTCGGCGGAAATATCGCCGCATTCAAAAAACGGGTATTCCGACGTTATTTCAGTATTTTTGACGCTGATATTTTTACACCGCCAAAGATATTCCGGCGAATTTGCCGTTACGCCGACAAGTGAAATACCTTTACACTCTCTTAACGCTTTTATACCGTTCATTTTGCAGTTTTCGGCAAAAACGGATTCGCAGTACCAGAGCGCCGCGCGGCAGTTGACCGTCAGCTCACAGTTTTTGACGACAATATTCTTGTTGTGCCAAAACGGGTAGCGCAAATTAAAATATGAGTTTTTAACGGTTATATCACGGCACTCCTTTAATGCCGATTCGCCGTCGGCGGGGCCGTCAAAAACGCAGGAGTCAACCTCCGCGTTTCTAAGAGCATAAAGTGCCCTTTCTTCATCAAAAGTTAAATCTGTTATTTTCTGCATACATATATCAACCTAATCAATTTTTACTGCTGTAACGCAGGTAAGATGTCTCAAGCCTTCATAGGCGGCAGGTTCCGTTTTGAAATCAGGATTGTACACACTCTGATTCTCACAATCGGCTGTTGCCGCGCCTTGCCGTGTTTAATGGCAGGGCAATCCCCTTATTGAATTATATTCAAAAAGTGCTTTTGTGTCAACAAAATAGTTGTATTATTTTAGGTTTTATTATATAATTTTAGGCAAGAGATGTCCCCGCCACTATATGCGGCGGGTTCCATTTTCGGACTCAGTGAGGTATTTGGTCTCCACTGAGCCCTAAGCGCGGTTTGCACCGCGCCTCTTGCCACACCACTTGACGGGGGCAAGCCCCCTTATTGAATTGTAAATAACTTATTAAAGATGGGCGGGGATTATACGGTAAGGATAATGTTTGTCTGCCACGGCAATATTTGCCGAAGTCCTATGGCGGAATTTATATTTAAAGATATTGCGGACAAGGCGGGCGTTTTGTCCGAGTTTTGCGTGGCGTCTTCAGCAACGAGCGCGGAGGAGATATGGGGAGGAGTAGGAAATCCCGTTTATCCGCCTGCAAGGGAGGAACTTTTACGGCACGGAATATCCTCCGAGGGCAAGCGCGCGGTTCAGCTCAAAAAATCGGATTATGATAAATATGACTTATTCATAGCTATGGACGGCGGCAACATACTCAATATTATGAAAATTTTTGGGTCGGATCCCGACGGAAAGGTACATAAACTGCTTGAATACACAAACGAAATGCGTGACGTAGCGGACCCTTGGTATTCACGTCGGTTCGACGTAGCGTACAGCGATATTTTAAACGGCTGTACGGCGTTGCTGTCAGAGCTTTTAACGCGGTTAAACGAGGGCAGGCAAAAATCATCGGACGCAAATTAGCCATTGCTTTTATTATGTATTTTTTCGTACTTTATCGACAGTTTGATAATTATTTTACTTGATTTATTGTTATAAGTGTGATAGACTTTAACAATCTGATTTTTATATTAAAGGAATGGTGAATTTATATGGAAATCTCAGCAAGAGCAGCCGATTTGCTCTCAATTCCGAGTGACAATATAATTTTTGCTGTTATTCTGTTTATTATCGGAATTTTCTTTATAGTTAAGGGCGGAGACGTTTTTGTCGATGCGGCCACTTGGATTGCCGAGGCAACGGGAATCCCGAAATTTGTTATCGGCGCAACTATTGTTAGCTTTGCGACAACTCTTCCGGAGCTGCTGGTTTCCGCTATCGCGGCAATGCAGGGCAAAAATGATATGGCAATAGGCAACGCAATCGGCTCGGTAACGGCAAACGTAGGGCTTATAATGAGTATTTCCATTCTTTGTATGCCCGCTTTGGTTAAGCGAAAAGAGGTTGCGTTTAAAGGTATCTTAATGATATGCGCTGTCGCGGCTCTTTTTGTATTTACCCAAAATTTGAGCCTCTCGCTTTGGCAGAGCTTTGTTTTAATCGCTATCTTCGCCGTATTTATGGTTGAAAATATCATTACGGGCAAATCGTCCATAATTGATGAGGACGGCGACGGCAAGCCGGATGTAGAGGGCAAGGTGCTTTTAAAAAACATTGCTAAGTTTGTAATCGGAGCGGCGGGAATCGTAGTCGGCGCGGATTTACTTGTTGACAACGGCACTGTTATAGCAAAGAGCGTCGGCGTCTCCGAGGCGATTATCGGCGTAACGATTATAGCGGTCGGCACGTCTCTTCCCGAGCTTGTTACAACCGTCACTGCGATTGTAAAAAAGCAGTCAGAGCTTTCCATAGGCAATATTATCGGGGCAAATATAATAGACCTTACAATGATTCTTCCGATTTGCGGATTTATAACGGGCGGCTCGTTGCCTGTCGGTAAGCAGTCCGCGTATTTTGACATCGCAATTTGTATGCTTGTAATTGTAATAGCGATTATCCCAACAATTATTTTCAAAAAGCTAAGCCGATGGCAGGGCGCTTTAATGATTTGTATTTACATAGCTTATATTGCGGTGCTTGTCACGAACTCCTCAATGGGGTATCTTCCGTTTGGTTAAGTTATTTGATTTGAAATGACAGTAAAAAACCGTCGAAGTCAGAACTCTTCGACGGCTTTTTTTACGCTTTTTTGCGGCGGTTCAAGCATACATTTTTAATTATTTAAGCGTTTCATTGACAGAATTTGTATGATCGTCAGCGATTTTTTCTTCAATTTCCTTTATGCGTTTTTCCAACATCTCAGCGGTTCTTTCAAACCTTACGGTCGCCGCGCAGAATGGGACAACAAATACGGATATAATAAAGGCGGCACCTATCTCAATAAGTATTGGGTCGTTGCTTTCAAAAAGACGCCATCCTCCAAAAAATACGAACAGATATATTATCAAAAACGAAGCAATAAAAACCACAGCCCAGAGCAAAAAAAATTTAAGCTTATTTTTCATTTGTCATTCTCCTTTTCAATGAATTGTCGAGGTTTTGCTTAACATTGCAGGTTATCCCAATCAATTTTTCTGTCTTTAAAGTAATATTCTCTGTCACGCTCGCCTATTTCACGCAGTATTTTGCAGGGATTTCCGACCGCTACAACATTTGACCGCAAATTTTTCGTCACAACACTGCCTGCGCCTACAACTACGTTGTCGCCTATTGTAATGCCGGGTAAAATTATAGCTCCGGCTCCAATCCAACAGTTTTTGCCGATATGTACGGGCGCGTTGTACTGATAAGCTTGCTCGCGCAGCTGCGGCAAAATGGGGTGTCCCGCAGTGGCAATCGTCACATTCGGGCCAATCATAGTGAAATCGCCCACATAAATATGCGTATCGTCCACGCAGGTCAGATTAAAATTTGCATAAACATTTTTTCCGAAATGGACGTGAGCGCCGCCGAAATTCGAGTGAAACGGCGGTTCAATATAGCAGTTTTCGCCGATTTCTGCAAACATCTCTTTGAGCAGAGCCTGCCGCTTTTCCGTTTCGGTTGGACGAGTCATATTGAATTCATAAAGACGGTCAAGGCATTGGGTCTGATGTTCCATAATTTCACTGTCGCCCGGAAGATATAATTCACCGGTGTGCATTCTTTCTTTCATAGTGCTCATTTGACGCCCTCCTTTAACGGGTAGCTATATTTATCGTTTTCCGTAATGTTTCTCAGTACTCTGCACGGAACGCCGACGGCTACAACATTTGCGGGTATAGATTTTTTAACAACGCTTCCTGCGCCTATAACCGAGTTGTCCCCAATTTCCACTCCCGCCAAAACAGTTGAACCTGCGCCGATCCACACATTGTTGCCTATGCGAATGGGCTTTGCTATTTCAATGCCTGATTTTCGCATTTCGGGGTCGATAGCGTGTTCCGCTGTGGTAAAGCAACAATTCGGCGCGACAAAGACGTTATTACCGAAAGTTACTTTTGCGCCGTCCGTAATTATCATATTGTGATTGGAATAAAAATTGTCGCCTAATGTGATATTGTAGCCGTAATCGCACCAAAAGGGCGGTGTAATAACGGCGTTTTTGCCGATTTTGCCGATAAGCTTTTTCAAAATTTCCGCTTGGGCTTCATAGTCGTTGGGGCACAGTTGATTATAGCGGTGACACATTTCTTTGGCTTTTCTTATTTCAGCCTCATAGGCCGGATTATAGCAGCCTTGAAAAAAACAGTTGATAGGTATTTCCGGTTTACTGTTCATAAAAATCCCCCCAAAAAATTTTGTAACTTTATTCTATCAAAAAAAACGCTGAATTACAATAATTTTTCCCGTTAAAAGCGTCAGATACGTTTTAACCTGTTACGCATTGCACCTCTTGCGGTACCCGAAAAAGCCGTCGGGCGCTCCCGCGCTGTTCCTTGGCTTTTTCGACCGATGCGTCAACCCCTGCTCCCTTAATCCGCCGCCGGCGGCAGAAATAGGCGTTGCCAAACGAACTGCGCCCGTCGGGCTCATAACCCTATGATATTTTGTTTTCGCATTTTTCTTGTATCAAAAAATAGCGGCAGTCCATTGGACTGCCGCCGTTTGTGTAAAGATGATATAAAATAGATGCTTTTTAAGAAATGTAATGAGGACTTGAACCAATGAAAATAATCCTATTGAGTCCCGTAAAACAAATTGGTTTTTCAAACAATGTAGTTATTCATAAAAACCCAATAAAGATATTTTAATTTGATTCTAAAAATAGTATAATTATAGTTGTTAATATTTTAATAAAAGGGAAGATTAAATAATGAATGAGAGTATTTCACATTATTTTATAGACTATATTAAAGACTATATTATAATTATTGCATTGACAGCATGTATGTGTTCCATATTTAACTACGCAGTAAGGAAAATATATTTCAAATTGCAAAATTTATATATAAAAAAAATCCGATAATAAATATAGATTATATGAAAAGCTATTAGTGATTAATTATAAGGTTTACAATTGTTTAGAAACATTTTTTTATTTTATTAATCCGATTAAAAGCTATGATGAATATTCTAAGAAATATTTCGATATTAAAATATTTTCATATAGTTTTAGAGATACCGTAAAAGCAATAAGTATTTACGGTATAATACTATTTGTAATAAAAATTATAACAAAGAATTATAACGGTATATTAAATTTCCTGCATAAACAACATAATATTAACTATATAGAAATTATTCAAACAATATTTATAGAAAACAAATGGTACATTTTAGCCTGTTTAAGTGCAGTTTCAATTATTTATGGTATTTATAAAAACAAATTTACTAACAAAATAGTTGAAGAACTTCAAGATAATGAATTAAAAGAAATAATAGAATTATATAAAAATATCAGTTTAGGATTAATCAATCTTGAAATGTTACTATTAGAAAATATTAAAACGATACTTATATCATATAAAAAAGATGGAACTTTTGTTTTTTTATATAATTTGATTGAAAACAGAACAAATTTTTGTAAATATGATTATTCAAAAAATATCCTAATTGTTAAAGAAAATCATTTTAGATACACAGGACTAGGCGTTGTAAATATTAATTTAAACGATATTAATCAACCGTTAGATAATATTAAAACTGCTTTTGATAACTACTATAAAAAAAGGCATTTTTATTCTCCGCGTGCTATAAATAAGTATTTTAAAGGTTTAAATCATTTTAATATAGAATTTTTTGCAAAATTCCCACCGCTTTTGATTGATGAAAAATATATAAACGAGATGATAAATAGCATTATTAAAGATTGTAATTTCATGATAGAAGACGAAGATATTCCAAGAGAATACATTGTTGATAAATTAAATGAAAAAGTTAAAGATAAGAATATTATACTATATAGCACTATTAGAGAATCTATTGAAAAAGTAATACAACTCGATAAATTTAATAAACAATTAAGGAAGTCTATGTCTTTAAAAAAACATCGCGATAAATTTTCTATTGATAGTCTCATATCAAACATAAAATAACAAATTTAATTTCCTACCTTTTGTTCTGTACTAAAGCTGAGTGATTCTGTTGTTTATATTATTAAAGAATTTAAGGAGCAGAGAACCAATAATAAAGCACAAGGGTAGGTTTTTTCTCTCTGCCCTTGTGTTAATTTTTTTCTTTGATAACCACGGTTCCTATATGGTTTAAAAATGTACAATGACTTCCAAGCGGTTATTAAAGCGGATAGGAATAATACTGTTACCTAACCCTCGGCTAACAACCATAGTACCGCTATTTGTAAACAGCCCTGTGTCATACTTGTTGATATTTGGAAACAAAGTAGATGTTTCATTTATATAAAAAATATTGAGACTATCCATTCCAATCCTATCGACTCGCAAAATAGCCGTTTGATTCACCGTAAAATGCAACAGTAAAAATTTCTCAAAAAGCAGCAAATCTTGATATACAAGGATTTTTAAAATTATGTATCTTTTGGGGATGGAAACACAATTCTCTATCCAATTTTGATAATCGATAAGTCCATCGTAAAAAGTTAAGAGAAAAAATGTGCCAAGGGAACTCACTGCATAACCAATCCTATCAGTCTGTTCTTTCGTTGTGCAAAAAAGATAGTACTTCCATATAGTTATCCAAGTAAGCATCAATATTAGTTATTTTATTTACCGAGTAATATAATCGCTTACTATCGGTAAACATAACCATAATATATTTACCAAAATCAAAGAAATCAATGCTTTGACTAGTCCTTACTTTTTCAACATCTATAGTCGTATTTGTTATTCTTTTAATTTTTTCCAATTCATCATTTGTTTTATTACACAAATCATATAATGCCGCTTTTCTGCAAACTTCATTGTCATATAATTTTACAGTTAGTACCATCAATGCAGATATTTCACGATAAGCTATAGTTCCTTCTATTCCTGTTCCTTTATCTCTAAAAGGTTGATATAGAACAGAAAAAGGGAGCGTCATTGCAGTTATAATTACATTCAGTGCCATAAGTTCAATTTCTTCTGTACTAAACTCACTCAAATCTTCCTTATGGTTCATAAGTTCCTTTAGTACAAGAGGAAATTCCTGCGCTAATTTCTCAGATGCAAATTTGTCAGCTTCAAATTCAAAGTCACTGTTAATATCATCGTTTGCTTTCAACAAAGCAAATCTTTTATAATTATCTGAAATATTAGCAATGTGGCCTTTCGTATGATGCCCTATTTCATGAAGAACCAAAAAGCGGAGAGCCGCCTCAGTTATCATGTAACTTATTATTCTTTCATCCTTATATCCTAAAAGGCTATCGTCATTTCTCACCACCAAAACACCTTCATTGTTTATAAAAATCTTTTTAGGTTTAAACTTTTCCATTGGGAAATCACTTTCAAATAATGAGCCGATCATTAAATTAACATTGTGCTCTATTTCTGTAACGCTCCCCATATATAGCCCTATTATCGGTATACTCTTTATTGAAGTAGAAATCGCATTTGTACTACTGTCATTTATAAGGATAAATTCTGAATCAGGCAAATATTTTTTGTCGTTTTCATTTATTCCGAAGGGCAAACTAACATTCGACTCATTTTCATTATACTCATACCCGCGTGCATTCATCTCCGGCATATAAATGTATGGTTCACTTGCCGTTTGTAATTCTCCGTGTTTTTTAATATAAGCACCTATATCATAAGCTGACAAAGTAATGTTTTCATAAGACAAGTTCATATTTGTTACCTTTTAATTTAATTACTTTTTTACTGATCAGCGACTCTACGGCCTTATCAATCATCTCACTGTCTGACCATTTATTGCAATTGCCGTCATCGTTTAAATTGCCGCATTTTGAATTATTATAAGTGAAACTGCATTTACATGAATTTTTCAGTTCAGTTAAACTAAGAGCTCGTGCTTCCTTCAATTTATATGCAATACATTTTTCCATGTCAGTTAACTTTACTAAAGAATAATCCACACCGAATATCGCCAATAAAAACGAGGCAATGCCTTGTGACATTGTAATATCGAATATTAGACATATTAAAGCAAGAGTTGTATATTTTATATTTATATGGTATGTTTGATGAAAAAACATAAAACCAAATACACCTGTATCAGAGCTCTTATCTTCTAATGGATATGAAGTCTTTTTTATAAAGCACTCATCATCTGATAACAATCCTTCATTATTATGTATTATGCTAACCAGCAAGGCTGCATTTGCTTTATTACAAGCAATATTTTCAACCATACTATTCTCAATTTCATCTTCTGTTCCCGTCTTTTCAAAATAATCATTTGTTTTCATGACAATTCTCCTTGTAAACAATATAATAGTATTTGTTCTATTATATCACAAAAATTAGCTTTTTTTCAACTGAGCGTTAGACCATATAAAGCTTGCTACACTTTGAAAATCAAATCAAAATCATATAATATGAGTTAAATCAAATTTCCCCAAATGATTTTTGGATATATAGTCCAATAAATTCATCGCCTTTCTGTCTGTATCGTCCGGAATAATTGTGTTTAGCTCTAAATTCATGCCTGAAAATCGTAGATATTTGCGCTGTTTTATATTCATTTCAGTAAAAAGTTTACCATCCAAGTATCCAATCTTAAAATAGTCTTCTTCGTTTCCGTATATCGATCTATAATTTTTATTTGTATGTTTCTCTCCATCAAAAGCTGCTATTGAGTCTACTAACGGTAAAGTAATTTTATATGGTGTAACCTTTATACGCCAATCAAAGAAGGACACATTCGGCACGCAGTCCGGCAAAGGACAATTTGCAAAAAGACTATTCCCCTCCAACTCCATGCTGTTATCTTCCGATGAAAAGAAATCTTTATCAGAAAAATTATTGTTTTCAAGAATATCTTTTGGTTCAAACGAATAATAAAAATCAGTGTTAATAAAATGCATTAGTTCGTTTTGCTTGGCAAAATCCAATTTTGAGAAATATGTTTTAAATGACAATTTTGTGTTATCTTTTAAGCATAAATTGAATGACAATAAATCAAATTTAAAAAAGAAAACATCCAAAAAGAAGTGTTTCATATTATCGGAAATAATCTTTGAATTTATCATCTCTGCCTGTTCAATTATTACCCCATGATATTTGGCCTTTTGAATGGCACCCGCAGTAAACGACTTTGTTGTAGTCGCAATAATAAAGTCCAGACCTAAATCTTCACGCTTTTGAATTAGTTGCTCTATCCACATTACATTTTCAGCATGGCTTCTGTCTCTGCATTCAATTGCAATTTTTCTATTGAATCCTTTAGAATCCAAATATTCAACCAACACATCAACTTCTCTGTTTTCATTTGCCGCTTTATCAAAAACATATGCAGGACATGTTACTGTATATTTTTCATCTAACTCATATAGCCATTCATACGCTAATTCAAAATCTCTACCTTTTCGTGCCATTTCAAATCCCCCTATAATTTAATTATAGCATATTTTTGATTCTCTTTCTACCTGTTTTACAACCTCACATAGTTGTGCTATCCTTAAGGCATTACTTTTAGTGAGGCGACTTATGAGAAATATATATCGAACACAGAAGGTTAGAATAAAAAATAATTTGATAATTCACCTTCGAGGCTTAGAATGTTTTGATTTCACCATAAGAATGTAAATAGAAAAAGCTAATGAATGTCATATAAATATTGAGTTTATAGAATAAAATCAACCCTCTATCGAAAACTAACGGTTTAGATATGAGGGTTGATTTAATTTATTATATCTTTGTTTGTCTTCTTAATGATTCTATTGCAACGTCCAAAGAGTTATCGGTGTTTTCTTTTGACCATTCTGACCAAAATCCTATAGTCGCACTATTTGGTTCTGGATTAGGCCTATTGATATTAATTCTACTTGGCAATAAACTCGCATCACCCACTACCAGAGCTTCACCAACATCTAAAATTGGTAAAAGTTCGCCAAAATTGCCAAGACTGTCTGGTAATAATTTTTTAATAACATTTTGATCATCCGCATTGGTTAATCGCATCGCAATAAAATTACTGCTCTGACTCAGTACTGTTCTATCAACTTCTGACGGTCTTTGAGTTATTACTACTAAACCTATACCATATTTTCTGCCTTCCTTAGCAATTCTTTCAAAATTAGTTAAGCTCTGTGTCTCCATACCTTGCTTTGTATTTTGAGGAATATAAAGATGTGCTTCATCGCAAAAAATTGCAATGGGATTGATTTTTTCTCTATCTGTCCATTGTTGAACACTAAAGATTAATCTTGCTACCAACGATACAACTAACGGTAACACATCAGAAGGAACTTCCGAAAAATCTATTATTTTTACTCCTCCGTTATTTGATGCCGGCAACATAAGCTTTGAGCATAATTCAAACATATAATCATAATTCAGAAGAGACTCATCACTGGAAAACAAAAAATTCAAACGCTTATCCATAACTTTGTTTTCAAGCCTTTGTATGAATCTCGAAAGAGTTCCGTTGAAGTCACCTTTTTTAGGCTTATTATTTGCACCGGGTACCATTTCCTCATTGATATGATTTAGTTCTCTTAACAGAGCATTAATATCATATGGTATGGGACTGTCAATAGTAATATCTTCAGCAATATCAGTTTTTTGAATATTATTTAGAAATTCTCTTTTGCATTCTAAAACAGTTCTACTAAAAATCATTGCTTGGTTAGGTGCATTATTATCTGAACGGTCTATCATCATAGAAGTCATTTCTTCATATGTTAACAGCCAATAAGGAAGATATATAAACTCATCTTCCACATTATCTGATGGACCAGCAATTTTATAATGCTTTATATTTTCGCCCGTTATAGGTTCATATTCTCCATGTATATCAAACACAACTGCATTTGAGGACTGTAATTTTGCAATTTCTTCTATAAGTGTAGCTACTGTACAAGACTTACCAGACCCTGTACTTCCAACTATTACAGCGTGTTTTTGAAACAGTTTATTTCCATCTAAATATGCTATGGCTTCCTTATTCAAGGTATAGTTTCCGATTTTTAACGAATTATCCTTGCCCTCTGCATTTACAGATAAAACGCTCATAAAATTACTTAAATCTTCATTGCTCATTACATAACATTGAGCAGTTATCTCAGGAACTGATTCTAAAGTTCTTTTAAAAACATTTTCTTTTGTTCCAAATTTGTCTAAAAGAGTTCCGATTAATGTTATTTTAACAATATCATCCTTCTCAATCTCATCACTGTCATCAACCATTTCGCCAAATTTTCTGATAATTTTATTAACCATTCCAATCAAAGTTTGCCTTTGCTTAGAGGCTTTTATAACGACAAGATTATTTACCTGTATTTCTGATAAGACATCATCATTTTCAACCTTTACAACAATGCTTGCCGTATCAACTGCAATAACATTACCTATTAAAAAGTCATTTTTAAATTCAAATAAACTCATATTTTCCTCCTATATTATTTCCAAGAAATTTTCAAGTTTCCAATATTCTCCGTCAATTTCATACTCTTGTTTATCGATGATTACACGAGTTTTATTTTGCGGTGCCTCTATAAGTACGATATATCGCTGAGCTTTATTATTAATCAACGATAATGCCGCATCACTTAGTTTTTTAGTTACAACTACTATAGGCTTCCCCATAGCAATATTTCTTAAAATATTCTGCTGAATTTGGCTATCGTTAAATCCATAGCCTATACACAAATAGCATTTGGCGTTATTAATAATCTCATTTGATTTAGTGAAAATATTTACATATGTATCAGTAGTTAATATAGTTTGATATTTGTTAGAACCCGGCGTTACGATTTCCGGAATAAATCCATTTGGTATTTTATATTGCAATGGAATGCAAATATTTTCTTTAGTTTCAATACTGTGAAAAGTGTCTAAAGAGCCATGAACCTTTAGAAGATTCACCACATCTTTCTTTTTTAATTCATCGTTATTGAGAGTTTTTAGATATAGTCCATCAAATCTATTATCAATTTTAACTCCACAAATATCACAGCAATATTCAATATATCTATCATAATTTGTCGTGATTATATTCACATTGTTATAACAAGTTGACATTAGCTTTGTCAGTAACTCGCACAATGGTTGCCGTTCTCTTAATAAAACTTTTTTATTAAAAAAATTCAAATCATATTCAGTTACGAGTTCCCAAGTCAATTTAACTATATCAGTCAATATATCTCCCTTGACATCAATCCCGGTTAAAGCGGACTCCAAATCAATGCCTTCATCCAGTCTGTCGGATATTTTGCGCCAATTAGGATTATTTGCATATTTATCTTTCAAATTGGTTTGTAAATATTTTGACAATTCATTCATACCAGGTATCCCAGCAGGAATTGAGATGCCTGTTCCTGCTAAAACAACAGGAGTATCTGTAATATATGCTTGTACCGTTTTAAATACTACGTCCTTATTTTTATCTTCCATATTCTCTCCTATAATATTTATTTATTATTAAAAATGATTCTCAATAATTATATAATTGCTAATCTCCAATGCAGGATAACTGTTTGTTATCGAAGGTGGATTCATATGATAGATAAACTTGATTATACATTTTCTATAAAGAGAATAAAAAAAACTACTGATACAGATTATATAAATGCTATTAAAATATATAACGATAAAATCCCTTATGAAATAAGAACTCCATCAAACGAAATAACAATGTGGTTAAATAATGAATCCAAAAACAATCCATTTGAGTTATTTTGCTTTGTTCTATATTTCAATAATGAAGTTGTTGGATTTGCTATGGAAACCTATATCAAAAGAAGCAAAATTATGTTGGGTGAATATTTATCATTGAAGAATGAGTTCGAATTTGAAACTATAATTTTTGCATATATTGATTTAATTAGGAATTATTATAAAGCTCGCAATATCGATATATCTTTTTTTGTTGACGAAATCAGCTATAAAGATTCAGGTAAAAACATAGATAAAGAAAGTAAACTTTTCAAAAAAATGTTATGCGTTCAAGGTTATGGAGAGGTTGAAGCATTACATACAACGCTACCATTAGGCCTTAATAATTTTGAAAGTTCTTTTACTGCAAAGATTTATATAAAAGCTAATGATGATATTAACGAAATCTCAAAAGACACCTATTTACAAATAATTGAATCAATATATTATGATTATTATGTATCATGGTATAAAGATTTTTTCACTGAAATACAATTTGATAAATACAAGAAAAAAGTCGATACATTTTATAATAATATTTGCAATGAACTAATTAAAAAAAATAAATTACATGTGACTTATGCGGATTGCCCAATTTTAAGAGAACGACAACACTCATTTGAATCAATAACTATACCGACAAAAGCATCTAACAAAATTTTATCTTGGATAATAATTATATTATTAGTTTTGATTTTGCCCCCACTTATAACTTATTTTTACACATTGATATTAGAAACAACAAAAATTGAAATGAATAGTGTAAATTCTGTTTTAGGTGAAAGCATAAGTGGAATACTAACATTTATTTCTGCTTATGTAGTATATAAGAAGAGATTATAACTTCTTTAAAGTAACTATAATATTTCCTGAAAGTTTTTTGGTTACAATGTGCCTATTTAAAACTTTATCAAATTTATTAAACTTTTCTGCAATAAATTCATGCTTTGCAAATAAAGAATCGATTATATGAAATCCTGTAACATCTAAAATCTTAATGCTATTATAACTCTCTATAATATTCATAATATAGTTATATGAATATATCCATTGTTTTTGATCTTTCCCAAGATAATCAGTACTTATAATTGATGCATCTTTTTTGTGTTCTTTAGTAAACAAATATTCCAAACTATTACTATTTTCAAATTCAAGTATTATAATACCGTCAGTATTCACAACACGTATTAATTCAGAAATGGAAGCTATGGCATCAGTATAGTTTATGACACTTCCCACACATATTGCTCCATCAAAGTAATTCTCATCGAATGGAATAGATTCGATGCTTCCTATTGTATATTCCGTACAATTATTAACTTTATTCTCAGCAATGTCCATATGATGCATTTTACAGTTAAGGTCATAACTGTTACCCGCAGAACCTGCATTTAAAATATAATTACATTTAGTAATCGGACTTTTATGCAAATAATTCCAAATGAAATTATATGAGTAATTGTACCAATAAGAATTAGACCATACATTTTCTGCTGTTTCATAAAATTGTTTTGTTTCAGTTAAATTTAATTTTTCCATATATTATCCACCTTCGATAACAAACAGTTATCCTGCATTTGTTTGATATATTGCCAAAAATTTTATATCATTGTTTCCTTATAACAATAACATCTTGGTTCTTTTATACCACATTTTTATTGTTTTTCAAATATAGATTGCATAAATATCAATAAAAATGACATAAATGATGAATTATCATTAATTCTTGCACTTGACATCTCGACATCCTTCTTTCACATCATAACAAAGTTTATATGCTACGAATATGACTGACATCTGTATTTTTCATATTTTTTAAAGTTCTATTGATCGATTCGCTCTCAATTTGAGATAGCCCATAGAACAAAGCAATCAACAACTTACTTTAAATTTTTATTCTCCATATATATACAACAGTTAAAAACGCCAAAATGTGACAAGAAATTTAAAATTTATTTAAATTTTAAGAAAATGAAAAAATACTGTTTATATTTTTTGCCCTTGATAAAAAGAACAAGTGTGACAACCAATTAGAATGGTATATTCTATTAGTTCATCCAAATGTTTTCATTTCAATATAAGTATATTTGTGACGCTCGGACAATTCAGCACAGTTAGCAAAAACTTAGTAAAAAAATTTGAACTATAGTCCGAAGATTTATTTCTGCCTTATTTCACTCGGCTTTTCCTTTTGGTATTTAGGATAATCCATAAGTGGCTCTGATGTAACAAACCGATATCCAACTACCCATTCTTCTGGCCAATCAAAGGGTAATAATATTTGGTCTGCACCACCTTTAAGGATCGTACCGGACAATAATTTTACAGGTGCAACAATGCCAACATTTATAACTACATCTTTTGGAACGATAATTTTTTCTTCAATATACAGAGCATTCTTCCATTGAGGATTTAATGCAAGTCTCATTTTAACATCAATACGGGATTCGGCAAACTCCGTAGTTGCAAATGCTCCTAACTGTTTTGCCCCTGCTTTACCCGAAGGGGTTAAACCGTAAGTTCTATACAGCACTATCTCATTGATAGTTATATATGTTTTGTATTTACCATCCTTAAAACTATTTGTTATTTCTTCATTTAAAAGCTGTTTTTCAATTTCCTTGATATTACTTTCGTTAAGAATGGTTTTGAATTTTTGATTCGTACTTCCTGAAACAAATCCAAGTCCCAATTCTTTTAGTTCTTCAAAAGTCCAACGCATGTATTAACTCCAATAATATTTGCAATAAAATTAGTACTTATATGCCGAAAATTGTTCATTACACAATCAATATACTTAGCAATTATTTTATACCATATTTTCCCGGCTTTTTCAATAACACTGCCAAATCGATATTTTATTATTAAACAATATCGCTGATTACATCTTTGCCTCTATCTTTATCCCATCCTTGAAATAAATGTGCAATTTATCTTTTGATATTACTTTAATGCACTCTATTAGCTGTCTAACTACAAGGTCGTTATATTCCACAGGATGATTTTTAAGTCCTTGCATAATTACAGTCATTTCTTCTATGGAATCGGCGGTGGTTTCGATTTTTGACTTGCTTTTTTCAATTTCATCTAGTTCATCCTTGATCGCGTACATCTCTGCGTATAGGCTTTCAAATTGCGTGTCAAAATCGCCGTTTTGAGCCGCTTCGCTATCCATATCAGTAAGCTTGTTGATACGCTCCTGAATCGTCTTTAAACGCTCTTGCTTGTGAAAAATACTGCTTGTATCCTGATTGTGTTGATACATTTCTATATGCCTGCAGATACGGTCAACATCAGCATTTTCCATATGTGCTTTTTGTGTAATTGCTTCTGCAACTGCATTGTGCAATATTGATTCTTCAATTGAAGGTGAATCTTTACAGTATTTTTTACCGTAATCAAGTCGGCTAATGCACCGCCATACAATTTTTTTCTTTCCGTTTTTTGACCATGTGCATCGGCGGTACGGTGTTCCACAGTGGCCGCAGTATAGGATTTCGGATAAGGCATACTTACTTGAATATTTACCAAGTTCTGTTTTAGTGCCGACCTGCTTAACTTTTTTCTTACTGTTTCTGCGTGAGATTTCTTCCTGTACTCTGTCAAATACGGCTCTTTCAATTATGGCAGGATGATTATTTTCAACATAGTACATAGGCAGTTCGCCATTGTTCTTTTTTGATTTTTTGCTTATGCAGTCAACGACATATGTCTTTTGCAGTAAGGCATCGCCCTTGTATTTTTCGTTTGTCAGTATCGACTGAACTCTTGCAGATGACCAATTTGTTTTGCCTCTTGCTGTCGGAATTTCGTCCGCCGTTAGTCCTTTCGCGATATCAAGTAAGCTTTTTCCCGCAAGGTATTCAGAAAATATTCTGCGGATTATAACTGCCTGTTCTTCATCAATTTCGGGCTTGCCGTCTGCTCCTTTGCGATAACCGAGGAATGATTTATAGCTGAACGGCACATTTCCGTTTTTTAGGCTCTGCCGTTTTCCGATTTTAACATTCATACTGATGGATTCGCTCTCGGCTTGGGACAACCCGCTAAATAAAGTGATTAGCAGTTCGCTTGAAACTTGAAGCGTGTTGATACCCTCTTTTTCAAAGATAATCGGTATTCCCATCTCTTTCAGTTCTCGGACATAAAGTAGGCAGTCAAGATTATTTCGTGAAAACCGTGATACCGATTTTGTAATGATTAAATCAATTTTACCTTTTCGGCAATCTTCAATCATACGCATGAAATCGGGGCGTTTCTTAGCAATTGTACCTGTAATGCCCTCATCAGCGTATATACCTGCCATTTGCCAGTTTGGTTTCATCATAATCATTTCCGTATACATTTCTTTTTGTGTCTCGAAGCTATGTTCCTGCTGTTCTTTATCTGTCGAAACTCGGCAGTAGGCGGCAACGCGCTTGGGACGTATATCAATTCGGTTTTCGCCTGAAAATTCAGGTTTCGGCGGTATGATTCTGACCAATTTCGGTGCAGATCGTGTTTGCATCATTTAAAGGCAGCTCCTTTCGTATGATTTTATTGTTTTTCAGTTTTAAACAGACTTTTTTGTCTTTATCAATTGTAATAGCTGATACCGTTCTATCGAATAATCTCGTATTAAATGCTGAAAGCGGACTTGATTGCTCAAAGTCCGCTTTCAATCTATCTGTAATGTGTCGAACACCTTTATACGCATCATACTTTTTCGTTGCACATTGCAGTATCATATTTTGTATTTCATTTTTATCGAAGTCAATAGATTCAAGCTGCCGTTCAATCTCATTTTCCATTCTGATGATTTCAAGAGACGGTTCAGCCTGAATATCTGTTTCTTCATATTCCGTAATTTTGGGGGTTGATATTAGTAAATTCAGTATTTCCGTAATTTCATGTTCAAGTTCGGCAACAGTCATATACACACTAAACTTACAGCCTTCATTTTTACAAAACCACTTTTCACTATTTTTAAGTCTGCTGTCCGTATTGTGGAATAATCTCCTTTCACAGTTTGAACAGATTACTTTATTTGTAAGCAATTTCTTTTCTGCTGTTATTACAGGGTTTATGTTTCTTATTCGGTTATTCTTTTCGACATTGGCTCTTTGGAAAGTGTCCTTGTCAATTATTGCAGGATAATTGTCACCACCGATATACCGCTTATCTTCAATCATACGCTTAATACGGCTTTTGTTCCAATTATATTCGCCGGGCAAAAATTCAATCTGATTTTCTGTAAGCCTTTCGGCAATATTCTTTAAATTTTCCCCGTTCAGATATTGACTGAATATTTGTTTAACTGTATCGACTTCTTTTAAGCATATTACAATCAAGCCGTTTTGCATTTCATATCCGTACGGAAACCGCCTGTTTTTCATTAGTGTTTGCACCTCCTGCGGTCGGGAATAGCTTCTGTAATCATTAAATTACCGATCAACTTAAAGCATACATCTGTTTCAGTCGGAAATGTGATTTCTTCAACCATACTTTCAAATATTTTTTCATCAAATTCGGTTATAGGACTTTCTATATCTGATAATAAATCATTTAATGTGCGAAGTCCTGATAGGATGCTGTTTTCGTCTTGTTCTTTTAACAACTGTCTTCGTTTGCTTCTCAGATTATTTACACATCCGTTTATACTACCGCTTTGTTCGGCATATTCAGAAGGTCGTATAATACCTTTCGTATTCAGTCTTGCAAGCACAAAGCTTTTGTTGTTAAATTCAGCGATTTGTCTATCAATTTCTTTGATTTTAGCAGCTAATCCGCCTGCTTTCATTTGCAGGCGTTCAGTTTGTATGATAGCCGCAGGTAAAATATCCGCTCGGCAAATTCTTAATTTGTTTATCATTGTAACAAACGCCTCATAAATATCTTTTTCGGGTATTCGGCGTGAATCACATTTGCTTCTGCCTAAATTGTGTTTAGTACACTCCCAATATTTTTTACTGTTTACGGTAAGCGGTTTGAATGTTGAACCGCATTTACAGCGTATTTTCTGTGTTAACGGATAAGTTACCGCCTTTTTACGCTGATTTTCAAGGCTGTTGTTTTTTATAAGTTTCTGTACCATTTCAAAATCCGCCCTTGATATAATAGGCGTATTTGTATTTTCTACATAATATCTTGTCTTTTCTCCTCTGTTGGTCTTTTGAATAAACGGTACTGTTTCGGTTTTAAAGGTCTTTTGAAATAACGCATCACCGATATACCTTTCGTTAGTAAGGATATACTCTATTGTTGCAATTCTCCATGATGTTACATCTTTGCGTTTCGGAGCGTTCATTTCATTCAGCATATCGGCAATTGCTTTTTTGCCCATACCTGAGAGGAAACTTTCGAAAATCAGTTTGACAATTTCTGCTTCTTTTTTCTCAATAACATATTCACCGTTAACAAGCTTATATCCGTAAGCTGTATGGCTTGCTATAAATGTGCCGGCTTTCATTCGATTTTCAATGCTCCATCTCATATTTTTAGATATTGAAATAGATTCTTCCTGTGCCTGAGCACCTGACAGAGCAAGCAACAATTCGCTTGACATATATGCTGTATCAATATTTTCCTTTTCAAACAGTATGCTGACACCGTATTCTTTCAGAAGCCGTGCATACATAAGAGAATCGGCTGTGTTTCTTGCAAAACGGCTGACCGATTTTGTTAGTACGCGGTCAATTTTACCCTTTTTGCAATCCGCAATCAGCCGATTGAAATCGTCACGCTTAGAAGTTTTTGTACCTGTTATTCCTTCATCCGCATATATATCGGCAAGCTCCATTCTCTCGTTATCACTGATGAATTTTGTGTAATACCGTACCTGTGCAGCAAAGGAATGAAGTTGGTCGCTTGAATCGCTTGATACACGGCAGTAAGCTGCTACACGGAATATTGTTCTCGGCTGTACGCTCGGTGCTATTGTAACTAATGTGTTTTTCATTGTGTTCTCCTTTCTGCAGTTTTCATCTGCCGTTGTCACTGTTTTTCAGTGCAACACTACAATACTACGATAGTTCGAATATATCCAGCTATTTTTGTTAGATTTATCAATTCAGACATAATAAATTTTTGTCCAAAACGAGAGAGGCTCCATAATCGTCCGACGCTATTTTAATAATACCGTTCAGATCCTTTTCATTTAAATATCCCATATCGGATAATATCTTTAGCATACAAACTTCGTAATAAAAAGCACTGTTTGATTTTGTTTTTTCAGAAATATTCATTTTTAAAGCCCTCCAAGTACTCAATTCCAAAACTGATTAAGATTGCTTTATCAATCCGTTTCATTGTTTTGTTATCCATTGTACCAACGAACTTTCCGAGGCGTGATTTATCTATTGTTCTGATTTGCTCGAGCAAAACCATTGATTTCTTTTTCATGCCGTTTGCCGTGAAGATAACATGAGTAGGCAGATACGTTTTATGTATCTCGCTTGTGATTGCCGCCACTATTGTTGTACCGCTGTGTAAATTTCCTTTATTGTTTTGCAGGATAACCACAGGACGGATACCGCCTTGCTCCGAGCCCAAAATCGGGCATAAATTGGCGTAATAGATTTCGCCTCGTTTTATTTGTTCCATTTTCTTCGCCTCCGTTAATAAGTAAAAGGCGGCCACTTATCTAAAAAAGGTAAACGACCGCCTGTAATTTTGTATCAATCGTTTTCAGCCGATATTTGAACCACGCCAACCCCTCGACTAACGGGAACGCATTTTCCGGCCATGCATTTGGCCTCATTGGAATCTCACCACTCCGAGGATCTCTCCGAGCCGCTCTCCTTTGTTGCGACGGTCTTATCACGCTCGACTTTAGGACTAAACAGAAGTATCATTATTGCCTCTGCCTGTCATCGCCTTCGTGCAGATTGCCTGCATCGTCTGAGTCCTGAAGGCACTGAAAATCAATGCGTTCGCTCATGTAGCTTGTCGGTTTTAGCCGACAGCAGAGGGAATGTAAAAAATGCGCTGTACTGTTCAGTTTTCAAAGAACAACGGAAGACTTTAGAAAAGTCCCCTCACTTTCTATGCCGAAAAGTAAGGGGACTGATAACCAAGAATTTTTAATTTTCTATAAGTTTTTTGAGTTTGTTTAAAATTTTGACCTTGCGCTTATGTATCGCAACCTGCGAAACGCCGTATTTTTCCGCAAGTGTGCGTTCGGATAATTCTTCAAAAAAGATTTCACGGATAAGTTCTTGCTCATTCTCGGAAAGAATAAACATAGCGCACCTGAGCTTGTCCACCATTATTTTTCGAACAACCTGCTCATCAAGAGGTTCACTGTCATCCACAATGATATCTTCGCCGTTAAAATCATCTGTTGTGAGCATATCGTAAGAAAAATCTCCGTTTTTTCTCGACCTCTCAACTATGTACTTTTGACGGCGTTTAGCTCTGTAGAAATCCCTATAAGCTTCTTCTGTCACTTCCATAAGCATTCCGTGCAGAAAGATAAATAACTTGTCCGCATAAGAAACATCCGTTTGCTTACGGTGGCAGAGTTCTTCATAGGTTATCTCTGTGTAACTACCATTTTCTAAAACAAATACTTTCTTTGGTGATTTCACCGTAGTTACCTCCAATCAACTTAAGTTTTTTTGACTCAAATTGATTTGGAGGACTGCGGCAGCCGACAAAAAAGCAGTGCTTAAAAATATTGACGCAATAAAAAAAGCCAAATTCGCCCTGTATTAAACAAGAACTGAATTTGACAATTCGTCGAATATTCTGCTTTATTAAGTGATATGTTCTTTTATTTACGGATGATATATACTTTCCGTAAAAGCTTTTATCTTTAAATTTTTTTATACAAAAAGCTATATATCGTACCGATTGCATATGTATTACCCAACTACATGACAGCACAGTTTCTTATTCTATGCCGTTTTGCATTGTGGACTCATGCTGTCAAACCGAAACTTGTATATTGGGGGGAATAAATTGCTGTAGTATTTTTTCTATTAAAGTCATTTTTATCCCCCAATAATCTATTATTCGAATAATTTGAAAGAAATTCGGTATTTATATCATAAGCAATCGAATATGATTATTTTGTCGATTTTAGTTTGCTGTTAATATATTTTATAGATATTTAAAGTAGACAAAAACATTTAATTTGTACCACAATCATTAAAGCAATAAAAAAGCCAAGACGCACTTTTTCAGTGTTCTCAGCTTCTTTTTGTTCTACGGCAGAGTTTGTATATTTTATAACATTTAGTTTAGTATTCGATATATTTTGACACTGATTATTGCTAAATCAAAAAATAAAGTGTAAAATAAATTTTATAAAAATTTTTGTAACATAAAACAGTTTTTAAAATGTTATATTAAGTGAGGGATATAAAAAAATATGTTGGCATTCTATATGTCGCTCATCGACAACGATGACGACAGAGCAAAATTTGAAATTCTATATAGTGAGTATAGAAAAAGAATGGTGTACATAGCTTATTCCGTTTTAAGAAACAGCGAGGATGCCGAAGACGCTGTGCATGATACATTTATAAAAATTGCACGCAATATGAATTCTATTGGCGATCCCAAATCAAACGAAACATTATCGTATGTGCTAAAAGCGACAAAAAACACCGCAATCAATCTTTCCAAAAAGAATGTAAAAAGAAATAAGCATATTCATTTTGAAGATGTTGAGCATATACCGGATGAACAGTTTTTGGAGAAACTGCGCATACAAGAAAATTATGGAGAAGTTGTTGAAGCCATTAGAAGTCTTAACGATACATACAGAGATGTGCTGTTCTATCATTTTGTTAAGGGTATGAAAATCAAGGATATTGCAGACCTGTTGGATAGAAACAAATCCACTGTACAGCAACAAATTATTCGCGGTAAGAAAAAATTGCTTGAAATATTGAAAAACGATTTGAGGGATTAACTTGGAAAACGCAAAAAAGCTGTTTATCAAAGCGTTTACAGAAGCCGAGAGGCTTGATAACGCCTCCCTTCCGAGCGAAGATGAAATAGGATGGGATTTCTCGGAGAAATTCGAAAAATCAATGGATAAACTCATCAAAAAGAATAACCGCATTCAACTGTCAACAAGAAGAACGGTTACAAAGAGTCTGCTTGCGGCAATCATTGCAATTATCGTTACCTTTGTCGGACTGATGAGCGTTTCTGCTATCAGAGAGCCGATTATTGAATTTGTCAAAAAAGTTTTTCCGCAGTATAACGAAATTACTTTGAGCAAGGATTCAGCTCCGCCTGTTGATACGATAGAAACGGAATACACACTTGCCTATTTGCCTGATGGCTTTAAGCTGGATACATATCAAAAAGATGATTACAGCGTATTTTCGATTTGGAAGAATGAGACGGGAGAAGAAATTGTATTTTTACAAGAGTTATTGGACTCCAATTTCGCGATAGATAACGAACATGGATATCGTGAAATTGAAATTAATGGACTAAAAGCATATTTAATGGAAGATGAATACGGTGGTGCGCTTCGATGGAGCGATGGCTATTATTGTTTCACATTAAATGTTCCTGCAAACTATAAAGATGAGATAATTGCTATATCCGAAAATATTTTAGAAAAAAATTGAATTTATTGTAATATAAACCTCCTTTTAAACTGTTTTATGTATCGAAGGCATATTATAGTTTGAGAGGAGGTGTTTTTTTATGAAGAGATTTATTGCAATGGTTTTATGCTTTGTTACATTGCTTACCGCAACTTTTCCTGTGTATGCAAGCAGCATAACTACGTACACGAATAATGTTAATACTACGAACACATCGTTTTCCATATCAAGCACCGGAAATGCTACCGTATCTAATAGTTATACAGGAAAAACAGGGCTTGTAACAAAAGGAACAATCGAGACAAAAATTCAGAAAAAGTTTGGCTTAATTTGGATAACAGTTGATAATGGCAGTTGGACAGATACATCAACAGCTACTAACTTTTCAAAGAGCCATTCTGTACAGTTATCAAAAACCGGAACCTACCGTGCACATGTTGTTTTTACTATCTCAGGCACCGGCGGCAGTGATGACAAAATCACAAAGAACATTGAAAAAACTTACAGTTAGATAATAACGAAGGGAGTCCGTTTATGAAAAATAATCTAAGAAATGTTATAGGAAAACAAGTATAATATTTCTGACTTTTGATTAATGATTATTTCTTAATAACATAAAGATGGATACAATGTTATAAATGTATTAAAAAAACAACTATTTCAAAATAACGAAAAAATAAAAGTATAATTTGAAAAGAGGGATTGTTTTGTCAAAAGTAAAACGTATTTTAAATTCAAGTATATCTATTGCATTATGCTTGTTAATGACTTGTAGCATTTTTGCTGGTTCAATTATTCCAGCGTCAGCCACAAATTTGGCCGAAAACGATTCTAAATTTACAACGGATACAGAAAATTACTCAATATCGTCTGAAGAAATTTTGGATGCACTTAATAATGCTGAAATAGTTGATACAAGAGAAGACAGTAAATTTATATTAGCAGATTCTTCTGTAGAAATATCCGATTCTTATTTTCCTAATAATGCAGAGGTTTCTGAGGCACAGCGTGTGTATGATGAACAAATCACTGATGAAGGTATTGTTTCTGTTTCAGAAAATGAACAAGACTGTATTGGTGATCCAATGGTATATTATACGCAGAAATGGCTAAATCAAGAATATGGAAATGTTCCAGGATTTGGCTCCGTACCCGAGAATGGTAAAACTGGATGGACTACTGTATATGGCCTTTTACGTGCTTTACAACATGAATTAGGCATTACTAATTTGGCTAATAATTTTGGACCAACAACTTGTTCACTTTATGAGCAAAATATTTTACATAGACAAGATGGAGTAACCGATAGAAAATTTGCAATTTTACAAGGAGCCTTATGGTGTAAAGGATATAATCCCGGTTACAATTACTCCTGCAACAATGGAATTGTATCAATAAATGCGGTCTTTGATGAAACTGTTGAAAATGCTGTGAAACAATTACAGGCAGATGCTGGACTTGCTACGCAAGATGGTATTGTTTCTGTAAATATAATGAAAGCTTTGATGTCAATGGATAGCTTTAAATTATTGCCTGCATCATACGGCAGTGATGCCAATATTAGAGCTTTTCAACAGTGGATGAATCGTAACTATGAAGCCTATACGGGACTTAATCCTTGTGACGGGGTTTATGGACGTAATACAAATAAGGCTTTGATATACGCTTTTCAAGCGGAAGAGGGGCTTCCTGTTAATATTGCTAACGGTAATTTTGGAAATACAACTTTATTGTGTTGTCCTAATATTCCCTATAACAGAAACGATGCCAATACGGCTCGTTCATACCCAGGAAATAGTACAGGTTCACTTTATTCCTATTCTAATGTAACATCGTTTACTAAACTTGCCCAATTTGCTTTATATGTAAATGGTTTTGGTAATGGTAACTTTAACGGCGTATTTGATAATGCAACAAGACAAGCAGTCAGACAGTTTCAGGAACACCATGTCATTAATATAAACGGAGATGTCAATAAAGGTACTTGGATGTCATTATTTATAAGTTGTGGAGATCGTTCGCGCTCTGCTTTAGCCGCAGATTGTGCGACCATTTTGACACAACCTAAAGCTCAAGCTTTATACAATAGCGGATATAAATATATTGGACGCTATTTGACAGGTACTTATAATGGCGGTATTAGTAAAGCACTTACAAGAGAAGAAGCGGAAATTATATTAGATGTGGGATTGAATTTCTTTCCTATATTCGAAGAAGGAGGATGGCAAGAAAGTTATTTTACTGCAGAACAAGGAACCATTGATGCAAAAAAAGCAATAAAAAAAGCAAAAGAAATAGGGATACCTGAAGGTACAATTATTTATTTTGCTGTTGATTTTGATGCAATGGATTATCAAATTACGCAAAAAATTATTCCATATTTTCAAAAAGTGCATGAAGAAATGTCTTGCGATATTTATAAAACAGGAATTTATGGAGCGAGAAATGTCTGTTCCAGAGTGTCCGAACAAGGATATGCATGTGCGAGCTTTGTTGGAAATATGTCAACTGGGTTTAGCGGAAATTTAGGATATAAAATGCCAAGCAACTGGACATTTGATCAATTTACCGATAAAGACTCTAATGGACAATATTTAACAATTTTAAGTTCTGATGGTAACTTTAACATTGATAAAGATGCTGCTTCTGGAAAAGATAGTGGCGTTTACCAATTAAATGACATTAATACTAATGAAATAGTTATTAGCGATGATGCCTTTGGAGAAGCATCCGATGATACACTTTATGGCCCAACTGTTAATATTTTAGGATATGAAACGCCTATTTTCCAATTGGATATGTCTTTAGATATGGGCTTTTTACATACAGACATAGACTATGATAGTGAAAAAAAGACAACAGATATTATTATTGGATTAGATATTTATCAGCAAACTAGTGAAACCTTAACTAGGCAAGAAAAGAAAGCTATATTTAAAGATTCATATACCGACGTAAAGACACTACTATCATATATGGGAAAATCACCAAATCATTTTGCTAATTATTTTGACGAAATGCAAAGAAAAATGTTTCTGAACACTAGAAATCTGAAACAAGCATTTAACTATGATGCATATTTTATTGGTTATATGAAATTAGATGATCAAGGAAGAATTATTGAGGGTGAATTAGGATTATTGGGAACAACAAAAGCAAGTTATTCTATTCCACTTGCAATTCCAAGTGTATTCTGGAAATTTCAGATAGAGGGTTCTTTAGAGTCGAAATTTACATTAAAATTAAATGAAAGCGGAAATTTAAGATTTTGCGGAGACACATCTTTTTCAGCACAATTGAGTATGGGGTTCGAGGGCAATATCATTTTAGCACATGCTTATGCTGGTTTAAGTGGAGAAATAGCTTGCAATTTAAAATATCCTGTGAAATCATTCGCTTCGTCATTTACTGCAGATTTTAATGCGACTGCTTTTTTTGAATGGGATGCATTATTCTGGAGTGGAAGAAATGACTGGACTTTTTATCATACACCGATATATCCTCAAACAAATAACAACCTGACTGTATCTCAAAGTAATATGAATTTTATAGAACCTATTGATTCATCGATGATGATGTTTACAACTAGTAACTCTAATGTTATAAAACCTAACATACAACCATATGCATATCCCAAAATCATCAATATTGGTAACGGAAAAATGTTCATGACATTTATAGATGATTCATCAAATCGTTCATCCGCAAATCGCTCTATGTTAATGTATAGCATTTATGATGATAATAATGGTTGGAGTGCACCATTGCCTATTCTTGATGATGGAACTGCAGATTTTGAACCAATAATAATATCCGATAACAATGGTGGTGTTCACATATTATGGAAAAATTCAAAAGTTTTATTTAATGATAATATTACACTAGAAGATATGTCAGAGAATATGGAACTGCACTATATCCATTGGAATGGTTCAAATTTTGAGAATTTAGCTACAATCACAAATAATGATAGTTATGAAATATCTGCACAGCTAGCATTCAATGGGAATAATCTATCAATTGTGTGGCAGGAAAATTCTAATAATGATATATTTGGTATCAACGGAAATAATTCCATTTATAGAAAACAATATATTAATGGTAATTGGCAAGATATAGAAACAATAGCTTCCAATCTATCTATGATTAGCAGTATAAACACCTCTTATATAAATAGTGTAAATGTTGTTGTTTACTCAACTAAAACAAATCCAAATTTGTCAACTGTCAATGATTTAGAATTGTTTTATTTTAATGGTACATTAACAAATCGGCTTACGGAAAACGATGTTCCTGATTATGCAGTTGAAGTTGTAAATAATGAAATATATTGGATAAGTGGCAATTCTATTGTTTGCATTACTGACTGTGACATCAACACCCAAAAAAAATGTACAGATTTATTTGCTGATGTTTCAAATATGAAGGTATTAGCTGATTCAAATGGTAACAAATTGATAGTAGTTTGTGAAGAGATTGGGCAAGGAGCAAATTTCAGTGCATCAAAATATAGTATTTTAACTGATAGTTTTGGAAATTTTTATCCTATTTCGAAAGATGATGGTGTAATAAGAGGTTGGGATGCCTGTATCGGACTTAATGGCGAAGTTGAATTAGTATACTGTTATGCAGATTATGTGAATGAAGGAACACGCAACTTACCATATGGAGATTTATGCTTAATTCAGAAATCCGAAGAAAATATATGTGATATAGCTGTCAATTCAGTTGTTACTTACAATGGGAACATAGCATCTGAAGAAGATATTCTTATAAAAGCAGAAATTTCAAATAACGGTTCTTCAGCAATTGACCAATATCGCATAACAGTATTTGATGAGAATAAAAGTATTACCAATAGCATTGTTGTCAATCAAACTATTGAAAATGGCGAAATCAGAAATGCAGATATTTCCGTTACGTTACCTTCTGAAATCACCAAAACAGAATATTCTATATTGGTTGAGCCAATTGGATTAACAGACGTAAACAGTTCTGATAATATTGCTTCATTTACAATTGGATACGCAGACATATGTATTGATTCCATTGAAGAATTTCGAATTGATAACACACGGCAAATGAAAATAAAAATAAAAAATACTGGTTTTGATACAGTTGATGCTGCAAATATAACTTTATATGATAATAGCTTTTATGGAATAGTGCTTGATATATCATCCATTGGAGTCTTAGCACCAGGTGCAGAATATATTTACACTCATGTATTAGACAGTAGTTATTCAACCCCAAATTCTAATAATAAAGCTAATTTAATATGTATAAATATTGACACAGAAACGGAAGAAAGTAATTATGAAAATAACAAATATTGTTATTATGTTTATCCAGATTACTCAATTAATGTTTTTGCAAGTACACCAGGTGGAACGGTTTCTGGAAACGGTATATATCAAAAAGACTCTGAAGTAGAAGTTTTGGCAATGCCTTCTTCAGGATTTGTATTTCAGGGCTGGTATGAGAATAATATCCGTATACCTGGTGCAGGATCATTATATTCTTTTGACGCAGTTTGTAGTCGAAATTTAGAAGCTCGTTTTGTTGAGCTAGAATCCTGTAGCATAGAAACTATCGAAGGTACCATAGCTGTTGTTGATAATCAAAACAAGTATTTAAGAGGTCTTACTCCCTTTTCTAATTTTGAAGATTATTTTATCATTACAAACGGTGGCTCAGTTTGTAAAATATACAACAATAACTATAGTACATATAATGCAACAGGTGTCATTGTTCAGTTGTTATCCTCTAATGGAACAGTAGTTGATACATACTATATTGTTATTACTGGCGATATAAATGGAGATGGCGCAATTGATGCATTTGATGTAATTATGCTTGATTTATATTTGCATGATGCAATAGAGATAGACAATGTCTTTTTGGCTGCATGTGATATGAATCAAGACGGTGAAGTTGATACAACAGACTATACGCTGTTACGAAATTATGTGACGTGTGTTTAGTGCAAAAGGTATGCTGTTGTGATATAGCATACCTTGACATTTTCATAAATGTTTGTTAATATTCTGTATTGATTATATGATGCCTGCTAAGACAATAGATAAATTAGGTCTTCAAATTGTAATGTTATTATTTGAAAGTGTGTGATTATGAGAATTTCAGGTAAGGGGCAGAAACCTGCCTTAAAAGATTATATTAAAACGACAGCTATTATTATGGCTTTTATTGTATTCTGTATAGCAGTTTTTATGTTACTTTCTGGTAAACAGAAAGAGTCAAAAACTATCGATCAAATGTCTGATGTTTTAAGCGGATACGGTTTTAAAGCTGTAGATTTAACTCAGGATGCCCAGGAAAAATTTACAGGTCTTACGGTAAATGAAGTTGTATATTATGTGAAAGACGATGTAACTTTTGAATATTATATTTTCGGCGGTGCAAATGATGCTATTTCATTATACGGCACAATAAACTCCAACATATCGAAAATAGAAAGAGATAATATGATAAACGAAAAATATGCGCTAAGGATAGAAGGCGGTAAGAGGGCAAACATAACATGTACTTCTCTAACCACCGATGAGTTGTTTTACTACATTTGCAGAATAGGCAATTCTGTTTTATATGTTAAATGCAATCCAGACAGTAAAAATGACACTTATAAAATTATAAACGAGCTTGGCTATAATATGGACAGAAAAGAGAGCGAATAACTATGACTGCTAAACAAAAAGCAATATTTACACTTGCTTATTTTATTGTGATGCTGATAATTACAATTTTAAGCAAGAGAAATCTTTGGAAAGCGGTATGTAAGGCTTCCGGAAGAACAATACAGGAAATTCGTGAAAAGAAAAAAGAATTTTACAGTTCGTCAACTACAGGCAGAACACTGCAAATGAATTTTGAAAGTTGGATGAGCGGTAATGCCACTGACAAGGAGAGATTTAACAAGCTTTATAACTTATACAGAATATCAATAATTCCCAATGTGATTTTTTTAGTATTATCTTTCATAGGGCTTACAACGCATACATTTGACAAAGTTCTTTTTGTAGGTTATTTTATTGTTCCTGTGTTTGCAGTTGCAACATTTGCTTTTGGTATGATTGAGAAAAATAAGTAAGGAATATTAGCTATGAACGAAAAAGCACTTGGATACTTAGTGATGTTTTCTGTATTTGCGATTTTCGGTAAAATGGCTTATAGATGGTATTTAGATGAAGTATATGCATCTGCCGGTAAGGACAACGGAAAAGTTATAATTTATAAGCAAGAAAGACTGAAATTCAAAACACCGTTCAAATTGGTTTTTCAGTGGCTTATTGAAGAATCACCAAATCCGGAATTAACTAAGAAAAAAATAATAATTTATGAATTATTCAGAGTACCATTGGTATTGTTGGCGATCTTTGCATTTATCGGGTTATTCACGCACGAATTAGATGATTTTCTTGATGTGTGTCCAGCTATTATGACTTTATATTTGCTGGGAACTGCTTTTATGTGCCTTACTCGCGGTAAAAAAAGTTAAAATCAATAAAAAGGAGAATTTTTATGTCAGTAGAAAATGCTAGATATGCGGCGGTAAATTTATCATCAATGTATATTCCCGTTTATTCGTCTTTGGTTTACAGTGGAATTCATGTCGGCGGGAAAACTGCAGGCGGAACACAAATTGGAAAAATATATCCTAATGAATGTTATACTGTAATACCGAATGACTCGTTTTATGTAACATCATATAAAATCTATTTTCGCAATTCCAATGGTCAAGGAGCTTATGGATATATAGAAACATCTAAAGGAGATACGCTGGGACATTATGCTTGGGATGCTCATCAACATCCATATCATTATTACAATAGCAATGGAAAATCATTAGTTGCATCTGCTAAGTGCACAATCGACGGTGTTTCTCACAGGATTTTTACGATCAATAAATATATTTCAATTCGAACTCCAGGAGGTGTTGTGATTGGCAGCATGAATATTGGAGAACAGGTCGCCCTCCGATCTTCAACTACAGGACAAACATATCCAGGATATATAATTTCATATTATAGGAGAAAAAATTTCACAGCCGAGTGGAGCAAAATGACGCCATATCATGACTATGCTTTTGTGGATTTAGCTCTTGAAATAGGAAATATGCCTTATAACAGAGCTATATTATGAAAAGAAAGATTAGATTGTCGGTTAAAAATGACAGATAAAGAGAAGAATTTCCTTCCGCAATAACAAGTGCTCTCTATAACCGAAAGGACATATAGATCCTTTGGCAAAGGTGGCTTTTATGTTGAGAATAAATTGTACATAAATAGTTTTATTACATAGAATTCTTACTGACAATAGAGCTGTAAAATACCGAGTATAGATGGAACATTATTAGGAACACTACCAGCAGGAACACAGTTGCCAACAAGTTCTTCAACTACTGGTATGAACTACACTTCTTATATGGTGTTCTTTTACAAAAGGGATTCATCGTCTGCTTCATGCACAAAATGAGATTATAATGAAATTATGAGTTTGTTGATTTAGATATAGCAAATGAAAATATGCCATATGATCGCCTACTTAGATAAACAATTACTTAGGCTTATGAAAGGATAAAAGTGATAAAAATGAAAAAGTTTTTCTCATTGTATATATGTTTTAGCTTATTATTTTTAATGCTTTTTTCAGGTTGTACAGATTCAAATAAAAATATCTCCGAACCGTCTGACAGTAATTTGCCTTCAAGCGAAGTGCCGAACAGCACTGCCCCGTCTTATCAGATTGGCTCGCAAAGCTCAAAATTTGACGGCTATCTTATTGGAAGAAGAAGCTATGCCGATAAGGACGAAAACGGAGATGTTTATTTTATATCCACCAAACATATAGGCAAAATTGACGCTTCGGGAGAGGTATCAATTTTGTGCGACGGCTTTCAATTAGGATACGATATTGCGGTACATAATCAATGGATTTACACGTTGCGCGGAAGAACGCTTTATCGGACAGATAAAAACGGAGAAAACGAATATGCGTATCCGTTGATTTCTGCTCGCCCTGTTAATTCAATTTATATCTGTGAAAATATTCTGTATGCAGACATCACTAATAAGGACGGACGTGTAGAATACTACTATGCCGATATTACCGATGACCCGGATACACTTGAGTTTATGCCTGAATCAGATAAGTTTGACCGTGAAGGCTTTCTTGAGCAAGTACAATTGGATTTTCCTTTAGAGCCTTTAAAAGCAGTTGACAAAGAAGGCTTAGTTTATCCTATTGATGCAAATAATAAATATTCTTACTTTTATACGATTAATCACGAGTTTGGTCTGTTAGATAAAGAAACACAGAAAGCTGAGTTGTTACCGATAAAGCCGTATCAAGTTGCAAACACTACAATTATTGATGGCTGGATATATTATATGGACAGTTCGTGTGCACTTTACAGAACTTCTGAGGATTTGTCCAAAACAGAAAAAATATATCAGGACAGTCTCAATACATTGAATTGATCTTTAAAAGATTTATCTAAATAGAAAATAATAGATTAAAACGAAGATACAAGACAAATACTATTTACAGCTAGCAAAAAGGTTCTTGGAAATATACCGTCTAATCATCTGGGTCGTTCCGATTTATTTAGTAAGATTAACAGTATGCTTTAGTAATTTTTCTTTTCTGCTGTAATATATTTTCAAGTGGGTAGTTAACTTTCTCCTACCATAATGACAGGTGGCACCTGCCGCCGAGAAGACATAGTTCTTTCTTGGCGGTAGGTGCTTTTTCGTTTTGCTTTTTATCTTTTTTGTATTTTGTAAAGCAAACTGCTCTTACCGCCTTTTGCTCGGTATCGCTGTTCTGTTGTTATGAGTCCTGCTTTTCTTAAATCTTTTAAAGCTCGGCGTACAGTGGACTGAGACAGCTTCAGATCTGCCGCTATAGTCGGAATCGCAGGCCAACATTCGCCGTCTTTGTTTGCTCTGTCGTAAAAATAGATATACACCGACACTGCGCGATGTGGCAAATCCATACGGTATAAAAAATCAAATCTGCTCATTTTCTTTCACCCCCCGCGGATGAGATTTGCTTTGAGATTTTCGACGGCTCGGAGGTACAGATTCCAACACAGTCTTACCGCTTTCGCTTTTATTCTTTGACTTTCTCTGTGGTTCATGGTTTTGACTCTCTGCCTGATTTTTATCACCCGCAGAGTCGGCTTTTTCAGATGTTTCTTCCTGAAGCAACCAGTCAGAATGGTATTTCTGCACAATGCCGTCAATAATTTCGCCCTTATTCGCATATTCAACCTCACGGTTTCCGTTGTCAGCTACTGTATAGGGTTCGTTCTCGTTAAATTTAATACCCCATTTGTAGAAAAGCTTTAACTTAACACGCATAGGATGCGCACCTGTTTTCATAACAACAAAGTGACCTTTCGGCATAGATTTTAATTCATCAGGAGTCATTAAAGGTCTTTCTATCATTTGTAAAGACTGTGACGGGTCATTTTTACTTCTCGACACAGAGCCGGACATTACCGTTCTGCTGCCTAACGCTTTGGAGAGTATCTCTGCTGATGAGCTGTTGGGAGCAAATCCGCCGAACAGTGTAATCTGCGTGTTGTCTACAATGATTTCTGCACCTTCCTTGCCGTAGTTCTTATCGAGCTGTGAAAAGGACTGAATAATCGGCACAATCTGCAATCGCCTTGAACGGGATGCGGAGAACATCATTTCCGCTGACTCAATTTTTGGTAATGTGCCGAATTCGTCACAGAAGAATACACAGCGATTCTTGAGCTTGCCGCCGTTCTCATCGGCTACAGCAAGGATTTCTCTATATAGTTGTTGAATGATAAGCGAAATCATAAAAAAGGTGTTTGGGTTTTCTTCAGGCATAATCACAAATATTGCGGATTTTTCGTTGCAGAATTTTTCAGCATCTATCTCTGTATCAAAACACAAAAGCTGTTCCAACTCCGAATCGAGAAAAGCATTAAGCCTTGATAATGCTGTACTCATAACACTTGCCATTGACTGCTCGGCAGTATTCAATGCCGCACCTGCAAACCATTTTGCTTTATGGTCATTCGGTAGCATTTCCATTAACTGCTGAAACTGATTTTTGCCTTTTATGTTTGAAGGTGCGAGCAGTTCTTGGATGATTTTAAATACCGAAACAATATGCCTTTTCTCAGGTTCGCAGAATTCGGCAACTAACAATATCGTTGCAGTTAACAATCCCTCGGCAGCGTCATAAAAGTAGGCATTTTGCCCAAAGCTTGCGGCCTCCATACCCGACAGGATGATGGTCTTAGAAATAATCTTTGCGTACTTCTCTACCTTTGCCTTGTAGATGAGCTCGTTCTCTTGCTGATACAAATCCATATACTTGTTAACAAGGTGCAAAAGATTGTTGCCATTACTGCGTGTTGGGTTTCTCAAATCTATAACGGAAACATTGTAACCGTACTGCCTTGCAATATTGCCGTAATTACGCATTACATCGCCTTTGGTATCGGTTGAGAGAAAAGACATACCGCTTGCACAGGCATATTCAATGCAAGGATAAAGCCAATAAGCAGTTTTACCGACGCCCGCCGCACCAATCATCAGCACATGAACATCTCCTGTATCCACCAGTGCTGTTGTATTATGCTTGCCACCTGTACATCCGACAACAATACCTTGAGGTAAAGCTTTTTCCGGTTGCTCTTTTTGTCCCTTTCTAAACAGTTTGCGATTGACAATGTGGGGTACAGTCGGCGTTTCACCCTTTTCAGCTTGTTTTCGCCATTTGTTTGGCGTAAAGGGAATGTGCCGATAGGTTTTGTGTATCTCCGATTTGGTTGCCCACCGAGCCGTACCGTGCTGACCGTCACCTACAGTTTTGGATTTGATGCTGTTAAGGTTATAAAGGTGAGCGACAACGGATATACCGCCGAGGATACAAAACATAACGGCGGCAATTATAATTAAAGTTGGAAGGCCTGACATGGTTCTTCATCTCCCATCTTATCTTCATTGGGTATAAAAAAATCCGCACAAAAGTGCGGTTCATTGCCTCCGGCTGCCAGCCGGTCCTCGTTCCAATCCTTATGAATCGGTATGAGAATTTCTGACTGTATTCCCATATCGGATAGTTTTTTACTGATTCTATATGCCGCCGCCTGACCGGGATCATCTTTGTCAAAGCAGATATATACTTTTTCAATATGCTGATTATCCTTAAAGCATTGAAAAAGCACCCTGTCCGAAACGGAGCAGGATGCCGCATAACTGTGATTTTTCCAACTGTTTTTGTACATTGATATGAAACTTAACATATCAATAGGTGCTTCAAAAAGATATAGTTTGTTACTTGAACCAAGCCAATGAAAGCTGTACTCCGGCTGACTGTTCGGAGCATTTCCTTTGTATGTGCTTTTTGAACCTGTTCCGCGCATAGAGGCGTGGCGTGGAATACCGTCTTTATCGTATCCTACGAATACCACATTGTGATATTTTTCCGACTCGTAAATCATATTCCGATGCACAAAGGCATACAGTACATCTCTGTCGATTCCACGGCGGTTCAGCAGATAGGCAAAGACTCTCCGCATAGTATCGTTCTTCGGGGGCAGTTTGAAAGGCTTTGCCTCTTTCACAACGGGCGGAGAAGTAACAAGCGTTCCATTGCAGTCACCGAGCAGAAATTCCATCGCTTCGGGGTAATCTTTGTTGTAGAACCTGCGAACAAAATCAATTGCATCACCGCCGATTCGGTCATACTGATGAAACCACAGATTGCCACGGATAGTGACCTTCTGCGAACCGTCTTTCCATTCCCATTCCTTACCAGAGCGTTTCAGCGTTTCGCCCTGATTGTGGAGAAGTTTGGCTAGATCTGTTCTTCGTGCCTGTTCTTTCTGGCTTTCAGAAAAGTATACAAATGACATTTTTATCATCTCCTTAAATTTTTTGAAAAATATTTGTATTTCTTGTCACATTTTGTCTTTTTAAACTGTTGTATATATATGAAAGATTAAAAAGATATTGCTTATACAGTAAAATTCATTTTATTTCTCGGATGCTTTGACTCTAATATCTCACGGGTTTTGCTTGTGCTAATGTGAGTATATATCTGTGTGGTTGCTATGGAGCTATGACCGAGAAACTGCTGAATGTACCTTATATCTACATCTTCATTGTGAAGTTCGGTTGCGAAAGTATGTCTGAACATATGCGGTGTAATGTGCAATGGTGCGCCAACAGCATTTGCATAATCATTCACCATATATCGTATGGACTGCTCAGATAAGCGGTTGCCTAATCTGTTTACCAATAGGTAATCCGTTTTGCGAGAACGGGTGGTTAGGCAATTGCTTATCGTCTTGCTTAAATTATCGCTTATGCACATAATGCGTTCTTTTGAGCCTTTACCGAATATGCGGATTGTGTTATCTCCAAAGTTAATGGCAGGAATTTTTAAATTCGACACTTCAGAAACTCTCATACCCGTTGAAAACAGCAATTCAAGAACTACAATATTTCGCAATGTGACTTCTTTTTGATATGCAGTAAGTGATATGGAATGTTGCCTGTATGCGTAAGCGAGCATATCTTGAATACAGTTTAACGGTATTGTGCGAGGTAATTTAATAGGCTCTTTGTACTTGATAATAATTTTGTGGAACGGATTAAAATCAATAATATCTTCGATTTCCATATACCGATAAAATGCTTTAACACAGGCAATTTTCCGTTTTGCACTTTTTGGCTTGTACAAACTGTGAAGCATGTTGATATACGAATTGATCTCGTTCTTATCAAAACAATCACGCCCGTTCATGAAATCACAAAACTGCTTTAAATCAATGCTGTATGCTTTGTGAGTTAGGTCGCTTAATCCTTTCAATGATTTGCAAACAGTTAAATATTTGTCTTTTTCTTCAATCAAATTAAACATAAAAAATCCTCCGTAAAATGATAACACCATTATACGGAAGATACACACAAAGGTCGATTGAAAATGACAGATATTTCGACAATTTTGCAGAAATATTGCACACTTTTGCATTTTCGGTTGTTTTATGTAGCATTTTATGCTATCTAAAAATAGAGAAAATATATTATTAAATAAAGGATAATAGATTGTTATC
>CANQFC010000006.1 GCA_947598155.1 uncultured Clostridia bacterium
AGTTTGTTGCTTAAAATTTAATTTTCTACATCAAATAGGCTTTTTTGTACTGTCTGCACAATCTGGGGCAGTTCAAAGCAGTAAACCCGCTATTCTAACGGGGCTTTGGCTATGTTTAATTTCCACGCAATCAACAAGGATAAACTAAGATTAATATAACTTAGGCAAGATATGTCCGCCTCGCTCTGCCTGCGGCAAACCGCTCGGCATGGACTATGGTTTCGATTACCGCCCAAAATAAAAAGAGAAGTACGAAATCAAGTTCGCACTTCTCTTTAATGGTGGAGATGGCGGAAACCGAAGCTTCGCTTCGTTCGGTTGCCTCGCAACCCTTTCGCATTTTTATGTCCCTTTTGCTCGTTCCTCGCAAAAGATGGACTACGGTTTCGATTACCGCCCAAAATAAAAAGAGAAGCACGAAATCAGAATCGCACTTCTCTTTAATGTTAATGGTGGAGATGGCGGTAATCGAAACCGCGTCCGAAAATCTATTCCCAAAGCTTTCTACGAGCGTAGTGTACCGTTTAAAATTCCCTTTTCTACCCGCCGATACACGGGCAGGTAAAATCGGTAGCTCTTTGCGTCATGACAGATTACAGAGCGCTTATCCGTTCACGTTCACTGCTTCATGGCGCTTCTTGCTCAGCCGCAGTACTCTGAGGGAAGCGTTGCCGCTATTTAAGCAGCAAGTAAAACTTTATTATCTTTGTCGTTTATTTCTAAACTTGAAGCTTTTATTGTGGTGCCTCGCCACAGCTCGCTTACTAAGGTTCAAAATCCCCGTCGAAATCCTTTCATCCCCGGATAAGCTGATTTATTTAATTGTATATATTATTTGCGGATACAACTTAATTATACCCGTTTTAATGCCGTTAGACATTTTTTGACTTAATTTTAGACGATAGACAAATTTTGTCTATTACGCTTTACTGCCTGTTAAAATAATTCATACTCGCCTTAAAATATGTTCTGATATACCCTGCTTTCGCGACAACGACAAATTCGCCCGTTGACGGAATAAAGTACGCCGAGTCGCCGTCTTTTTTCTGTGTTTTCCTGAGGGCGCCCAAATTTGTTATTGCCATATTGGCTTTCAGAAGATAGTCCTCCATACTAATACAAGATACTTCGCCGCCGTGCTTTACATAATGCGAGACCATGGAATCCGTGTTGTAAAAGGTGTATGTATAAGGAGATGTGTCAAACTCTTGAATTTCCACTTTCGCGCCTAAGAGGTGATAAACAAGCAGAGCGGCGGCGCACGCGGAAATCAATGAGGCGATAAATGCCGTCAAGTAGTTTATTTTTAAGTTAAGCAACAGCATGAGCGCAATAATCCACGACGCCGTAAATACGAACGCGATAATGTTTTTGCCGACGGTTCGTCTTTTCGTATAACATTGATATACGGGTATATTGCCTTTGTTTATCTCACGGCAGGTTTTACAGCGTTTCGGGAGGCTGAGCTTTTTTGAGTTGTAAAAATTTATTTCGCTGTCGCTGAGTACAAATCTTTGGCCGCATTGTACGCAGATTCGGTTTAATGACATACTTTACCTTAACCTCTCCTTTATACCCCGTTCAATATTCCTTTGAGCCTCTTTTTTTGCCGCGGTTTCACGCTTGTCGTACAGCTTTTTGCCCTTGCAAAGCCCTAATTGCACCTTTGCTCTGCCCTTTTTAAAATATACCGACAGCGGAATGAGCGTTAACCCTTCTTGCTTTAAAGTGCCGAAGAGCCTTGTTATCTCTTTTTTGTGCATCAGCAGTTTTCTTGGGCGCAGGGGGTCGCGGTTAAAGATGTTTCCGTGTTCGTAAGGGCTTATGTGCATTCCGTTGACGAAAATTTCGCCGCCGTCAATATTGCACCAGGAGTCTTTAAGGTTGCATTTGCCCTGCCGCAGAGATTTTACCTCCGTTCCGACAAGCTCAATGCCCGCCTCATACGTTTCCAGCACGAAATAATCGTGATATGCTTTTTTATTCTGCGCAACAGTGTTGCCTGTATTTTTGTCTGCCATCGCTTTTCTCCGTGCTGTGAAAATTCAATAAGTGACTTGCCTAAATTCAATAAGTACTATAAAAGTTGCCTGCCGTCAAGCGCTCGGGAGAGCGTCACCTCATCGGCGTATTCCAAATCGCTCCCTACGGGCATACCGTAGGCAAGCCTTGTAACTTTAATGCCCATCGGTTTTATAAGCTTTGAAATATATACTGCCGTTGCCTCGCCCTCGGCAGTGGGATTGGTCGCCATAATGACTTCGTTCACAGCATCGTCGGCAAGGCGTGAAATCAGCTCTTTAACGCGGATGTCGTTCGGCCCTATCCCGTTTATGGGCGACATTACGCCGTGCAGGACGTGGTAAACTCCCCTGTACTCATGCGTTCTCTCAAAAGCGGCAATATCTCTCGGATTTTCAACCACGCAGATAGTAGAAACGTCCCGTTTCGGATTGCCGCATATGTCGCATTTTTCGCCCTCTGTTAAATTACAGCATATAGAGCAGGTGTGGATTTTCTCATGAGCGTCGGTTATGGCTCCGGCAAGACTTTTTATTTCTTGGTCATCAAGCCCTAATACATAATATGCAAACCGCTCTGCCGATTTAAGGCCGACAGACGGCATTTTGCGAAATTCTTCAATAAGTTTTTGAAGTGATACAATATCCGCCATTTGCTTTCTCCGAAATCAAAGGCCGAGCCCCGGAATATCTAAATTCATTCCGCCCGTTACCTTGCTCATTTCACGCTCCGCTGTTTCGTCCGCCTTTCTCATGGCCTCGTTAACGGCGGCAATGAGCATATCCTCGAGCATTTCTGTATCGTCAGGGTCAACGACTTCGGGCTTTATTTTGACGGATTTTACTTCGTGTGAGCCGTTTACGGTAACTTCAATCGCTCCGCCGCCAGAGGACGCAGAATACTCCGCCTCCTTGCATTCGTTCTGAACACGCTCCATATCCTCCTGCATCTGCTGGAGCTTTCTCATCATATCGGCTCTTCCGCCGCCCTGATTCGGTATTCTCGCCTTCATAAATCATTCTCCTTCAATTTTAATTCCAAGCTGTTTCGCTCTTGACACAAGGTTGCCGAGCGGATTTTTATTTTCCTCTTTAGGGGCGTTGTTATATACGCCGAGCGAAAAGCTTTTGCCCGTTACGTTAAATACAGCTTGTTTTATTATTTTTGAATATTCGCCTGTTTTAAGGTAAAGCTCCAAAACGGGCGAGCCCTTAATGAGTAAATATTTGTTATCGTAAATATACGCCAACGAGCCCGAAAGCATGGGGATAAGGCTCTTGTTCTCGGCAAAAAGCCTGTCGGTGACCTCAGGCCATTTCGTAAACGGCACCGTTTCACCCGAATTTGCCTGCAACGGCACATCGTTTTCCGCTTTTTTATTCGGCTCTGCCGCGGGAGCGGGAACGGCTTTTTCGGGCTGTTTGTCCGCCGAATTTTGCTCACTTTCGTTTAATTGAGCCGGCTCGCTCGGCATTTCGTCCCTTTTAACGGCGGAAACGGATACCGGCCGGTAATTCTCTTCAGCCGCCAGAGCGGCGTTCGACACAGCCTTTTCAAGCTCGCTGACTCTGCGGATAAGCGAATTTATATCAGCGTCAAGAGAGGGTGTGCACAGGCGGATAACGCAAAGCTCTGCAACCGTTCTGCGGTTTGCGCCCTGTTTCATATCCGCCGCGGAAGAGGTGAGGACGTCAATGCAGGACATTATGACGGCAAGAGTGGTGCTTTCCGACTGCCTGCGGATAATTTCAATCTCATTTTGCGAGCAGATAAGCATTTTTTCAAAATCCTTGACCGCTTTTGAAATCATAAGGTTTCTGAAATGGCTTGTAAGCTCGGTTAAAAGGCGCTCCATATCGCACGAATCGTTGTAAAGACCGTTAATTATCTCCAACGCTTTCGAGGCGTTTTTTTGCAAAATACAGTCGGCGAGTGCGAAAATGTATTCCCTGCCCGCAAGGCCTGAATTTTTCGCGACAACGTCGGAGTCGATAGCCCCTTCGTGAGAAATGCACCTGTCAAGAAGAGAGAGCGCGTCACGCATAGCGCCGTCGGCGATTCGGGCTATGAGCATAGCGCCGTCGTCCGTAAGACGCACATTTTCTTTAACGGCAACCTCTTTGAGCCTTTCGGCGATGCTTTCGGGCGGAATCCTTTTGAAATCAAAACGCTGACAGCGCGAAAGTATTGTTGACGGAAGCTTATGCACCTCGGTGGTAGCCAGAATAAATTTAACGTGCTCCGGCGGCTCCTCAAGCGTTTTAAGAAGCGAGTTGAACGCGCCGACGGAGAGCATATGAACCTCGTCTATAATGTAGACTCTGTATTTGGCATTGGCGGGGGTAAAATTGGCCTCCTCGCGAAGGTCGCGGATATTGTCTACGCTGTTGTTTGACGCGGCGTCAATCTCAACAACGTCTAAAACGGAGCCGTTGTCGATTCCTTTGCAGATACTGCATTCGTTACAAGGATTGCCGTTTACCGTGTGCTCGCAGTTAACGGCTTTCGCCAAGATTTTGGCGCAGGAGGTTTTGCCTGTACCGCGCGAGCCTGTAAAAAGGTATGCGTGGCTTGTTTTGCCGGCAGACACTGCGTTCATCAGCGTCCGCGTGATGTGCTCCTGACCGACAACATCCAAAAACGTACTCGGTCGGTACTTGCGGTATAAAGCACGGTACATACTGATGCCTCCTCATTATCAAAAATACTAAAAGCGCCTTAATTTAGTCATGCACCGTGCAGGCGGACTGCGGCGCCCGGCACGATCCGCTTAATGCTGCTCGGTTCCCCGCCTGACATGGTTCGCAGTGCGCCGCCGCGCAGGACCCGCACGGCACACGACTAAATTAAGGCTAACGGTATTATGATATATTATACAATATTGTTATTATTATTTCAAGAGCGAAGATAAAAATTTATTGAGATGAAAGATATGAGAATTTTTTATTCTTAAAATAAAATACAATCTCATAATTAGTTTTTACAAGGCGTGTTGTAATATGTCCGAAATTATGGTAAAATTGTAGCTGTAAACAAATAAAATTCGGTTGGAGATTTTAATATGCTTAACATAATACCGCAGCCTGTCAGCATTTTGGAAAATCACAATAAAGAGGGCTTTAAGCTGTTTGCTCAGGACACCGTAACGCCTATGCCCTGCGCCGAGGATTTTATTGATTTTAAGGATAAATTCTTTGCGGACCGAATAAAAGACGGCGAAGGCGAAGAAACCGTTATTTTGACTCTTGACGGCTCGGCAGAGCATGAGGAGGGCTATACTCTTTGCTGCCGTGACGGCAAGGCTTATATAAACGCTAAAACGGATACCGGGCTTTTTATGGGACTTCAAACGCTCAAGCAAATGCTTTTGCAGTGCGGCGGTGAAGTGCCGTACACCGAAATTAACGATTATCCCCGCTTTGAGTACAGGGGGTTCATGCTCGATTCCGGCAGATATTTTTATAAAATTGACGACATAAAGCGAATAGTGGATTTAATGGCTCTGCATAAGCTAAATGTGTTTCACTGGCACCTGACGGAGGACCAAGGCTGGCGCATCGAAATAAAGAAATATCCGCTTTTAACCGAAAAAGGCTCTTTCAGAAACCATACAAACTTCGGGTTTAAATCCCATTCAGGTTATTATACACAGGACGATGTGCGCGAAATTGTCGATTACTGTCATAAGCGCAAAATAAAGGTTATCCCGGAGTTCGATATACCGGGGCATACTGTTTCCGCGATAGCCTGCTACCCGTATTTATCCTGCTTTGACCGCAAATTAAAGGTTGCGACCCATTGGGGAGTCAAGCATGATATACTTTGCGCGGGAAAGGAAAGTACTTATGAATTTGTATTCGGCGTTTTGGACGAGATTATGGAGCTTTTCCCCGATAAAATAATCCATATAGGCGGAGATGAGGCGGTAAAAACGCGGTGGCGCCTTTGCCCACACTGCCGTGAAGAGATGAAAAAACACTCTCTTGAAACCGAAGACGAGCTCCAGATGTATTTTATGTCAAGGGTTAACAGTTATTTAAAGGAACACGGATTTTCATCGATTATGTGGAATTATAACGAAATCGGCGGAGCGCGGCTCCTCCAGCCCGATATTGCGTGGACGGTATGCTCGCTTTCAGGCAAAGAAGATGTTGTCAGGGAAGAGCTTGGGCGCGGCAGAAAGCTGATAAACACAAGCTCGTTTCCGTATTATCTTGATTTTCCTTACGGCTGGAACTCTCTTGAAAGGGTTTGCGACGCTAATGCGGCGCTCACCGAAGATGACGGCGAAACGTGGGGCGTTGAGGGCTGTATGTGGACGGAATACGTGCCGAATATGAAAAAGCTCGAATTTCTTGCGTTTCCGCGGCTCGGGGCGATTGCGGAAAATGCGTGGGCAGAAAAGGGGTACGCCTCGTTCGGGACGTTTTCTCAAAAGTTAAATGATTATTACAGGCTTTTGGACTTTTATAACGTAAATTACGCAAAGGCTCAAAAGGCCGTGCCGTCCGCCTTTTATAAAGCCGTTTCCTCCGCTTGGTTCAACCGCAGGGTTTTGCATTGGCAGGGACTTCACAACCTTATTGACAATAAAAAGGTTGAGATACTCGCGAAAAAGACGGGGAAATAGATACAATTTGCTCTTTGCCGCAGGTTCAATAAGCGGCTTGCCCCGTCAAGCGGTGTAAACCGCGCAAAATAATCAGCGAAGACCGAGTTTCCCGCCGATTTTGAAGACGGAACCCGCCGACAATAGAGGCGAGGGACGTCTTTTGCCTAAGTTATACGGTTGTTATTAAAGTAAATATGTGTTAAAATACAATTTAGGGAAAAGCACTTAATTAAAAAACAGGGGGTTTTATTTATGAAAAAATACGTTATGGCGTTTGACCAAGGGACTACAAGCTCACGGGCAATTCTTTTCGACCAAAACGGAAAGATTTTTGCGAAAGCTCAGCACGAGTTTTCCCAGATATATCCGCAGGCGGGTTGGGTTGAGCACAGCCCTATGTCAATTCTTTTTTCACAGCTCCAGTCCGCTACCGAGGTTATGGCATCAAGCGGGGTTACCGCCGAGGAAATCGCGGCAATAGGTATTACAAATCAGCGTGAAACTACGCTAATTTGGGATAAAGCGACGGGAAAACCGGTTTACAATGCGATTGTATGGCAGTGCAGGCGCACCGCTAAGATGTGTGAGGAGATAAAAAAGGACGAAGAGCTTACACAGTACATAAAAAAACATACGGGGCTTGTTGTAGACGCCTATTTTTCCGCGACAAAAATCAAATGGATTCTTGAAAATGTTGAGGGCGCTAAAGAGCAGGCAGAAAAGGGAGAACTTCTTTTCGGCACAGTTGAAACTTGGCTTATTTGGAATTTAACGGGCGGCAGAGTTCACGTTACGGATTATTCAAACGCGTCCCGTACAATGCTTTTTGACGTTGACAAGCTTTGCTGGGACGAATATCTCTGCAAAAAGCTCGGCATTCCTATGTCAATGCTGCCTGACGTCAAGCCGTCAAGTATGGTTTACGGCGAGGTGGCGTCGGGCGTTATGGGGCTTGAAGAGCTTGCCGGCGTGCCGATTGCGAGTGCGATAGGCGACCAACCTGCGGCGCTTTTCGGCCAGGGCTGCATTAAACCCGGCCAGGCGAAAAACACATACGGCACGGGCTGTTTTCTGCTTATGAACACGGGCAAAAAAAGAGTTGAATCCAAGAATAATCTTGTTACGGGCGTTGCTTGGGGATTAAACGGCGAAGTTACATACGCTATTGAGGGGTCGGCGTTTAACGCGGGTTCCGTAATTAAATGGCTTAGGGACGATTTGCATATGATTGACAACGCCGCCCGTTGCGACGAGCTTGCCGAGAGCGTCAATGACGCAAACGGAATTTACTTTGTCCCCGCGTTTACGGGGCTCGGCGCGCCGTACTGGGATATGTACGCAAGAGGAACTATTGTCGGAATGACAAGGGGAGTTAATCGCGCGCACATCTGCCGCAGCGTGTTAGAGGCAATCGCCTATCAGATGACCGACTTGCTTGAGGCTATGAAACAGGATTCCGACATTGACCTTTTTGAATTGAGGGTTGACGGCGGCGCGTCAGTTTCGGATATAATGATGCAAATACAGGCAGACCTTATAAGAACGCCCGTTAACAGGCCGAAAATGGTTGAAACTACGGCTATCGGCGCGGCTTACCTTGCAGGGCTCGCAGTAGGCTTTTGGAAGGATACGGATGAAATAGCGCAGATTCGGCAGGTAGATAAGCTCTTTGAACCGAAAATGGAAATTGAAAAGAGAAACGAATACTATAAAGGCTGGCGGCGCGCGGTTGAGCGCTCAAGGGATTGGATTGAGCACTGACAGAGGATTAAACAGAGTACTGCGCTATATTCAATAAGGGGCTTGCCCCGTAAGCGGCGCGGCAAGGCGAGGTGAAAACCCCGCTGATTCCGAAAACGGAACCCGCCTATAAAAACGGGACATCTCTAGCCTTAGCTACAATTTTTCAAGTAAGGATTTTAAAAATTTTTCATCAGAGGTAAAAAATGGACTACGCAAAAGAAAGTTTAAGACTGCACTACGAATGGCAGGGTAAAATCGAAATCAAAACAAGGGCAAAAGCGGGCGACAAAGAGGCTCTTTCGCTCGCCTATACTCCGGGCGTTGCACAGCCCTGCCTTGAAATTCAAAAGGATATTGACAAATCTTATGAGCTTACACGCCGCTGGAACACGGTTGCCGTTGTAACCGACGGCACTGCCGTTTTGGGGCTCGGAGACATCGGCCCGGAGGCAGGTATGCCCGTTATGGAGGGCAAATGCGTGCTTTTCAAGGAATTTGGAGGCGTTGACGCAATACCTCTCTGCGTCCGCTCAAAGGATGTAGACGAAATTGTTAACTGCGTCGCGCTTTTGGCGGGCTCGTTCGGCGGCGTTAACCTTGAGGATATTGCCGCCCCTCGCTGTTTTGAAATTGAAAGAAAGCTGAAAGAGAGAACCGATATTCCGATTTTTCACGACGACCAGCACGGCACTGCCGTTGTTGTGGCGGCGGCGGTCATAAACGCCTTAAGAGTTGTAGGCAAAAGGATTGAGGATTGCTCGGCGGTCTTTTCGGGAGCGGGCGCCGCGGGCATTGCCATTGCAAAACTCCTTTTGAGCCAAGGAATAAAGAGCGTTATTATGTGCGACAGTAAGGGCATTATCTGCAAGGGAGACCAAAGGCTCAACAGCGAGAAACAGGCTATCGCCGAGTTTACAAATAAAGAGAGAAAAACGGGTACGCTTGCCGACGCTATGAAGGGAGCCGACATATTCATAGGCGTTTCGGCTCCGGGAATAGTTACCGAAGATATGGTTCGCTCAATGAATTTTGGCGCTATTGTTCTTCCGATGGCAAATCCGACGCCCGAAATTATGCCCGACCTTGCTAAAAAGGCGGGCGCGGCGGTAGTAGGCACAGGCAGAAGCGATTTCCCGAATCAAATAAACAATGTTCTCTGTTTCCCCGGCCTTTTCAGAGGCGCTCTTGACTGCCGCGCAAGCGATATAAACGAGGAGATGAAAATTGCCGCGGCAAAGGCGATAGCGTCGCTTGTTTCCGATGAAGAGCTGAGCGCGGAGTACATTTTGCCGAAAGCGTTTGACGAAAGAGTCGGCAAAACGGTTGCGAAAGCCGTTATGAAAGCCGCGAGGGACACGGGCGTTGCAAGAATATGAACTTAGGCAAGACGTCCCCTCCGCCCACTGTATGCGGCGGGTTCCGTTTCGGCTCATAAGGTCAAAAACAAGGGAAAGTAATAATTAGGAGCACGATTATGAAAACTACAAGTGATTTTTGGTCGGCTTTGGATGAATTGGTTTGCAGCTCTGAAATAATAATTGACAGACCGAAGGGAACTGCGCATCCCAAATATCCTGATTTTATATACCAAGTGGACTACGGATATTTAAAAAACACGTCGTCGATGGATAGCGACGGAATTGATGTATGGGTTGGAACAGCAAAAGAAAAATATATAGACGCAATCATGGTTATTATTGATTTAATAAAAAAAGATTCAGAAATTAAAATATTGATTTCATGCACTGAGGAAGAAAAAGATACCATATATCGAACTCACAATGAAACACAGTACATGAAAGGTATTTTGATTCGCAGAAAAGCGATTTGAAACAGAGTATAAATCGCAATGCTTGAGGATAGTGGGCTAATGAATACTCGTATCATTTCTGATATATCAAACTTTATATTTGTGTCTGATGAACCTGAAAAGGTTGATGCTATTTTCCTGCCCGGAGGCTCACATCCCGAACAACCTGAATACGCCGCCGAGTTGTACAATCAGGGCTATGCAAAGTGGCTTATTCCTTCGGGTGGAATCAGCGTGAAACGTGATAAGTGGCCGGGAGTTCGCTCAAAAGTAGATATATACAGCGGAGATTATAAATCTGACTGTGAATTTTTTACGGATGTGTTTTTGAAAAATGGCATACCGGCCTCTGCAATTATCGGAGAAAATCAGTCCGGCCACACCCGTGATAACGCCTTTCTTTCACGAGAGGCCGTTAACAGGGCGGGCATTGAAATAAAAACAGCGCTGATTGTCTGTAAAGCGTTTCACGCCCGCAGGTGTCTTATGCTATATCAAATGGCTTTTCCTGATGCAGAAATAAAAGTCTGCCCCGTGCATTGTTACAACATCACAAAAGAAAATTGGTTTAAAAGCGAAACAGGAATAGACCGTGTTCTCGGCGAATTGGCTCGGTGCGGTAATCAATTTGTCGGGGATATTAAGCAGTATGTATTGTAAGACGAATGAGTATTCATAGACTGCGTCATTTGTATCGGCCGTTTATGTGCAACTTAAAATGCCGGAACGAGACCCAAAAACACTTGAAAACAAAAAATGAAAATCCCTCACGGCGAATGCCGCGGGGGATTTTTCCGTCTACGGGTTAAATTTTATGTTCAATAGGGGCTTGCGCCGTCAAGCGCGCGGCAAGGAGCGGTGTAAACCGCGCTGAGTAATCAATGGTAGACCAAATCCCCGCTGTTTCCGAAAACGGAGCCGCCGACAATAGCGGCGGGGAACATTTTGCTAAGTTATATTCCGGCTAAAATATTGAGATTTCGCAGGGCGCTGTCGGATATTCTGTCGTTAACGCTGTACGCGTGCTTTTCCAAGTCACCGCAAATTGCCTTAGTAAGATTTTGCTCCTGCAAAACGTCAATAATTCTGCCCGCAATTTTTTCAATCGCCTCATATTTTGAGTCCGCTACGTCAAAATCGTTGTTATCGCCGTACATCAAAAGGGAAAAATTATTTCCGTAAAATCCGTCGGAATCAAATTCGCGGAGAGCTCGGAAACTCCATTTGTAATACGGCATATAGCGGTTATTTAAAAGAAAAACCGTCTTCATAGCGGCATTAACAAATTCAAAAGCCGCCATTTGAGCGGCGTCTTTTTCGCCGTGATTCAGGCAACGAGTGAAATTGTACTGCCCTGCCTGAGCCATTATTAAAAGGTTGCCTGCGAGCTTTTTAAGGCGCACATCAGCCGGTTGATTTTTAAGAATTTCCCGTATTTTTGTAAATTCTCCGAAGTTATCTAAATAAACTTCGCCGTTTGTCGCATCCAAAAGCGTGTAATCGGGCAGTGACAGCCACATTTCGTTTGAGAGATTGCCGTCAGGCGTGCCGGCCTTTGCCAAATAAAATTCGGCGGTGCGCAAAACGCCGTTTCTGTTGCCGCCTACGGGCGAAATTTTCTGCCTCTTTACGCCCATATACTCTTTAGGCAGTTTTTCATAGGCTCTCTCCAAAAGAAACGCGGTTCTGCGGTCCACAATCTCTTCGGACGGCAGAAAAATGCAAAATCCGGCCTCAAAATCATGGTCCTGAGAGATTTCGTCGTCATATCCCAACCGCTCTGAACCGTTCCCCACAAACCCTGCGGCAATATACGGCAAAACGTCGGCAAAATCGCGTTCTAACATGGGTTTGCCGTATTCCTCATAAAAGCGCCTTGAAAGCTCAAGTCCGTTCATAAATCTCCTCCGCCCGTTTTAAAAGCTCCTTTTCGACAGCGAAAAAACCGTAATATCCAAAAGTACCCGCGCATTTCTCGCAGATAAAGGCATAATTGCCGTCCCGCGGCAAACCGTGCGCGTTTAAAAGCTCCTCCGCCTTTTCCAAATATCCGTTTATCGTCTTTTCCGACTCGTAAATTCCTTTTTCAGCCGATTCAAGATCCGCTAAATTGCAGTAGGTTATTGCCATTTCGCCCTCTCCGTTCGGCTTTTTCTCCATAATTTCCAGCGCTTTTAAGAAAAGCGAGCGCGACTCGTCATATTTTTGAAGATTCATAAGGCAGATAGCCGTATTGTTGTAAAGTCCGCCTAACCGTTCGTCGTCGGCGTCCAAATAATTTTCGTAAATTTTCGCCGCCCGCCTGTAAAGCTGTAAGGCGTTTTCGTACTGTCCGAACGCGCAAAATCCGGTTGCGCAGTTCAAAAAGGTCGTACCCTTTGTGACGGTATTTTCAAAAGCCTCGTCTTTCGACAATTCAAGACACATATTTATTGCCGAAAAGCACTGCTCTTTTTGACCGGTTTTGCGGTAAAGCCCGACTTTTTCATTGAGAATTGTCAGTTCGCCGCGAATGTCCGAGCCGATTTTTGCCTCTTCGTGCCAATAATCAAGCGTTTTTTCGGCGGACGCATAGTCGTTCCGGCTGAAATATTCGTCAAGCTTTGCCAGCACTCTGCCCACGGGAATGGGAACGACGCTTTGGTTTATATTCATTTTAAGAGGACAGCGGGGCTCCTCGTAATCCTCTTTTGAAACGGTAAAATCTTTTGTATAGTCCATTTTAAGCTCTCCGAGTATTAAAATACTGCAACAAGCAACATTTAAAAACGCTCTTCGCTAAATACCGCGGGCGTCCGGCGGGCATCACAACGGATTTCACCCGCGCAGTTCATACTGCTTGCCGTCAATATGAGGGTAGGTAAGGCCGAGTTTATTACGAAAGTTCAAACTGACCCGTGTAAAGCTGATAATATCTGCCTTTTTGCGAAATCAAGTCGTCGTGGTCGCCACGCTCAATAATTCTGCCGTTTTCAAGCACCATAATGGCGTTCGCGTTTCGGACGGTTGAAAGCCTGTGGGCGATAACAAACACTGTTCTGCCTGCCATCAGTTTATCCATACCCTGTTCAATAAGCTTTTCGGTTCGTGTGTCTATGGAGCTTGTCGCTTCGTCCAAAATCAGTACCGGCGGGTCTGAAACGGCGGCGCGGGCGATAGATAAAAGCTGCCTTTGCCCCTGCGAAAGGTTTCCGCCGTCGGAGCCGAGCACGGTGTCATAGCCTTTTGGGAGCGACATAATAAATTCGTGAGCGTTTGCAAGGCGCGCGGCGTTTTCAATTTGCTCGTCGGTCGCGTCAAGATTCCCGTAACGGATATTGTCCTTTACCGTGCCCGTAAACAAATGCGTATCCTGCAAAACCATACCCAAAGACCTGCGAAGGTCGTCTTTTTTTATCTTTTGAATGTTTATTCCGTCATATCTAATTTTGCCGTCGTTTATGTCATAAAAACGGTTGATAAGGTTTGTTATAGTTGTTTTTCCGGCGCCTGTCGAGCCGACAAAGGCTATTTTCTGACCGGGCTTTGCGTAAAGTGAAATGTCGTTCAGAACGGTTTTTTTGCCGTCATAAGAGAATGTGACGTTTTCAAACTCCACCTTGCCCAAAAGTTCTTTATATTCAACAGTGCCGTTCGCCTGATGAACGTGTTTCCACGCCCAGATTCCGGTGTGTTCGGGACACTCCGTAATAACTCCGTTCGCGTCTTTTTTCGCGTTTACAAGCGTTACATAGCCCTCGTCGGTTTCGGGCTGTTCATCAATGTATTCAAAAATTCTTTCTGCGCCCGCAATGGCCATAATCGCGTTGTTAAACTGCTGAGAAAGGTTTGAGATGGGCTGTGAAAAGTTCTTTGAATTTGTCAGAAAGGCGATTATACTGCCGGGCGACATCGCGCCTTTGAGAGCAAGTATTCCGCCTATTGCGGCAGTTATCGCGTAATTTACGTGCGACAGGTTGTTCATAAGAGGCATCAGAATGCTCGCAAAGGTATTTGCGCCTGTTGAGGCTTTGCGCAAATTTTCGTTTATATCGCCGAATCTTTTTATGGTTTCCTCCTCACGGTTAAACACCTTAACGACCTTTTGCCCCTCGATTATTTCTTCAATATAGCCGTTTACAATGCCCAAATCCTTTTGCTGTTTTTTGAAATAGTACGCGCTCTTTTTGCCGAGGAGCCTTGTGATGACTATCATAAGAGCGACCATAACTATGACAAGAACAGTGAGAACGGGGCTGTAATAAAGCATTACGCAGAACGACCCTATAATTGTTATTGACGATGAAACAAGCTGTGAAAGCCCTTGGGAAAGAAACATTCTTACCGATTCAACGTCGTTAGTAAACCGGCTCATAATTTCGCCGTTAGGGCGCGTGTCGTAAAATTTTATCGGCAAATCCGAAACGGAATCGAATATCTCCTTGCGGAAAAAATTCATCGTTCTTGCCGTAAGCAATACCGAACATTTCGCTTTTCCGTATGAAGCGGCAACGCTTATCACGCCGATTGCCGCTATAATTATGATGTAATTTTTAATTCCGCTGAAAAGCGAGAATGAAAATTTCTTCCCGACTGCCGGAATGAGCAAGTCGTCAACGATTGGCTGAATGAAAACTGAAATTGCAACCGTTGCAAGGGAGCTTAAAATTACAAGCGCTATCATGGCAATGAGCAGTTTTTTCTGTTTGCCTAAATATTTTATAAGCCTTTTAACCGTTGCGCCCATATCTTTGGGCTTTGCGGTCGGTATTTGATTTTTTCTGCCCGGTCCCGGCATTACGACGCACCCCCTACTGAGTCAAAATCGTCACAGCCCTTTTGCTGGGCCTCATAAATATCTCTGTAAATTTCACTGCGGCTTAAAAGCTCTTCGTGCGTGCCTATATCCGAAATTGAGCCGCCGTCAAGAATTATTATCTTGTCACAGTCCGAAACGGAAGAAATCCTTTGCGCTATAATAATTTTTGTGGTGTTCGGAGCAAGGCGCCGCAAAGAGGCGCGTATGCGGGCGTCCGTCGCCGTGTCAACGGCGCTTGTAGAGTCGTCGAGAATGAGTATTTTCGGCTTTTTCAGAATTGCTCTTGCTATGCAAAGACGCTGTTTTTGACCGCCCGAAACATTGACTCCGCCTTGGCCCAAATCTGTGTTGAATCCGTCGGGGAACGACTCGACAAACGAAAGAGCGTCTGCTATTTCGCAGGCGTTTTTCAGTTCCTCATCGGTTGCGTTCTTGTCGCCCCAGCGGAGATTATCGGCTATTGTGCCCGAGAAAAGGACATTTTTCTGAAGAACCATACTGACCGCCTCGCGAAGGCCATAAACGGAATAATCCTTGACGTTTTTTCCGCCGACAAGAACCTCACCGGAGGTAGCGTCGTAAAGTCTGGGAATTAACTGGACAAGCGAGGATTTTGAACTGCCCGTAGCGCCCATAATTCCCACCATTTCGCCGCTGTTAATCTTAAAGGAGACGTTTTTAATTACATCGGAGCCTTTGCCGTAACTGAATGAGACGTTCTTAAACTCGATACTGCCGTCGGAAACGGTTTCCTCGGGGTTTTCAGGGTCTTTAATATCGGGAGTTTCATACAGAACTTCGCCTATACGCTTTGCGCTTGCCTCCGCCATAAAGACCTGAACCAAAATCATAATAGTAAAGAGGAATGACGTTAAAATCTGAAAAGCGTAAGTGAAAATCGCTGTAAATTCGCCGACGTCAAGCGTTTGCTCCGCTATTGACTTTGTAGCTATGATAACGATTGCCGTAATGGTAAAGTACATAAGCAGTATAAGAGCGGGTTCGCCCAAAACCATTATTTTTTCGGCGTGAATCGCCGCCGCTGTAAGCGCGTCGTTTGACTTTTTAAATTTTTCTTTTTCATAATCAGTGCGGACAAACGCTTTAACAACGCGGATATTCGTAAAATTCTCCTGAATTGAGGCGTTAAAGCCGTCGAATTTTTTGAGCATAGCTCTGAAACGCTTTATCGCGATGGGCGCGAAAATCGCAAGGAACAAAATTATAATCGGCAGTGCCACAGCGAAAACCTTGGCAATATCCGGACTTTTTCTTATACAGATAACGAGAGCCGTAATAAGCATTATCGGCGCGCGGAAAAAGCCTCTTACCAACATTAAAAACGTGTTCTGAACCGTGTTGACGTCGGTCGTCATTCTTGTGATGAGCGAAGCCGTTGAAAACCGGTCGATATTAGAGAACGAAAACGTCTGAATTTTTTCCATAAGCCCAAGGCGGAGCGACGCGCCGAATCCCATACCGGCTATGGAACCTATTCTTGCCGCCAACGACCCGCAAAAAAGCGAGCAGAGAGCTAAAATCAGCATTTTGCCGCCGTATAAAAAAATATCGTTGACGGCGGCGCTCTGCACGGCGGCGTCGGCCGTGTCGGTCAGTCGGATAGTCTCGACGATATTCGCCATAACCTGCGGAATAAGAAGCTCAAAAACAACCTCGCCTATCATTAAAACAGGGCAAAGAAACGCGTAGAATTTGTATTTATCGGCATATTTCAAAAGCTTAAACATCTTTTTCCTCCTTTGGTTTCAATATTGAACGTTTGCTTTTTTCAGGAAAACTCTCCGAAAGATTATCGGACATTTTTCTGATTACGGACAGCATAAGAGATATTTCTTCCTGAGAAAGACCTGAAATTTTTGCGCTGTCAACATCGTTAAAGGTCTGTCTTGCAAATCTTTCAAGCTCTGCGCCCTTTTCGGTCAAAGAGAGGTTATTGCGGCGCGCGTCATCTTTATCCGTTTCCCGGGAAATAATGCCCGCTTTTTCCATTCGTTTAACGGATACCGCCACGGACGCCGGCGAAATGTTGAGCGAATCCGCAATATCTTTTTGCGTGGCGTTAGGGTTTTTGCTTAAAAAGCATAAAATCGGCGGCTGACCGAAATAAATGCCTTTTTCCTCAAGCAGACGGTCAATAATATATCTCTCGCTGATATTCAGAAAATGAAGCATATTGCAAAGCTCTTTTTCACTGTCTTTCATATTTTCCATACACTGCCTCAAAAAAATAATTAGCCATTTAACTGTTAATCGCTTAACCATTATATCACCGAAAATTTATATGTCAATAGTATAAGTAAAAATTACATATTATGACGTGGCGAGCCCCTTATTAAACGGAAATTTCGCATCACTTTAGACTTTTTTTAACTAAAGACGACGGAATTTTCAGGTTTTGCGAAAATAAATCGTTTGTTTGCGCTGTTTATGGGAGGTGAATTTTATGGGACGCGTTGAGCTGTGGCCAGAGGGCGAATATTACCTGCGAATACCGAAACGGCTTTTTGAGGGCGAAGAAGGCCGAAATATGTCGGTTTATGCAAAACTGCTTTACGGTATTTTACTTGATGCAACTGAGATTTCCCGAAAAAACGGATGTTTTGACGAGAGCGGCGAAATTTTTGTGTATTACAGCGTTCAGAATGCCGCGCGGATTTTGGGATGCTGTAAGGAAAAGGCAATAAAAACATTTCGCGAGCTTGAAAGCCTAAGGCTTGTTACACGGGTCAAAAAGGGGAACGGCAGGCAGGATATGATTTACGTTCGCCCGCTTAAAACAACGTCAAAGCCCTTTGCGGGCGGGGGCTGTAAATTCGGTTGACACAGTTTGCGGGTTAAAAATTTTACTTCTCTAAAAAAGGAGGCAGATATGGGCAAAAATCTTACGAAAAAGGAAGCGGAATTTTGCTGTCTTGCCGCCGTTCTCGGAAACGGCGCCGAGGCGGCATACAAGGCGGGATTTACGGTTTTTCCGCAAAAGCGCGCGGAAAAACTGCTTAGAAAAAAACAAATCTCGGATGAAATCGAAAAAATCAAAGAGAGGAATGCAAAATCAAAAGCCGCGCTCACGGGAATACGCAGAATTGCATTCGGCTCGGTTGCCGACGCGGTGAATTTAGCCGTAAATTTCGGAGAAAACATAGATACGCATTCGCTTGATCTGTTTGCCGTGTCGGAAATCAAATACACCGCAGGCAAGAGCGTCGAAATCAAGTTTTACGACAGACTGAAAGCTCTTGAACGGCTCGCGGAGATGGAATCCGCCGAGGAAAACGCGGAAGCTATGTCGATTTATGAGGCAATCTCCAACAGTGCAAGGCAGGCCGATACATATGAATAAGGAGTTCGTACCGTTTTCACCTAAGCAAATGCAGGTGCTTAATTGGTGGTGCGAGGAGAGCGCGTATAAAGACAAAATCGGAATAATATGCGACGGCGCCGTAAGAAGCGGTAAAACGCTTTGTATGACGCTCTCGTTTGTATTGTGGGCGTTTTACAGGTTTTCGGATTCCGACTTTGCAATTTGCGGGAAAACAATAACGTCGCTCAGGAGAAACGTCATCACGCCTATTATACCTGTGCTTTGCGGTATGGGCTTTTCGGTGACGCAGAAACTGAGCGCGAATGTAATTTATATTTCCTTTGGAGGGCGGAGCAACAGATTTTATCTTTTCGGCGGACGCGACGAAAGCTCGTCGTCGCTTATACAGGGCATTACGCTTGCGGGGGTTATGCTTGACGAGGTCGCTCTTATGCCGAAATCGTTTACACAGCAGGCCATAGCGCGTTGCTCCGTTGACGGCTCAAAGCTTTGGTTTAACTGCAATCCCGAAAATCCTCAGCACTGGTTTTACAGGGAGTGGATAAAAAAGCGCGATGAAAAAAACTGTCTTTACCTGCATTTTCTTATGAGCGACAACCCGTCTTTGACGGACGAGATACGCGAGCGCTATGAAAAGCTGTACTCCGGCGTGTTTTATGAGAGGTTTATTGAGGGCAAATGGGTCTGCACGGAGGGTCTTGTATATCCGTTCTTTAAAGTCGGCGTTCACACTTATTCGGGTGAAAAGAGGGGCTTTTCACAGTATTATATTTCGTGCGATTACGGCACGGTGAACCCCTGTTCAATGGGGCTTTGGGGCGAAAAAGACGGCGTGTGGTACAGAATGTCGGAGTTTTACCACGATTCAAGGGCGCGCGGATTCCAAATGACCGATTCCGAATATTATGAGGCGCTCTGTACGCTTGCGGGCGGCAGAAAAATCACCGCCGTAATAGTCGACCCCTCCGCCGCGTCTTTTATAGAATGTATCCGCAGAGGCGCAAGGTTCAAAGTGATACCGGCAAAAAACGACGTTTCCTACGGAATACGCAAGGTGTCTGAATCCTTAAAAAGCGGAAAAATAAAAATTCACGACTCATGCGCAGATTCAATCCGTGAATTTTCTCTTTACCGCTGGGACGAGAACGCAGGCAAGGACGCTCCAAAAAAGGAAAACGACCACGCTATGGACGATATACGCTATTTTGTAACGACGCAAAAAAATTGCGGAGAAGGATTTTTTGCCCTATCCGCTCCGAGAACAGAAAGGAGAATAAATGAGCGTATTTGATAAAATCACAAAAAGAGGCTCGCCGGTTAAGGCGGCGCAGACTGTTTCGGCGGATTTGACCGGCGGAGTCGCCGCTTTTACCGGAGCGGGACTTACGCCAGGACTTTACAGGGAGCTTCGTGAAAACGTGCCTATAATCGGCGCCGCAATAAACAAAACGGTACGCCTTACCGGCGGATTTACCGTTCGGGCAAACAACGCAAAATACCAAAAGGCGCTGGACGTATTTCAAAATAAAATTCCCGTCGGCGCGGGGCGGTGCGGCTTACAGCTTTTTACGGACACATATTTTACGGAGCTTTTAACTTACGGCACAACGGCAGGAGAAATAATTTTAGACGAAAACGGAGAAATTCATTCGCTTTACAACGTTCCCGTAAAAAATATTGTATTAAAGCGCAGTACTGAAGATTTTAACAGAGTTCTTATCTGCCGCCCAAATTCTGTTTTGGGCGAGCCGGTAAAATTTCAGGACCTTGTTTTTTACACGGCGTTAAATCCCGACGCGGGTGAGATTTTCGGAAACTCCATACTCAAGGGTCTGCCGTTCGTAAGCGATATACTTATGAAAATATACTCGTCAATCGGAAAAAATTTCGAGAGAATGGGAAACCTGCGATTCGCCGTCACCTATAACCCCGGAAACGACATAATTGACCGCAGCTTTGCAAAGGAGCGCGCCGAGCAAATTGCCGCCGAATGGTCAAATGCAATAAACAGCCGTGATGTGCGGGATTTTGTAGCGGTCGGCGACGTCAATATAAAGGTAATAGGGGCGGATAATAAAATTATAGACAGCGAAATACCGGTTAAGCAAATGCTGGAACAAATTCTCGCAAAACTGTCATTGCCGCCGTTTATGCTCGGCCTTTCGTGGTCAACCACGGAGCGAATGAGTTCGCAGCAGGCGGACGCTCTTACGACAGAGCTTTGGAGCTACCGCAGAGTTTTGACGTCGGTTATCGAGAAAATTTGCGATATGTATTTGCGCACGCAGGGCAACAGCGACGGCGTTACGGTAGTTTGGGACGACATCACCTTGCAGGACGCCCTTGACGAAGCGAGAGCAAAGCTCTACTCGGCGCAGGCGAGAGCATTGGAAGCCAATATCGCAGGCAGTAAAACGTGAGGAGGTGAAAATATGGTAAAAAAATTTGACGCGCAGCCTTTGGGCTCAAAAGTGTCGGAGGAGGATTTGGAGCTTATTAACCGACTGAGCCTTAAAGAGCTTACGGCGGACGATGTCTTTGTATTTTCCGTAATACTTTGCGACAACGACATTGACCGTGATTTTGAGGTTTTTTCGGATGAAGCGCTTTCCTCTCTGCAAAAATTGTTTATAGGCAAAACGGGGATTTTAAACCACAGCAACCGCTCCGAGGACCAAATTTGCAGGACTTACAAAACGGAGCTAATTTGCGGCGACGGAAGAACAACCGAATACGGCGCGGGGTACAAATACATAAAGGCTTGGTGTTACACGGTAAGGAGCGCCAAAAACGATGATTTGATTAAGGATATAGAAAGCGGAATCAAAAAAGAGGTCAGCGTTTCGTGCAATTTTTCCGAAAAGGTTTGCTCGATTTGCGGCGAGAGCAACTGCGCTCACAAGGCGGGCAGCTTTTACGGAGATACGCTCTGCTTTAAGTACATCAACGGCGTTACTGACGCTTACGAATGGTCGTTCGTGGCGGTTCCCGCGCAGAGAAACGCCGGCGTTACAAAGGCGTCTTGTCAAAAGCGGGACACTCATTCCGAAATTCAAAGAGCAAAAGCAGAAAAAGAGACGAGCTTTGCTCTGCAATACAGAAACGAGATGAAATCCCGCGCCGAAAAGGGATTTGCCATGCTTTTCCCGGAGCTTTCGTCAAAAACAGCAGAAAGCATAATCAATCTTTGCAATGCGGATATTCTTTCAGAGCTTGTTAAATGCTTTGAAAGGAAAACCGCCAAGCTTTTCCCTATAAAATCACAGTTTGGGGAAAACGAAACGGACAAAAACAATGCAAACAGTCAATTCAAATTTTAGGAGGTAAAAAATATGGCTGCATTTGAAACAATTAAACTTGATAAGGGACTTTACCGTTCGGCTTTGGGCATTAACGCCGAGCTTGAACGCATTGACCCGTCTGAAAATTACAAGGGCACCGCCCTTGAAGGGCTTGACGCATTTGAGCGTCAGCTTAAACGATTTGACATTAAAATTAAAGGGGCGTCGTCTTCTCCCATAGAAAAATTCTTCCAGACGTCTGATTCGGCAGTGCTTTTCCCGGAATACGTCAGCAGAACGGTAAGGCAGGGAATGCAGGATTTGTGCGGCGCTGAGGCGATTACGGCAACTTGCACCGACATAAACGGACTCGATTACAGAACAATATCCTATCTTCCCGAGAAAACGCTTACAGAAGAGGCAAAGGATGAATTTATTGCCGAGGGCGGAACCATTCCCGAAATGAAGATTAAGACAAAGGATAATCTTGTCAAGCTTCACAAGAGAGGCAAAATGATAGTTGCGTCTTACGAGGCTCTGCGCTTTCAGCGCCTTGACGTATTTTCGGTAGCGCTCAAAGAAATCGGCGCCTACCTTGCGCGCCTTCAGATGAGCGACGCTATCAAAACAATTTGCGAAGGCGACGGCAACAGCAATCCCGCAAAAGGCATATCGCCTAAAGCGGCAGGCGCTTTGGAATACGCCGATTTGGTTGAGCTTTGGAAATCGCTTCAGCCGTATGCGATGAACGCGTTAGTCGTTTCTCCCGAAATCGCGGCAAAGATTATGAGCCTTCCCGAAATGCGCGACGCTGCCGCGGGACTCAATTTCCACGCAACCGGCAAAGCGGTAACGCCGCTCGGAGCAAAACTTATTTGCAGCAGTAAAACCGACAATACAATTTTGGCGCTTGACAAGAATTATGCGCTTGAAATGGTGACTGCCGGCGGAATCGTAACGGATTTTGATAAGCTTATCGATCGCCAGCTCGAAAGAGCCGCCGTTACGCATACATACGGTTTTGCGAAAATTTGCGACGACGCTTCCGTTTATATGAATTTAGGTGATAATTGATGATAAGCTCGCAGGCTGTTTTTGACGAGGTAAAACGGCTTTTGGACTTTCCGGAGGAGGACGCCGAGAAAATCACCCGTATTTGCGAGTTTTCGGCGGAAACCCTTTCAAAAAGGCTCAGAGAAAAATATACGGGAGAAGAGAGCGAGGCGGTCTATGCGGCGGCGGCGTTCGCGGCATACCGTTATTCGCTTTTTAAAAGCTGTGTTGACGATAACTGCGACTATATAAAAACGGGCGATATTACGGTTCGGCGTTCGGCTTCGTCTTATGTTGAAGCAACGGAAAAGCTGCTTGCCGACGCTTTTTCGGCGGCAGAATGTTTTACCGATATAGGCTTTATCTTTAAGGGCTTTTAAAAGCTTCGGAAAGGAAACGGAAGATGACGTTAAACGGAATATTTAAACACGGCAGAACGTGCTATGTGAGCTTGCCCGGCGTTTGGAACAGCGAACGTTTTAAAGCTCATATTCAGCCCATTCGTTATAAGACAAAGTTATATTTAGAAGGCGATTACACGGAAATAGGCATTAACAAAAACGATGTTTATCTCTATCTCGGCCCTGCGAACCACGACCTTACGCGGCTTCAGGGAAACGCGAGAATCGTTGACGGCGACGGCGCGCTTTATAAAATAGACAGAAGCGAAAGGGTTCTGTTCGGCGACGAGTGCATATATATTTGGGCTGTAATACGAAAAACTACGGAAAAGCACGTTCCGTAAACCGCTATTTTAAAATATTTAAAGAAAGGAGACGCTCCGCGCGGCCCAACGCTTAGGTTAACCGCGCACGCGGGCAAAAGGTAAAATATATGAATTTGTGCAGTAATTACTGTGATTTAATTCTTGAAGAGCTTTCTTCACACAGCTCCGAAATGAAAGTCGTTCTTGCCCATGAAAGCTATATAAAAGAGGTTCCGTTAAACGAAACCATTGCGGCAGTGGGAATAAAAAAGTGCGTTATTTCGGATATGCCTGATGAAAAGACTGATGAAAACGTTAAGGTTCAAACGAAGGTAAGAACCATTTTAGTTACTGTCGGAATAAATTTTTATGTGCCGTACGAAAAGGGCACAAGAGGGTGCGTCAGCGCTTTTGACAAAGTGTTCAGCACGCTTATAGGAAGCAACGAATACAGCCTTTGCGAGGCAAAGCTTCTCGGCACTAAATACTCACGCGAAACGCAAAGCCTTATAGCTGAAACGGAATTTGTATTTGAAAGCTTTTATTCGGGTCTGATAGAAGGCCCTCCGTACATAGAATCCGGCAAATCGGGCGGTTAAAACAATAAAACATTTGATTTTTGAGCGGCGGAAACGCCGCTCTTTTTTCGCATTTTGATTCCTGATTTTCAAATTTTGATTTTTAGGATTTGGCCGTTTTGCGCCGCTTTTCATTCGGCATTATTGTCATAATAGGTCAAATTTTGTAACAAACTGCACAAAAGACTATAACGAATTTTGTGTGCAGTTTGATTATTTTGTTCAAAAATCTATTGAAAATTCGTTTCTGACGTGTTAGAATAAACTTGTATAATTTTGGCAAGGAAAAGCCGAATTGAGCTTTTTCGCGCCGGAAAGGCAACAAAAAAGATGAAAGAAAACAAAACCAAAGTCAACGCGGTTAAAAACGCGGATACAAACGAGGTTCCCGTTTATCTTTTCCATCAGGGCAGTAATGCCCGCGCGTATGAGTTTTTCGGCTCGCACAGAAAAAGCGACGGTTCAGTCGTTTTCAGAGTTTGGGCTCCGAACGCTAAAAGCGTGTCCGTTGCAGGCGATTTTAACGGCTGGTCCGACAGCGCAAACGTTATGTCGAAAATCTCCGACGGGGGAATTTGGGAATGTGAAATAGAGGGCGTAAATGTATATGACGCTTATAAATATTCAATTTTAACACAGTCGGGCGACAGGCTGATGAAAAGCGACCCGTACGGTTTTCATATGGAAACAAGACCGCATAACGCCACAAAATTTTATGAGCTTGACGGATATAAATGGAGAGACGCAAAGTGGGAGGAGAAGAAAAAAACAACATCTTCCTACGCAAGGCCCTTAAATATTTATGAGGTGCATTTAGGCTCGTGGAAACAGCACGGCGACGGCAATTTTCTGTCATATCGGCAAATGGCCGATGAATTAGTGCCTTACGTTAAAGAAATGGGGTACACTCACGTTGAATTTATGCCGCTTACCGAATATCCGTTTGACGGCTCGTGGGGGTATCAGGTCACGGGGTATTTTGCCGCGACGTCGCGCTACGGCACTCCGCACGATTTAATGTATCTTATCGACTCGTTCCACAAGGCGGGAATCGGCGTAATTCTTGACTGGGTGCCCGCGCATTTCCCGAAAGACGCAAATGGTCTTTATGAGTTTGACGGAACGTGCGTTTATGAATATGCCGACCCCAAAAAGGGCGAGCATTACGGCTGGGGAACAAGAGTTTTTGATTTCGGCAAAAATGAGGTCAGGAGCTTTTTGTACTCAAGTGCGATGTTCTGGCTGGACAAATTCCACATAGACGGGCTTCGCATTGACGCCGTCGCCTCAATGCTTTACCTAAATTACGACCGCAAAGACGGCGAGTGGATAGCCAACAAAAACGGCGGAATTGAAAATTTGGAGGCGGTTGAATTTTTTCACAAGCTGTCCGAGCTCTTGTTCCGAGATTACCCAGGCGCTTTGATGATAGCGGAGGAGAGCACCGCTTGGCCTATGGTGACAAAACCTGTCTTTATGGGCGGGCTCGGCTTTAATTTCAAATGGAATATGGGCTGGATGAACGACATACTTCGGTATTTCTCGCTTGACGGAATTTACCGAAAGAGCAATCACGGCTGTATAACATTTTCGTTCTTCTACGCTTTTTCGGAGAATTTTATTCTGCCCATTTCGCATGACGAGGTGGTTCACGGCAAATGCTCGCTGATAAACAAAATGCCTGGAACCTACGAGGAAAAATTTGCGGGCGTAAGGGCGTTCCTCGGCTATATGATGGCGCATCCGGGCAAAAAGCTTTTGTTTATGGGCAGTGAATTCGGTCAATTTATTGAGTGGAACTATCAGCAGGGGCTTGATTGGCTTTTGCTTGATTACGATATGCACCGCAAGCTGCAGTCATATACAAAAGAGCTAAACAATTTTTACAAAAAAAATCCCCCGCTTTGGCAGGTGGACTACTCTTGGGAGGGCTTTTCGTGGATTTCGTCCGACGACTGCGACAATTCCGTTATCGCTTTCCGCAGAATAGATGAGAGCGGCAAAGAGATTATAGCCGTCGGCAACTTTACGAATGTCCGCCGCGAAAATTACAGAATCGGCGTGCCGAAAGCGAGCGCTTATAAAATCGTATTCAATTCCGACGATGAAAAATACGGCGGTTTCGGCGTTTCGCGCAACCCGGAAAAAATCAAAACGGAGAAAATCCCAATGCACGGGTTTGACAAAAGCATAAGCCTTGACCTGCCGCCGATGTCCGTAATTTACCTTAAAAAGACGAAGTAAAAAGTCGGAGACAGCAGCGTAAATAATTTTCGTCCGTCTGAATCTTTGCGGTTTTAGGCAAAGGCGCTCGGGCAGAAATTCAGATATTTTTAGGAGGAAAAAATATGGCTCGTAAAAAAGAGTGTATTGCGATGCTTCTTGCAGGCGGTCAGGGAAGCCGTCTGGGCGTACTTACAAAGAACATCGCAAAGCCTGCCGTACCCTACGGCGGGAAATACAGAATTATTGACTTCCCGCTTTCAAACTGTGTAAATTCCGGCATCAACACAGTGGGTGTTTTGACTCAATATCAACCGCTGGAGCTTAACGATTACATAGGCAACGGTCAGGCGTGGGATTTGGACCGCATTGACGGCGGAGTTCATATGCTTTCGCCGTACCAGCAGATTAAGGGTATGGAGTGGTATAAGGGAACGGCAAACGCCATCTACCAAAACATCAATTTTATCGACCGTTATAATCCGGAGTATGTCGCCGTGCTTTCGGGCGACCATATTTACAAAATGGATTACAACAAGATGCTCGATTACCACAAAAAGAACAACGCGGCATGCACCATAGCTATGCTTGAGGTTCCGTGGGAGGAGGCGTCGCGTTTCGGTCTGATGATTCTCAATGATGACAATTCAATCTCCGAATTTGAGGAAAAACCGAAAAATCCCCGTAGCAACAAAGCGTCGATGGGCGTTTATATATTCACATGGTCAAAGCTCAGGCAGTATCTTATTGACGATGAGAATAATCCCGAATCCTCCAACGACTTCGGTAAGGACGTTATTCCCGCTATGCATAAAGCAGGCGAAAGAATGTTTGCGTATCTGTTTGACGGGTACTGGAAGGACGTCGGCACAATCGATTCCCTTTGGGAGGCTAATCTTGATTTGCTTAATCCTAAGGTTGACCTTGATTTGTCGGACGCATCATGGAAAATCTATTCAAGAACGCCTACAACGCCGCCGCAGTATATTTCCGCAACGGCGGATATTCAGAATTCAATGGTTTCCGAGGGCTCAAGAGTTTTCGGGGAGGTTGATTATTCAATCCTGTTCCACGATGTAACGGTTGAAGAGGGCGCAAAGGTGCGCTATTCAATAGTTATGCCGGGAGCGGTTGTCAAGAAAGGCGCATATGTTGAATATTCAATTGTCGCCGAGGACGCCGTTATTGAATCCGGCGCAAAAGTAGGCGCCAGCCCGGAGGACTATACAGACCGCGGCGAATGGGGTATTGCGGTTGTCGGCGCGGGCGTTACAGTCGGCGAGGGCGCTTGTGTCGCGCCTAAGACAATGATTTCGGAAAACATTTCAAAGGAGGGCAAGTGATATGACCGGGCAGAATATTGTCGGAATCGTTTTTTCAAACGCTTATGACGAGTGTTTACCTGAAATTACGGGACTTCGCACAATGGGCTCCGTTCCTTTCGCGGGCAGATACCGTCTTATTGACTTTGCGCTTTCAAATATGGTAAACGCGGACATTGAAAAGGTCGGCGTTATAACAAAGTCAAACTATCAGTCGCTTATGGACCACCTCGGTACGGGCAAGCCTTGGGATTTGTCGAGGAAAACCGAGGGAATGTTCCTTCTTCCGCCTTTTTCAACGGCAGAGCAAGGGAGCAACGTTGATAAAATCGCGTCTTTAAAAGGCGCTATGGGATTTATAAACCGTTCAAACGAGGAGTATGTTTTATTTGCCGACTGCAACACCGTGTTCAACGCGGACGTGCGTGAAATTATGAATTTCCACACGGAAAAAGCGGCGGATATAACAATTCTGTACAAGCACGGCAATTCGCCGGCGCTTCACGACGCTATGATTATGGAGGTCGGAGAAGACGGCAGAGTAAACAAGGTTTTATTTTCCCCTGCCGGCGCCGAGGACGTAAACTATTCGCTCAATATGATTTTGATGAAAAAGAGCCTGCTTGAAAGGCTTATGAATGAGGCAATCAGCCAGAATTTAACCGATTTTGAGTCTGATATTATTCAGAAAAACGTTGACAAGCTCAAAATTTACGGCCTTGAATTTAACGATTACGCCGTAACGATTGACTCAATGGCGTCATATTTTAAGGCGAATATGAGCCTTTTGGAGCCGCAAAACTGCTTGAATTTATTTAATTCCGAGCGCCCTGTTTACACAAAGCTCAAAGACGATATGCCCGCGACCTACGGTATAGGCTCCGACGTTAAAAATTCGCTTATAGCCAACGGCTGTATTATTGACGGCGAGGTTGAAAACTCAATTATATTCCGCGGCGTCAGAATAGAAAAGGGCGCAATCGTCAAAGATTCAATTGTAATGCAGGATACGTATATTGCGCAAAACGCGATGATTAACTGCGTTATAACCGATAAAAATGTTGTCGTAACGCCGAATAAAACTCTTTCCGGCGCTGAAAATTATCCCGTTTACATAGGCAAAGGCATTGTTATTTAAAACAGTGTGAATTTTAATAAGGGGCTTGCCCCGTCATTAAATGTGGCAAGGCGCGGTGCAAACCGCGCTGAGGAATCGGTGAAGATTAAATCCCCCACTGATTAAGAAAATGAAACCCGCCTCAGGAGGCGGGGACATCTCTTGCTTAAATTACAAAGAAAGGAACGGCGCCGACAAATCGGTCATTTTAAAACATTCGGCGCCGTACGGCAATTTGAAATATGAAAGTATTATATGTATCAAGCGAGGCTCTTCCGTTTAAAGCGTCCGGCGGTTTGGGCGACGTTGCAGGTTCGCTCCCCGGGGCTTTGCGCAAACGCCTTATAGGCGCAAGGGTCGTTATGCCGCTTTACGACACAATAAGCCAAGAGCTTAAAGACAAGATGACCTTTATCACCTCAATTTCAGTACCTGTTGCGTGGAGACGGCAGTATTGCGGAATTTTTGAGGCAAGAGCGAACGGGGTTATCTATTATCTTCTTGACAATCAGTATTATTTTAAGCGCGACGGTCTTTACGGTTATTATGACGACGCCGAAAGATTTGCGTTTTTCTCAAGAGCGGTTCTCGAAATGATTCCGCACATCGGCTTTAAGCCCGACATTATTCACTGCAACGATTGGCAGACGGCTCTGACCCCCGTTTATTACACCACTATTTATGCGAACAGAGAGGGGTATGAAAACATCAAAACTGTTTTCACCATTCACAATATTCAGTATCAGGGCACATACGGTATGGAGCTTTTGGGCGAGGTTGTGGGTCTTCCCGGCGACAAGGCAAACTTGCTTGAGTATGACGGCGACTGCAACTATATGAAAGGCGCTATTGAATGCGCCGACAGAGTAACTACGGTCAGCCCGTCTTACGCGGGCGAAATCCTTGACCCTTGGTATTCGCACGGGCTTGACGTTATTCTCAATCAGAGAAGCTGGAAGCTTTCCGGCATACTCAACGGAATAGATACAACTCTTTATGACCCGGAAACCGATAAAGATATTGTCAAAAATTACGGCGTATCGGATTTTGCAAAAGGCAAGGCCGCAAATAAAAAGGCTCTTCAGGAACATTTCGGCTTGCCGGTGCGCGCGGAAGTACCCGTTATAGGTATTGTTTCCCGCCTTGTAGGGCACAAAGGCTTTGACCTTGTTAAGGCTGTGCTTGACGAGCTCCTGTCTACCGTTGACTGTCAGGTAGTGCTCCTCGGTTCGGGTGAATGGCAGTATGAGAGCTTTTTCAAGGAAATGGCGGCAAAGCACCCGGACAAAATGGGGCTTGAGCTTGGATTTATTCCGTCGCTTTCCAAAAAGATTTATGCCGGCGCGGATTTGTTCCTGATGCCGTCAAAGAGCGAGCCCTGCGGACTTTCGCAGATGATAGCGCTTCACTACGGCACAATTCCGATTGTCCGTGAAACAGGCGGCCTGCGTGACTCAATTAAGGATTCCGGCGACGGTAAGGGCAACGGTTTCACATTCGCAAGCTACAACGCTCACGATATGCTTTACACAATAAAGCGCGCCGTTGACGGGTACCAAAACAAAGAGGGCTGGAGCATTCTTGTTAAAAGGGCGATGGAGTGCGACAACTCCTGGGGCAAGAGCGCCAATGAGTATATCCGGCTTTATAAGTCGATTCTGTAAGCGGAAAATTTTTCGTATATTTGCGCAAACTTTATATGTTTACTAAACATCAGGGGCGGCCTATTTCGGCCGCCCCTGATGCTTTGATAAAGCGTAAAAAAATAATTTAATTGCATTAAAATGATTTGATTTAGGCAAAATGTTCCCCGTAAAGACAATAAAGATTATTTATCCAAATTTCGCCTGTAATGGAACAAATACTGCTGGGCTATGCCCTCGGTTCCTTTGATGCAGGCGGGAAGACCGTTCGGGTACATCTCCGCTATTATGCGTTTGACCCAAACGTCAATGGGGAAGGCCGACAGCTTATGAAATCCGTAAAGCAGGGTGCATTCGGCTACCTTTGCGCCCACGCCTTTAACTTTAATCAGCTCTTCTCTGCCGAATTCAATCGGATTTTCGTCGATTTTTTTGAAATTTACTGTTTGCTCAGCGACCTTTTGGGCGGCGTCGATTATGTATTTTGCTCTGAATCCCGCTCTGAGCGGCGCTAAATCGTCCGGCGTTAAATCCGCAAGCCTTTCAGCGTCCGGAAATGTAAATCCGCCGTCAACGGCGTCGCCGAAATTTTCGCAAAGACGTGAAATGATGCCTTTGATTCTCGGAATGTTGTTGTTCTGTGAGATGATGAACGAGCAAAGCGCTTCCCAAGGCTCTTGGCGCAAAATCCGTATTCCCCTGTATTCGGTTACGGCTTTTACGAGGTTTTCTTCGTCGTAAGCGCCGATTATTTCGCTGTAATTTACGTCAAGGTCAAAATACGGTTTCCATATTTTATCAAAATCCTCTTTTTCGGTGCCGTAAAAAATAAGTTCGCTGTCCGTCTCTTCAATTTTAAGAAATTTACCGAACGCGACGCCGCAAAACGCGTTTTCACGCTTTTCCCACCTGAACGCCTGACCGCAGTCAAGGCATAGCGGGAGGCTGAACACATCAGGTTTTTTTATTCTGTAATCGCCCATATTTTCACTCCCCGTAACGTCAAATTCGACAAAAAATGCGTATGATTTTTTACCTTGTGAATTTGCACAAAAAAATTTAAAGTCGATTTTCAAAAAATAGTTCCATTTTGTATAAATCGTTAAGCTGGTACAACTTTCCGTATTCGTTAAATTTTTAACAAAAACTTTCGACAGGCTGTCCAAAACTCGGTTTTTCATTGAAATATTGGATTTTTAAGGCCACTTTTTAACATTTTCAACAGAGTTTTGAACAATTATCAACATACGCAGATTATACTCTAAGTATAATTTTTAATGTAATAATTTTTGGTAAATATTCCATATTGACAAAATTTCTCAGAAAAAAACTGACTTTTACAGTATATTTTTTACTATGAATTCCTAAAATAAAATTAAATTATTTACTTGTGAGGAAACAGCTTATGGTAAAAGGAATCAACCGTCAGGTTTTGGAATTGAAAGATACCGGCTCGCGCTATTTTGAAAAAGCGTTTTTCTTTGTAAAGCCCGAATACAGCAGGGAATCGGAATCGGTTTTACGGCAAAGCGCGCTCAGAGCCGTGAACAACGGCTTAGGAGTGCCAAAAAGCCGCCGGCAGAAGGTCAAAAGCAAAATAGCGCTGTTCGCCGAACTGCTCGTTTCCGCGGGCGCCGGAGCCATAATAACCGCCGTAATTATAAAATAATAAGTTCTTTTTCGGAGCCGGTCAAATCCGTACAGCCGTCTTTGGTTATGCAGACCATATCTTCAATCCTGACGCCGAATTTTCCCGGAATGTAAATTCCCGGCTCAATGGTGACGATTTGTCCGCTTTTAAGCGGAATGTCGTTTGCCCTGTTTAAATTCGGGAATTCATGAATCTCAATGCCGACTCCGTGCCCTGTGCTGTGGGTAAAGTACTTACCGAAACCGCTTTTCTCTATTACGTCTCTTGCAAGGGCGTCGCCCTGAATGCCCGTTAACCCTTCGCAAAGCTCGTTTATACATTTTTCCTGAGCGGTTTTAACGATATTGTAAACTTTTTTCATTTCATCTGTCGCAAAGCCGAGAGCGACCGTGCGCGTCATATCGCTGTGGTATCCGTCTACAACCGTGCCGAAATCCATAGTGATAAAATCGCCGTTTCCGACCCGTCTTTCGCTCGGGACACCGTGCGGCAGGGACGTGTTTTCCCCGCTTACGGCGATAGTTTCAAACGAAAGCGCGTCGCCCCCGTGCGAGAGCATATAAAAATCAAGCTCCAAACCTATTTCTCTCTCCGTAACGCCTTCCTTGATAAAGGAACAAATATGCTTAAAAGCGTCGTCGGTAATTTTCTGCGCCGCGCGGATATTTTCAAGCTCCTTTTCGGTTTTGACCGAGCGCAGCGACTGAATAACGCCGTCTAAGTAAGTGTCCGTGTGAATTGCGATATGTTTTGCCGCGCCTTTAAGGGAGTTATAAAACCCAATCGTCATACGGGAAGATTCTACAAACAGATGACCGCATTTCATATCGCCGAGTATTTCCGCTATCTGCGGAAATATGCGGTTCTGCAAAACGACTTCGCAGTTGCGCGCGCCTTTTTTTGCCGCCTCAATGTAACGCCCGTCTGTGATAAACACAGCGCGGTCGGCATTCGCTATCAAATATCCGTCAGACGACGGAAACGACGTAAAATATCTTCTGTTTTCAGGTGAAATAATAAGCGCCGCGCAGTTTTCGCCGAGCGCGCGAAGATTTTCCTGTAAATTTTTCATAATTATGCTCCGTAACCGTGATTTTTTTCAAATTCCGCTATAATGGGCGCCTCTTTTTTTCTACGTTTCGCGTAGTAGCGCGGAAAGCGTGTTTCGCCCTGCATGGGGTCAATGCGTACCGCGACGGCGCCGCACTTGTTGGCCGCCTTAATATCGGCGAAAAGCTGGTCGCCGAGCATTGCCATTTCGCTTACGTTCACGTTCATTCGTTTCGCGGCTATCCTGAGCTTAAACGAAAACGGTTTTTTCGCTAGGTGAACATAAGGGAGCGACAGCGCTTTTGCTATTCTGCCGGCTCGCGGATTTGCCGCGTTTGTGATAATCATTATGGGAAAGCCGGCATCTTTTATTTCGGCAATCCACTTGTGAATCCCTTCGGCGAAATTTGTTGTGCCGTCAAAGCAAATTGTATTGTCAATGTCAAGTCCCACCGCTTTTACACCCATTTTGCTAAGGTCTTCGGGGGTTATGTCGGTAACTTTTTTAAATCTGTAATCAATTTTCGGAATAAACATAATCCACCACCATAAATGTCTGTTAAAAAAACAGCGGACAAGAAACTTGTCCGCTAATTTTCAAAAACAAACGCGCAACAAAGCGAAAGCATTATTTAAACTTACGCTTGCGTGCGGCCTCAGACTTCTTTTTTCTCTTTACGGAAGGTTTTTCGTAATGTTCTCTTTTGCGTACTTCCTGAATAACGCCGTCACGAGAAGTCTGCCTTTTAAATCTTCTGAGAGCGCTCTCAAGAGATTCATTCTCTTTAACTTTTACCTGACTCACTGTAAATCCCTCCCTTTATATTGGGATACATTTTGTATTATACATTAGTTAAATGCAACTGTCAACAGTATTTTTTTAATACGTGTTTACAAAATTAAGAATTTCGTAAAAAAAACACAAAATGTTAACAATTTGTTCATATTTTTGCAAGAACTTTGACAAAGTCTTATGATATATTTTAAGAAATTGATGAGGTACCCGACTCATTGATTGTTTTTCTCAGCATATACCCGTTGCTGAGGCCCTATTAAATATACAAGTAAACCCAATTAAACCCAATGGAAATTAAACCGATAGAGTAATCTGTCGGTTTTTTTCATATTCAATAATGGACTTGCCCGTCGTTGCAACGGCGCATAAATAAATTCCGTCCGCCGAAACCGCGCAAAGCTCTGCGCGGCAAAAAAAGAAAGTAAATTTGTGTAAATTTTCAGTCTGAACTATTGCAATAACGGTGAATTTTATAGTATAATTATATAGGTGAAATTTGATTTTGTTTCGGATTTTACACTAAAATTTGGAGGGCTTTCGGTGAAAGTATTTATTGACGCTATTGAAAACGCCTGTAAAGATGTTAAATACAGCGAGCTTCTTTACAAGTATAAAAGAGACCTTCTTGATGAAATGAACGACCGGGCTTGCGACGTTCAGCAGGCCGGCCTTACGGATGAAAAAGTTATTTCGGACCTTATTTTGTCAGAGTATCCCGACATAAGAGGAGATTTTGACCGTTTTTTCGCGTTGGAAAAACGGAAAAGAAAAGAGTCTTTGGAGCATAAGCTTCTGGCAATAGGGACTCCGCTTTTTATTATCCTTGCCGTTGCCGTTTATGTGATTCAGGGTATTATGTTTGATACATGGTCGGGGAATTGGCTTATAATTGTCGGAACGGCGTTTGTAATGTGCATTTTGTGCGCTCTCGCGGCAAACAGAAAAATTTTGCGGCTTAAAAAGGTGTTCCACCCTATCGCAAGGCTGTTAACGGCAGGCTGTGTAATGCTTGTCGCCGTGTTTGTCTTCCTTTTGTGCGGAGTGACAATAGGCTGGGGCTCAACGTGGGTAATTATTCCGGGCGGCGTTATCGCCTTGTTGCTTGGCGACCTTGCCTTTGCGTTTATAACGCGTCAGAAGTTTGTTATGATAAATACTTTTATTTATATCCCCGCTGTTTTCACACTGCTTTACGTAATTTTGGCGGGAGTCGGAATCGTTACATGGGGCAAAGGCTGGGCGTTGATATTGCTCGGAGTGGCCCTTGACGCCGTAATCGGCCTGTGCGTTCTCCTTAACAACGCGAAATATAAATACAAACAGGAGGTTGAAGACATATGGAACGAAAATTAAACGCGGAGCTTTGGGATAAGATGCACTATCTTTTCCGCGACTTTAACGACCGAATGGTACACGTTGAGCTGAATTATGATTTTGAAATCGACGTTGAGGCGCTCAAAACCGTATTTATATGTTTTTTTGAAAAAGCGCCCGTTCTTCACTCCCGTTTTGTTGACAACCACTTTACAACGCATTGGGAGGTTATGCCCTACAATATTGACGACGTTATAACTGTTGAATACCCCGAAAACGTGCCTGAAGCGGTCGAAAGGTTTTTGACTCAGTACATACCTCCCGAAAACCCCATTCAAATGAAAGTTGCGGTTTTCTTTAAGGACGGCAAAACGACGCTTTGCATAGTTGAAAACCATATGTGTATGGACGGCGGCGACCTTAAATACTTTGTAAAGGCGCTGTGCCAAAATTATAACGACTATGTAAACGAGCACATAAGCCCCATTAAGCTTCGCACAGGGTCGCGCTCTTATGAAGAGGTGTACTCAAGCTTTTCCCCGACGGAAACAAGAATGGCGAAAAACCTTTATAAAAACGTATGCGCTAAAGACGACCACACTTTTCCGCTTACCAATAACAATATTGCGGATGTGCCGTTCATTGCGCGCCGTAAAATTGATGAAGAACGGTTTTGGAAAATTAAAGCGGTAGGCAAAAAGCACGGCGCGACGATAAACGATATGCTCGTTACCGCGTACTTTTATTCGCTTTATGAGCTTGCGGGCTACGACCCGTCGGACAGCGTCACAATTTCCTGCGCGATAGACCTTCGCCGCCATATCAAAGACACAGGCGATATGGGCATTACAAACCATACATCGTTTATGCAGTGTAATATACCTGAGCGCGGGCGCGATATTTTCCAGACGCTCAATTACGTTGTAAGAAGTGTCAATAAATTTAAAAACGACAAGTTTATGGGGCTTTACGGATTGCCGCTTCTTAAATTCGGTTACAGCATTTTGCCGCACGGCGCCTCTGAAGAGGTTATTAAAATCGGTTATTCCAACCCGCTTTTGGCAATGAGCAATATCGGCATACTTGAGGCTGACAAGCTCGCGCTTTCGGGTCATGAGCCGACGGACGCGTTTATGACAGGGGCGGTTAAATACAAGCCGTATGTCCTTCTCTCGGCTACGTCTTACAAAAATGTAGTTACGCTTTCAATGTGCGTAAGGGGCAACGAGCAGGACAAGAAAATAGTAAATGATTTCTTCGATTTAATGGAGAAGAACTTGGCGGTACTTACTGGCGACGCTGCAGAGTAACAAATGCTCGCGCAAACAAATGCGCGGCGTATCGCCAAAACGGCTCGGCAAAGTATGAAGAAATTTTGGCAAAAAGTATTTAATTTTCCGAGGTCGGAGATAACAGATGAAAAACGGAGATAAGGGTTTTTCCTTACCTCCGTTTTTTAATTTAAAATATTTGTCGGTTTCCTACCGGAATTTCACGCTATTTAATTCTTCTCGGCTTTCTTTTCTTTGCGCGGATTCTGTTCCTGCGCACAATAAGCAAAATATAGATTATGAGAAGTGTAATTGCAAGGCAAAGCAAAATTTTCATAACCGTTGTGTGAAAGAGAAATCCCAAAAAGCCTGTAATGCGAAGGATTACCGAGCCGCTGATATTTTCACTCGCCACAAGGTTTACGGTTGCGACAATGTCGTCGCCGTAAAGCACATCCGCCTTGCCTATCACATCGCCTTTCTTAATGGGCGCGCTGACGGTTTTGGGCGTTTCACTTTCTATTGGGCGGATTTGCAGACTGCCTGTTTGAGTGCCTGTCGGTACAAGCGCCGAAAGCTCTTTTTCCGGTACGAGCGCCAAATGGTCTGTTTTCCAATTATATTTGACGTCAACAACCGTTACAATATCGGTGGTCGACGTAACTTTTGTGAGAACGATGTTGTTAAACGCCCACTCGTAAATCTTTTTACTGTCGGTAAACGCCACATTTTCCTCTACTCCGTCGCCGTCAATGTCATACTGAGGGGCATTCAGGACAAGGAGCATATAGTTGTACCCGTTTTTAGATGCCGTAGTGATAACGCAATGTCCGGCAAGTCCGGTGGTACCTGTTTTAACGCCGAATACGTTCGGGCTGTAATAATCTTTATACGCTGGGTTGAGCATTTTGTTGGTGTTGTTAAGATACCTTATATGCGGGTATTTCTCCGTCGGCTCAATCTGATACCTTAAAATACTGCAAAGCTCTTTGAATTTCGGGTTTTTAAGGGCGTAGGACGTGATTTTATAAAGGTCCTGCGCCGTTGTGTACATATTTTTATCGCCGTTGTCAAGACCGCTCGGATTTATAAAATTCGTGTTTTCACAGCCGAGTTTTTTTACAAAATCGTTCATCATTGAAACAAAATTTTCCATACTGCCGCCGATATAATCGGCAAGAATGTTGGCGGCGTCGGCGGCGGACGGAATCATTAGGCAGTGCAAAAGCTCGTCCACCGTAAGCTGTTCTCCCGCAAGAATACCGACAGTCGCCGCGTTTAGCTGATACAGCCCGTCGATACACTCGCGCTTTGCCGTTACAACGGCGTTAAAATCCGTGCAGTTTTCAAGAACGAGCATACAGGTAACTATTTTAGCAAGAGATGCGGGCGCCGTGCGCTTTGACGCGTTTTTGTCGAAAATGACGTCGCCTGTATCGGTATTTACGAGCATCACAACGTCGGCCTCTGTTTCTAAAAGCGAGTTAAATGACGCGGACGACGGTATGCGGCACATAAAAAATGACGATAATATTAAAATCCCGGAGATAAGGACAGAAAATATCTTTTTCAAAAGCTTTTCCTCCACTTGAAAGTTAGCGTTAAATATATTACAATAGTATAAAATATCAATAAGGGGCTTGCCCCGTAACCATATATTTTAAGTATAACACAAAAAGTGCGGATTTCAAACATAAATTTGCTTTATATATTTTAAAATAACGGGCGGTGACAAAATGATATATATTACGGGCGACACTCACGGCGACCGAGAAAGACTTTCAAAAATAAATCTTATGAAACTGCGCGAGGGCGATACGCTCATCATTTGCGGGGATTTCGGTTTTCTTTGGGACAACAGTAAAAAAGAACAGCGGTTTCTCAGGGATTTAGGCAACAGAAAATACAATATTTGCTTTATTGACGGCACTCACGAAAATTTTGAGCTTTTAAACAACTATGAGATAAGCGAATGGAACGGCGGAAAGGTACATAAAATCTACGGCGGGCTTTATCATCTGCTCCGAGGGCAGATTTTTGAGATTGAGGGCAAAAAAATATTTACCATGGGCGGCGGAGAAAGCTCGGATATTGATATACGGCGTGACGTTGACGCCTGGCAGAAAGAGGAGATACCCACTCAGGAGGAACTTTTGGAGGGCGCGGAAAACCTTGAAATAGCAGGGTACGATATGGATATTATAATAACGCACGAACCCCCTTTAAAGGTAAAGAGCTTTTTGAATCTTAACGACAGCGAGGCGCTCCGTGTTACAGCTCTTAACGCGTATTTTGAAGAGCTTTCCGAAGGATGTAAATTTAAAAAATGGTATTTCGGCTCCCTTCACAGGGACATTCGGATTTCATCATCTCACAGAAGTATATTTACCGATATTGTCAATGCCGAAACAGGTGAAAAAATATAGAAACGAAAAATATAACAACGGCGCAAGCCTCTTATTGAAAGGAGAGCGCAATGGAACATCTTAAAGAATATATTAGGCTTTTTAAGGATAACGGTATTTTTATTGAATCCGAGGCAGACGAAAACATTCCTGTAAATTCTATTTCATACGATTCAAACAGGGTGGAAAACGGCACGCTGTTTCTGTGCAAAGGCGCGCATTTTAAAGAAGAATATTTGAAGTCGGCCGAAAAACAGGGCGCTGTTGCCTACATTTCCGAAAAAAAATACGGCGTTGATATACCCTGCGTTTTGGTGTCGGACGCAAGACTGGCTATGTGCCTTATGGCGGTATTTTTCTACAAAAAGTGCTATGAAAAATTTACTCTTATCGGCATTACGGGCACAAAGGGCAAAAGTACGACGACATATTTTCTGAAATATATACTTGACCTCTATCTTCAAAGCATTGGTGAAAAGGCGTGCGGCGTTATATCTTCCATTGATACGTTTGACGGAATTGAAAAATTTGAAAGTCACCTGACAACGCCTGAACCGTTTGACCTGCACCGTCATTTTGACAACGCGGCAAAATCGGGCCTTAAATATATGGTTATGGAGGTGTCGTCCCAGGCGCTTAAATACGGCAGAGTTTACGGCGTTAACTTTGACGTGGGCTGTTATCTCAACATTGGCATAGACCATATCAGCGATGTTGAGCACCCCACTTTTGAGGATTATTTTGAATCGAAAATGAAAATTTTTTCTCAATGCAAAACGGCGGTCGTAAACCTTGATTCCGACAGGTCGGGCGATGTTATGAGGTTTGCCGAAACCGCCCCTGAGCTGATAACCTTCAGCGCCAAAGACCAAAACGCCGATGTTTACGGCTGTAACATTCACAAATCGGGCAGTGATACGCTCTTTACCGTCCGCACAAAGGATTTTGAAGAGGAGATAACGCTGACCATTCCGGGCCTTTTCAATGTTGAAAACGCTCTGTGCGCGATTTCCGTGTGCGAGGCTTTAAAAATTCCAAAAGAGTTTATTGTAAAAGGGCTTTACGCCGCGAAATCAAGCGGTCGTATGGAAATTTACGAAAACGGCGACAAATCGGTCACTGCAATCGTAGACTATGCGCACAACCGCCTCTCTTTTGAAACTCTGTTTAAATCGGTTCAAAAGGAATATCCGGGAAGACGCGTCGCTATTGTTTACGGCTGTCCCGGAAAAAAAGCGTATATCAGAAGAAAGGATTTAGGCGAAATCAGCGGAAAATATGCCGATATATCATATCTGACGGAAGAGGACCCCGGCGAGGAGCCGGTAAGGCAGATTTCTCAGGAAATTGCCGAGCATGTAGCGGCGGCGGGCGGCAAATACAAGATAATAGACGACCGCGGCGAGGCTATCCGCACGGCGGTTTTCGACTGCGGACGGAACAGCGTAATCCTTATAACGGGCAAGGGCAATGAAACGAGGCAGAAAAGGGGAACCGAATATATCGACTGCCCGACAGACGTTGAATATGCCGTTTCCGCGTTAAAAGAATTTGACAAATTAAACGGAATTGCAGGACAATAGAGCAGAAAAATAAAGGACAGGCGGCGCGGGCGAATTTAATTGCCGATTTACGCGGATACCGTTTCAGAGGTGATTATTTATGAAAAGAGATAACGGAAAAAGCAAAAATAACGGAAAAAATATTTCAAAGGCAAAGCTGATTTTTGGGTTAGGCGTTGCGGCATTCGGGCTCATTTCACAGTGCTGTTTGGTTTATAAAGAAAAGCAGGGGAATTTATTCGCCGCTTTTCCGGAAGCGGAAAACGAAATAGCCGAAGCGATTGAATCGGTTAGGCGTGAAAGGGAGGCGCAGACAGATGAATAATTCGCTTTTAAAGAAACTGGGCAAATATTCCTGCTACGGCGTCGGAGCGGTAGGGCTTGATTTAAGTTACGGGCTCTTTTACTCTTTCCTCTCCTATTATCTTTCAAGTCTTGGCATACATTCGGCGTTTTTGCTGATAATTACTCCGATTGCCCGAATTTGGGACGGCATAAACGACCCGATGATGGGCACGATAGTTGACAACACGAGGACAAAATTCGGCAAATACCGTCCTTGGATTTTAATCGGCGCGCTGTCAAACGCCGTTGTGCTCTCTCTTTTATTTACATCTTTCGGAATGAGCGGCTGGCGGCTTTACACCTACATTGCTGTAATGTATATTCTTTGGGGAATGACAAATACCATGGCGGATATTCCCTACTGGTCAATGGTTCCGTCTTTTACAAGCGAAGAAAAAGAGCGAAATCTTGTTGCAACGGTTGCCCGCACATTTTCGGGGCTGGGTCAAGGCATAATAACGGTTTTGACTCCTATAACCGTTCCTGCTCTGGCGTCCGATTTAGAGCGGAAAACCGAAAAAGGTTACACGCCGGAAGGCTTTTCAAAATGGGCGGTCATATGCGGAGTTTGCCTTGTCGTTTTCGCGCTTGTTTGCGTTCTCACAACAAAAGAGACAAATGTCGTTTACGGCGAAAAGAAAAAATTCAGCTTTAAACAGATTTTTGAGGTTATTAAGTCAAATGACCAGCTCGTTTGGTTCATTGTTTTTGCAATGCTCGGAAATACCGGGTGGTATTTAACAAGCTCCACGGCGGTTTACTTTTTCAACGATACTCTCGGCAAGCCCGAGTCGCAGTCGCTGTTCGGAATGATTGGAACCGTCGGTTCGGTTTTGGGCTTGCTCGTCATTCCGATTCTCTCAAAAAAGTTTACAAAAAGAACGACATATACTATTTCCCTTTCAACGGCTATTATCGGATATGCTCTGATGTTTTTGTTCGGGGCGGTGTTAAGACAGCCGCTGACGCTGAGCATTTGTTACATTTTAGCGTCAATAGGAATTTCTTCTATGTTTGTTTCGCAGACAATTTTCCTTGCGGATATAGTGGATTACGGCGAATATAAAAACGGTTCAAGAAGTGAGAGCATAACGTTTTCAATGAAAGGCTTTTTGCAGAAAATGGCATATACAATTCAAACCGTCGTGCTTTTCGGCGGCCTTTGGATTATGAATTATAACGCTCAGGCGGCGAATCACCGAATAAACGGCGGAACAAAATTCGGCATCGGCTTTATAGCTTTTGGCGCGCCGATGATTTTCCTTTTGGTATCTCTTGCCGTGTTCAGAAAGAAATTTAAGCTTTACGGCGAGCTTGCCGACAATGTCCACAATTACATTATTTTAAAACGCGGGGAAACAGTAAATACGGAAATTGAAAAGTAAGGTGAGCTTATGGGAAAATCCATACTGACGTTTATTGCGGATACCCACCATTATTCAAAAACATTGGGTGTCAGCGGAAAAGCCTTTGCTTTGAGGAGCGATTCCGACCAAAAATGTCTTAAAGAGACAGGCGAAATAATCGACTCCGCTTTCGGATTTCTCAGCAATACCGAATGCGACGCCGTCTGTATTGCGGGCGATCTTACGAATGACGGCGAAAAAATTTCACATATGGAATTTCGTGAAAAGCTTTATAAGCTCAAAGAGCATAAAAAGGTTTACACTGTCACCGCCACGCACGACTGGTGCTGTGACGGAAATCCCCGCAGATTTTCCGGAGACAGCGTTTATACCGACGTACCTATTTTAAATCACAACGATATTTACGAATTTTACAGGGATTTCGGCGTAAACGACGCTTTCGCCGAATATAAGACAACCTTAGGCCCTGCGTCGTACGCGGTAAATGTAGGCGACTGCGTAACTCTGTTAGGTTTGATTGACGATAAAAACGGCAGAAACTCGGCAGGGTATAAAAGCGCGCATCTTGATTGGATTTGCGAACAGATACGCCTTGCCGTTAAAAACGGGCGCGTACCAATAGCTATGGAGCACCACCTCTTGATTCCTCATATCACTCCGCTGTTCACAAAGGGCGCGTGCAGCCCCGACCGTGAAAAGATAATAAATGCTTTTGCGGACGCCGGGCTTAAAATAATTATCGTCGGCCACAGCCACCTGCAAAGAATAGACAAGCATATTTCCCCTTCGGGCAATGAGATTTATGAAATTAACGTAGGCTCGCTTGTAGGCTATCCCGCGCCGATGGTGACCGTTACGGCAGACGAAAGTAAAATCACGGTAAAGACCGACTATCTTGACTCTTTTGAAATTGACGGCGTAAAAGTAAACGCGCAAAAATACCTCGCGGACCATTCAAAAAAAATAATATCCGTTCTTTTTTCCGCTGCCGCGCAAAACGACAGGGAGCTTTTCCGCCTGCGCCTTAAAGCGCTCGGAATAAATACCGAAAAACTCGGAGCATGGTTTTTACCTTTGTTCTTTACGTTCAAAGAGCTTTCAAGGATGACGGTATCGCAGGCCGGCAGATACGTCAACAAAATCCCGTTTGCCAAAAAAATTCCGCAGGAAAGCATTGACGCCCTTTCGGATTTCACCGTTCAGCAAATTGCGGAAAAGGTTTGGCTCAATATATTAGACGGTGCGAGGGAGAAATACACCTCCGATACGCATTTTTATAAAGTCGTTGCGGGCGTTTTAAGCGTTCCCGCGTCGGTTTGCGGGCAAATGAAAATCGGCGGCAAACCATCGGAACTTTTTGCGGAACTTCAGCGCGCCGCCGACGAAATACTCACAGGCGGTGAAATTTCAAACGAAATTCTTACCGTTAACAGATAAAACGGTAAAAAGGAAGGTGCGCCATATTATGCCAAACGAACTTAGATTTTACCTTATTACCGATTTGCACCATTACGCCGAGTGCTTGGGAACGAGCGGAAAGGGCTATGAAAAAGCGCTTGCAGGCGACCAAAAGTGCTTAAAGCAGACGGGCGCAATTATCGACGCGTACATTGACCGAATTTTGGAGGATAGCGAGACAAACGTCGTTTTGGTTGACGGCGACGTATCCTGCAACGGCGCAAAAGAGAGTCATCTTGATTTAATCCCAAGGCTTAGGCGCTTGAAGGACGCGGGCAAAAAGGTCTGCGTAATAACCGCTACTCACGATTATTACGTTGAGGGCAATGAGGTCGGCAGGGGGTACAAATGCGTCGGCGATGAAATTTTGATGTCGGAGCAGACGACACGTGAAGAGCTTGTTGGCCTTTATTATGAGTTCGGTATGGACGAGGCGCTGTCAATTCATAAAGAGAGCCACAGTTACAGCGTACAGCTCGCTGACGGTTACCGCCTTTTGTGCCTTAACGACGACGGCGACAGGACTTTTTGCGGCTATGATGAGGATACGCTTTTGTGGATAGACGGAGAAATTGACAAGGCAAAAGCGGCGGGGGATTACATCTTTGCGATTACACATCACCCCGTGCTCCCGCCATCGCCCGTTTTCCCCGTTATTTCCGAGCGCGATATGCTCGGCGACTGGGAAAAAACTGCCAACCGCCTTGCCGACAAAGGTATTAAATTCATATTCACGGGGCACGCCCATATGATGAACATTGCGCGTCTTGAAACCGAAAACGGCAATGAAATTTACGATGTAAACACAAGTTCGCTTGTGGGGTACCCGTCGGTAATGAGAAAAGTAATATTTGACGATGAAAATGTACATATTTCGTCGATTCAGCTTAATAAGTTTGACGCCGATTTTGACGGAATGAATCCGACCGATTATATGAAAATGCGTTTTGACGCGTTTCTTAACAGAGTTTTTTACACAATCGCGTTTGATTATGACACGTTCGCAAACGAAGTCGCCTCATCGTTCTCGTTCACTCCCGAAAGGGCGTATAAGTTAAAATTTCCTCTCAATTTTTTAGGCAAAAAGCTGTATGCGCTCACGTTTAAAAAGCTTGGACGGCTTTTGGGAATAAGCAAGTCGATAGCTCCCGAAATAGCCGACAGAAACGTTAAGGATTTCGCGGTGGAGGTTGTCAGAAATGTTTTTTACGGCAACGAGCCTTATACTCCCGACACGCCTGAATATAAAGCGTGCAAAGCGGCGTTTGAGAGAGTCGCTAAACTTACAAGACCCGTAAAAAAGCTCCGCGAGCCAATAAATTTTGTCGGCGGTATGCTTGACGGAGTGCTTTATAAAACCCCTCCCGTCGATTGGGAAGGAACTTTTTCAAAGTAAAGATTTTAATTTAATAAAAATTAAATGTGAAACCCTCTGTGAGCTAAAGGCGCGCAGAGGGTTAAATGTTTATTTAGCTAAATAAGCGGCTTGCCCGCCATTTATGAGGTAAATTTGAAAATTTTTTAATATTGCGTCTGTTTGCCTTATTTGGCAGACTGCTTGAAAAAAATTTAATTTTGTAAAACGCTTTTTCCCGTTTTATTTTATTTTTCAAGAGATTTGCAGAAATTATTTCACTTATTTTTTACATAATTTTACTGTTTTTTGCATTTTTCGGCTTAATTTTCTTTGATTGCGCTTACACAACTCGCTTTTATTCTGCATAAATTATGAATACGGGGGCTAAGCAAAGCCTTACGCTTCCTGTTGCTTACAAAACTGTAAGCAAATAAACGAATACGGAGGTAATTCTTATAAACATTTACAGTCAGAACAGTAGACGAAATGACGGCGGAAGCTGCAACCGCGGCTGTAACGGACAGCAGTCGCGCGGCGGATGCCAGACGCCGATATTTATTCCGACTTTTTCCTGCCCCTCAAACGGCGGCGGTACGACAGGGCCAACCGGCCCGACTGGCCCCACGGGTCCTGCGGGACTTATAGGTCCGACAGGTCCGCAGGGCGTTCAGGGCATTCAGGGCGTTCCCGGAGCAACAGGCGCTACCGGCGCAACGGGCGCCACAGGCGCGACAGGTCCTACGGGTCCCACAGGCCCCACAGGTCCGACAGGACCTCAGGGTATAGCAGGCATAGCCGGCGCTACCGGTCCAACCGGCCCGCAGGGTGTTCAAGGTGTTCAGGGTGTTCCCGGAGCAACAGGTGCTACCGGCGCAACGGGCGCCACAGGTCCCACAGGTCCCACAGGCCCCACAGGTCCGACAGGACCTCAGGGTATAGCAGGCATAGCCGGGGCTACCGGTCCAACCGGCCCGCAGGGCGTTCAGGGTGTTCAGGGTGTTCCCGGAGCAACAGGCGCTACCGGCGCAACGGGTGCCACGGGCGCGACAGGCCCCACGGGCCCCACGGGTCCAACAGGCCCGACAGGCCCGGTAGGTCCGCAGGGCGTTGCAGGTATAGCAGGCGCAGTGGGCGAAACAGGCGCAACCGGCCCCACAGGCCCCACAGGCCCCACAGGTCCCACAGGTCCGGTAGGTCCGCAGGGCGTTGCAGGTATAGCAGGCGCAGTGGGCGAAACGGGTGCAACCGGCCCCACAGGTCCCACGGGTCCCACAGGTCCGGTAGGTCCGCAGGGCGTTGCAGGTATAGCAGGCGCAGTGGGCGAGACAGGCGCAACCGGCCCCACAGGTCCCACAGGCCCTGCCGGAGAAGCAGGTTTGGGATTAAGCGCATACGGCGGACGCTATTCCGACACGCCTCAGGACTTTACAACAACAACGGGAACCGCGACTCAGGTAGCTTTGCCGACGGCTACGGCGGTGTCAAATATCGATACAGCCACCAATCCCAACGCTCTTACCATAACCGAGGCGGGTAATTATGAAATAACCTATAATACCTTAGCCGAAGTTGACAATGCGGGCAATCTTACTCTGGCAGTCAGAAATAATGCGGTCGATATACCGGGTGCGTCTCAAACCTTAACTCTGACCGCTAATGAAAGCGAATCGTTCGGAGGAAGCATAATCGTTCCTTTGGCGGTGGGCGATGTAATTGATTTGGCGTTGACTTCAACGGTTGACAGTACGGACGGTACCGTAAACCAGGCTTCGCTGACAGCTAAAAAATTAGACTGAAAAAATATATTCAACAGTAAAACAATGTAATGATGTGCAATTCCCTTATTGAAATTACGTCTGTTTTATCATTTAATATACGGGGTGGTTATGATAGATAAGCTGAAAATATCTGTTTATGCAATATGTAAAAACGAGGAAAAGTTTGTAAAACGCTGGGTTGAATCAATGAGCGAGGCAGATGAAATATTTGTGACGGACACAGGTTCTTCGGACGGCACAGCCGAGCTTCTCAAAGAGGCGGGAGTAAACGTGCAGTCAATAGCTTTGGAGGAGTGGCGGTTTGACACAGCCCGCAATATATCGCTTGGATTTGTCAGCGAAGACACCGATATTTGTGTATGCACCGATTTAGATGAGGTCTTTGAAAAGGGCTGGAGAGAAAAATTGGAAAAAGCGTGGGTAAAGGGTGAAACCACAAGAGCGAGGTACGGCTACACCTGGTCGTTTAAAAAAGACGGCACTCCCGACGTCACCTTTATACTCGATAAAATACACGCCAGAAAGGGCTATAAATGGGTGCATCCCGTTCACGAAATACTGAAATATGAGAACGGCGCGGAGCGCTTTACTAAAACGGATATTCAGCTCAATCATTACCCCGACAGCGCCAAGTCAAGAGGGCAGTATTTGCCTCTTCTGGAGCTGTCGGTAAAAGAAGATCCGAACGACGACAGAAACGTTCATTATCTGGGCAGGGAATATATGTTTTACGGTCAGTGGGATAAATGTATTGAAACGCTTAAACGTCATCTGATTTTACCTTCAGCCGTTTGGCTTGATGAACGAAGCGCGTCAATGCGTTATATCGCGAGGTGTTACCGCGCGAAAGGCGATTTTAAAAATGCCTCCGTCTGGCTTTACAGAGCAATAGCGGAAGCGCCCTATTTAAGAGAGCCTTATGTTGAAACCGCATATCTCGCTTACCTTGAGAAAAATTGGGAAAAGGTATATTTTATGGTAAATGAGGCGCTGAAAATAAAAAACCGTCCCCAAACCTATATCAACGAAGGTTTTTGTTGGGACAGTACCGTGTATGATTTGGGAGCTGTTGCCGCGTTTAATTTGGAACTTTACCAAAAATCTCTCGAATTAGCTGAAATGGCGTGCGCAATGAACCCTAATGACGAAAGACTGCGCGATAATTTGGAAATAATAAAAAAATCTGTTATCAACGGAAATAAAAATATGCAATAACTTGCTTTTAACGAAAAAAACGGCTCCGAGCCGTTAGTTCGGGGGAACGTAATTTCGATTGAATGCGTCTTAAAAAGCGCGGCGCGTATCAAACGGGAAATTATGTTCCCCATTTTTTATGAGAAAACCGTATTAACCTACCAGAAATTTGTATTTTTCAACGCTGTAAAGGGGTATGAGCGGAAGAATTATAGGCGTTTTTTTGACATAATTTTGGTATTCGGGGTCCGCGCCGTAATTTCTGTTTTGGCGGATTTCAAGCCTTCTTGCGCCGCCGAACATAATGTAAACTATGCAAACGTAGCCGATTACAGCCGCGCTCCATTGAACAAATCCCGAAAGTATGTTAACACCTGAAACGAATACGCCCGTCCAAAAAAGAATTTCACCGAAATAATTTGGACACCGCACTATTTTAAAAAGCCCCGTATCGCAGAATCTGCCCGGATTTGCCTTCTTTGCTTTAGATTTTTGATGATCCGCGGTTGCCTCAACAGCGATTCCCAGAGCCATAATCGCGGCGCCGATAACGGAAAACGCGTCCGTTCCCTTGCCGTTTCTCATACGGAAGTAAATCGGCGAAACTTGGAGCGTGTAGAGGAAAGCGCAGCTTATCCACATACATATTTTAACAAAAAAATTCATTCCGCTGCCGTCTTTAATTTCTTTTTTCATTGCCTTGTTGTAATCGGCGCTCTTAATTTCGCGTTTCAGCAGGTAACCGCCCAGACGTAACCCGTATAAAATTAAAAGAAACGCGCATATTGCCGGGGCCGTCTCTAAATCCATATTGAACATCAGTAAAAGGGCAATGCCGATTGCGGCAACCGAAAATCCGTACCCCAAAGAGATAAAATAGAGATATTTGTAAAATCCCATTGCGCAGATTGCGAGCGAAACGCCCAAAATAATGTAATAACTCATAAAGACCTCCCGTAAATATTTTCTTTTTATTATTGTATCGGAAAATACGGCTCGATTATGATGATTTAACCGAATAAATTAAGTGTTTTTTCCGATTTTTTTCTTGAGCTTAAGGCTTACCGTTTCCGCGAGGACAATTTTGACAGCGTCTGGAACAATAAAGGGAATTACGCACGCGCAAAGCACCGCAAAAACGCTCATACCTTTGTCTTTGCCCAAAAACAGGTAAAACCACGCAGTGCCGAGCGCATAGCAGACTGACAAAGCGATAAAATCCGTCAGTATTCTAAAATACTTAATACGGCAGTCGAATTTTTCCAAAAAAATTACTGCAATACCGCTGAAAACAAATCCGAACAGATAGCCGCCCGTGGGGCCGAGAATTTTGCCTATTCCCGACCCGAAGCCTGAAAAAACGGGGAGCCCGGCCGCGCCTAAAAGTAAATATACAATAATTGCCGCCGTGCCTTTTTTGCCGCCTAAAGAGCGGAGAGCTAAAAACACTCCGAATGTTTGAAGCGTAAACGGAACCGCGCCAAATGGTACGGTTATCCAAGAACTGACGCAAATGACCGCCGCCATAAGCGCAACCGATGTTATGTCAAATATTTTGCCTTTTTTTATTTCTCTGTTCATTTTGCCATTACTTCTGATTCTTAATTTAATATGCAGTTTATTCAATAAACGGAACCCGCCGCATTAATTTATAAGACCGCTGTAAAAACCGTTGCAAGCTCAGCGTCATACTGATTTAATACAGTCAGTCCGGCGGCTTTGATATAACCTGCCATTTCATTCGGATTATCAGGATAAACTTTCAACCTGCGGGTACCAAAATCAATATAATTGTCAGGATTTTTGTCAATAGATAAAACAAATATTCCGTTGCCGTTCAACAGTTCAGCTATTTTACTTATTGCTTTCGGCTTATCTTTAATGTGCATAAATGTTAGAGAGGAATATACTACGTCAAAAGAGCGTTCAAATTTATAAGAAAGAAAGTCGCCGCAAATCAGAGTTACATTTTCATATGAGGCAAGGTTCTTTTTGGCCTGCTCAATAGTTTTGGGAGATATATCAATGCCGTAAAACTCGCCGCATAGCGGCGCCGTGCGAACGGCCAGTCTGCCGGTACCGACGCCTATCTCAAGGACAGACTTGTTTTTATTGAGCTGCATTTGGCCTATAAAAGCGGCCCCGTCCCATTTGTCCATATACTCGCGTAACGGCTGCGGGTCATGAACGGGATCATTGCCTTCATCAATAAGAGCGTCATAGTGCTGAATAACCGTTTTTGTTTCATATTCTTTTCTTGCCATAATCATTATCTGCTTTCTACGGAACTTTCACTTACCGGGAAATTAAAGTATGTGTCGGGATACGGCTCGTTTTCCAAAGTGAAATGCCACCACTCGGTGTCAAGCGGCTTAAAACCGCTCTGCGTCATTATATCTCTTAATATGTTTCTGTTATTTATCTGCTCGTCCGTTAAATTCCCCTTATAATCCGGGTGGGAAAGCTCGCCGAAATAGTCGAATGTTCCGCCCATATCGACATCTTTGCCAGTTTTCATATTGAACAGGGTTAAATCCACGGTGCTTCCGCGGCTGTGACCCGATTTTTCGGCAATATAGCCTTGGTCGAACAAAACGGATTTGTCAAGCTCCGGGTAGAAATACGCTTTCATACGGGTGTCTTTTGTGTCTTCCGCCCATCTCATAAAATGGTTTACGGCAAGCTGAGGGCGGTAGGCGTCGTAAATTTTAAGCCTGTAACCCTTTTCCAAAGCCGCCTTTGACGCATTCTTTAGAGCCTCGGCCGCTTCCTTTGTTATAAGGGCGCAGGGTTCTTCATAGCCGTCAATTCTTTCGCCGACAAAATTGTAGGTCGAATAATACCTTATTTCAAGTATAACATCGGGCACGGCCTGCGACAGCACAACAAAGCCGTCGGAATTTTCTGCGATGTCCTTTTGCGTAACGCTTTCGCTCGTCACAGAGTCTGCCTTTGTACTCTGCTCCGATTTCATTGCGCTTTTACCTGCCGAGCACGAGGACAAAACCGCCATTACGGCAATAACGGCAATAAATTTTATCGCCTTATTGAATACGGTTTCTCTTTTCCCGTTCATTTTCTTTCCCCTTGAATAAAATTAAATATTTTCCAAATAAATGATAACATATTTTTTAAAAAATGTATATAAAAAACTATTTAGCAAAAATCAAGCGTAAAAAAATCAAGCCCGGTGCAGGAGCTTGACAAAAGCACCGCCCGCCGTCTTTTTGTAACTATATCTTATTTGAGCTAATTTCTCTCTTGGAAAGTTTAACTACCGTCTCGATATGCTCCGTATGCGGAAACATATCGACGGGCTGAATTTTTCTTACTTTGTATCCGTTTTTTGTGAGAAAACGCAAATCCCTTGCGAGCGTTTCGGGGTTGCAGGAGATATAAATTACTTTCTTCGGCGAAAGCTTTACAAGCGAGGACAAAAACGGCATATCCGCGCCCGCTCGCGCAGGGTCCATTATTACCGCGTCGATTTTTTTGCCCTCGTTCGCCGTTTGCGCCATAAATTTGCCCGCGTCCGCCAAAATAAAGCTTATATTTTTAACTTCGTTCAGCTTGGCGTTCTCTTTTGCGTCATTGACCGCATCGGCGTTTATTTCAACTCCGATTACGCTTTTTACCTGCTTGCCCGCAATAATTCCGATTGTGCCGGTGCCGCAGTATGCGTCTATAATTTCCTCTTCTCCGTTAAAATCGGCAAATTCAAGCGCCTTGCCGTAGAGAAATTCCGTTTGAATCGGATTTATCTGATAAAACGCTTTGGGAGAAATCCGAAATTTCATACCTAAAAGGTATTCCGTGATTTTACCGTCTCCGTAAAGCACCGTATTTTCGTCGCCTAAAACCATACTTGTGTATCTTGAATTTACGTTTTGAACAATTGTTGTAATGTATGGACAATTTTTGACTAAAGCGTTTACGAACGACCGCTTTTTCGGAAAATCCTTCGTGCAGGTCACAAGCACAACCATCGTTTCGCCGCTTTTAAAGCCCGTTTTTACGAGCAGATGGCGCAAAAATCCCCTGCCTGTGTTTTCATCGTAGGGCTTTAGCTTAAAGCTTTTCAGAAGTTTTTTAACTACCGTAAAAATTTCGTCCGCGCGCTTGTCAGTGAGCAGGCATGAGTCTATGTCAACTATTTTGTGCGTTGAGGACTGATAAACCCCCGCAACGGTTTTGCCTTTGTAAACGCCGAACGCATACTGGGACTTGTTGCGGTAAAAGCACGGCGTCTCCATTCCGATTATCTCCTCTACTTTTCCGAACCGCCCCAAAAGCTTAATTTCCCTTGCCATTTTAAAGCTGAGTTGTTTTTCGTAACTCATATTCAGAAGACTGCAAGCGCCGCATTTTTTCGCATATTTACAGGAAAATTCCATTACCCGATTCTCCTGCCGTCAAGAATTTGCACCGTACCGAAAACGGGGAGGCGAATTTCCCCTGTAAAGTTGTCGCCGCTGAAGTGAACCTCGATTTCGGCCGTAATTCGGCCAAGCATATTTATGTCTGCCTTGCCTTTAAGTGAGTTTTCGCCTTCTTCAATATCGTAGACTGAAAAATCGGGCAGCTTGTCAAAACCCTGCACCGAGGCAATGAAACCGTATTCGCCGTTGTTGTCGAAAATCTCAACTTGAGCGGAACCTTTAAAAAAAGGCGTGTCCGCTCTGCCCTGCCACTTGCCGATATATTTTGTATTCAAAAGCGAAACCTCCGTTCAAAAATTTACATTTAATAATATCACAACTTAAAAAAATTGTAAATATTTTTCACAATATGTTAAATAATGAAATTGACAAGTCATTTTTTAAATAGTATAATAAGGTACTGTATATTATTAACTTATATTTGGATATTTGTAGGGTAATTTAAAAAAAGATAGGAAGGATTGGTATATTGCGCAAAGGAATTTTAAGCTCGTCTTTGCGCAATGTGTATATCAAAGCTATTTTATATGAAATACTTAACGGAAAAAATTAAAACCCAGCAATTGTTGTTGCTCATTCTTGATATTTTTGTTGTAAACGGCTCATTTGTACTTGCGCTTTTTCTGCACTACGGGTTTTCACTTCCACATGAAACGGCTATGTATATTATGTTGCGTTTTCCTGCCGTTACCGTAATTTTTATCGGTATGTTTTTTGTGGCTAAGCTTTACAATAATTTGTGGCGGTATATGAGCTTTTATGAGATTTTATATACTGTTATATGTTCGGCAATCGGTATCGTGATTTTCGGTACGTCCGAATATATTGGGCAGAAATTGCAGGATTCAGGCGTAATCCACACCGACTTTTTTAAGTGTATGCCGTTTAACATTTATTTTGACGCATTCCTGCTGATTTGCTTTTTCAGTGTGGGAATACGAATGTTTTACACGGCCTGCCAAACTATCTCCTCCGATGCGAAAAGGCGCCAAGGCTCGGCAAACAAGCGTATTATGGTAATAGGCGCGGGCAATATGGGCTCGTCAATTATCTATGAAATGAGCATAAGCGGTTACAAATTCGGCTTGCCAGTAGTTATTGTTGACGATGACGCCGCTAAGGTAAATTCATCAATACGCGGCATTCCCATTGAGGGCACAACGAATGAAATACCTTCTCTTGTTGAAAAATATAATGTCAATGAAATAATTTTCTGTATTCCGTCGGCATCGGCTGAGCGCAAGCGCGAAATTCTTGAAATCGCGATGAAAACAGGCTGTAATCTTAAAACAGCGCCGAGTATCGACGAGCTTACGGGCGTCAACAACAGATTTTCGGAGAAGATACGCGATGTTGACGTGCTTGACCTGCTTGCCCGCCCCGAGGTGGAGCTGGACACGGAGGTCTGCAAATATTTAAAGGGCCAGACCGTCATTGTAACAGGCGGCGGAGGTTCAATCGGCAGTGAACTTTGCAGGCAGATAGCGCGCTATGAACCTGAAAAAATAGTTATTTTCGACATATATGAAAACAATGCGTTTACTTTAAAAAATTCGCTTGACCGCCGCTATCACGGCGCGCCGCAGATTGAAATACGCATAGGCTCCGTTCGTGATGTTGACAGGCTTCGTGAAATATTTGAAGAATTTCAACCGTCGTCGGTTTTCCACGCCGCGGCGCACAAGCATGTTCCCCTTATGGAGGACAGCCCCTATGAGGCGCTTAAAAACAACGTTTTGGGAACTTACAACGTGTGCCTTTGCGCTAATGATTACGGCGTCAAAAATTTTGTCCTGCTTTCAACCGATAAGGCGGTTAACCCGACAAACGTTATGGGAGCTACCAAGCGCGTCGCGGAGCTTACCGTTCAGCATTTCAGCAAGATTTCAAAGGGCACTAAATTTGCGGCTGTTCGTTTCGGCAATGTTTTGGGCTCAAACGGCAGTGTTATTCCGATTTTTAAAGAGCAGATAAAGCACGGCGGGCCTTTAACCGTTACCCACCCCGATATTACCCGTTATTTTATGACAATTCCCGAGGCTTCTCAGCTTGTCGTTCAGGCAGGCGGGCTTGCCAAGGGCGGTGAGATTTTTGTGCTTGATATGGGCGAGCCCGTAAAAATCGTTTCTCTTGCCGAAAATCTTATAAGGCTTTCGGGCTTTGAACCCTATAAAGATATTGACATTCAGTTTACGGGTCTTAGACCCGGCGAAAAGCTTTATGAGGAGCTGTCGCTGGACGAAGAGCTTAACGGCAGGCACAAAACGCAGAACGACAAGATTTTTGTGACCGCGCCGATTCCGTTTGACAGCGAAGTTTTAGAAGAGGAAATAAATTCAATACCGAACCTTAAACCGTCCGAAACACGCAGATTTTTAAAACGTCTTGTTCCGAACTGCAATTTTAAAGACGGAAACTGAAAAAATTAAACGGAGCGCGTCAGCGCTCCGTTTTTGTATTTTGTTTTCAAGGTTATGTATAACTTACCCGCCGTTATGGGAGGCGGGGTTCGTTTTGGAATCGGGAGAGTATTTGCTCCTTCCGATTTCTTTGTGCGGATATTGCCGCACCTTGCCGCGTTTAATGACGAACAAGCCCTTATTGAAAAGTGATGTAAATTCTATATCAAAATGTCTATTAAAATGCGTTAAACCGCTTGCAAAAAAATCTGTCAGCAAGTATAATAGCTAAGTAATTTGACGATAGGGGATGAGCGCAAGTGTTTGAAATTAAGGACAAACAATTTTTTATGGACGGAAAGCCTTTCAATATTTATTCAGGGGCTATCCATTATTTTCGTACATTGCCCGAATATTGGGAGGACAGACTTATAAAGCTAAAAAAAGCGGGATTTAATACGGTTGAAACATATGTTTGCTGGAATCTTCACGAGCCTAAGCCCGCAGAGTTTGATTTTTCGGGAATGCTTGATATTGAACGGTTTGTGGAAACGGCTCAAAAGGTTGGGCTTTACTGCATTGTCCGCCCGGGACCTTATATCTGTGCGGAATGGGATTTCGGAGGTTTGCCCGCATACCTTTTAAGAGATAAAAATATGCAGATTCGCTGTATGTACCCCGATTACATAATGTGCGTAGACCGTTTTTACAGAGAGCTTATGTCGCGCTTGCTTGCGCATCTTGAGAGCAGGGGCGGAAACATAATCGCAATGCAGATTGAAAATGAGTACGGCTCTTACGGCAACGACAAGGAATATCTGCGCCATATTGAAAAGCTTATGCGTGACTGCGGTATTGACTGCGCGTTATTTACTTCTGACGGCAACTGGAAAAATATGATTTCTGGAGGTTCGCTTCCCGATGTTTTCAAGGTGCTGAATTTCGGCTCAAAGGCCAAAACCGCGTTCGGCTGTATGAAAGATTTTGAAAATGACGGCCCCAATATGTGCGGCGAATTTTGGTGCGGCTGGTTTGACAACTGGCGCGGCGTTCACCATACAAGAGAATACGGGGAAATAGTTAAAGAGGTCAAGGATTTTCTTGATATGGGCGCAAGCTTTAACTTTTATATGTTCCACGGTGGAACAAATTTCGGATTTACCGCAGGCGCAAATCAAAACCCCGGCAAGGGATACGAACCCGACGTTACAAGCTATGACTACTGCGCTCTTCTCAACGAGTGGGGCGATTATACTCCCGCGTATCACGCGGTAAGAAAACTGCTTTGCGAAAAGCAGGGCATTGACACAGGCGAGCTTCCGCCGTCTCCGAAACTTCAAAATATAGGTAAGGTGGCGCTTACCCAAAGCGCTCCGCTGTTCGGCAATTTAGACAGCGTCGGCACGCGACACCGTATTTCCGTTCCGGAGGGAATGGAATATTTCGGTCAAAATTTCGGCTTGATTTACTATGAAACCGAGGTTGAGGGAAAATATGACATAACGCCCGTCACCGTCCGCGATGTGCACGACTATGCCGAGGTTTATTTTGACGGCAAATATAAGACGACGATTGACAGAACGCTTTACACGTTAGAGGATAATCCGTCGGTAAAGGATATTATTTTTAAGAAAAAAAAGGGCGAGAGCAAGCCGTTGCTTATGCCTGCCCTTAACGGGAAAAGAAAAATCGGCGTGCTTGTAGATATAACGGGCAGAGTGAATTACGGCGAAAATATGATGGACAGAAAGGGAATATCGGATATTTATTTGGGCGCACAGCGCCAAATGGGGTATGACGTTTGGTGTCTGCCTTTTGACAACCTTGAAAACCTGAATTATACGGGCTGTAAAAACAAAGATGAGCCGTGTTTCCTTAAAGGCACATTTAAGGCGGACGGCAAAGAGGATTGTTTTGTACACCTTGACGGGTTCAACAGAGGCTATGTTTTTGTCAACGGATTTAACCTCGGCAGGTATTGGCAGGTCGGCCCGCAAAAATCTCTGTATCTTCCCGGCGCTCTTCTCAAAGAGGAAAATGAAATCGTTGTATTTTCAATCGGCGGGTATAAAACACCCGAAATTGAAATTACCGATAAGCACGATTTAGGCTGAATTTAAGAGGCAAAAAGAAAAGCTCCGCAATATTTGCGGAGCTTTAATTCAAAATAAGGCTGTTGGAGCGGATAATGGGAATCGAACCCACCTCCTCAGCTTGGGAAGCTGATATTCTACCGATGAACTATATCCGCATATATTACGGGGCAAGCCCCTTATTGAAACGATAAAAGGCGCGGTACCGCGAACACGCGGAAACGCAAGGCTGTGATAAAACAACCGCTATTATTTTATCACAGCGCAACTGCAAATTCAACTGTATTTTTTATTATTTTTTCATTTGGTCGATAGTTTTTTCAAACGAGGGGACAAATTCGTCTATAAAAATCCGAGCCTCGGGGCAATCAAGCCTTTGCAGAAGTTTAGAAATTGACTTTTCCGCCTCGCAGAATTCCCGGTTCCCCGCGTTTCTCTCCTCAACGCACTTTAAATAGGCGCATATTTTATCGGCCGATTTTACAAGATTCCAAAGTTCTTTGTCATCGATTTTTTTCTTAAAAAGCGGTTCAAAATGCTTTCTTAAATCGGCAGGCAGCATTTCAAGAAGCTGTTTCGAGGCGTTTTTTTCCACTGCTTTATACGCTGATTTTGTTTCATTGCTGAAATATTTGACAGGCGTCGGCAAATCCCCCGTGATAATTTCGGGCAAATCGTGGTACAGCCCCAAAAGCGCCGCGCGTTCCGCGTTGTAATTTTTATTGAGCCGCTCGTTGCCTATAACCGCGAGCGCATGGGCTATTTGAGCCGTTTCAGCGGAATGCTCCGAAAGAGTTTCATAACGGGTGTTGCGCATAAGCGCCCATCGGTTTATGTATTTTGTTCTTGCGGTAAAAGCAAAAAAATCAGAGATTCCCATATTAAATATCCTCTTCCCTGAAATTTATGGTAAGCTCGCTGTGGGCCATACTGATTTTAGTGTATTTAACGCCCGCCGCGTCGAACATTCTGCGTGAAGCGCGGTTGCCGACAGTGTCGTAATATTTGTCTGATATGTATATTACCTCTTTAATCCCGCTTTGAATTATCGCTTTTGCGCATTCATTGCAGGGGAAAAGAGCGACGTAAATTTTAGAGCCCTCAAGGTTTCTGCCGCCGGCGTTTAAAATGGCGTTTAACTCCGCGTGGCAGACATAAGGATACTTTGTGTCGTATTCGTCGCCGGCTCTGTCCCATGGGAACGCGTCGTCGTCGCACCCTTTGGGAAAGCCGTTATAGCCCATAGACATAATTCTGTTTTGGTCGTTTACGATGCAGGCGCCGACCTGCGTGCTTGGGTCTTTGCTGCGGTAAGACGAAAGTATGGCTATGCCCATAAAATATTCGTCCCATGAAATGTAATCTTTTCTTTTAGCCATTTTACTCACCTTTAATCCTTTTCCAATATTCACGGCTTGCGCTTTCATTTTTGTTTTCGCCGAAATTATAATATTTTTTATCTTTTATTTCGTCGGGTAGATACTGTTGCTTGACCCATCTGTTGGGGAAGTTGTGCGGATATTTATAAAACTGACCCTTTATTTCGGCGTCTTCGCCGTCAAAATGCTTGTTTTGAAGAGCTCTTGGGATTCTGCCGTAATTCCCCGAACGCACATCTTGCAGAGCCGCCTCAATAGCCTGATTGCCGGTGTTGCTCTTGGGGCTTGTCGCGACTAAAATGACCGCGTCGGCAAGGGGAATCGCGGCCTCGGGAAGGCCCACCTGCAAAGCTATGTCGCAGGCGCTTTTTACAATAGGAATAATGTTTGGGTACGCAAGCCCGACGTCCTCGCAGGCGCAAACCAAAAGCCGGCGGACAGCAGAGGGCAAATCGCCCGCCTCTAAAAGCCTCGCAAGGTAATGGAGCGCGGCGTCCGGGTCGCTCCCGCGCATGGATTTTTGGAACGCAGATAAAATATCGTAGTGCTCATCGCCTAATTTGTCATATCTAAAGGTGTTTTTCGACGTAAGACCGGCAGTTTCCTCAAGGGTGATTTTCCGCTCTCCGTTTTCCTGTAAATTTGCGGCAAGAAACGCGAGCTCCGTAAAATTCAGCGCTTTTCTGACATCTCCTCCCGAAGATAGCGCGATATGCTCGGGGACGCCTTCTTCAAAAGTGATTTTTGTTCCCGTTTCTTCCTCTAAAAATTCAAATCCGCGGATAACAGCGGGCACAATCTCTTCATGAGCCACCGATTTAAATTCAAATACGGTACAGCGTGAAAGTACGGCGCTGTATATATAAAAATAAGGGTTTTCGGTTGTAGAGGCGATAAGTGTGATTTTCCCGTTTTCAATGTATTGGAGCAAAGATTGCTGTTGACGTTTGTTGAAATATTGAATTTCGTCAAGATAAAGCAGAACTCCGTTTGGAGCGGCGAGCGTGTCAAGCTCGCTGACTATGTCGCGTATGTCGCCCGTAGAGGCGTTTGTGCCGTTTAAGCGGTGTAGCTTTTTGTCGGTAGTTTTGGCGATGATTCGCGCAAGAGTCGTTTTGCCCGTTCCCGACGGCCCGTAAAAAATAAGGTTAGGGCAAACTCCGCTCTCAATTATGCGGCGAAGAGGCATACCCTCGCCCAAAAGGTGCTTTTGACCGACAATATCATCAATTTTCTGCGGACGGAGTCTGTCTGCGAGCGGTGTTGCCATATCGTCACTCCTTGTTCAAAATATCAAAAATATCACAGGGCTTTTCAATAATATAATCTGCCTTATATTCCTCAAATTCCGACCTGTTGCCGAAACCGAAAAGCACGGCACAGCATGGAATACCCACTTCGTGCGCGCCAAGAATGTCAAAAAGTCTGTCGCCTACCATCAGCGTGGCGCCCGCGTCGGCTCCAAGAGCCGTCAAAGCGTCCTTTATAACCGTGGCTTTGCTCTCTTTAATATTGTCAAACTGTGTTCCGCCTATATGCGTGAAATATTTTTTAATATCTCTTTGCTCGCAGATGTCGTTAATAAATTTAATCGGTTTTGAGGACGCCGTGCCGAGAACGTATCCCTCTTTTTTGAGCTTTTCAAGCATTTCGGGGATTCCGTCATATACACGGTTTTCAAGGTATCCCGTTTTTTTATAGCGTTCGCGGTATTTTTCGGTCATTTCGTATGCGTGTTCAGAGGTAAACCCGCAGAATTTAGTAAAGCTGTAATGGAGCGGAGGGCCGACAAACTTTCTTAAAAGCTCTTCGTCGGGCGTGCCGTGCCCCATATTTTCAAAAGCATATGTGAGACTTTTGAAAATTCCCTCCGAAGAGTCAACAAGCGTGCCGTCAAAGTCGAACAAAATAAACTTAAATTTACTCATAAATTACGATTTCATACTCCTTCTTGAAAACTTCGCCGGGGCAAAGCTCGTTTCCCCACTCGCGCTTTGTCAAATCACAGCAGAAATCCGCCGAATCCGCCCTGCCGTACCACGGCTCAATGCACACAAACGGAGCGTTTTTCCCGACGGGCGACCAAATTCCGAAAAGCGGAGCGGTAAAATTCACCTCGGCAAAAGTTTTTCTGCCGTTTGAAAGCGAAACGCTTGTTACGCCGCTGTTTTCAATTATGAGCGCGTCACGGTCAAAAATACCGTCGTTAAGTACAAAACTGCTCTGTATAGGGTATTTTTCGGGAAGATAAAGCCCGTCCGAATTTAAGACGGAGTATTTTATATTTTCCTTGTTCATTGAAAGAACGGTTTTCCCTTTTACGCAGTTGAACGCGGGGTGAGCGCCTATTGAAAAGTACATTTTTCCGTCATTTTTGTTTGTAACGCTCCATTTGACGCGGATTTTGTTTCCGATTAACTCAAATGAGCAGACAAGGCTGAATTTGAACGGATAATTTTTTAAAGTGTCATCGTTTTCGGTAAGCTCAAAGGAAACCGAGTTTTCCGTCTCGCTTATAAGGGTAAAATCACAGTCCCTCGCAAAGCCGTGCTGGGGAAGAGAATATTCTTTGCCGCCGTAAACGGATTTTAAACCTTTGTATTTGCCCACAACGGGAAAAAGCACGGGGCTTCGTCTGCCCCAATACGCTTTGTCGCCCTGCCAAAGATATTCCCGTCCGCTTTTAACGCCGAGGACCGATGAAAGCTCGGCGCCGCGCTCGTTTATTTCAATTTTCAAAATGTCATTTTTTAAAGTCCGCATATTTTATGCTCCTAAAATAATAATATAGCCAACATATCTGCCTATGCACTTGCGACAGCGGGAATGTAACAACTTTATGCGAAATATAAAAATCTTTTATTTCATTTATATTTTGTGAGGTTATTATACAATATTTATTGTATTTATTCAATAAGTTTACAAACATTTGTTTGCCTTTTTTGGAAAATTTTAAAAAATGCGAACGAACTTTTCCGTTCGGTTGTTGCCGCGCCATTGACGGGGCAAGATTATTGTTGAATTTTCACATTTATGCGCATTTTTGTTTAAAGAATGAAAATAATAATGACAGTTTAAGGTCCTTATTGAAAATTGATTTAAAAAAATAATTCTTTACAAACATTTGTTTCAGCGTTTTTTACAAAAATAAAAAAATATAAAAAAGGGCTTTTATTTTGCAGTGAATGGTGATATACTATATAAAGCGTTTATGGGCGTATTTTGCCCTTTTTAATACAATTTTTAGATTATAGCATTTTTTCTTATATTTATTTCATTATTATTTTGCTTTATAGGGGAGGACAGACCCTTGGAAAAAATCATAATAAACGGCGGACATGCTCTTCACGGCGAAGTCGAAATAAGCGGAGCGAAGAACGCCGTAGTCGCTATTATCCCGGCGACTCTTCTTGCTGAAGACGTTTGCAGAATTGAGAATATTCCAAGTATCAGCGACGTTAACGTAATGATTAAAATTCTGCAGCAGCTCGGCGCGGGAATTAAAATGATAAATCAAAACACTCTTGAAATAGACACAAGAAACGTTTTTTCGGATAAAATAGGCCACGATATGAGCAAGCAGATGCGCGCGTCATATTATTTTATCGGCGCACTGCTCGGCAGGTTTAACCACGCGAGGGTCGCAATGCCGGGCGGCTGTTCTTTCGGAGTCCGCCCTATTGACCAGCATATCAAAGGGTTTGAGGCCTTGGGCGCCGACGTCAGTATTGACAAAACAGGTGTTCTTAACGCTCAGGCGCAAAGGCTTGTGGGCAACAATATAAATTTTGACGTCGTTTCGGTCGGCGCTACAATAAATCTTATGCTTGCCGCGGTCAAGGCAAAGGGGCTTACAATTATTGAGCCTGCGGCAAAGGAACCCCACATTGTTGACCTTGCCAACTTTTTAAACTCTATGGGCGCAGACATAAGGGGCGCGGGCACGGATACAATCAAAATCCGCGGAGTCGAAAAGCTTCACGGCTGTGAATACGCGATAATTCCCGACCAAATTGAGGCGGGAACTTATATGGTCGCGGCGGCGGCAACGAACGGCGACGTACTCGTTAAAAACGTAATTCCAAAGCACCTTGAATCAATTTCGGCTAAGCTTTTGGAGTGCGGCGTGCTCGTTGAAGAATTTGACGACAGTATTCATATAAGGTGCACTCGCAGACCCAATCATTGCAACGTTAAAACGATGCCTCACCCCGGTTTCCCGACGGATATGCAGCCTCAGCTTGCCGTTCTTCTTTCAATAGCCAACGGCAACAGTATGATTTCTGAGAGCGTTTGGGACAATCGGTTCCGTTATACGGAACAGCTTATGCGAATGGGCGCTAAAATAACCGTTGACGGCAAATCTGCTTTCATTGAGGGCACGGATTCGCTCCACGGGGCGCCGGTTCGGGCAGACGACCTTCGCGCGGGGGCGGCAATGGTAATTGCGGGGCTTGCCGCGGAGGGTACGACGGAAATTGAGGAGATATATCACATAAAGCGAGGCTATGACCATATAATTGAGAAATTCCGTTCCTTGGGCGCGGACATATTTCTGCGTGACGACCCCGACAGCACGGGAGCGGTTTTGGAAGTAGGTTAGATCGCCGTAATATAGCAATCATTTTTCATTAAAAGTTTTGGGTTAACAGATTTGGCGGATCGAGTAAATTCTTGATTCGCCTTTTTAAATAAGAAAGGTGAAGATATGGCAAAATTTTGTCCTTTGTTTTCAGGTTCAACGGGCAACTCAACTTACATAGGCTCGGGCTCGGACGGAATTTTAATAGACGCGGGCGTTTCCGCCAAAGCATTGGAACAGTCTCTTTGGCGGATAGGCGTTAACACTGAAAACATTAAAAATATTTTTATAACGCATGAACATAATGACCACATAAAAGGGCTTAGAATGTTTACAAAAAAGTTTCCTTGCAGGGTGTTTATGACGAATGGGACTTTTGAGGCGCTTTCGCGGACGGGCGCTTTGGAGAACGCAAAGGAGTGCATAATAATTCCCGAGAGCGGCGCAGAGATAGGCAATATGCTCATTAAAAGTTTTCACACTTCCCACGATACAAACGAGCCGTGCGGATATACAGTGGAGCTTGCCAACGGCCGGAAAATGGCTGTCGTTACGGATTTGGGAGTGGTTACAACCCAGGTTCTTGCGGCTGTGCTCGGCTCCGATTTAGCGCTTATTGAGTCAAATCACGACGTTAATATGCTTCAATGCGGAAATTATCCTTATATGCTTCAGCGCCGAATTTTGGGCGTAAAGGGGCATTTGTCAAACGACGCGTGCGCCGAAACCTGCGCAAAGCTTGTTCGCAACGGGGCAACAAGGCTTATACTCGGCCATTTGAGCAAAGAGAACAATATTCCGTCTCTCGCTTACAGAACAACCGAGGCAGAGCTTACTCAAATGGGGGCGAAAGAGGGGAGCGACTACCTTATACGCGTCGCTAAACCCGAATGGGACGAAAAGGCGATGATATTATGATAAATGTTCAGTTGATAGTCCTCGGAAAGCTGAGAGAAAAATATATGAAAGAATTTTCGGGAGAATACGAAAAGCGCCTTTCGGGATTTTGCAGGCTGACAGTTACGGAGCTTGAGCCGGTCAGGCTTTCCGACCGCCCGTCCGAAAGCGAAATTCAAAACGCGCTTAAAAAAGAGGCGGATTTGATTAAGAGCAAAATGCTCGCTAAACCGTATGTGTTTGCGATGTGCGTTGAGGGCAAAGAGCTTTCCTCTGAGGAGCTGTCGCAAAAAATTCAAAATATCGGCGTTTCGGGGCAGAATAATATTGTGTTCATAATAGGGAGCTCGTTTGGACTTTCGGAAGAAATTAAGAGGGACTCGGATTTTCGCCTTTCAATGTCGCCTATGACTTTTCCGCACAAGCTCGCAAGAATAATGCTCTTAGAGCAGATTTACAGAGCTTTTTCAATTTCCCTCGGAGGCAAATACCACAAATAGGGCAAATATTTAAAGAAAAACAACATTTTGTTCTTAGTTTGTTAAAATTTTTGGAATATACTAACCGTGTTAACAGAAAGGGTGTCGGAAATATGTCAAAAGGTAAAATTCTTGTTGTTGACGACAATGCGAATATTTGCGATTTACTGCGTATGTATCTTGAAAAAGAAGATTTTGAGACGGTAATAGCCAATACGGGGCTTGACGCAATAAAAATGTTTGAGGAGAATTCTCCCGATTTAATTTTACTTGATATTATGCTTCCTGAGCTTGACGGCTGGCAGGTTTGCAGAGAAATAAGAAAGACGAGCGAAGTCCCGATAATTATGATAACCGCTAAGGACGAAACCTTTGACAAGGTGCTCGGGCTTGAGCTCGGCGCTGACGACTACATTACCAAGCCGTTTGACACAAAAGAGGTTGTAGCCCGTGTTAAAGCGGTTCTGCGCCGAACGGTAAGCAAATCAAATTCGGATATTAAAGAGGTTCGCTATGACAAGCTCGTAATTAACCGCACAAATTACGAAATGAGGGTCAACGGAGTTCAGGTGGATACGCCTCCAAAAGAGTTAGAGCTTATTTACCACCTTGCGTCAAATCCCGACCGCGTTTTTACAAGAGACCAGTTGCTTGACGAGGTTTGGGGCTTTGATTATTACGGCGATAGCAGAACAGTCGACGTTCACATTAAAAGGCTGAGAGATAAGCTTAAAGGAGTTTCGCCCGAATGGGAGCTTTGCACAATTTGGAGTGTAGGCTATAAGTTTGAAACGCATGGAAAAAAATAACAGATTAAAAAACTTTTTCACTGACAGAGCGAACCGAATAAAAAGATTTTTTACGCATCTTCCGCTGTTTGCAAAGTTTCTTACGGTGATGACCTCGCTTATTTTAATGAGCTATCTTGTTCTCTCGACTGCTCTTATGGCGTTTATGTCCAATCACTGGACAAAAACACAGCATGACGCGCTTATGGAAAGCGTGACTACCAACGCGGCGTACTGCGAACGTATTTTAGAAACGTGCAAAACCGAAAGCGAAATTCAAAATGCGCTGATGCTTATTTGCAATAATCTCGGCGTTACGGCTAAATCGACCGATACCGATATGTTTATGTGCGACGCCGGCGGCAGTGTTGTTGTATGTAAAGAGGCGTTTCAGAACGGGTATTCGTACTCGGGAGAAATGGTGTGCTTTTCTCACAGGGGATATAAGATTCCGCCCGATGTCTTAAAAGAGACGGACGGGGGAGGGTATTTCGGCGATGAAAAGATACAGGGACTTTACAGCGAAAAAACCTTTCTTGCGGGCGCTCCGGTTAAAGTAAACGGCAGTGTTTACGCTTATATTTTTTCAGCCGCTCCCGTTAAATACAGCTTTAAAGAGTACTCAAAGAACATTTTTAATATGTATGTTTCGTCGGCAATTTTCTCAGCGGCTCTTTCGTTTATTGTAGTGTACGCCTTTACCGAAAAGCTGACAAAACCGTTGCGGCAGATGTCAAATGCCACAAAGGCTTATGCAAAGGGCGATTTCAGCCGCCGTGTAGACGTAAAAGGCAGGGACGAATTTGCGGATTTGTGCCAGTCGTTCAACAGAATGGCGTCGTCGCTTTCAATTATGGAATCGTCAAGGCGAAGTTTCGTTGCAAACGTTTCGCATGAGCTGAAAACGCCGATGACTACGATTGACGGTTTTATAAACGGTATGCTTGACGGAACTATCCCCGAGGAAAAGCGGGATGAGTATTTAAAAATCGTGTCGGATGAGGTCGGCAGGCTCTCACGGCTTGTAACCTCAATGCTGAATCTTTCCAAAATCGAGGCCGGCGAGTTAGAACTTAAACTATCCGACTTTGATTTAAGCAACGTCACCGTTACGTGTCTTTTGACGTTCGAGCAGATGATAGAGAAGAAAAACATAGAAATTAAAGGGCTTGAAAACCTTGAAAAAACTATTGTGCACGGCGACAGCGATATGCTGTATCAGGTCGTTTACAATTTGATTGACAACGCGGTTAAATTTACGCCCGACGGCGGAAGTATTGAAATTTCAATAACTAAGAATAATCGCGGAGAAGTGCATTTTTGGATTAAAAATTCGGGCGTGGGCATTCCGTCGGAGGAAATAGGAAGAGTTTTCGAGAGATTTTATAAGGTCGATAAATCCCGAAGTTACGACACAAAAAGCGCGGGGCTTGGGCTTTATCTTTGCAAAACCATAATCGAGATGCACGGCGGAAATATTTATGTACAAAGCGTTAAAGACGAATATACACAGTTCGGCTTTAAACTTTAAGGAGATATTTTTATGGATAATAATTTTGAAAACAACAATCCTTTTACGGAACCGAACAGTAACACCGAGGCGCAGGAGAACGCGGGCGAGCAGCCGGAAACGGAAAAAGCGGGCAACAGTTTTGATGCGCAGATGCCGTACGGCCAAAACGCGCAAAATAATCCGCCGCGCCAAAACTCCGTTCCGCCTTATACGGCGTACTGCGACACGAACAGCGGGTATATGCCATACGGATACTATCCGCAAAAGCAGGAGGCGGTAAAGAAAAAATCCAAGAATAAAAAGCTCGGTATAGCCATAGCGGCAGTTTTAATTGCCGTATCTCTCGTTGTTGTTTCGGTCTTCGCGGCGTTTATGGCGAGGAAAGGAAAAACACAGAACAGTGATGAAAAGGCGTCGGTAAATGCCGAAATTCCGTTTGCCGACTCTCAAAAGGGCTCCGAATCCGAAGATTCGGCTCAGAGCATTTACAAAAAGACGTATGAGTCAAATGTCGGAGTGCTTGTTTATTCAAGAAATAAGTCGACGATAGCCTCGGAGGGGTCGGGAGTTATTCTGCCCGCCGTTATCAGCGGCAATGAGAACAATAAGACCTATATAGTAACTTGCGCGCACGTTCTTGAAACCTCCTCCGCGTATAAGACCGTAATTAAAACATATAACGGCGAGCAGTATGACGCAAAAATAGTCGGCGTAGACAGTAAAACCGACATTGGCGTTGTTTCGATTGAGAAAACGGGACTCAAGGCCGCCGAATTTGCCTCGTCTTCAAGCGTTTCGGTAGGCGATACCGTTTACGCGCTCGGAAATCCGGGCGGTTCAACGTTCTTCGGCTCATTCACAAACGGAATGATTTCGGCGATAGGCAGACCCGTTAACAGCCCCGTAGGGTATGAGGTTCCCTGTATTCAGCATACTGCCGCTATAAATCCCGGCAACTCAGGCGGAGCTCTTCTTAATGAGGCAGGGCAGGTAATAGGCATTAACTCCTCAAAAATTGCGTCCACGGAATATGAGGGTATGGGATTTTCTGTTCCGTCCGAAACGGTTAAGGAGATTGTGGAGAATATAATCGCTCACGGTTATGTAACGGGCAGAGCGGTACTCGGAATCACATTCACTCCCTCAAGTTACAGCCAGATTCACTCCGCTATGGTTCAGACTCACGACCTGCCGGCAGGCTCGCTTATAATTTATTCTATTTCCCAGAACAGCGACCTTGCAAATAAGGACGTTAAAGAGGGAGATATGGTAATAGGATTTAACGGGAAAGATCTTGACGATTACAATGAACTTCTTGATTTTGTCGAGGACGGCAGTGTCGGTGACAAAATCACGCTTAAAATTTGCCGTATAGACCAGAATTATAAAATCAGCATATTTGAGGTTGAAACAAAACTGGTTGAAGATACAAGCGATTTAAGTGAAAATGCGAATTAAAAGCTAAATAATGGCGGGGTCAATTATTGAATATGTATAGCTGAATTTATTTAACGGGAAAGCAAGTCCATTTAATTGCTTTCCCGTTTTATATGAAAAATTTAAACCGATTAACGACATATTCAAGTCGTTTTTTTAATAATTTTTGGAGATTTTGTATAAAACTGCAAACGATTGTCAAAATTTATATTAAATTTTCGTAAAAATATACATATTTAAGTCTTTACAAACAGAAGAAAATCTGATAGAATACTAATTGGAAAGCTTCGGCTCGGGTAGGTCTAAGCTTTCCGGGCGTCATAGTAACGGTGGCTGCGGAGAATATTCTTAGGCATACTGTAAAACGACGATGACCATTTATTTTGAGCTACTGCAGTTGTCCGTCAGCTTTCAACGGCTTTTGTGGGCTTTAACGCTTAAAATATTTGCAATTCTTGCGGCTGTTTTTTTTGCCGAGCTTTCTTATTGCAAAAAAACGACCTTACGTTTTCTTACAGCCTCTGTCTGCGGCACGTTATGTTAAGTTTTTGTTGCAACGCCGTTGTGATAGATTTTCATTCCATAGCTTTTGAATTTGACTTGAAATTCTGTGTGTTTCGGGAAAGACGAGAAGGCGAGGTTGGGGAGAGGATGGTACACTCTTTCCGTTTCGGCGGCAGTGGATTTTGATTCGCAAAGGTTTAAACTTTCGCTGTTATTATGAGACCCAAGACGGCTCACATCTTTAGATAAGATGGAGCCGTCTTAAACTTTTTATAGGTTTTTTGCGTAAACGCTCTTTTTAATACAGCTTAAAAATATACGCGATAATTCCGTATATTACAGCCGCGGCGGTTCCGTAGGCTATAACGGGCCCCGCCACAGTGAAAATTTTTGCCCCCGTGCCGAGAATTATTCCCTCTGCCTTAAATTCAAGCGCAGGGGACACAACCGAATTTGCAAATCCCGTAATGGGAACAATAGTTCCTGCGCCCGCGTGCTTTGCGATTTTGTCAAAAACACCTATTCCGGTGAGTATCGCGGTGAGAATTATCAGCACGGACGGAGTCATTGCTTTAACATATTCGTCGTTAAATCCTGCTTTTTTAAACAGATAGTTTAATACCTGACCGAAAAGACAAATCGCTCCGCCTATAATGAAAGCCTTTAGGCAATTTAAAAATACGGGCGAGTTTGGCGACGCCTTTTTTGCCATTTTGTCGTATTCTTTTCCTGTTGTTGACATATATAAACCACTCCTTTAAAGGTAATATAATTATTCTTTCGATATTTTTATCTGATATACATACTCTTTAACATTGTAAAAAAAATAAAAATATGGTAAAATTCAATATGGGCTTGCCCGTAATTGTATAAAAATAAAGAGGTGAATGAATATTGACAGGTTATATCGATGTGGGCGGAGGGCTTCGCGCGGTTTACGGCACTGGCGTTCTTGATTTTTGCCTTGACAGAAAAATTGATTTTCCCTATCTTATAGGAGTGTCCGCAGGGAGCGGAAATATTATTTCGTATTTGGCACGCCAAAAGGGAAGAAGCCTTAAATTTTACACCGATTTTGCATTTCGTAAAGAGTATATGAGCTTTCATAATTTTTTAAAAAGCGGTTCATATATCGACCTTGACTATATATACTCTTACCTTTCAAACGAGGGCGGCGAATGCCCGCTTGATTTTGACAAGGTAAATGAAAACAGCGCGCAGTTTGTAATTGTATCTACCGACGCCGAAAGCGGAAATCCCGCATATTTTACCAAGAGCGATGTGGCAAAAAATTCTTATGACGTCTTTAAAACGTCAAGCTGTATCCCCGTTGTAAACAAAGCCTATCCTTTCGGCGGAAAGATTTATTATGACGGCGGACTTTCGGATCCCATACCGATAAAAAAAGCATTCAGCGACGGATGCGACAAGGTGGTAATTTGTTTAACACGCCCGCTAAATTACAGAAAAAAGCGCCGTTTAACGCAAAAAATGTGTGACAGAGCGCTGAGCGAATACCCTGAAACGGCAAAAACGCTTTTTATGTCGGCCGATAAATACAATGAAGATATTGAGTACATTCAAAAGCTTCAGGAAGAGGGCAAAGTGCTTATTATTGCCCCGAGAACCTGCTTTGGAGTTGAAACGCTGTCAAGAAAAAGAAAAAGCATTGAACAGCTTTATGAGTTAGGATATAATGACGCCGAGAAAATTATCGGATTTTTAGAGGGATAGGGTGAATTATGAGGAAGATTATAGCGATTTTGATTTTATTTACGCTTATTTTTTGTTTCGCCGCATGCGGCAAGAGTAAACAGTACAAAAAAATAGGCGACGCACCCACTTTGGCGGTTGAAAATCTTAAAACAACCGAGGAGACAGAGCAGGAGAGCGAAACGGGCGAAGAAAATACAACCGAAGAAGAGAGCAGTCAGACGGACGAAAGCGAGCCACAGGATACAACTTCGGGTAACAGACCGTCGGTACAGCCGACGCGCCGTCCAAGCACGACTCGGCCGGCGTCCCCAAGCACCTCTAAAACCGAACCGTCTACCGAGCAAAAGCCTGTCAAGCCGTCTAATAAACCCGAACCTTCGGAAGAACCGTCTGAGCATTCTACCGACGAGCCGGATACCGAGTCATTACCGCAGGAGAGCGAGTCTGAGAAGAGTACATCAGACAAACAGAACGACTGACCGAATACCCTCCTAAGTTATGCACAATAAAAAAAGAGAACCTTGCGTTCTCTTTTTTTAATAAGGGCAAGCCCATTATTGAATTTTTTATTCTCACTTTTATCAGTAATAACGGTAAACGGCTACAACCTTACCGAGAATAACCACTTCGTTTGTAATGATTGGCTCAAAAGCGTCGTTTTCGGGCTGAAGACGGAAATGGCCGTTTTCCTTGTAAAAACGCTTAACCGTTGCCTCATCCTCAATCATAGCGACGACAATTTCGCCGTTCTCAGCTGAGGGAGTTTTTTCCGCAATGACAATATCGCCGTCCAAAATGCCTGCCCAAAGCATACTTTCGCCGCGAACCTTTAGGGCAAAAAGGGAGTTGTCCCTTGAAACTCTGCCGTTATATGCAATGTAGCCCTCAATTTGCTCCACGGCTAAAATGGGCATACCTGCCGTAACTGTGCCAAGAAGCGGAACGCTTGTAACGTTTTCCGCCTGACCGAGCACCCGTATTGACCGTTTCAAAAGAGGGTTGCGCTCAATGTAACCGGCCTCTTCAAGCGAGTCAAGATTTGCCTGAACAGACGACGTTGAACGAAGCCCTACCGCTGCGCCGATTTCTCTTACCGAGGGCGGAACACCGCACTGACTGCGTTCGCAGAGAAATTCATAAATTTTTTGTTGAGTATCGTTAATTGGACGCATAAAAACCTCCTGAACCTGTTTTAAAAAATATATTCGGACGAAAAAATAGAATTTGCTGTTTAATACAGCTATATTCTAACACATATTTTTTAAAAAAGCAAACATTTGTTTGCTAATTTTTCGGATTTTTTTAAAAATTTTAAAAAATGCGCGTTTTTCTGTAAAAAAGTTAAAAAAATTTTATTTTGAAAAATTATTATAATATTGTTCATAAAAACTACAAAGTTTAGTAACATTTATCTTTTATTATATAATCATACTCACAGAAAAACTGTGAGTAACATACCCCATCCTCAAACAACCCCTTAGACTGAGTTAGTCAGTCGGAAAAACGCGCGTTCCGCAAACGCGCGTTTTTTCTTTTGTAAACATATGTCGCAAAATAAAAGAAAAGCGGAATAAGAGAAAATAATCTCGGCAATAATAAAGCCGAGGTGATAATTTTGAAAAAAAATAACGAAAAACAGAAAAGGGCGATTTACTCTGCGGCGGCAATAGTGCTTTGCGCGGCCGCATTAGGCTCTTTTTGGCTGGCAAATAAAAATACCGAAAAGGTAAATCCCGAAAGCACAAGCGATGTGTCGCACGTGATTACGACCGAAAATCCTACTCAGGTAAATGTGCCGGTTACAAACGTTCCGGATGACCGAACCGAGCCTACAACCGAAAGTACCAGCCTGTATTTTGCGTTGCCGTCTGAAAACAACATTACAAAGCGTTTTTCGGGCGGAGAAATGGTAAAGAACACGACAACGGACGATTGGCGCGCGCATACGGGCATTGACATTGCGGGAAAAGTGGGCGACCCGATAAAGGCTGTATGCGGCGGCACCGTTACCGACGTGCGCGATGACGATTTATGGGGAACAATAGTTACGATTGATCACGGTAACGGAATCACATCAGAGTACCGGGGTCTTGGCAGAGGAAGTACGCCTGAAGTCGGCGAGCAGATTGAAATAAACGCAAAGGTCGGGAATTTAGGAGAAATTCCGGTTGAAAAGGCGGACGGGGTTCATTTACATCTTGAAATCCGTGAAAACGGTAAGCTGATTGACCCCGAAAAGGTGATAGGAAAAACTTATGAAATTAAAGGTAACGGTTAAAAGCGTTCGGCTATTGAGATTTTCAAAATAATATGGTAAGATTTTCACGGAAAACCGTGAAAGGCAATGAAAATTTTATGGCTCAGATTAAAATTTTTGAATACCGTGAATTTAATAAAAAGGCACATTCCGCAAAAGCAAAGGAAGAACTTGAAAAAATGGGCGCCGAAAATATCGCATACCTTGCAAACGGAAAGCCCGTTGCGGAAAATATGTTTGTGAGTATTTCACATTCAAACGGCAAATGCGCAGTGTGCACGTCTGAAAGACCTGTCGGAATAGATATTGAAAAGGTGACGGACAGAAATTTTGAAAAAACGGTTAAAAAAATTTTTGGGGAAAAGGAAAAGGCGTATTTATTAAATAATAAATCGCCGTCGGCATTTTATGAGATTTGGACCCGAAAAGAGGCGTATTCAAAGATTTCGGGCGAAGGGATAAAGAATATAATCAAAGGCGCGGATACGTTTTGCCTTGACGGGTACGATTTTAAAACGCAGTTTTTTGACGGATTTGTGATGACGGTTTGTGAAAAAAGAGAGATAGCGAAATAATGACGGGGCAAACCTTTTATTGAATAAACATTTATTTAAGTGTTTAAGGACAGCCGCTGTTTTCGCTCTGCGCGGCAGTATTCCGCATTTTGAAACATAGAATCGTTAACCGGCTGATAATATCTAAACGGAAAGCATTTGCTTTCCGTTTCAGTTTGTAGAAAAAGTATGCATTACTAAGTATATGCACAAAATGGTTAAGATTATGGGGAACCCCCGGCGAGGGGTGCGGGTCGCCGGGGGCGACCTTTGCGTCAACGAGGCAAAAGCACCGACCGAGCCGACAGGCGAGAATCCCCACCGAAAAACAGTCCACTGGACTGTTTTTCGCCCCTCCTGTGCTCTTTTAAAGCACAAGAATTTCGCAGCCTGCGGGCTGCGATGAGGGCGTTGCCCCTCAACCCCACCGCCTTTTGAAAAAGGCGGGCGAAAACTTTTAGTTATTTTGCTATCTCAAAACAGTTTATCGACAGACTAAAACGGAAAGCATTTGCTTTCCGTTTTTTGATTTGTGTTTTTTTATTTTTCCTTTTTTACCGCGAGCAAAGCTAATCCGACAACCGCCGCTGTCAAAAGCGCGCATACAGAATCGGTATTCGCTACCTCAGAGGGCGGCTCCCCGTCAGTATTGACGGAATTCTGCTTATTTGTGTCTTCGTTTGCGTTCGGATTTTCAGAATTGACCGACTCTTCAAAAACCTTAAAATTTATTTTTTCCCTGTTTGCGTATTCTTCGGCGGCGGAACCTTTGCGGCCGTAAATCGTTGCTGTATCGGGAATTGAGATATAACTGATGTCGCAATCTCTGCTGAGTATTGTTATGCTGTTTAAACTGTTACAGCCTTCAAACGAATTTTTGCCTATCATTGTCACGCTTTCGGGTATAATTATGCTTTTCAGGTTTACACAATGGTGAAAAACGCCGCTATATAAGCAAGTTACGCCGTTTCCCAAATCAACGTTTGTCAAGCTCTCGCATCCGCCAAAATTATAGTCGGATATGATTTTTACACTGTCGGGTATCGTTACGTTTGCAAGATTGGCGCAATATTCAATTCCTTTAAAGCTTATAATTGTCACGCTGTCGGGTATTGTTATGCTTGTAAGGCTGTCGCAGTGGAAAAACGCACGATGGCCTATGCTTGTAACTGTGTACCCGTCAAGGCTTGACGGAATGACAAGCTCTTTTGCGCGGCCGTTGTATTTTGATATTTCAGCCGTACCGTCATTTAAAATAATGTATTCATATTCCCCGCACGCTTTAACATCTGAACTGCCGTCTGCAAGCGCCGAAACGTCAAAGGCCGCGGCAATGCGTAACAGTATTGCCGCCGACAATACTATACCGATAATTTTTTTCACATTTTCTCCTCCTTAAATTTATCTGCATTTCAAATATTGCAATCATTTTATCTGTATTACAGATAAAAGTCAATATCTGAATTACAGATATTGCATAATATTTTTCGGAGGGTTCATTATGGTTTTTAACAATATAAAAAATCTGAGAGTCGATCGTGATATAAGGCAAAGGGATATTGCAAAATTGCTGAACATTTCGCAAAACACTTATTCTCAGTATGAAACGGGCGTTATCGCCCTGACAGCTGAGGTTTTGATAAAGCTGGCCGACTATTACGGCGTGAGCGTTGATTATCTGCTTGGCAGAACCGACAATCCGAAAACTAACAAATAAGGCGCTGAAAAAATAAGTGTTAAAATTGGAAAATGTGTAAATAGCCTCCCGCTCCTCACGGGTTCGAGTCCCTAAAAAAATCAAAAAAGACTGAACGCTAATTGCGTTCAGCCTTAATGTGGTGGACCAGCAGGGACTCGAACCCCGGACCGACCGGTTATGAGCCGGTTGCTCTAACCAACTGAGCTACTGGTCCTTTTCCGTTGCTAAAATATTATATAGGCAAAATTCAAAAAAGTCAATAGTAAATTGCGCTTATGCTTACATAATTTTTCAGATGAAACAAAATAATAAGCCGACTGCCGTAAAAAAACGGTTTACGAACATTTAATGTGGCGTAAACCGTTCTTTTATCTTTGAGCAGTAAATTTCGCATTCAATATTAAGTATTAAAGAGTTTTAGCGATAGCTTTGAGATATTCCTTAAAATCTTCGCCGATTTCGGCGTGCTTTAATGCAACCTCAACGTTTGCTTTCATAATGCCGAGCTTATTGCCCATATCGTAACGCGTGCCGTTAAAATCAACCGCCGTGAGCCTTCCCTGCTTTGCGAGCTCGCACATAGCGTCTGTTAAGTAAACCTCTCCGCTCTTAGCGTCGGGCGGGGTCTGCTCAATAAGGTCAAAAATTTCAGGCGGAAGAACAACTCTGCCGAGAATTGAATAGCAGGAGAGAATTTCTTCGGGGGTGGGCTTTTCGATTATATTGTGAACGGACATAACGTTGCCCTCAAGCGGCGTTACGTCAAGCGTGCAATATTTCGGAACGTCTTTACGGGGAACCTCTTTAACGCCTACTGTGCCTACGCCGTATTTTTCATAAGCGCGGCAGAGCTGGCCTATAACGGGATCCTCGGAAATAATAACGTCGTCGCCGTACATAACTGCAAACGGCTCATCGCCTACAAAGCTCCTCGCGCAGCATATGGCGTGGCCGAGACCTTTTGTCTCTTTTTGGCGGATAAAGTAAATATTCGCAAGGCTTGAGCAGGCTTTAACATCTTCTAAAATTTTGGCCTTGCTCGCGTTTCCCTCAAGCTTTGTTTCAAGCTCAAAGGCGTGGTCGAAATGGTCTTCAATAACGCCTTTGCCACGGTTTGTAACAATAAGAATATCGGTAATGCCTGCCGCGGCCGCCTCCTCAACAATGTACTGGATGGCGGGCTTATCAACAATGTTGAGCATCTCTTTCGGGACTGCTTTTGACGCGGGTAAAACTCTTGTGCCAAGACCTGCCGCAGGGATAATTGCTTTTGTAATCTTTTTCATATTTTATTCTCCTTAGCTGTAATTTATTTCTATTCAATAAGGGAAATTCCCCGTCATTATGATTTATAGATAAATCATATTTAAAATAGCGGAGATAAAGTGGTTTATGCCGTTTACCGCTATAATTGATAGTATCGCAAAGCCGAATGACGAACCGCCTTCGCTTAAAATTTGCATTTTGTAAAAATCCTCATTTTGCGCGCCGGCTTGAGCGCAGTCTGATTTTATGCTCTTTACTCTGCCTAATATGTGTTCTCTATATTTTTTGTCTGCGTTGAATCCCAAATAAAATGATAAAGCAATTTGCGCTACGGTTGACAAAGCCGTTACGGCAACGCCCGTGGGGTATTTTTTTATGGCGGCGAACATTTTTGAGTACATTTCGTTCATAGCGTCCATGGGGGAGTCCGCCTCAAATGCCGAAACCTCATATTCGTATGAAATGTCGTCTATCTCTTTCTGCAAACGGTAACACTGCGGAACCAAAAGAGGAATTGCGGTAATCGCAAGCGACAGCGCGATAAAAATAACACCGAGTTTATACATCTTTCGGTAAATAAACCAATATCCGCCAAAGAAAAATGCGGCGATGTTAAAGGTGCGCCTGCCCGACTTTATTAAAAAGAATTTGCGCAGATAATTTTGGTAGTTTCTTTTTATAAAAGCTGCGGCGTCTTCTGTGGAGACCCCGTCTTCAAGCTCGGGAGGAAAAGCGCCGAGGGGATTTGGAGCTTGATAAAGCGCCTGGGGCGGAACGGGCGCGCCGAAAGGATAGTCCTGCGGATTTGCATTTGAATGCGGCGGCTCGTTTGCCTGAGGATTTTGCTCAAGCGACTGCCCGTCGGGTTCGGGCTCGGACGCGGGTTTCCAAATAAAGCCCTCGCTGTGTTTTTCACTGTTGCCGCATTCGCCGTTTTTTTTGTAACATTCTTTGTGATGAGGAGTTCCGCAAAGCGGACAAACGACAATTTCACTTTGCTCGGTAAAAACTTCGCCGCAAACGGGACATTTTTCATCTGTGTACCTAAAATTGTTTATCATACGTTCCAACTGTTGATATAGCTTTCCTGCTCGGGAGTGAGAACGTCAATTTCCGTACCCCAGCTTTTAAGCTTTCTCAACGCTACCTTTCTGTCAATTTCTTCGGGGACGTCATTGACCCCTAATTTAAGTTTTCCTTGATTTTTAACAATATATTCAGCGCTAAGAGCCTGAACCGCAAAGCTCATATCCATAATTTCGGCAGGGTGACCGTCGCCCGCGGCTAAATTGACAAGTCTGCCCTCGGCCAAAACTGAAATTACTCTGCCGTCAGCCAATTCATAGCCCATAATATTTTGCCTCTGTTTGAAAATACGGACGGACATCTTTTCAAGCTCAGGCAAATTTATCTCAACATTAAAATGGCCCGCGTTGCAAAGAACAGCGCCGTCTTTCATATTTTTGTACGCCTTTTCGGTTATAACGTCCTTACAGCCGGTAACGGTTATGAAAAAGTCGCCGTACCTTGCCGCCTTTTCCATAGGATATACGTCAAAGCCGTCCATTCTCGCCTCCATTGCTTTTACAGGGTCAATCTCAGTGACAATGACCTTAGCGCCCAGCGCTTTCGCGCGCATTGCAACACCTTTGCCGCACCAGCCGTAACCCGCCACCACAGCGGTTTTGCCGGCAACTATTAAATTGGTCGTTCGGTTTATCCCCGTCCATACGGACTGCCCTGTGCCGTAACGGTTGTCAAAAAGATATTTACATTTTGCGTTGTTAACGGCAATCATAGGGAATTTAAGCTTTTCTTCCCGCGCCATGGAAACAAGCCTTATTATACCAGTAGTCGTTTCCTCACAACCGCCCAAAACGTTTTTAAGCAAATTCGGGTACTCGTTATGTATAAGGTTCACAAGGTCGCCGCCGTCGTCAATAATTAAATTCGGAGAGGCGGATATTACCTTTCGCAGATGGTCGGTGTATTCTTCCGCCGTGGCGTTGTACCATGCAAAAACATTAAGCCCTTTATGGGCGAGAGCCGCGGCGACATCGTCCTGCGTGGAGAGGGGATTTGACCCCGTAACGAACATTTCCGCTCCGCCCGACGCCAAAACAAGGCACAGGTACGCCGTTTTTGCCTCAAGATGAATTGAGAGAGCAACGCGAAGCCCCGAAAACGGCTTTGATTTAACAAAATCCTCTTCAATACTGCGAAGGACGGGCATATGCGCCCTTACCCAGTCGATTTTCTGCTCGCCTGACGGATATAGGCTCATATCTCTGACTAAACTCATATATCTCTCCAAAATACAATTATATAGAATAAGGGCTTGCCGCTCCATTAAACGCGGCAAGGCGGGCAACAGTAGCGGGGAAAATCGGAAAGGTACCCAATCCCCCCTGATTCCGAAACGGAACCCGCCGCCTAAAAAGCGGGAACATCTTATTTAAGTTATATAAAAATATACCATATTTTAACGGTAAAATCAATACGCAAGTCCAAAGAAAACAAAAGAATATTGATTGACAAAAAACAGGTTTTATGTAATAATATATAATGTATAATATAAACGCTTATGTGGAGGCGAAAACCGATGAAAAACAAACTGATGAGAATAACGTCTTCGCTTATTGCTCTTACGGTTTTTTTGTGTTGCTTAACAGCGTGCGGCAATAAAACGGAGAAGGAAGAGGAAATTACTAAAAAGCCCGGAGAAATTGCTGCTCCGGAAACAGAAAATTTAGTGGATTTTGACGATTATACCATTCCCGAGGAAAGCTCGGACGAAGAATCTTCCGCTGAACAAAGTTCAAGCGGTACAACCTCTAACAGTACGACAACAGCCGTTGACGTCTCAAGCTGGACTACATCTTCCAATGAGTCTCAGACTCAGTCGGGTTCGGGGCTTACAAAGGCCGATATGATAAGCCTTCTCAACGCGGCGGGTTATTCTTACGACGCCGAACAGGATATTTATTACACTAATATGAATCCGTGGCAGCGCCATTTCGGGTTTACCGGCGAATACGATACGGGTGCAAGTTACCTTAATATGGAATATTTGACGTTTAAGTGCGACTTTACATACGGCGACAAATATTGGCGTATTCAATGCTGGAAGGGTCAGTACGCACTTCTTTCGGGCGCTGAAATGGGCGTTTACACGAAAGACATTGATTCGAGCCTTTCCGAGGACTTTTACGCTTGCGCCAGCGACGACAATCTTCTTGAAATGGGCTTTGATTTCTATAAGACCACAAAAGACTACAACAACAGAAACCGTCTTTTCTACCGCCCGGTTGAGTTCCATTGGTGGCAAACGGGATTTAAATTCGGCTATTGCAATCCCACAAATTGCGTTGCCGTTATGACCCTTCGCGCCAAGGACAGCAAAATGGCGGACGGAATCGAAAGAGGACTTCAGAACGTTAAGAACAAAAACGGAAAGCTTAACCCGTTTTACAAATACGGTTCAAGCTCGTCAAGCGGAAAGGTCAACATTTACCAAAGAGTAGGAAATGAATTTAAGATTATTTGGGTAAATGCCGGTTATACTAATTATAACGGCAATATGATTTAACGCTGATTTTTAATACAAAATCTCACTGCAACGCCGTTTGCGGTGAGTTTTTTTGTAGAAAATATAGAATTAAGAACGGGAAACCATATTTTTATTTATTATGGTTGAAAAAAAGCTTATTTTAGTGTAAAATATACAAACGTTATTTAATATAATTTGATTTTAATAAGTTTTTTTGGAGGATTTGTATGAATTATTCGCTTACCAAAGCACAAGCAAAACAGCTTCTTGAATCAAAACTTTCACATTTTATAGGCGTAAACCCCGAAGAGGCGACGAACGAACAGTATTACAAGGCGGTATCGCTTATAGTAAGGGATATGATGAGCCAGGGCAGAACGGAGTTCTCAAGAGAGGCGAGCAAAAAAGGCTCAAAAAGAATTTACTATCTTTGTATGGAATTTCTTATGGGCCGTTCGCTGAAAAACAATCTTTACAACCTTAATTTGACAAAGACATTTGAGGCGGCGCTCAAGGATTTCGGCGTAAAGCTCGAGGCCCTTTATGAATGCGAGCCTGACGCGGGCTTAGGCAACGGCGGCTTGGGAAGACTTGCCGCCTGCTATCTTGACGGCCTTGCAACGGGCGGTTATTGCGCAAAAGGGTATTCAATACTTTACGAATACGGAATTTTTAAGCAGAAATTAGTTGACGGCTGGCAGACCGAGCTTCCCGACTTTTGGCTGCCCGGCGGCGAGGTTTGGCTCGTTTCACATGAAGAGAGCGCTTATGAGGTAAAGTTTGAGGGTGAAATCAAAGAGTCTTGGGACGGAAATTTTCACCATGTAGAAATTGAAAATCCGAACACAATATACGCCGTTCCCTACGATATGCAAGTTGCCGGCAAGGACGGCAAGGGCATTTCTGTTCTTCGCCTTTGGGCGGCAAGAGCTCCCGGCCTTGATATGGGACTGTTTAATCAGGGCGACTATATGCGCGCCGTGGAGAGAAACGCTATGGCGGAGGTTATTTCAAAGGTGCTTTACCCCGCCGACAATCATCCCGAGGGAAAATCGCTCAGGCTCCGCCAGCAGTATTTCCTTGTTTCCGCTTCCGTTCAGGACATTGTTAAGCACCATTTAAGAGAATTCGGCACCATGGACAATTTCCCCGATATGGTCGCGATTCACATCAACGATACGCACCCCACAATGGCTATTCCCGAGCTTATGCGTATTCTTCTTGACGAATGCGGCTATGGCTGGGACGACGCCTGGCGAATTGTTACAAGCTCGATTGCGTACACAAATCACACGGTTATGAAAGAGGCGCTTGAATGCTGGCCCGAAGACCTTTACAGGCGCTTAATGCCGCGCCTTTGGGAGATAACAAAGGAAATTGACAACCGCTTCAGAGCTTATGTTTGGGAAAAGACGGGCAACGCGGACACCGTTGAGAGAATGGCGGTAATATCAAACGGAGTTGTGCGTATGGCAAACCTCTGCGTTGCGGGTTCCCATTGCGTTAACGGCGTTTCCGCCCTCCACAGCGAGATTCTTAAAGACACGGTTTTTTCGGATTTCTATGCGCTTAATCCCGAAAAATTTACCAACGTAACAAACGGTATTGCGCACCGCCGCTGGCTCTGTCAGTCAAATCCGCTTCTTGCAAAGCTTCTTAAAAACACTATCGGCGACGGGTATGTTAAAAATGCCTCAAAGCTTTTGGATTTAAGAAAATTTAAAGAAGATGAGAGCGTATTAAACGCTTTGGGGGACATAAAGCTTCAGAACAAAAAGAATTTTGCCGAATATATTAAAAAGCAGACCGGGGTTGAGCTCGACGTTAATTCGATATTTGACGTTCAGGTAAAAAGACTTCACGAATACAAGCGTCAGCACCTTAACGCGCTCAATATTTTGGCTCAGTATATTTATATTAAAGAAAATCCGTCGGCACCTGTTGTTCCTCACACATACATTTTCGGCGCGAAAGCCGCTTCGGGCTATTTTGTTGCAAAGAAGATTATAGAGTTTATCTGCGCAATGTCCAAAATGATAAATTCGGACCCGGACTGCAAGGGCAAATTACAGGTTGTCTATGTAGAGGATTACAACGTAACGATGGCTGAAAGGCTTATTCCCGCCGCGGAAATTTCAGAGCAGATTTCACTTGCCGGCACAGAGGCCTCGGGTACGGGTAATATGAAATTTATGCTCAACGGCGCGCTTACACTCGGCACAATGGACGGTGCAAACGTAGAGATTTTCGACGCGGTAGGCGAGGATAATATATTTATTTTCGGAATGAGCACTCCCGAGGTGCAGATGCTCCAGAAACACGGGTACGACCCGCAGCAGTATTACAACAACAACGGCGAGCTTCACAGAATTATTGACTTTGCAAATCAGACGGGCATAAACGGAAGATTTTTCCACGAGGTTACGTCAACGATAATCCACCACGACCCGTATATGGTTCTTGCGGACTTTGAGGATTACAGAAGAAAGCAGATTTTAATTTCAAACGCGTATCTTGACAGGAAAAATTGGAATGAAATGTCGCTTATGAATATTTCGGGAGCCGGAATATTTGCCGCAGACCGCGCTATTGACGATTACGCAAAAAATATTTGGCACGCAAAATCGGTTTTCAAAAAATAATTTAGGCAAGATTTCCTCCGCCTTTGCAGGCGGAGGGTTCCGTTTCGGAATCAGTGGGGCAGTCTCAACTGATTTCTCAGCGCGGTTTACGCCGCACCTCTTGCCATAATGAACGACGGGGCAAGCCGCTTATTGAATATAGTTCCGCTTTGTGAAAAATATACACTGAATTAAGGGAGGACGGTCTATTGTGAAAAAATATTCGGCAATTCTCATTTCGGCTGTAATAATTGTGATGTCGGTTATTTTCGCGTCCTGCGGAATAAAAAACGGTAAAAAGTCCGAAACTGCGGCATCGGGACATTCAAATGCTCAGCTGGATTCCTCCGATTTACCTACCGTTACGGACGAAAACGGGAGTAAGGTCGACTATTCGGTTGGCGTAACCGGCTCAGATGAGGAGTCCGATACGCAAAGTCCATATCTTTCCGTAGATTCGCTTGACGACATAAACGCAGGAGCGGGCACAAACATTAAATCTCCGAAAGATTTAAAAGTTACAAACGAGGAATTTGACCTTGACGACACCGTTTCGCCGAAAATCGCCTCTTATTCGTTTATGGTTGACGGCAGGGATTATACCGTTAAGGCCTCAAGAAAGACGGGAGCTATGCTCATTAACATTTACCTTCCCGACGGCACACCGCTGGGCGAAGGACTTGAGGATACGCAAAGCCTTCCGCCGTCACAGTATGACGGATTTTGCGCCGCGCGTTGGTTTGACGACGGCGTTCAATACAATCTTTTTGCCCAAAACGTAACCCTTTCTGAATTTAAGACGGTTTACAGCAAAATTAAATAAAGATAATAATTAAAGGAACATTACCCTTTACGGGAATGTTCCTTTCAGCTTGTAGAAAAAGTATGCGTTAATAGGTATATGCACAAAATGGATAAGATTGTGGGGAACCCCCCCGGCGAGGAGTGCGGGTCGCCGGGGGGGCGACCTTTGCGTCAACGAGGCAAAAGCAACGACCGAGCCGACAGGCGAGAATCCCCACCGCAAAACAGTCCACCGAACTGTTGCCGTATAAATGTAATTTATCGGCAGATTAAATTATTTATGAATCACAGGACGAGTCGCAGCAGCCGGTCGGGCGGTATGAATCCTGTAAGCAGCCCTCTTTGGGCGGGAAAAATTCATCAACTGGGAATTTAATTCTGCGGAACGCGTCGCATGGATCTTCCGTATCGCAGGAGCATTCGCGCTTAGGCATACAGAAGTCATACGCAGGAATGAGCATCTGAACGTCGCGTTCAAGCTGAACTATTGTGAAGATACCGAGCGTTACAACGACGGCCCGCTCTGCCGGCTGCGGGAACTCGCTTGCAAACGTGCCTATAAACCGCCTGCACACGCACTTGGGAATCTCACAGTTAAAGCAGTCGCATATATCGCTTGGGCTCGCTATGCGCGCGTCAAGAACTATCGGGTCAACGGTTTGTACTTTAGCTCTCGGATTCGTGTTCGCCATTTCAAGCTGAAGGTCGTTTTCATCGGATATAAATGTTGAAGTGAAAACTTTTACGTTGCCCTCAGACCCGTAAAGAATACATTTTTTATTAAATGTTGCGAGGCCGTCTACCTGAACGGGCGCTATAACCCCCGGCTGAACTGTGTCAAGGCTTACTCTGAAAAAGTATGTGAGGTCAACAGTGTAATATCCGCGGTTAAAGGGGACTCTTTCAACATCTATCAAAACGTTAAGTACTTCGGCATACCGCGCTTTTACGGAAACAGCGGTATTTATAATTGCCTGAGCTTCATCGGTAAAGGTTAAGCTCAGGTCCTCAAGGCAGTCTTTGTCTGCGCAGGAGTCGTAAACTCTGTTCGTGTCGACGCAGACGGCTTCTTTTATTTTACTCGGCTGGTTACTTGTTTTTTCGGACATAATATTTCCTCCTTATTTATTTTGTCAACTGACAGTATCATATTATGTAGAAAACGCGTCATTGTTACTATTGAATTTTTAAAATAATATGTTATAATATAGAGACAATTGCGACAAAATTCAGCATTTTGCTGACGGATGAAAATTTTATCGAGAGGGGGAGCGGTACCGTGTTCGGAAATATTTTGGCAGAGATTAAAAAAATGAGAACTACTATGAAGTTTATCGGCCGTGAAGAATTGAAAGCAAGACACGGCGAATTGGGCGGCGAACCGATTTTTCGTATGGTTGAGGCGGAAAGAGTCCACACAAATTTTTTGTGCGTTATTCCGGCGTCGGCTATACTCATTCTCGTTGAAGTCTGCGGTATGATTTGGGCTGTTGTAAATAAAATTAAATTTGATTACTGCAAAGGTTTTATTGTCTCCTGTTTAAGCTTTACCGCGGTAGCCGTAATTTTCGTATGCTTTATTGAAAGAAAGCTGAAGGACACCGATTTTTCTTTAACTCAGAAAAAAACAACTTATATAGTCTTTTGGGCTGTTTACTGTTTAGAGTCGATGTCTTTCTCTATAATGGAGCTTTTGGACAGAGGTACTGTCAATAACTATCTTTGTTTTATTTTTTTGTTTACCGTCCTGCCTGTTATTGAGCCGCTTCCGAGAACGGCTGTGCTTGTTGTAACGTTTTTAACTGAAACTGCCGTAATGATTAAATCCGGCTCTTACAATCCCGACGTTATGCTTATATGCTTTGTCGCGTTTTTAATAGCCTCGGTTGCGTCATATGCAACGTTTTTTAGGTATATGAGCACAAAAATTACCGAAAAAAGCCTTGAGCATTTTGCAAACGGCGACCACCTTACAATGCTGACTAACAGGCGCGGGTTTGCGTCCTTGGGGCCTGAACTAAAAAAATACTGCGAAAATAAATCGCTGAATCTGTTAGTTATAATGGCGGATATTGACAATTTCAAAGCGTATAACGATTCATACGGACATATTGAGGGCGATATATGCCTAAAAAATGTCGCGGCACGAATACGGGAAAACTTTTCACGCTCTACCGACATATGCGCGCGTTACGGCGGCGAAGAATTTCTTGTGATGAGCGCCATACGCGATGACGAAAAAATTCTGGAGCATATAAGGACCCTGCTTGACGATGTTGAAACATCATACGACAAAAACGGCGGCGTAACCATGAGCGTCGGAGTGTGCATTTCGGATACTCCGTCGAAATACAGCTTAAACGAGCTTATCAAAATCGCGGACGACGAGCTTTACAACGCAAAAGCGAACGGAAAAAACTGTTTCTCTTACAAGGGCAGAGTTTATAAAAAATAAGTGAATACATACGCGTAACCGGCAGTTTTTCGGCTGACTGCCGGCTTTTTAGTTTGATTTGAGATTATTACGCTCACGCTCAGTAATGTTTTTGGACGCCAAATTGCTGTAAAACTTATGTTTCTTGCTTTTTTTGCGTAAATGTGTTATACTGCGAATATATATGCGTCTTTGAGGTAGATACTTATGTTTAACAATATCTACAATTTTATATATTTATTGGGGCTTCAGACTATACGCCGCCTTAAAAAATTCGGAAAGCGTATGAAAGAGGTCTTTTTGCGTCCTCTGCGCGCCGTAACTACGCTTATATTTACTGCGCTTATTGTTATAGACAAATTCGCCCTTAATACTTTTCATGAGATAACTGCGGACGTTAAGTCGCTTTTTGAAAACACAAAAAGAGTTTTATCCGAGGCGAAGGCGGATAACAGCAGTACGAAAAAAATTCGTATAAAAAATCTTCCCGTTTATTTTCGCAAGATGTGGCAACTTTATAAGCACGTCTTTATTTACGCGGGCAACCTTGTTTTGCCGCTCATCACCTTTATTATTATGCTTAACGTGATTTTTGCCGTCAAAGACACGACATTTGCGCTGGAGCTGACTTATAACGGCGAGGTCATAGGGTTCGTTAAGAGTGAGGCGGTCTATAAAGAGGCGAGAAATCAGGCGGTTCAGCGTTTGCAGATTAAATCGGGCGATGTAACAGCCGACAACGGCAGGCAGGAGCTGATAGGCAACGCCGAGTACAGCCTTAAAAGAGTTAAACTCAGCCAGATAAGCGACGCTTCGGCGGTTTGCGACAGCCTCATTGAAAATTCCGACTGCGAAATAACAAACGCCTGCGGTGTTTATATTGACGGGGATTTCCTTTGCGCGGTTAAGAATGAAACGGACGCGCTCGCTTTGTTTGATAACATACTTGCCGAATATAAGACGGAGGACGACGCCGAGGTAAGTTTTGTTGAGGACATAAACTATGTTCAGGGGCTTTACCCCGACAATGAAAATACGGTCTGGGACGCGAAAAAGCTTTCAGAAAAGCTTTCCGAAAAAAAGAGCGACGCCAAATATTACACCGTCAAGGAGGGCGACACCGTTTCGCGTATAGCCGAAAACTGTTCCGTCAGCTCGGCCGATATTTTTGCGCTTAATCCCGAATTAAAAGAAAATATTTATGTGGGTCAAAAAATACTTGTGGAAAAAGATGTGAATTTTGTTCAGGTTCAGATAACCAAAACGGAAACGCACACCGAAAAAATTAAATATTCGACAGTTAAGGTCAACACGGATTCGCTTTATGTGGGCGACTCCAAGACCGTTGTAAAAGGCTCCGACGGCGAACAGACCGTAACAGAACTTGTAACTTATATTGACGGCGTAAGAGTATCCTCCAAAGAGGTTTCAAGAGTTACGACCAAAGAGGCGGTCGACGAAAAAATACATGTCGGCACAAAACGCAACAATTATTACGGCGGAAGTCAAAGCACATTCTCTTATTCGGGCGCAAAATTCTGCTGGCCCGGCGTCGGCGCGACAATTATTTCCTCAAGATACGGAAGGCGCGCACTGAACGGCTGGCATAACGGTATGGATCTTTGCAGACCCGGAGGCAGTAAGGGAGCTCCCGTTGTTGCGGCGGAATCCGGCAGAGTCGTTTATGTCGGATATGAAGGTATGGGCGGAAACGTTATCAGGATTGACCACGGAAACGGGCTTGTCACAATGTACGCCCATTTAAAATCAGGTTCAACATGCGTAAGAACGGGTCAGTATGTAACACGCGGGCAGCAAATAGCGCAGATAGGCGACACAGGCTATGTTACGGGAGCGCACCTCCATTTTGAGGTAAGAGTTAACGGAAACCGAGTAAACCCCGCGCCGTATCTCGGAATAAAATAATAAAATAATTATCGGAGTAAAAATGGGAAAATATATTATTGCGGGCATTAAAACCGAATATGAGCCGAAATTTTCCCTTTTAAGGGAAAGAAGTAAAGCATACGAGGCTGATTTTCCAGACGGAGAAACGCAGATACGCATAAAAATAAAAGATGAATTTCTCAAAAAGCAACAGGCGCAGTTTCCAAATCTTTCAATGGAAGAGCACGAATATATGTGGACCGGCGAGGCATTTTACATTGAGGCTTTGCGCTACGGCGGAATAGTCCTTCACTCTTCGTGCGTTGAAAAAGACGGACAGGCATATCTTTTTTCCGCAAAAAGCGGAATCGGCAAATCCACACACACCCATTTGTGGCTCACTGAAATCCCCAACACAAGGATAATAAACGACGATAAGCCGTTGCTTATATGCCGCGACGGGAAAATCTGCGCCTGCGGAACGCCGTTTTCGGGGAAAACCGATGAAAACATAAACGAGTGCGTCCCCGTAAGGGCGATAGTGTTTTTGCACAGGAGCGAAAAAAATACCGTTGAGGTTCTTAAACCCTCTGCGGCGGTACCGCTGTTTATGGCGCAGACCGTAAACCCCCGTATAAAGGAATATGCAAATACAATGCTGGAAAGAACGGACGAAATACTTACCGAAATTCCGGTTCTTTCACTCGGATGCAACAAAGAACGCGGAACAGGGGAATTTACTTACGGAGAAATTGAAAGACTTTTACAGGGAAAGGACTGTTAAGCTTGATAAAAATTAAGGACGGATACATTTTAAAAAAGGTTGCGGGCGAAAATATTGTTATAGCGACGGGCGACGCCCGGCTTTCATTTAATGGAATAATTACGTTTAACGAGGTCGGCGCTGAAGTCTTTTCACGGCTTGACGGCACTCGCACAATAAGCCGTATAACAGATGAGATAGCCGCTCTTTATGACGCTCCTAAAGATGTGATAGAGTCGGATATTGAAAAGCTTATAGAAAAAATGAGAAAACAAGGGCTCTTAGAGGAATAAGAATGAAAGATACGGCCGCAGTAAAGTGGATAAGAAAAAACTCGGGTAACCGGGACGCAGAGGGCGCGGCGCTTGTTATGCTCAACGCCCTTATTGCCGTCTGCACAACATCGTTTGCGGTTATATCCAAAAGTGTGATTGACTCCGCTCAGCAGGGAAATTTCCCGGCGCTGAGGAAGAATGTATTTATACTTTTATCGGTTATAATCGCGCAGATGTCGGCTCGGGTCCTCTCATATTTTATTGAGGCGGTAAGCCGCGGCAGGGCGGAAATCAACATAAGAACGAAAGTATTTTCAAGCGTTTTAGGCGGGAATTTTGCCAAAATGAGTTCCTACCATTCCGGCGAGCTTATGACAAGGCTTACAGCGGACGTTTCGGTAGTGAGCGATGCGTCGGTTTACATTGTGCCTGCCGCAGTGCTGTATATCGTAAGGCTCGTTTCTTCGGCGGTTACGCTTTTGGCGCTTGACAGAAAATTTGCGGTTGTATTTATCGTCTGCGGAATCGGTGTTTCCGCGGCGGTGATAATCCTTAGAAATCCCATAAAAAAATTTCACAAAAAAGTTCAGGAAAAAGATGAAAAGCTAAGAGCCTTTATGCAGGAATCCATTGAAAATCTTTTCGCGGTTAAAGTTTTCGGAATTGAAAAAAATACTGTTGAGCGTTCAAAAAAAAGACAGAGAGAGCTTTACCGCGCAAAGCTTAAAAGGATAGGAATTTCGATAATTTCACAGCTCGGGTTTTCATTTGCTTTTGCCATGGGATTTTTGGCGGCGGTAGCGTACGGCGCCAACGGAGTTTTAAAGGGAACAATGACGTTCGGCACGGTGACGTCCCTTATTTTGCTCGTTAATCAACTGCAATCTCCGATTTCGGGAATAACCGCAATTATACCGTCGTTTTTCGCTATGACCGCATCCGCGTCAAGACTTGCGGAGGTAACGGAGGAAAATGGCGAGGTAAAAACCGCCGAAGTAATTGACTATGACAGCTTTAACGGTATAGAGGCAAAGCATCTTTCGTTTGACTATGACGGCGAGCCGGTAATCGTAAATGCTGATTTTAATATAGATAAAGGAGATTTTGTAGGGATATGCGGCCGCTCGGGTGCGGGCAAAACGACGCTGTTTAAGCTTTTAACGGGGCTTTATATCCCTGTTTCCGGAGAGGTGTTAATAAAAACAAACGACGGAGTCAAGAGCGCCGACGTTTTGAGAGACCTTATTTCATTTGTGCCGCAGGACAATATGCTTTTCAGCGGAAGTATCCGTGAAAATATAACGCTTTTAAATCAAAATGCGACGCAGGAGCAAATAGACAGTGCGCTTGAAATTGCCTGCGCGGACGGTTTTGTAAAGAATTTTCCGTTGGGGCTTGACACCGTTTTAAGCGAGGACGGAGGCGGAATTTCGCAGGGACAGGCGCAAAGGCTTGCAATAGCGAGGGCAATACTCAGCGGCAAAAAGATACTTTTAATGGACGAGGCAACGTCTTCTCTTGACGCGCAGACCGAGAGACAGTTTATTGAAAATTTAAAGAAAATAGATGGAATTACGGTGCTGTTTATTACCCACCGTGAAGAAGTTTTAAGTAAATGCGGCAAAATAATACAAATTTCGGGTGGCGATATAAGAATAAAATGATAAAAAAATATTGCAAAAGGTAAATGTTTTTGGTATAATGCGTTTTGTGTATGATTTTTGATAGGAGAAGTAAAGTATGGATTACAATTATAACGAGAGATCAAACGAGGAGAACGGCATAACGATTTCCCAAATAATGCAGTACGTTGTCCGCGTAGTGCAGAAGTGGTGGCTTGTTGCAATATGCGCGGTTATTTGCGCGTCGGCAGGCTTTGTTATCGCTAAGGTGACGTATGAGCCTACTTACAGTACGACAGCGCGTTTTGCTATCGATAACAAGAGAGAAAATACCTCTATGCAAGGGCAAACATCGTCTGACATCAGCGCGGGCATTCTGCTTGCGCAAAACTATAAGAAAATTATGGTCGGAAGCGATAAAATAATGCGCGAAGTCGCCAAAGATTGCGGTTATGAGATTACCGGCGACGAAGTTAAAAATATGATTAGGGCTTCGCTGGAAAGCAACACCTCTATTATTGAGATTACGTTTACCTCAAACGACCCCGATTTGACTTATGCCATCGCCACAAGCTATGTTAACAATTACAGCAAGGTAACGGAAAACGCTTACCGCTCCACAAGCGCCAATCTTTTCGACGAACCTGTTAGACCTGAAAAACGGAACGCCGACAACAAAACGATTTTATACACGCTTTTAGGCTTTGTTTTGGGAGCGTTTGCGGTTGTCTTTTCCATTTGCGCAAGCATATTTATAAAGGATACGCTTAAATCCGCCGATGACGTTACAAGCAAACTGAAGACCAAGCTTCTCGGACAGGTAGTGCGCATTAAAAAGAATGATAAAACAACAAAAAATTTGCTTATTTCCGACAAAAAAACCGGATTTGCATTTATTGAGTCGTTCAAAATAATCCGTGCAAAAATTGAAAATATTTCCAAACGCCACGGTCACAAAGTGTTTATTTTTACTAGCGCGTATGAAAATGAAGGTAAAACAACCGTTACCACAAATACGGCCCTTGCTCTCGCGAAGAGCGGAAAATCGGTTCTCCTTATTGACGGCGACCTTCGTAAACCTGCCATTTACAAGAATCTTGGAGTTTCGGCGACAAACGAATTGGGGCTTACGGGCGTAATTAACGGTGAAAGGAGCCTGAGCGATTCAATTAAATACTTTGAAAAATTCAATCTTTTCCTGCTTATAACGAGTCAGGGCGTGTCCGATTCGGCTGAACTCCTTTCTTCGGAAAGTATGGAGGAGATAATTTCCGCGGTTAAAAATGAATTTGACTATGTTATTATTGATACGCCTCCTGCGGGAGTCATAGCAGACGCCTCGATTATTGCGCAATACGCGGACGCCTGCGTAATGGTTGCCCGTTACGACTTTGCACCTTCAAGAAGAGTTAAGAAAACGATTGACGATATTGAAAATACCGGTACGGAGGTTGTCGGCTGCGTATTCAATGAAACCGAGGTAATAACTGACGACGGATTGGCTAAACGCGGCAGACGCCGCCGCTCTTACGGTTACGGTCACGGATATGGTTACGGGTATGGTTACGGCCATAGCTACGGTTACGGATACGGTTATGGATACGACGACAATAAAAAGAGCGATGCGAAAAAGCAAAATGCTCGAAAAAAACTTGATGAATAATTAAATCAAACGTTTACTAAAGCGCTGTCAAAATGACGGCGCTTTTTAAATTTTAAAATGCGAAAAATAAAGAAAAAATGAGAAAAACAGATAAAAGAATGTGTTTTATGCAAAAATCGGCGTTTATAGTCCTAAAACAATGTTTGACAGTCATATGAACATATGATACAATCAAGTCACAACAAGAGAGGTGATATAAAATGATAGATTACCTACCGGGAACGGTGCTGAAGTTTTCGGAAACAGCGGCAAACGACTGCTATTCGGTGATTGCGCCGCTTTTTGCGGTGACGAAAGGTCTCACACTGTCGCAGGTTTGCGATATGACGGGACTTAAGCCTACGACCATACAGAATTGGGTACGGCGCGGCTGGGTTAAAAATCCCGAAAATAAAAAGTACGGCGAACAACAGGTAATAAGAATTATTCTCCTTAATACAATGTGTTCGTCAATGGAACTTCAGCAGATTGAATTTTTGCTTGAGTATATAAACGGGGAGGTGGCGGACACTTCTGACGACATTTTGCCTGACCGCGAGCTTTATAATGTTTTATGCAGGATAGTTATAAATTCGGAAAAAATTCCCGCGGAGAACGATGAACTTCTTGACGAGCTTATTTTAGACGCCATTCACGGAGTGGAGCTTAAAGAGGCTGAATCAGAGAAAAAATTGAAAACGGCATTAAGGGCTATGGCGCTCGCGATAGTTGCCGGCAGAATAAAAAAGCTCGCGCTAAACGCGTACAGCAGTCTTTTGTAAGAATATAATTACAGGGCAATCCCCTTATTAAGCCGAATATTTTGTCAGTATAATAAAAAGGGTGGTAAATATGGGTTATCTTTTAGAAAATCTTTGGGCAATGTGGATAGCCATAGGCGTGTTCTTTTTGATAGTTGAGCTTTGCACAACAGCGCTTATTTCAATTTGGTTTGTACCCGCCGCAGGGCTAACGGCATTGCTGTCGTTCTTAATTCCGCAACTCGGATGGCAAATAGTAATTTTTGCCGTATTAAGCTCGGTATTTATGCTGCTGTTTAAAAAGCTGTATAAAAAGAGGATAAAGAAAAATGAGGACGATGTTAAGCCGGAAATATCTCTGATAGGCAAATCTGCCGTAACGCAGGAACCGACAGGTATGTACGGCGGCAGAGTAAAATGCGGAGACGTCTATTGGCGCGCCGTAAGCGAAGACGGCAGCGTAATAGACAAAGGGAAAACGGTCATAATAACAGGCGTAAACGATACTACGCTTGTTGTAAAAAATAAATAATAGGAAAAGGAGAAATTATTATGGCATTTATTTTAGCAGGACTTATTTTAATCATTCTCGGAATTATCGTCGCAAATGTGAGGATAGTTCCGCAGGCGGACGCTTTCGTTATTGAAAGGCTCGGTTCGTATTACACAACATGGGAAAACGGTCTTCACGTTAAGGTTCCTATAATCGACAGAATTTCAAAAAAAGTGAGCCTTAAAGAAGCTGTTGTGGATTTTCCTCCGCAGCCCGTTATTACTAAGGATAACGTTACAATGCAGATTGACACGGTTGTGTTTTACCGTATTGTAAATCCTAAGCTTTACACTTACGGCGTTGAAAGACCCATGATGGCGATTGAAAACCTTACCGCGACTACGCTCCGTAACATCATAGGCGAATTAGAGCTCGACTCAACGCTCACCTCACGTGATGTAATTAACTCCAAGATTACCGAAATCCTTGACGAGGCAACGGACGCTTGGGGAATTAAAATTAACCGCGTTGAACTTAAAAATATAATGCCTCCGAAGGAAATTCAGGATTCAATGGAAAAACAGATGAAGGCTGAGCGTGAACGCCGCGAAAAGATTTTGCAGGCGGAGGGCGAAAAGAAATCGGCTATTCTGGTTGCGGAGGGCGAAAAAGAATCTGCAATTCTCCGTGCGGACGCAGTTAAGGAATCAAAAATCCGCACCGCAGAGGGCGAGGCCGAGGCTATCCTCAAGATTCAGGAGGCCACCGCAAAAGGTATTCAGATGATAAATGAGGCAAATCCGAGCGGAGCAGTAATAAACATTAAGGCGCTTGAGGCGTTTGAAAAAGCGGCCAACGGTCAGGCTACAAAAATCATTATTCCCTCCGAAATTCAGGGCATTGCGGGCCTTGCAGCGGGGATTACCGAGGCCGTAAAAGGAAGTAAATAACATAGGCAAGAGGTGTTCTTCGCCTTATATGCGGCGAGGGTCATTTCGGAATCAGGAGGGGATTTTCTCCCCTCTGATTCCCCACTAATCGGCTGTTGCCGCACCTTGCTATTATTGAACTATGTGTGGGGGCAATAGCGTTGCCCCCGTTTTTTATGGGGTATCACTATGAAAAATATTAAACTAAAACAAACAAAGCTCTGCACTTTAATATTACTCAGCCCGTTTATTGCGGCAGTTGCCCTTTTTATTTGCTCGAAGAATATTTCGGAAAGGGTATCGGAAGAAAGCGCGCTGCAAAAATTACCCTTAGTTGTAACAGCAATAATTATAGTCTCGGCCGTATTGTTTGTGAAAAAGCTTGGAACGTCTTGGCTTGTTATGTTCGGCGCAGTAATGAATGTTAGCGGTTGGAAAAAAGACAGACGGTTTTATTTTACCGACGTCAACGGAAGAACAGCCGAGGAAGTCGTAAATGCAATTAAACTGCGGATGAATCATTACGCAAAAGAGCTGAACGCAGAAAATAAGAGCGAAAACGCGGTGGGTACATATAAAAAACGCCGCCGTTTAACAGTTGGGCGCTCGTCCGGCTATGAGGATTACTACGTTTTATATAAAACCGAAATTCTCACAAAAGATTTTTGCGGTGATGCGCTATCGGAGTGTAAAAGGATTATGCAGAATTTTGCCGAAAAAGATTATTCCGCATTTTGGCCGTCAAAGCGTGAACGCAAACATTCTGTCATAAAAGCCTGCGCGCTGGTAATTATATGCGACGGTTTGGCAGGCTTTAATGCAGAAGAATATGTGCGAAAAAATTTTTCACAGAAGAACACAGGGCTTGCCGTTTGCATTTACGAAAGCTCAACAGGCAGGTATTTTTTAAACGGTGTAAACAGCGCCGGTCTTTTTGCGGATAGTGTTGAGGAAATAGCATTTAATCTCATAAAAAAATCTGTTTTCTGCAAAAAACTCGGGCTTAAAGAAAACAGCTATTATATGCCGACGGACGAATTGATTTATAACCCCGAAATGACTTTTTTTGATGCGCTTAAAGACGCGCAAAAAGAGATAAAATCAGCTGAAAGCGAAAACGAAAAAATCGTCGAAAGGTTAGATGACGGCGAGGTTTACTATAACGGAGAAACAATTTTTTACAAGAAAAACGGGCAGACCTTGATGTTTTCCGTTGCAAATGACGGCGAGTGCGAGGGCGAAGAGCCGAACAACAAAATATATGTTCTGACGACTAAGTCGTGGAGCTATCCGAAATCTTCAAAAATATCCAATAAAGATTATTTACAGGCGATTGAAAAAATCTCGGAATATTTAAACTTGCAAGGCGTCGATTTTGAGTTTAAGGAATTTGAAAACTGGTTTAAGGAAAATTACGTGAAGTAAAAAATATTAAAAAAAGCTTTATCACGGAATGTAATTTACGGTGTTTTGGCGTTGTTTGGCGTATTTTCGGATTTTTATTGATTCTTTTTAAATATTTACGATGTAAAAATACCGACAATATCTTAGTCAAGAGATGTACCCCGCCTATATAGGCGGCGGATACAATAAAAACGGGGCAGTTTTTGCTGTCCCGTTTTTGTATATGTATATACGTTACGCCGCTTTTTTGATTTCGCCCGCCTTTTGAAGTGCAAGTTTTGTGAGCAATGGCCCTACTAATTCATAAATAAGCGTTGCGCAAAGAACGACCGCGCGGATTTGTTCGCCGTATTCGGGGACAACAGTAAGTGAAAGCTGTGCCATACCGATAGCAACGCCGGCCTGCGGCAAAAGCGTAATGCCGAGAAAATTGCGCACTGTTTTTTCCGTTCCCGCAATTAAACAGCCAAGCCGCGCGCCGCAATATTTGCCCAATGAACGCATAATAATGTAGACTGCGCCGACAATTCCAACCTGCTTTAATATTGAAAAATTGAATTGCGCGCCCGATATTACGAAGAAAAGCATAAAAAGAGGCGGAGTCCAACGCTCAGAGCCGTCCATAACCTTGTCCGCCGCAGGGCTGTAATTTGCCAGAGCCGCGCCTACGGCCATACATAAAAGCAACGATGAAAGCCCAAATTTTTCCGCAATTCCCGCTCCGAGAAAGACTGCCGTAACAACAAGCGAGATACGGTTTGCGCGGGATTTAAAGAATTTTGTTCCAACCGACAAAACTAAACCTATCGCAAATCCGATTACGAGAGAGAGTAAAATTTCGATTACAGGCTTTATTATTGTTTGGTACAGATTAAAACCGCCGTCGGATTCAAGCGACTTTGCGACCGATGAGAGGATTGAAAACAGCATAAGGCAGACTGCGTCGTCAATCGCTACAACAGGTAAAAGCGTTGTTGTAACCGGGCCTTGAGCTTTGTATTGCCTAACTACCATAAGCGTTGCCGCAGGGGCGGTGGCCGACGCGATAGCGCCGAGAACGAGCGATAACGTTATCGGAAATTTAAGTAAAACAAGCGCCGTTATAACAAGGACGCTCGCCCCCACAGCCTCAAAAACAGTTATAATAAATATTTTTGCGCCGAGCGCTTTCAGAGAGGACAGCTTAAACTCGCCGCCTATGGAAAATGCGATAAACCCGAGAGCGACGTTTGTAATAATGGCAAGCGCGTCAAGGTTATCGGAATTATAAAGCCTTAAGCAGTAAGGCCCCGCAATAAGACCCGCCAAAAGATAGCCGGTAACGTTTGGCAGGCTGATTTTTTTCATTACCCTTGTCATAAGCAGAGCAATAATCATACTTAATGATAAGGCAAGTAAAATATTCACTTTTTTCACCCCAGAATAAAATTACTTTTTTGCCAGCCCTTCAATATTAAGAATGGGTAAGGTCAATAAAATACCGGTATTCGCCTTGTCAAGACCGCCCGTAACGCGGTTAATGATTTTTGAAGCGGTTTGGGCTTCAACGTCCGACACGGCGGAAATGAGCATTTTGTTTGTATCTCCCCGTTCGGGGTTAAGGTATTGCCGAAGAGCGCCGAAAATGGGCGGCGGCTCAACGCTGTTATGCGCAATGGCCTGCAAAACGCCTTCGCAGTCGAGGAGCGTGCCGCCTCGAAGCCCGGCTTTCATAAGCTCCGCAAGGATTTTGTCCATATAGCTTGTGTCTTGTAAAATAAGAATTAAAAGCTGCATAAAAACACCTCCGAAATCACTTTATATTATACTCTTTTTGTGATATAATTCAATAAGATAATTGAGTAAATTTATTTGAAAGGATAAGGCGAGGGGAGCCGAACCCGCGTGTGTTTGCCCTCTCGCTTTTAATACAGAGCGACAGTTATGGCAAGGGTACTCAGATATAAAATCGAAGAGGATTTTGACGGCAAAAAGGTTGAAGCTTTTTTGCGCAAACACTTGTCAATGTCCGCAAGGGTAATTAAAGATTTAAAGTTCTTTGAGAACGGACTTTTACTCAACGGCAAAAGGGTAAGAACGGTCGATATTTTGCGCGCCGGCGACATATTTCAGATAACTTTTCCCGACGATATGGGCGAAATGTTTGAGCCTTTGCCTTTTCCACTTGAAATTCTGTTTGAGGACGAGGATTTTTTGATAGTCAACAAGCCTGCCGGGCTTGCAAATCACCCGTCGCATAACCATCAGGGCGACACGCTGGCGAACGCGGTTGCCTATCACCTAAATCAAAACGGCAAAAATTCCGTGTTTCGCTCCGTCGGGAGGTTAGACAAAGGCACGTCCGGAATTGTTATATGCGCTCTTAACAGATTTGCCGCCTCGGCTGTTTCGGGAAAAATTTATAAGGAATACGAAGCTGTCTGCGACGGCGTCCTTACGGGGGAGGGAGTGATAGACGCTCCGATTTACCGCCCCGACCCGATAATCACCGTCAGAACTGTCGATGAAAGGGGCGAGAGGGCCGTAACCGAATGGCGCGCGATTAAAAATGTTAACGGCAGGACTCATTTGCGCATACACCTGCAAACGGGCAGAACACACCAGATAAGAGTTCACTTCGCCCATATAGGAATGCCGCTTACAGGCGACACTATGTACGGCAAGCCTTGCGCTGACATAAGCCACCAAGCGCTCATTTGCAAATACTGCCGTTTTACTCACCCGGTAACAAAATCATTAGTGGAAATCGAGGCGCCGATTCCTGACGACTGGAATAAAATTTTATCCGAGTAATATTTTTATTAAGGTTCAATAAGCGGCTTGATACGCCATCAACACGTCAAGGCGACAGCCGCACAGGGGTATCTTGCCGAAGTTTACATACTTATCCGTAAAGATAACGGTCTTTTAATTACGGAATTATACAGCAAAAGGCAGGGCGAACCCTGCCTTTTTTGCTTAAAATTAAATTTTATACGTTTGCGGTCTCTTTTTCGTCCGCGAACATCGCGTTTACGTCGTTCTTGCCCTTGTGCCAATACGGGTGGATTTTAAGGAAAATATAGGCCGCAACAGCGCTCAGGGTATTGAAAATAATGTCTTCCATAGTGTCGATTACGGCGTAACGCACATTGTAGACCTCCTGTGCGGAGGAATAAAGCGTTGTACCGTCCGTAATTTCCTGAAGTCTTGGAGAATAGCTTGCGGGGTTAAATATCCACGGCTTTGCAAGGCCCGGATTGTCAAATTTTTCCGCCGCCCAAAGCGCCAATGACTGCGACCAGTGCTGTGAGTCGCCGCCTGCGATTTGGTCAAATGTAAACTCAAAAAGCTCCCAGCCTGTGCCAACGATAAACGAAAATCCAAACGCGCAAAGCAGAACAACCGAAAGGTCGGCAGTTTTCCTGTCTCTTTTCTGCATAGCTGTGCAGATTTCGTATCCGATAATAACAGAATAGGCGCCGAGTACCACGTGCATTATATAGTCGTAAGAGTTAATGCTGTAATAGAAATTTATGTAAGCCCCGCCGAAAGACGCAAGCCACAAAATAATAATCAGACCGTCCTGAAAATGCGGAGGAATGTAATGCGGCCATTTCTTCTTTGAAAACATCATACAAATTTCCCATGCGAACATACCTACCAGATTCGCAAAGGACTGCAAAACCTGCTGAATATTTACAGATTGTTCAAGACCAAAGCCGTATCTGCCCAATCCGAAAAGAGAGTCCACTATTGCGAAAATCATAGTCGCTCGGAGTACCCACCAGTAAACCAGCTCCCATTTTTTAGGCGTGGAAATAATTGTTTTAAAATAATCTTTCATTTATACACCCCATTTTTAATATTTGATTTTTACATTATTAGAAAACAATATAATTTCGGGGCAAGCCCCTTATTTAAAAATATGCTAAATTAAAATTTCATTCGCAAACAAACAACTGTACCCAGTAATTGCCGTAAACGCCCACTACAATTCCCGTGTAGTTGCCGAGAATATTTTCCCTGTGACCGCTTGAATTCATCCAACCGTTCATAACGTCCGCCGGGGTCTGATAGCCGTACGCGATGTTTTCGCCAAAGCGGTAAAACGAGTTGCCGAAACCGTAATCGTCAAACACAGAAAAGCAATTTCTGCCGTCTGGGCGTGTGTGAGAAAAGCTCTTGGAGATTTCCTCGGCGCGTTTATCGGCTAACGCCTGTAAGTCGCTTTTATATGTGAGCGGCGGCAAACCGTTTTTACCGCGCTCTTGATTTACAAGTTTCCAAACCTCTGTCTGCTTTTGATTTGCCGTCATGGGAACTTTGGGAATTACTGCCGTTTCTTTTTTATTGCATCGTGAGCAGGTGCGTTCTTTTGCGCCGTCCGCGTCGGCAGTTGCCGCTTTGACAGTCTTCCATTTACCCCAATTATGCCCCAAAGCGTTGCTGAAATTGGATTTTGAGCTTTCGCCGCACGCACAGCTTTTAAGTGTATATCCCTTTTCGGTGCAGGTGGCGGCCACCTTTTTTTATTTCCCATTTGTGAGTATGGTAAGAGGTTTCTTCTTTTTGAGAGGTTTTTTCCTCTTTCAATGATGTTTCTGATTCGGACGCAGAGTCATATTCCGGCATTGTTTCAGATTCGGACGCAGAGCTATTTTCCGACGTCGTTTCGGATTCGCTTTCCGCCTGCTGAATTTCGGAAACAGGATTCACGGGGGCAAATTCTTCTTTTTGAACGGGCGCGCTCTTATTGCCGGATTTAGCGCAACTACTGCTTAAAAGTATCAGAAATAACGTTAGAACAACCGAAATTATCTTTTTTACAGACATAATTTTTATTCTTTCACCGTTCCGTCGGGATTAAATACGGGAAGTTTTTCAAGGTATATTAAATCGTCGCGGTCGGCCGCAGTGTCTTCAGCCAGAACACAGAGCTTGCCGCAAACGGTTCCGCCGGCGGCGGTTACAAGCTTTTCAAGTCCGCCTATGGATTCGCCGGTTGTGACAACATCGTCAACAAGCAGTATTTTTTTGCCTTTCATAAGCTCGGCGTCGGCGGAGTCCAAATAAAGCTTTTGCTCGCCCTTTGTGGTAATTGAATTGACCGTTACCTCAAATACGCCTGACATATACGCTTTAGGCTTTTTCCTCGCGACAAAATATTTTTCGTTGCCGTGAAGCCTTGCCATTTCGTGAGCAAGGGGGATTCCCTTTGCCTCGGCTGTTATTATGTAGTCGTATTCGGGAGCTACATTAAGCAAAGCCTTTGCGCAGGCCGTTGTAAGCTCGGGGTCGCCGAAAACGATAAAACCCGCAATGTAAAGGTCATCTGTAACGGGGCAAAGCGTTAAGTCGCGCTCTACTCCTGCAACGCTAAGATGATAAGTCATTTTGTTTTCACCTCTGAAAAATTAAGGCGGCGGTAATTTCCCGCCGCCGATGTTTAGTTTGCCAATGCTCTTGACAGCCATATCTCGGCAATGTCCATAGCGGCATAGAGACCTTTTTTTTCGCTTGTTTTTACAATGCGTTCTCTTGCGCTGACGTCAGGGTCAGTATTCAAAAGCTGAATTGAAACTTTTGATGCAACCTCAAGGTCGCCTACTTTTTTTGTACCTGTTACCTGCATCATAATAACGTATTGCTCCGACGGGTCGCCGTAGTAAATAGTGTTACCGTTTCTTACAAGAGGTCTGCCTTTATAAGTGAGAAATTTTTCTGCCATAAAAACACCTCGCTGTTATTTCTTTGACGATTTCAGGTACACCTTAACAAGATCCTGCAAAAGCTCGTCTCTGTCAAGGCGGCGGATAAGACTTCTTGCGTTGTTGTGCGTTGTGATGTAAGTGGGGTCTTCGGAAAGAATGTAACCTACAATTTGATTTATAGGATTGTAGCCCTTTTCAACCAAAGCGTCATAAACAGCGACAAGAGTTTGCCTGGTGGCTTCCTCACGGTCATCCTTTAATGAAAATTGAATGGTTTTATTAGGGTCAAGCATTACGCCACCTCCTGAAAAAATATTTATATTATATTATACACTGTTCGGCTCTAAATTACAATAGAAAAAAGAGCATTTATATTTATTGCTTAAGCTCAATTCCGGATTTGCGAAGATTTTCGATAATTCCGTTTACAACGTCCATTACCTCATCACGGGTAAGCGTTTTTTCAGGGTGAGAGAATGTGAGACGCGTTGTTATGGATTTGCCCGTTTCATCGGAGTAGGTGTCAATAACCTGAACGTTTTTAATTAGTGAGCACTTCGCCGCTTTTATAGCTTCGCCGATAGGCGCGAAAATATCCGAAACAAACGAAATGTCAATATCAATTCCGGGGAATTTTGACGGCTCGTCATAAACAATGGGAGCTCTCTCAACCGAGGCGAACGCAGGAATATCAATCTCCGCAAATACGATATTCGCTTTTTTGTCAATCTTTTTTGTAACGGACGGAAAAACGATACCCATTTTACCTAACAGCTCACCATTGCAGTAAATCTCATTAAGATTTCTCGGGTGCTCGTAATTGTAAACCGGCTCAACCGATTTAAACGAAAGGTCGCGGTGTTTTATGTCCGAAGCGATGACGCAGAGTATTTCGCTGAGATTAAAATAGAGTGTTTCAATACTCTTTGTTTTGCTGTAAAGAGTAACGCAAAGCTTTTTGTGCTCGTCGCAAAGGCCGTCGTCTTTGACTCCGTTAACCGTTCTGCCGATTTCAAATACCCCAAAATCGGGCGCAAAGCCCACGTTCGAGCGAACCTGAACGAGCTGTGTGGGAACTATTGAACGGCGGATAGTTTCAATATTCGGGTTTGTAGCGTTGACAAGCTTAATATTTTCGGGAATTTCAATTCCGAGCGATTTGTACTCGTCGTAATAAACCCAAATGTAGGAGTGAAGCTCGTGAAGAGAATAGCGCTTAACCAAGATGTCCTTTATTTTGTCCTCAACGGTCTTTTCTTCATACGGACGAACAGGGTAAAGCGGAGCAAGGCTTGTGTGAACGTCAAAATTGTCATAGCCGTAAATTCTGGTAATTTCCTCGATAATGTCGGCCTTAATGGTGACGTCTTTGGTGGCTCTCCAAGACGGAACGGTTACTTTAAAGCTGTCGCCGTTTAAAGACACCTCAAATCCGAGCGATTCAAGAGTTTTTACGATTGTTTCGTTTCCGATTTCAATACCTGTGTATCTGTCAACGAACGGCTTATCAAAATCGAGCGTCACTTTGTTGTAGCGGAAGGCGTATTCGTCGGTAAGCGAGGACACAACTTTCGCGCCTTTGTCGATAGAGGTTAAAAGCTGTACGAATCTTGCGATAGCGGGAACCGTCATTTCGGGGTCAAGGCACTTTTCGTAGCGCATGGAGGCGTCGGTTCTGTGCGCAAGACGCACGGTAGACTTGCGTATAGAAACAGCGTCAAAAGTCGCGGATTCAAGCGTGAGAGTCGTTGTGTCGCCGACAATTTCGGAATCAAGACCGCCCATAATTCCGGCAATGGCAACGGGAGAATCGCCGTTGCAAATCATAAGCGTGTTTTCATCAATATTTCGGTTTACGCCGTCAAGAGTTTGGAAAACAAACGGTTTTTGAAAGCGCTTTATCCTGATTTTCTCTACCTTGCGTGAATCAAATGCGTGCATGGGCTGACCCATTTCAAGCATAAGGTAGTTTGTAAGGTCGGCAAGAAGGTTGATTGCCCTCATTCCGCAGTAGAAAAGGCGAATCCGCATATTGACAGGACTGACGGAAACGCTGATATTTTCAACTTGCAGGCAGGAATAGCGCTGGCAAAGAGGGTCCTCAATTTTCATATCGACTTTCGGGAGCGAATCATAAGCCGAAAGGTCAGCGGCGGGAATGGGCTTTAAGGGTCTGCCCGCAAGCGCCGCAAACTCTCGGGCTATTCCGTAATGTCCCCAAAGGTCGGGGCGGTTTGTAAGTGATTTATTGTCAACCTCAAACACAATGTCGTCAATAGCGTAAACGTCTTTAATGTCGGTGCCGTTTGGGATGTCATCGGTAATATCCATAATGCCCGAATGGTCGTCCGAAATGCCTATTTCCCGTTCGGAACAGCACATACCGTTTGAAACATATCCCGCGAGAGGACGCGGCGCTATTGTAATTTCTCCGAGGCGGGCGCCAACCTTGGCAAAGGCGGTTTTCATACCTACCCGTACATTCGGCGCGCCGCAGACAACGTCTGTAAGCGTGCCTCCGCCGGCGTCAACTTTAAGGAGGTGGAGCTTACGCGATTCAGGGTGAGGCTCCACGGACTTAATTTCAGCGACAACAACGCCCGAAAGGTCGGAGCCTTTCATCAAAATTTCATTTTCAACCTCTGCCGTGGAAAGAGAGAAGCGGTGAATAAGGTCAAGGCGGTCAAGCCCTGTTAAATCTACAAAATCCGCGATCCAGTTCATTGATAAAAACATAATATTTCGCTCCTTTCTTATTCATCGTCGGTAAACTGGGAAAGACTTTTAAGACTTCCCGAGTTTAAATCACGAATATCTTTAACGCCGTATTTCATCATCGCGAGGCGCGTAAGCCCTAAGCCGAACGCGAATCCCGTGTATTCCTCAGGGTCAATGCCGCCAGCTTTGAGCACTTCGGGGTGAATCATACCGCAGGGGCAAAGCTCAAGCCAGCCGGAATGCTTGCAGGAGGGGCAACCCTCGCCGCCGCAGATAAGACAGCTTATATCAAGCTCAAAGCCCGGTTCAACAAACGGGAAAAACCCGGGGCGAAGCCTTACCTTAATGTCCTTTCTGAAAACCTCCGAAAGCATCGTTTTCATAAAGTAAATAAGATTTGAAATGGAAATATTCTTGTCAACCATAACGCCTTCCATTTGGAAAAACGTGTTTTCGTGGCAGGCGTCGGTCGCCTCGTTTCTGAAACAGCGGCCAGGGAAAATAGCTTTAATCGGAACTCCGTCGTTTATGAGAGCGTCTTTATATTTTTTATAAATTGCGTTTTGAGCGGCTGATGTCTGCGATTTTAAGAGCTGTCCGTTCTCAAGGTAATATGTGTCCTGCATATCTCTTGCGGGGTGGTGCTTTGGAATATTGAGCGACTCAAAGCACTCGTAATCGGTTACGACTTCGCTGTAATCCTCAACGGTGAAACCCATTGACTTAAAAATTCTCTCGCACTCGCGCTGAACAAGCGTAATCGGATGGTAAGACCCGCGGGATAAATCGGACGGAGCGGATATATCAAAAATCGGCATAGAGTCGATTTCCCTTTGCGTTTCTTTTTCTTTAATTTCGTTTGTTTTTTCGGTAATTTTGTCCTCAATAAACGTGCGGACGTCATTTGCAAGCTGACCTATAACGGGCCTTTCCTCGGCGGAAAGCTTGCCCATAGTTTTAAGAATAGAAGTTAGCTCGCCCTTTTTGCCGAGAACGGCGACTCTGAAATTTTCAATTTGCTCGGCGGAAGTAATTTTGCTTAACTCCGCTTCCGCGTTTTGGCGGATAGCTTCAAGTTTTTCTCTCAAGGTTCTCTTCCTTTCGTTATAAAATTAAAAGTATTGCTTTAATAAAAAACCCATACGCCGAAAAGACGTATGGGACGAAATAACCGCGGTACCACCCAATTTTTTGCGCGAAGCAAACACTCCTGTGTTCTGTAACGTGAACAAGACGTTCCTGCTTAATTTTGATGACGGGTCAAGCCCGTTATTGAATTTCGGCAGAACCGCTCGCAAGTGAAATTCGGCAAATCTTCGGATTTTACCGTGCTTTCAGCCTAAGGCACGGCTCTCTTGCAAAACCCCTGTTAAAGAAAGCTTACTTGCTTGGTCGGCGCGTTTAACATATCGGGTAAAGTATATCAAATTTTAAATTTAAAGTCAAGCGGATTTATTAAATGTAATTCCAACTTGGCCGGACGCGTCAACAGCGGCGGTGATTTCTCCCGCCGACTCTGTTTTATACCAACAGCCGGAGTTGTCGGAAACAAACAGCGTTCCGAAAAAGTATGCTGCGTACTTAGGCAAAAGATGTTCCCCCGCCGCTGTTGTCGGCGGGTTCCGTTTTCGCAATCCATAGAAAAAAGGAACGGCGAGAGCAAGCTCCCGCCGTACTGTGCGTGAATATGAATGCGATAAACACACCTGAATGTTTACGTTTTTATTTTACAATTACGGTTTTAAGCCTCTTCGCGGCGGCGTTTTACAATAAATACTGCCGTTACCGCCGAAACGGAAAGTACAACCGCAACCGTTGCCGCAACGATAATAACGAGCCTGCTCGGTGTTGCCGATGTGTTCGTGATATTGCCGTTTACATTGGAGCCTGCGCCGCCTTGCTCTTCGTCGGTCGGCGCGCCGCCGGCAGTTCCGTCAATGACCGTGCCGTCAGGAAGAGTTATAACCTTTGAAATCGCAAATGAATCGATGCGCTCCTCTTTATTTCCGTTTACGGTGTATGAGTCAAAATAAAGGTTTCCGCCGTCAATCTGAATGTAGGAATATGTCGGTAGCTGAACGTCGACAACAGTTTCCGGCGTCGGGAAAGCTCTTTTTGTTTCCTCGTCTGATTTCGGAGCGTAGTGCTTAACGCCCGCCGTGCCGTTAATGGAATAAACCGTTCCGCCAGGCTTGATTTTTGAGGTGTATTCAAGCCCGTTGTATTTAAGAGTCTGCTTTTCGGTCTCGGCGATTTGGTTGCCGTTTAATACGTCGGTGCGCATATAAACATGGTCGTGCCCTTGGAATACAACGTCAATACCGAGTTCCGGCATAAGCGTGGCAAACTGATTGCGCAGCGCTTTCACATCGCTGTCGTCAAAGTGGGCGCCGTTTGAATATGGGGCTTTATGAAGAGCGACAAATTTCCAAGCCTTATCCGATGACTCCATATCTTCTTTAAGCCAATTAAGCTGTGCGTCAGAAAGAGTTCCGTCGCTGTTGAGGTCGTTTGTGTTGAGCACAGCAAAGTGCGCCGTGTTGTAATCAAACGAATAGTAAGCGCCGCTCGCCGTATTTTGCTCCGGCAGTCCTGTAAGGTAATAGTTGTTTACTTGCGCAAAATCCTCTTTTGCCTCGTGATTGCCTGCCGCCGCCATAAGCGTTGTGCTCATAAGCGTGCTCGAGGCAGTGTTGAACATTCTTTGCCAGTGGCGGAAGTTACCGCCGTTGTCAACCATATCGCCCGTACTGAGTATAAAGTTTGCATTGTGTTTTCGGAACGCCGTGCCAAGCATAGCCGCCCAGTTGTTTGCATACTGGGTTTCTGTAACAGATTGCGGGTCGGTTGCGTGGATAAAGCTGAATGCTGAGCTCTCATCCGCAGTCTCCAAAACCGCAGGCTCGCTCCACCACCCTCGTGAGGAGTCGCCTACACGGTATGAGTACTTTTTGCCCTTTTCAAGTCCGCTTACGGAAATTGTATGGCGGTTAATATAAATCGGGTGTTCAATAATACCGATAAATCCCAAATCTATTGCGGAGTAATGGCGTTCTGCCTTTTCGCATTTAACCGACGACTTGAATTTAACGGTTGAGCCTTTGCTGAAATCGGGATTTTCCGAGTAGGGAACAATCTGAATGTCGGTGCGCGTAAGGCTGTATTTTGTATAGTAGGATATATTTTTTGTCGATGAAGAATCGGCTCCGAAAGTGACTGCGACGTTGCCGGGAAGTCTCATATTATCCGCCGTTACGGGAACATCGCTCTTGCCCGTATAATTTGCGAATCCGTTGTAATCGGCTCTCTTTGCGGGATTTTCATCGTGAGTAAAGTCTTTAAGGATTCTGTAAAACTCTTCGTCGATAATATCGTATTGGCTCTGCGTCAAATAATCGCCCAAAAGCGCGTAAACCGCGTCGCTCAGTTTTTCGGTGTCGCCCGCGACCCCGGTTTTTAAAATGAGCGAAATTATATCGGAAAGGCCGAACCCCTCAAATTCAATTCCCAATGTGCCGAAAATATTTTCAAAAAGGGCGCCGATTGCCTCGCCGTTTTCGCCGTTGATTCCGAGAGAAACGGGGTCTAATTTGATTTTCTTTAGAACCTCGTCCTGCAAAAGCTCGTCAAGAATTACGGTAAACAGGGCGTCAACGACGATTTTTCCGTTTTTATGGTTTTTAAAACGGTTCAGCGCGTCGTTAAGGAATGCGTCATCCTCAGGGTCTTCGTTGTTAGTGTAGTGGTAAGCCAAAACGGTCGATGCGAGGTCGCCGACAGTGCCCTTGTCGCCTTTGCTTCCAAAGCCCAAGGTGTCCTTAAACTTTGTGCAGGGAACGTCGGAAATTTGCGTGTCAAGCAAGTGGTCAATCATCGGCTCAATAATATCAAGAGTATTGTCGGGGTCCGAAAGATAAATTCTGTCAACCTGCGAGCAGATTGAGAAAAGAAGTGATTTTACCGCCGACGCGGAGATTCCGCCGAGCAGGTCGTTGTTTACTGCATTTTTAATGAGCGAGTCAAAGTCTATCTTTTCGGCGAGGTAGTTGTAAAGCCCTCCTGATTCTTTAGCGTCTGCGCCGAAACCGTATTTAAGCTGATACTCAAGAAGATTCATTACAAAGCTTTTAACTCCGCCTTCGCCGAAGTTTACGCCGAAACAGATGTTCTTGAACGGCTTTGGCTGTTCCTCCCCGTTTATCGTAACGGGTATGGTATCGTCAATATCGTGAGAAATATATTCGCACTTTACGTTATTTTTGCCGGATGAGCTGAATTTAAGCGTTCTGAACATATTCGGGTAGTTAATAAGCGACGCGGTTGCGATGTCGGTTATCTTTTCTCCGTTGTCGCTTACATATTCGGCTACGTCGTGCGAATGCAAATGGCCGGAAATCATATAGTGCATACCTGCGTCCGCAAGCGTGTCAGCCATTCGCTCCCACTCTTTAAGCACGAACGCCTCAAAAATGTCGGCCTCAGTATCAAAATGGGGAACAATGTTAAAATGGTTCATACCGATGACAATTCTGCCCTCGGCCTGCGCTTTTTTGCACTCGTTAACCGCCCATTTCAAGAGGTCCTCCGTGAATGAACCCGCCGTTTCCTGAACGTCGTCGCCTTTGTCTGTGTTGTCGGCAGTGTAACGTCCGCCGTCAAGGGCGATAAGGCGGTATTTATCTCCGAGGTTCGCTGTGTAGGAAAGAGCGCCTGCTTTTGCGCCCTCGGGCGGGGTATATGTGCTCAGCGCCTCGTCATAGCCGAATTCAGCGTAAATCTGACGGAAATCATCTTGAGATGTAGGCGTGTCCTCGACAAATTTTTCGCCGTTGTACTTTGAGGCGCGGATATTGTTTATATCGTGGTTGCCGTTGATAACGTAAACGGGGATTCCCGTTTCCTGCTCAAACTGACGGAGCTTTGCGGCAAAAGCGCGGTGGCCCGCAAGCTCGCCGTTGCGCGTTAAGTCGCCCGGAATAAGCACAAAGTCAAGCTCGCCGTTTGACGCCTGCTCCTTAAATGTGGCGAGCGCACAGTCAACAGCGGCGTCTGCGATGTATGATGATGAATTGTTAAGCTTTGAAAATTCGATAAAGCTATCCATATTGCCGCCGATGCTTTCGGGCGCGAAATAGTGGGTATCGCTGATAATTCCCAAATTCAAATTGCCCGCCGTATTTGCGGCAACAGCATAGAAAGGTAAATTCGCAAAAACGATTAAAACCGCTGTTATTATGCAAATAAGTCTTTTTGAAAACCGATTTTTCATAAATAAACCCCCAATGTTTTATTCTGAATTCGTATTCAAATATTTTACCATAAAACAAAGAAAAACGCCATTATAAAAACGGCGTTTTAAAAATTTTCTAAATATTATACAAAAAAGCGTTGTATTGTTTATGCAAAATGCGGCCTCTAATTGAGATAATCCGCTATAATTTGACCGTCCTGTATGCGAATTACCCGTTGAGCCTCCTTTGCAATATCATTGTCGTGAGTGATAAGGATAATTGTTCTGCCCTCTTCGTGAAGCTCGTGCAAGATTTTCATTACCTCAATTCCCGAGTGGCTGTCAAGATTGCCTGTCGGCTCATCGGCAAGGATAATGGGAGGACGCGCCGCGACGGCTCTCGCTATCGCCACTCTTTGTTGCTGACCGCCCGACATTTGTTTCGGCAAATGATTAAGCCTGTGCGAAAGGCCGACCCTTTCAAGCGCCTCAAGAGCCAATCGGCGGCGCTCATCTTTTTTCATACCTCTGTACACAAGAGGCAGCTCAACATTTTCAACGGCGCTTAAATTTGAAATAAGATTAAAGCCCTGAAAAATAAAGCCTATTTCCTTGTTGCGTATTTCGGAGAGCTCGTCGTCAGTCATACTTGAAACGTCAATACCGTCAAGAAGATAGGTGCCCGACGTCGGAATATCCAAAAGACCTATCATATTCATAAACGTGGATTTTCCCGAGCCGGACTGCCCGACAATAGCCAAAAATTCGCCCTTTTCAACGGTAAGATTGATTCCGTCAAGCGCTCTTACCTCATTTTCACCGGGGTTATATATTTTGTAGAGATCTTTTACTTCGACAAGGCTCATATTTTCACCGACTTTCAAAAGATGATAGTATTTTAATTCAAATATCATCGTTAGTCAATGAACAAAGTGTAAATTTTTGTTGATGATACGGCTTATTTATGATAAAATTAAAAAAATATTTCAGAGGTGATTTTTTTGCCGTCAAGCTGTGAAACCTGCGCAAATTATTATTACGATGAAGAAATTGACGAGTATTGCTGTGACGTGTCTTTTGACGAGGACGAAACCGCCCGTTTCCTTTCGTCCCCCGATTATGACTGCCCGTATTACAGGTTAGACGACGAGTACGGAGTTGTCCGCAAGCAAAACTGACGAAAAGTGCTATATGTTTTTGTCTATACTGATAATTGTATTTTTATACGATTATCGGTATAATATTTTATGTAATTTTATGTAAAATAGCAAAAGAGTGATAATTATGCACAGCTATATGTTTCCCGCGGTCATTGCTGTCGGCGTGATTACTACGCTGGCGTTTTTGATTTTACGGGTAAAAAAAGGCGGACTGCCGGCGATGTACTGCAAGGCCGGAGCGTCAATGTGTTTTATTATTACCGCGTTTACGGCGCTGGCGTACTCTTTTAACGGTGAGGATTTGATGCCTAAAAAGCCGTTTATTTACGGAGTAACAATGATTTTAGGCTTTATCTTCAGCCTATTGGGAGATGTTTGGCTTGACCTTAAATACTGTTATGATAAAGACAGCGACGTTTTTCTTTATTCGGGTTTTGTAAGCTTTATGGCAGGGCATATATTTTTTTGCTCCGCCATTGTTTATCAGTACAAATTAAGGCCTTTGCATTTTGCCGCGTGCTGTATTTTTTCGGCGCTCTTGGCTTTGGGCGTATTTCTTACCGAAAAAGTGATGAAATTGAATTACGGTAAGTTTAAAAAAATAGTCGCGGTTTACTCATTTTTAGTGTCAATGACGGTATTTCTTTCACTGTTCAGTATGGCGGTAAACGATTTTTCAAGAAATACAATTCTTTTGTCGGTCGGCGCGGCATCGTTTTTGCTTTCGGATTTGGTTTTGACAAATATATATTTCAAAAACGGCGGCAATACCGCGCCTAATATAATTATTAACCATACGCTTTATTATTTCGGTCAGTTTGCGTTGGCGGCAACTCTTTTGCCGTTACCGCTTTTTAAAAGATAACTTTTACAGGAGGAATTATGGAAAAGAAGAGGTATGTAGGAAAAAAAGAACTTTGGATGTTCTCAATAGGCGGTATGGGTCAGGGAATGATTTATGCGATGATGTCAAGCTACATAAGCGATTATTACGTAAATGTTCTGCACCTGCCGCTGTTGTTCGTGCTTTTGCTTATGTTGCTCGCAAGGGTATGGGACGCGATAAACGACCCGCTTATGGGCATTATTGCCGACAGAAATGTTACAAAATGGGGCAAATTTAAGCCTTATATTCTTTTTGCCGCTCCGCTCATAGCGGTTCTGACGGTTATGATGTATTTAAGCCCCAATCTTTCAATGAACAAGCTGATGGTTTATTCGGCGTTTATTTATGTTCTTTGGGGTATGGTTTACACTATGGCGGACGTTCCTTTCTGGAGCTTGCCTAATGTTTTAACGCCCGACCCTCAGGAGAGAAGTTCCGTTGTATCCTTCAGTAAAATATGGAACAGCGTCGGCTCGGCTCTTCCCGAAATATTCTTTTTTGCGGCGGGGCTTTTGCTGCCGAAATTCATTTCTACGGAAAATCCGGAACAATATAACAAAAAACAGTACCTTATAATCGCCGTAGCGGTTGTCGCTATCGGCACGGTAATGTACGTTAACTCATATTTTCATATCAAAGAGCGGGCTGTTCCGCCGGTAGTAAAGAGAAAAAAGGGCGAGGATTCTCAGCTTTCAAGAATTTTCCATTGCAAGCCTCTGCTGCTTGTTATTGCGATGGGAGTGCTTTCAAGCGGAAGATATATGGTTCAGGCCGCGGCGATACACGTTGCCCGTTATGCATTTTACATCGGGCCTGACCTTAACGGTATGACTCTTGAGGAAAAAACGGCGGCTATCGCGGCGTCGGTTTCGACGGTGAAAACTATATTCCAAGTTTGCGCTGTTGTGGGAATGTTCGGCGCGACGATATTTATGCCGATGCTTATGAAAAAGTTCGACTATAAAAAGTTACTCATAACAACGTGCCTTGCCGGTTTTGCGGCAAGTATATGTACAACTCTTATAGGCTGGTTTACAGCTAATCTCTATATCTGCATTCCGTTTATTTTAATCTCCTGTATACCGCTTGGCGTTATAAATACAATCTCAATCGCGATGATTTACGACTGCCTTGATTATATGGAGCTTAAAACAGGGCACAGAGACAACGCTCTCGGCTCTGCCTGTCAGGGATTTATCAATAAGCTCGGTTCGGCAATATCGACCTGCGGCATAGTTGTTATGTATATGGCGATAGGCTTTGAGCCTGCGCAAATGCTGAATTCAACAACGGTTATGGCGGCTACTGAGCTTACAAGAACTCAGAATTTCGCGATGTTCTCGCTCGTATCGGTAGTTCCGGGGCTGAGCCTTTTACTTTGCTCTATTCCGATGTTCTTCTATAAAATTTCGGGTAAGTACAAGACTCAAATGCAGGAGGGGCTTGCCGAAAAACGCAAATCCGCCGGATTTACGGTTGAGGAATAACTGAAAACCCTTTATTGAATTTGGGCCTTACGGCGAACGGCCCGCGCATAAAACCTCGCTGCGTCTGAAACGCTCCGGGGTTTTTGCTTTAATCAGCGCAAATTTGCTTTTTACCGCGTCTGAAAACGTGTATTTGCTTGACTTTATTCTTGAATTATTATAAACTATCTATTTAGTGAAAATAATTGTTAAGGACTGATAAATTATGCTTAAAAACACCGAAAAGACAATGGAGAAAATTGTTGCGCTCTGCAAAAACAGGGGCTTTATATTTGCGGGGAGCGATATTTACGGCGGCCTTGCAAACACTTGGGACTACGGCCCTTTAGGCGCAAGGCTTAAAAACAATGTAAAGGATACATGGAGAAAAAGATTTATTCAGGAGCGTAAAAACAGCTATGAAGTTGACGCGGACATTCTTATGCATCCGAAAGTGTGGGAGGCAAGCGGCCACGTTGCGTCGTTCTCCGACCCTCTTCTTGACTGCAAAGAGTGTAAAATGCGCCACAGGGCGGACAATCTGATTGACGATTTTGACCCCGAAGCGCATGCCGACGGTATGACTAAAGAAGAAATGTTTGAGTATATTAAGGAACACAGCATACCGTGCCCTAACTGCGGCAAGCACAATTTTACGGACATCCGCGAATTTAACCTTATGTTCCAAACGTTCCGCGGCGTAACAAATAACAGCAAAAGCATAATTTATCTCCGCCCGGAAAACGCCCAGGGCGAATATGTAAACTATCTCAATGTTCAGCGTGCAATGAGAGCAAAGCTCCCGTTCAGCATAGGGCAAATCGGCAAAGCGTTCCGCAATGAGATAACTCCCGGCAACTTTACGTTCAGAACGGTTGAATTTGAACAGATGGAGTTTCAGACATTCTGCAAAGAGGGCTCCGATACAGAGCTTTACGATTATTTTAAGGAATACGGCAAAAAGTATTTTGAGGACTTGGGTCTTCCCGCAGAGAATCTCAGGTTCCACGACCACGAAAAGCTGGCTCATTATGCCAAAGCGGCCTGTGATATAGAATTTCTGTTCCCGTTTGGCTGGGGCGAAATCAACGGCACTCATAACAGAACTAATTTCGATTTGACAAGGCATCAGGAGTACAGCGGTGTAAAAATGGAATATCTTGACCCTGAAACTAACGAAAGATATATTCCTTTTATTATTGAATCCACATACGGGCTTGACAGAACAGTGCTCGCGCTTTTGGTTCAGGCTTATGACGAAGAGGTGCTTGACGCCGAGAAAAACGACACGCGCGTGGTTCTTCACCTGAATCCCGCCGTTGCCCCTTATAAGGCGGCGGTTCTTCCGCTTTCAAAGAAACTTTCCGGCAAAGCGGAGGAAATCCGCGGTGAGCTTTCAAAGTATTTTATGACCGATTTTGACGAAACAGGCTCAATCGGTAAGCGCTACCGCCGCCAAGATGAAATAGGCACTCCGTTCTGCATCACGGTAGATTTTCAGACCGTTGGCGATGAAAATACGCCTGCCGACAACTGCGTGACGGTTCGCGACAGAGACTCAATGGAACAGGTGCGAATGCCCGTTTCCGAGCTTGCGGATTATATTTCGGAAAGGATTAAATTTTAAGCTCCGTTTCCGTAAGATAAAATTTTGCGGGGTCGCTGACGGCGCCCCGCTTTAATTTTCAGAGGAGGTTTTATGAGAGTTGTAATTTCAGATAAAATTTTTTCGGACTATTTTGAAACGGGCAGAAAAATGCTGATGAACCTTTCTCCCGACAGGCTTTTGGCTCCGTGCTTTGAGGCTATGGGCAGAATACCGGAATCCGAGCGTTACGGAGGTTGGGAGGCTAAGGGCATTTCCGGCCACACTTTGGGGCATTATATGTCGGCTCTGTCCTTTCTTTTCTCTGCAAACGGCGATAAAACGGCGAAACAAAAGGCCGAATACTGCGTAGGCAAGCTGAAAGAGCTGCAAGGGGATAACGGGTATATCGCCGGTTTTCCCGAAAGCGAAAGCTTTGACAAAGTGTTCGGCGATCCCGATGGCTTTACGGCGGACGGCTTTGCGCTTGCCGGTTGGTGGGTTCCGTACTATTCGCTCCACAAAATCTTCAGAGGACTTATTGATATTTATGAAAATATCGGCACAAAGGACTCGCTTGACGTTGCTGAAAAATTAGGCGAATGGGTTTACAATACAACGCGCTCATTAAACTCCGAGCAAAGGTTAAGACTTCTTAAATGTGAGTACGGAGGTATGAACGACGTCCTCTCAAGACTTTATAAGCATACCGGAAATCAAAAATTCAAAACTGCGTCCGAATTTTTCTGTGAGGAAAATCTTCTTTTGCCGCTTTCAAGGGGCGAAGACGCGCTGTCGGGGCTGCACGCAAATACTCAGATTCCGAAAATCATAGGCGCGTTGCAGGTCTATTCAAACGGCGGCGCGGATTATTATTATTCTGCGGCCGAATTTTTCTGGGATACTGTTGTAAATAACCGTTCATACGCAATAGGCGGCCACGGTGTAGGGGAGCATTTCGGCAATATCGGTGAACTGCCGCTGAAGACAAATACGTGTGAAACCTGCAACACAAACAATATGATAACCCTTTCAAGAATGCTTTGGGAAAAAACCCGCGACGGAAAATATTTTGATTATATTGAAAAAGCTCTTTTTAATCACATTTTGCCGTCACAGGACGAAAAGGGTATGAAGACTTATTTTGTCGGACTTGAACCGGGTAATTTTAAAGTCTACTCAACACCTGAAAATTCTTTCTGGTGCTGTTTCGGTTCGGGTCTTGAAAATCCGTTTACATATAATAAGTTAATTTTTAACTATGACAAAAATTTATATGTAAATTTGTATATTGACTCGTCAGCCGAGAGCGAAAACGTATCTGTTCGGCTCGCGTCAGTCGGCGATGATACAAAAATTCTCGAATTTACAAGTGATTATGAGGGCGCGGTATATTTCAGAAAACCTCATTGGTGTTCGGATTTTAAGCTCCTGTACGGCGGAAGTGAGTTTTCCGTGAGCGATAACGGCTATGTTAAGATTTCGGATAGCTTTAAAAAAGGGGATATAGTTAAAATTTATCTACCGAGAAAATCCGAAAAGCACATAAAGAAGGACGCTCCGAAATTTGTGTATTTCACATACGGCGAAACACTTTTGGCTGAGTATATGGGCGACGGTGACTGCCCCGAAAGCGATTGGGCGGCAGGCGAAAACGATTTTACCGAGCAAAAACAGATATGCTGTCCGCCGCTTAAAAGCACGGATATAAAAAAGTGCGGCGATATGAGATTTTCGGTTGACGGGCGTTTGCTCGTGCCGTTTTACGAAATTCTCCACGGCAGGTACAGAGTGTATTTTGAAACGGAATAAGCAAAAAAGACGGCGCAGACACCGATTAAAGTGTTACGCCGTCTTTTTATTTTGTTTCAATAAGGGGCTTGCCCGTCATTACATACGCCGTTTGGCAATATCAAACGGTTATTCCGCCGTCTTAGGCTTGCGAAGTTCGCGAAGTTCATTTTCGACAAATCCGTCAAGGTCGGGCTGATTTTTCTTCTGCTCTTTGAAAGATTTACCTGTAATAATATTCAACGCGAGGTTGACCGCAAAAAGAATACAGCCGACAATAAACCCGAAACCTATGGAAGTTTCCGTAATAATTCCGCCGCCGAGCGACGCGCATTCGTTGGAAAACATTATAAAGAAAATTGCCGCCGCTCCGAAAGCAACCGTGCTGAGCGCATTGAGAACGATGTTAAAAACGTATTTGAGGTTTATACCCGCAATCAGCAGAACAAAAAAGTTGAGAACGCCGCATACAACGGAGAAAAGCATCAGAACACAGGCTGTAATCAAAAGCACCGCCGCTTTCCCCAAAACATCGCCGCCGGCAATGGTGATAACCGAGCCGATGTCGCTTTTGAGCAGATAGTTCATAATGAACGTCAGAAAAGACACCGTTTGGTTTTCCTCATAGAACGGGAGAGAGATTTTAAATTTGTAAAGCGGAAGAACAAGGGCGATGAGCGGAGAGAATGTCATTACAAGGCGTACAATGCGAAGCTTTGACCCTAAAATAGCCGATTTAAAGTTTTTGGTTCTGTAATGAAGCCTTGCAAACGCAGATTCTGCGGTATCCGCGTCCTTTTCCAAACGATCCTCCCATTTGTAATTGGGAAGGTTAACGCCGCATTTGGGACACTCCGCCTTAATATTCCAAAGCTTTAACGTGTGCCCGCATTCAGGACATTTTACAGCCATAACAATCACCGTGCGATACCTGTTACGTCAAAAATATATGTAAGGTATCTTTCCTTTCGTTGTATTTTCCCTTATTTTTATTTTACTACAATTATTTTGCTTTTGCAAGTCTAATAACATTCCAAGAAAGAGGTTTAAGAGGAACGCTCATAATTTTCCTGTCAATAACGGGCTTTTCTTTCTTAAACGGTTTAACGGGGCAAGCTGTTACTCCGTTTTCGGCTTTGACGTCATAACCGCTCATTTCAATAGCGTCAACAACCTCAAATCCTTCAAAATCAAGAAGAGATACGTCAAGCATAACGTCGTCTTCAAGACTTCTGTTAACGGCAAATACAGTCAGGGATTCGCCGTCTTCGGAAAGAGTCGCGATTGAATCGACGTCGGGCACATCGGTAAATTCCTTTGTGTCGTGTTTAGGGCTGTTAACGTCTGAAACAAGTATGTAGCCTCTGCCGTAATTTGAAAGGTGCATAAACGGATAGAAAATAGTCTGTTCCCAAACTTTTCCGCCGTTTTCCGTCATAATGGGCGCTATTACGTTGACAAGCTGTGCAAGGCAGGCGATTTTTACCCTGTCCGCGTGCTTTAAAAGCGTCATAAGCAGTAACGCGATAAGCAAAGCGTCCTCAAAGTTGTAAATATCTTCGAGCTGATGAGGAGCCGTGCACCATTTTTCTACCGGAGCGCCGTTTGAATGGTACCAAACGTTCCATTCGTCAAAGGAAAGGTTAATCTGTTTCTTTGAGTGCTTTTTACCCTTAATATAATCGCATACGCATACAACGGTCTTGATAAAATCGTCCATAACCATTGACTTTGCGAGGAATGAGGCGGTGTCGTCGGCCCTGTTGTCAAAGTAAATGTGTAAGGAGACATAGTCAACGGTATCGTAAGCTATGTCAAGAGTAGTGGCTTCCCACTCCCCAAACGTTTTCATTCTCATATTTGAACTGCCGCACATAATAGTTTCGATTGACGGGTCGGTCCATTTCATAACCTTTGAGGCTTCAAGAGCCGTTCTTCCGTATTCGACCGCGGTTTTGTGGCCGATTTGCCACGGGCCGTCCATCTCATTGCCAAGGCACCAAGTTTTAATTGAGTGCGGTTCTTCGTAACCGTGCGAACGGCGAAGGTCGCTCCAATATGAGCCCGATTTATGGTTGCAGTATTCAACAAGATTTCTTGCCTCTTCAGGGCCTCTAAGTCCCAAATTTACAGCCATCATACACTGTGTGTTCGCCTTTTTACACCATTTCGCAAATTCGTTAGTGCCGAAAAGGTTAGGCTCTGTAACGCCCCACGCAAGCTCAAGCTTTTTGGGCCTCAGCTCAACAGGGCCTACGCCGTCTTCCCAGTTATAGCCCGAAACGAAGTTTCCGCCCGGGTAGCGGACTATGGGGACGTTGAGCTTTTTTATCTCATCTATAACGTCTGTGCGAAAGCCGTCCTTATCTGCGCACGGGTGGCCCGGCTCATAGATTCCGCCATATACGGCTCTTCCCAAATGTTCAATGAAAGATCCGTATATTCTTTCGTCGATTTTAGCGCTTTTAAATTCTGACACAAGTGTCATTTTTGCTTTTTTCATTATAATTTCTCCCTTGGGATGTTATTTTGTCTCTTCATCTGTAAGCTGTTTTTCTTTTAAAAATGCTTGCAGTAAATCAATATTTTTTTCAAAGTCAAGCACAAGACATTGACCTACGCCCGAAATGCTTTTATTAGACCATGTTTTGTCGGCGGGAATCGAGTGCTGAACTACCGGGAAAGTATAAGCTTTTTCGCGTAAGGCGTCAACTCCGAATTTAAGAATGTCGTCGGACGGAATGTTTGAGCGTATCATAGGCATAATTTCCTGAGCCAGCGCAAGCAGTTCTTTCGGCTTTTGCTTTATGGCTTTGCTTATTATGGCCTCTATTACCTTCCTCTGGCGTCTGGTTCTCATAAAATCGGAGTCGAGGTAGCGTATCCTTGAATACCAAAGAGCTTGGCCGCCTGTAAGGTGATTGACGCCCTCGGAAATTTCTTCGGGGAAGTCTTTTTTTATTTCTTTTGTCATATGGTCGCCGCTGTTTAAGTAATTTGCCTCTCTTGCCGTAATCTCAACGTCCACGCCGCCGATTTTGTCGATAATCTTTTCAAATATTTCAAAATCAACGATGGCGTAATATGGTATTTCTACCTTAAAATTCATCTCAAGCGTGTCAATAAGCATTTGTATTCCGCCGTAGAAATACGCGGCGTTCAGTTTTTGTTTTCGCAGACCCTCCCTTGCGATTGAAACGTAAGAATCTCTCAAAAACGAGGTGAGCTTGATCTGTCTGTTTTTGTAGTCAAGGGTCAGAAGTATCATAGTGTCGGAGCGTGATTGTACGTCTTTTTCCCTTGCGTCTGTGCCTATAAGAAGAACGTTAATCTGTTCGCTGTCTTTATAAAGCTCCGAATCCTGTATATATGTGTTCTCTTTAAGCGGCTCGTCAACCGTTATACTGCCAATCAATTTTTTGACGGTTGAATAAGCGTAAAAGCCGAGCGTGCCTGTAACGGTTATAATCAATACAAGAAAGATTGATATTACCGCAAGAACGGGGTGGCGTTTTTTCTTTTTTTTGGGGTGTTTGGGGTCTTCGGGAATCATATTCCCGTAAAGCTCCTGCGCGTCGTTAAATGAATATTCCTGACGCCGTCTGTTATCTGCCGAACTGTTGTACTTTATCTGCGGCTTTGAGCCGTAATCGTCTGAAAAAGAGGAAATATCCTGAAAATCATCGCTTTTTATATTTACTTCAAATTTAGGCTTTGATGGGGAATCTGAGGGGGAATTTGAATAAAAATCCTCATAATCATCCTTGCGGTTATTATCTGCCAAAATCCTTCACCCTTTACAAAAAACATATACATCGCTATTTTACAACAAGTACGGTAAAATAACAATATATTTTTTATAAAAAAAGGAGTAAAAATAAAAAAATGTATATTTATGGCTGTCACCTCTTGAAAGAGAGGTATAAAATATGTATAATATGTTGAGTTTTAGTTTAGGAGTCGTTTTATGCTTGGCAAATTTGTAACGGTGCGCGTCACCAAGCCGATGCACTCCTTTGACGCGGAGAACGGAATCAGGCATGAACTGAATTTCGGTAAGATTGAGAGCGGATTGGATCCGAGGTCCCCGGTCAAGGGCGCATATATTATGGGAGTCAATCACAGAGTAAGACTTTTTGACGGCAGAGTGATAGCGGTCATTAAAAGAAAAAATATGGGCGGAATAATTCTTGTCGTTGCGCCCAAAAGCAAAAGATATATTGTTCACGACATTGAGGATGCTGTATCTTATGCGGAAAAAGAGGGCACTTATGAGATTAGCTGTCTTTACGAAACGTCGTGCGGAGCGGTCGTTTACAGAATAATAAACGGCGAAATAAGATTTTTACTGATTAAAAATAAGAGAAGTCTTAACTGGGGGTTTCCGAAAGGGCACGTTGAGCGCGGCGAGGACGAGCATGAGGCCGCTTACCGCGAGGTGCTTGAGGAAACGGGAATAAGGATAAACTTTTTGCCTGATTTCAGATACAAGTCGGAATATTCAATCCAAAACAGAATTGAAAAAAAGGTTATAATTTTTTTGGCCACCACAAGCGACACGCACACGGTTATTCAGCGGGAGGAAATTGAGGAATATTTGTGGCTCGGATTTGAAAAGGCGATGGATTGTTTGAAATTTCCGAATGACAGGCAAATACTTATAAAAGCAAACGAATACCTTGAAAAAGCGGGTGTTGAAAATGCTTGAACAGATTGTCGCGGAAATACTTGAATTTTTTACGGACAAAATGCCGAGGGAGCTGACGTCTTTTCTTATTTCCCTTATGCCCGTTTTGGAGATACGGGGCGGAATGATAGCCTCAAGGCTGTTACAGATTCCGTTTTTTAAGGCATTCCTTATTTGTTATGCGGGCAATATGCTCCCTATTCCTTTTATCATTCTTTTTATAAGAAAAATATTTGAGTTTTTAAGACGTTATAAATTTTTCGGCAGAATTATTGATAAGCTTGAAAAAAGAACTGAGAAAAACAAGGATAAGGTGCTTAAATTTGAGGCGTGGGGGCTTTTGCTGTTTGTGGCGATTCCACTGCCCGGTACGGGCGGCTGGACGGGGGCTCTTATGGCGGCTCTGCTTGACATACGGCTTAAAAAATCTCTGCCCATAATAGCTCTCGGCGTGCTTATAGCGGGATTCATTATGTCGGGGCTCACATATGGACTTTTTCACATCTGATGACGGGCAGACCCATTATGAAATTAAAAAACGGAGTGGATTTTTAATTCATTCCGTTTTTTTTATCAAAAAGTTAATTGTAAAAGTCTTCAATTTTAATTATTTCGCCGTTCTTTACGTAGACTCTCGGCACGCGCTTATTTATAAGGCAGACGACCTCATAATTAAATCTTGCAACCGGGTCTGAAATATCCTCGACGCTGATAGTTTCGCCGCCGTCTGTGCCGACAAGCGTTACTTCATCTCCGCATTTTACATCAGGCACATTTGTGACGTCCGCCATAAGCTGATCCATACAAACCCTGCCGACAATCGGGCAGCGAACGCCTCGGATAAGCACCTCGCCTTTGTTTGACAGGTATCGCGGGTACCCATCGGAATAACCCGCCGTAACAGTTGCGATTTTAGAGGGTTTATCGGTGATGAAGGTTGAGCCGTAGCTGACGGCAAAACCGCTCGGCACGTCCTTAATAAAAGCTATACTGCTTTTTAGCTCCATTACGGGGTAAAGAGTACAGGCGTTCTTCAGTTCATCGGACGGATAAAGCCCGTAGGTGACAATACCGCATCGCACCAAATCCCCGCACTTGCCTTTAAGGTCTATCGCGGCGGCGCTGTTGTAAATATGTCTGCACGGCAGAGGAAACCCGTTACGGATTATTTTATCGGTGAAGTCAAAAAATTTCTTTCTCTGAATTTCGGACGCGGTTTTGTCAGCGGAATCCGCGCACGGAAAATGCGCGAACGCGCCGAGAATTTCGAGCCCTTTTAGCTTAAAAAGCTCTTTGATGCGGCTTTCTCCGTCTGCGTCGGCTTGAAAACCGAGTCTGCCCATACCGACGTCGATTTTTATGTAAACTCCCGCTTTTTTACCGGATTTTAACGATTCTTGAGAAAGCTTTTCGGCGCAGGATACGTCAAACACGGCGGAATCAATTCCGTATTTGACAATAGATGAATAATCGCCGGGAAAAACCTGACCGAGAATTAAAATACGGCTGTCAATACCGTGCTTTCTGAGATATACGGCCTCGCCCGCGGTTGCAACGCCGAGGTCGCGCACCCCGATTTCGGCGAGAACTTTTGAAACTTCAACTGCGCCGTGGCCGTATCCGTCGGCCTTAACGACGCCCATAATGCGAACATCCTTACCTATCTTTTCGCGGACGGTATTTATATTTTTTACGATATTGTCAAGATTTATTTTTGCATATATTCTTTGCGGAAACATAGCAAGGCCCCTTTATATCAGATATTCTTTTTCCATGAAGAAGGTGAGAACAGAATAATCATCGGGAAAATTTCCAGTCTGCCTATCAGCATATCGGCAGACAAAACAATTTTTGAAAAATCGGAAAGCGCCGAAAAATTACTTTTAGGGCCAAAGGCGTCAAAAGCGGGTCCTACATTGTTTATACAGGTGATTACTGCCGTAAACGTGCTTGTAAAATCAAAATTGTTGAACGAGACAAGAATGGTGGATACCGCAATAATAACCATATAAAGAGTGAAATACGAGTTAACCGTCGAAACGGTTTCCTTGTCAACCACCGCGCCGTCAAGCTTAATACATTTAACGGTTCCGGGGTGTATAGCGCGCCGTATTTCCCGAAAGCCCGATTTAAACAGCATAATGACTCTTGCGGTTTTAAGCCCGCCGCCTGTTGACCCAGCCATTGCGCCGACAATCATTAACGCTGTGAGAATACATTTTGAAAATGTAGGCCATTTGTTAAAGTCCGCCGTAACAAATCCCGTGGTGGAAATTATGGACGTAACTGTAAAGCCCGCGTGCCTTAAAGCCAAGCCGAACGTCTTGACCGACGGCATAATGTTGCACGCAATCGCCAACGTGCTTGCGGCTATAATTGAAAGATATACCCAAAGCTCCTCGCTTTTCAGCACGCGTTTTATCTGACGGACAAGAATAAGGTAAAAAAGATTAAAGTTAATGCCGAAAAGAATCATAAAAAGTGAAAGGACTATTTCAACGAACAAGCTGTCATAAGCCGCGACGCTCGCGTTTTTAATGGAAAATCCGCCTGTGCCCGCGGTTGAGAACGCGAGGGTTATGCTGTCAAAAAGAGGAACCTTGCCAATGTAAAGTATGAACGTTTCAAGAAGTGTAATAGCGGTGTAAAGCAAGTAAAGTATTCGCGCCGTGGCGGTTGTTTTTGAGAGGAGCTTGCCGACTATGGGACCGGGTACTTCCGCCCGCATAATGTGCATTGAGCGCGTGTCTTTCTGCGGCAAAATTGCAAGTACAAAAACAATAACGCCCATTCCGCCTATCCAGTGAGTAAAACTGCGCCAAAAAAGAAGACTTTTCGGGAGAGATTCAATATCAGTTAGGATACTCGCTCCGGTCGTTGTGAAACCGGAGACAGTTTCAAAAAAAGCGTCGGTAAAGTTTGGAATAGCGCCGCTTATATAGAACGGGAGCGCGCCGAAGAGAGCGACAAGTATCCACGAAAGAGCAACGATAACAAAGCCCTCTTTGGCAAATATTCGTTTGTGCCTCGGCTTAAAAGCGGTTAAAATAACGCCTGCGGCAATGATTATAACCATAACCATGGCATAAACGCTCGAAGAGGCAATGCCTTCGGCATAGTAAAACGATATAAAAAACGGCAAAGTCATAAACAGCGCTTCAATCATAAGCAGTTTGCCTACGGTTGAGCTTATCATTCTGTAATTCATAAACAACCTTCGCTTATCGGAAAATTTCGTTAATATTTCTAAACTGTTTGCTCTTTGAAACGATTATTACGCTGTCGCCCGTCTGAATGGTATCGTCTCCTCGGGGAAAAATAACGCGCGCGTTGCGTATAATGCATGCTATGAGAGTGTCTTTGTGTATTTTAAGGTCTTTAATGGGGGTACCGGTTTTTTCAAATTCCGCCGTGATAAAAAATTCAAGCGCTTCAATCTTGCCGTCAACAAGCTTGTAAAGAGTCTGAACGCTGGATTCGTCTGAATTTCCGATTGCTCTGATGTAGCCCACTATTCTGTCTGCCGCGATAAGCTTTGATGAAAATTCCGAGTCCATACCTATGCTTTGAAGAACTTTTGACGAAACGCGGTTGATTTTCGCGACGGTCTTGGTAATTCCAAGCGATGACGCGTACATTGACGAAATAATGTTTTCCTCATCTATTGAAGTGAGCGCTACGAATGCGTCAAGCTTTTCAATTCCCTGCTCAAAAAGAGTGTCGCGGTCAGTGCCGTCGCCGTTGATTATCTGCACATCGGGCAGTGCTTCCGAGAGAAATTCACAGCGTGCAAAGTCTTTTTCAATTATCTTAATATTATATCCGCCGTTTTCGGATAACTGTTTCGCAAGGTAATAGCCTACTTTACCGCCTCCGATTATCATAATGTTTTTTGTTTTGTGGCGGTAAATTCCGATTTTTTTCATAAACCTGACAAGCTCTTTGCGCGGCGCGGTAATGTAAAGCTTATCGTTTGCCTCCAGCACGGAGTTACCGCGCGGAATAAACACATCGGAATTTCTTTGAACGGCGCACACAAGAACATTGACGTTAAATTTTCTTTGAATTTCAGAAAGCGCCGAGCCGCAAAGCGGGTTGTCATGCTTTAATTTTATTTCGGCAAGGTCGACCGCGCCTTTAGCGAATGATTCCATATTGATGGCCGAGGGGAAATGAAGTACCTTGGCAATTTCACGGGCGGCCGAATATTCGGGGTTGATGGTCATACTAAGCCCCAGTTCATTTTTGAAAAAACCGAACTGTTTGCTGTAATCCGGGTTGCGGACTCTTGCTATTGTGTGTTTAATTCCCGCCGTTTTGGCAACAAGGCAGGAAAGAATATTCAGCTCATCAGTTTGCGTTAGGGCAATGAAAACGTCTGCAGAGTTAACGCCCGCTTCCATCTGAACCCCGTAGCTCGCCGCGTTTCCGCATATTCCCAAAATATCATAGGAATTAACCAAGCGTTCAATGAGCTTTGCGTTTTTGTCGATTACGACTACATTGTGATTTTCGCCGGAAAGCTGTTCAATAAGCGTTTCTCCGACTTTGCCGGCGCCTGCAATAATTATTTTCATTTATAATTCTCCAAATATAAAAATAAACATTCGATAAGTGGCTCGCTCCGCCGAGTGTGTGTCAAGGCGCGGCACAGCCGCACGGGGGAAATGGAAACCGCCGCTTACAGAGGCGGGAGACATCTTGCCTAAGTTATAATATTACCATATTTTATAAAAATTTACAATATATAATCTTTAATATAAGAACACATCATATAAATTTATTTTTTAATTGACCGATAAGTAATTTTATGATAAATTAAAATAAAATAAGATAAATATGGGGGAATTTATATGAACAAAAAAATAAAAATCGCTTTATCCGTTTTAATTGCGCTTGTTCTTGTTCTCGCGGCGTCGCTCGGGATTTTTCTTGCAGTTTTCCCGTTGCACCCAAAAGTTCGGATTCAACCTGCGGAAAGCAGAGTTAAAAATACAGATGAAATTTTGATTGCGAGCTTTAATACCGCCGCGCCGTGGGGCAATTTCTTTAACGGAACATATACAACGCGCAGAGCGTACCTTTTTGCGGAGCAGGTAAACAAAATTATGCCCGACACGCTCGGCGTTCAGGAGATGAACAGCGATTGGGTTGAGAAAATGGAAAAGCTTTTGCCGCAATACGCCTATTACGGAGTAAAAAGAGGCGGCGACAGCAGTGAAAAGACCTCCGAAATGAGCGGTATTTTTTATCTTAAAGACAAATTTACACTGCTTGACAGCGGAACGTTTTGGATTTCTGAAACGCCCGAAAAGGAGTCGCATTTTGAAGGCGCAGGGTGTAACAGAGTTTGCTCGTTTGTCATTCTTGAAAACAAGGAGGACGGGATGCGCTTTGCCCATTTTAATACTCATCTTGACAATGTAAGCGATGAAGCGCAAAATCTCGGCGGAGAGCTGATTGCGCGTTACGCAGATGAAATACGCAAAAAATATGACGGCGTCAATATTGCCGTCACAGGGGATTTTAATCAGTATTCGGAAAGCCCAGCGTGCGTTACCTTAGAGAAAAACGGGTACATAAACGTGGGCAAAGCATTGGGAAAAGACGGGCTTTTGACGTACAACGCGTGGACAAGGGAGACCGAGGGCGCTCCGATAGACTTTATATTTATAAACGGCAGTTTTTCGGCAAAGGATTACTCGGTAATTCATTACGACGGCGTAAAAAGCAACGTTTCGGATCACTATATGATTACGGCAGAGCTTGAATTTTAGCTTATATTAAATAAGGGGCTTGCCCCGCAAAATGGCGCGGCCGTAAGGCTGCGCCGTTTTTTATGCCTACTTCTTTTTCCTATACGCCTGAAACATCACGAATGTGAGAGCGCCCAGCGCAATGCCAAAGCAGATACCCACGCCTATTCCGGCGTAGCTTTTCAACACTTTGCAGAAAATCACGCTGAAAAGGATGCCCATAGATATTCCAACGCTCAATCCGACGCTTACAGCCGAACCTCGTTTCATTACTGGTTTGCCTCGCTTTCACACGCCTTTATTTTTTTGAAAAGGAAACAATTACACAAACGGAAATTTATCAAATTCAATATTGAATTTTTTGCCTAAATCAAAACCGAAAGAGGGGCGTTTTCGCTTTTTTGGCTTTGGCGACGGCAGTTCCGCACAATGCCTTGTTTTTCCCGTTCCGCCGAAATAAAGTCCGATTATTTTGATTCTTTTCTCGCTTTTATAACCTTTAATCTTGTAAAATCTTCGCGCTCTTTTTCGTCAAGCGCCTCGCTGATTTCTTTAATGTCCGCGTTAAATTTCGGAATCATAATGTTGTTGAGCGCGTTTGCCCGTTTACGAGTCGTTTTAACGGCGTCGGCAAGGCGGTAAACGTCGCATTCGATTTCCGCAAGGCGAACCGTTTTCATTTTCGCCTCGTTAAAATAAAAGTAAGCCTTGTCAAGATATCCGTTTGAGGCGACAAGCCCAAAATACGGCATTAACGGCTGTTTTTCCGAGGATATTACGGGAATTTCCACTCCCATAACGGATTTGAAATCCATTGAGAGTGAGGAGTCCTCGGGGACGGTGTGAGCAAAACTTTCACAAAATCCGAGCGTCGTGTTTGCAAGGCGCAAAAAGCGGTAAGCCTTTTCATAGCAATCGTTTACCTCTTTGCGAATATTTGCCGCGTCGTCAACAAGGTTCATCATTTCACGGACAAGTATATTCTTTTTTCTGTCCATAAGGTCAAAGCCGAGCAACGCCAAGTCAAGCGACTTCTTTGCGGCGGCAAGATTGGCTTTCGTTGCGGCGGTTTGCGCCATTGTAACACCTCCGTTAAAAAATTTATAATGACGGGGCAAGCCCCTTATTGAACGTTATTTTTTGCAGTATTTTTTAAGGATTTTTTCGTCTGTTCTGTCAAGCTCCGAGTCGGGAAGCGATGACAACAGAGACCAGCCGAGGTCAAGAGTTTCCTCGATACTTCTGCATTCGGTAAAACTTTGGCGGATAAATTTATCTTCAAATTCTTTTCCGAATTTTAACAGCGCCTTGTCTGAGGGCGACAGCTCGTCTTCGCCTATAACCGATGAAAGAGCGCGGGCGTCATGGACCTTTGCGTATGAAGCGAGCAACTGATTCGCGAGGGCGGGGTGATCCTCTCTTGTGAAGCCCTCGCCTATGCCGTCTTTCATAAGACGTGAAAGCGACGGCAAAACGCTGACTGGCGGATAAATGCCTTTTGAGTCAAGACCACGGTCAAGAACAATCTGCCCCTCGGTAATGTACCCCGTAAGGTCGGGGATAGGGTGCGTTATATCGTCGTTCGGCATAGTTAAAATCGGTATTTGCGTAACGGAGCCTTTTTTGCCGTTTATCATACCGGCACGCTCATAAATTGAGGCAAGGTCCGAATAAAGATACCCCGGAAAGCCCTTACGGCTTGGAATTTCGCCCTTTGTTGAGCTGTACTCACGCAGTGCCTCGGCGTAAGACGTCATATCGGTCATAACCACAAGAACGTGCTTTCCCAGTTTAAACGCCAGGTATTCGGCGGCGGTCAAAGCGCATTTAGGGGTCATAATTCTTTCGGTTATCGGGTCGTTCGCAAGGTTTAAAAACATTACGACTCTGTTCATAACATTTGACGATGCAAACTGCGAACGGAAATATGACGCGACGTCGTTCTTAACGCCCATAGCGGCAAAAACTATCGCAAAGTCATCGCTGTCGGCAATAGCGGATTGCCGCACTATTTGAACCGCAAGCTCATTATGTTTCATACCGGAACCCGAAAAAATGGGAAGCTTTTGCCCGCGTATGAGTGTTGCGAGAGCGTCAATTGACGAAATGCCCGTTCTTATATAGTTTTTGGGATATTCTCTTGAAACCGGGTTTATCGGAGCGCCGTTTACATCGCGCTTTTCTTCCGGGTAAACCTCGCCGAAACCGTCCTTCGGGCGGCCCAAGCCGTCAAAAACTCTGCCAAGAATTTCGGGAGAGAGCGGCAAACTCATACTTTCACCTGTAAAGACTGTTCTTGTGTTAAACGCGGACATTCCCTTTGTGCCTTCAAAAACCTGAAGCGTTACTTTTTTGCCGTCAATTTTAACTACTCTTCCTGTTCGGATTTCTCCGCTGTCAAGGAAAAAATGCGCTATTTCTTCATACACGGGGCTTTCAACGCCGTCTATAACAATAAGAGAGCCGTTTATTTCGCAAATTTTTGTATATTCGATTTTCACACTTTTCACCTCTTATCGAAGAATGGCGTTTATTGCGGCGTCAACATCGCCGTTAAGGTCGTCAAACATTTCGGGATTTTTATTAGGAATGTCGTATTTCATCTTTATAAGACGTTCAAAAAGCCCCGTTGCAGTTATCTTTGAAATGGGAATCTGCCGTGCAATAATCTCCTGCGAACGGTCGTAAAGGTGAAGAATTGCCTGCATCATCTTCAGCTGTTTTTCCGCAGGCACAAAGGTATCGTCGCTGTGAAAGGCGTTTTGCTGTAAAAAACCGACTCTTATAACCCTTGCAATTTCAATAATCAGCTTTTGGTCGTCCGGCAGAACGTCCGCTCCGATAAGCTTTACAATTTCCATAAGATTTGTTTCTTCAGAAAGAATTGAGGTCAGCCTGTCGCGGCAGGCGGTAAATTCGGGGCCGACGTTTTCATTGTACCAATCGGAAAGGTCGCCCGTATATTCGCTGTAAGACGTAGTCCAATTTATGGCGGGGTAATGGCGCGCGTAGGCGAGCGATTTGTCAAGAGCCCAAAAACATCTCGTAAAGCGCTTTGTATTTTGCGTTACCGGTTCGGAAAAGTCCGCTCCCTGAGGTGAAACAGCGCCGATTATGGTAACGGAGCCCTCTGTACCATTCAAATTTTTAAAATAACCGCTCCTTTCGTAAAATTCCGAAAGGCGCGAGGGCAAATACGCGGGGAAACCCTCGTCGGCAGGAATTTCTTCAAGTCTGCCCGAAATTTCACGCAGAGCCTCTGCCCAGCGTGAAGTTGAATCCGCCATAATGGCCGTATGGTATCCCATATCTCTGTAATATTCGGCAAGCGTAATGCCGGTGTAAATTGAAGCCTCTCGGGCGGCAACGGGCATATTTGAGGTGTTCGCAATAAGCACGGTCCTTGAGAGGAGCGATTTTCCCGTTCGCGGGTCCTTAAGCTCGGAAAATTCGTTTAACACCTGAGTCATTTCGTTGCCTCGCTCGCCGCATCCGACGTAAATTATTATATCGGCGTCGCACCATTTGGCGAGCTGATGCTGAGTCATTGTTTTACCTGTGCCGAACCCTCCGGGAATTGCGGCCGCGCCGCCCTTTGCAATCGGAAAAACGGCGTCTATAACCCTTTGCCCGGTAATAAGCGGCTTTGAAAGAGGCAGGCGTTCCCTCACCGGCCTTGACATTCTGATGGGCCAGCGCTGAGCAAGTTTTAATTCGTGGATTTTGCCGTCTTTGTCCGTAACTTCGGCTATTGTGTCGGTGACGGTGTACTCTCCGTCCGGCGCCGCCTTTGTTACGGTGCCCTGAATGTTCGGCGGTACAAGAGCTTTGTGCGTGATTGAGTCGGTTTCGGGGCAGGACGCCAAAATTTCGCCTCCGAAAACAAGGTCGCCCTTATGAAGCAGAACATTTACCTGCCATTTTTTTGTTTCGCTTATGGCGGGGATATTTATTCCCTTTTCTATGAACGCGCCCGAAATTTCCTTAATAATGTTAAGCGGACGCTCAATTCCGTCAAATATATTGCCGAGTATTCCGGGCCCTAACGTTACGCTCATAGGCGAGTGTGAGGAAAAAACCGATTCGCCCGGGGTGAGCCCCGCCGTTTCCTCATAAACCTGAATTGTTGTATATTCGTCCGAAAGGCCGATAACCTCGCCGATAAGTTTTTTTTCGCCGACATAAACGGTCTCCGTCATTTGTAAGTCCGTTTTGCCCTTAACCGTCACAACGGGGCCGTTGATGCCGTAAATTTTATATTCTGACATAAATCCGCCCCCTTAAAATACTTTAAAATCGGCGTTCTCAAAGAAAGCCTTTTTTTCGTCGCCGAGCCTTGACTCCAAGGTGTCGTCCGCGCGCAGATTTTCGGATTTATCCGTTGCGATAATTCCACCTAACTTGATTTGCTCGCTCTCGCGGATTTCCGCTTGCGGAGCGACTTCTTTTAAGACGGAGGAGTAAACCGCGTCGCACGGGCGAATATAAAATATAATTTCGGTACCGACTGCGCCGACAAGCCTTTGAGCGCTTCTTTTCAAAAAGGCAGAGTACTCGGCGGAGGCGGTAAAATCCCTGATTTTCAGGGTCGCCTCATCAAAAATGCCGTCTGCAAGTTCATTCCTCAGATTTGAAAGCGCAAGCCTTTTGCCGGATTCATATTCAGCCGCTTTAAGCGCGGCTTCGGATTGAATTTTGCCGATTTCACGGTTTGTATTGCTTTTGCTGATGTCGACAGCCTGTTTTTTATATGCCGTAATTTCCTTTTGCGTTTGCGTTTCGGCGGTGCGCTCCAGCTTTTTGCATTGCGCGTCCGCATAATCGGTAACGCTTTTCAGAAAAATTTCAAGGCGGTTATCCATTCTTACGCCTCCTTAAAGTTTTACTCCGACAGCGTTTCTGATGTAATCGGTAACATTATCCGAAGAATTGTTTTGAGGGTCGCTGTCCGGAATTTCAGTAATAAGCGGAAGATTTTTCTTCTTGAGCTCGGTCAAAGAGCTTCCCAATCTTTTGGCAACGCCGGGCGTAATTAAAATTATGCCGACGTCTTCATTTCGGCTTATTTTTTCTATTTCGTCAAGGGCGTTTTCGTCTTTTTGCAGGAGTTGTCCCTTGATACCGGCAAGACGCATCCCGACAACCGAGTCGGGGTCGTCCGAAAGCAGATAAAATTTCATTTTTATACCTTCTGAAGAATAAGGATAGATACAACGAATCCGAAAAGGATAATTGATTCGCCGAGCGCGACGAAAATGATTGATTTACCGAATGTCTTGGGATTTTCAGCGTTTGCGGCAATAGCGGCAGGCGCGCCGGCGGCTATTGCGATACCACCGCCTATACCTGCAAGCGAGGTTACGATAGCGGCGGCCAAAAGGCCCATACCTTTTGCAAAACCTGTGCCGTCCGCAGAAGACTGAGCGGCTGTCGAATCCTCGGCAAAAGCGAACATTGACATTGACGCCGCAAGAACAGCGGCAACGGCTATGATGCAAATAATCTTTTTAAAGTTTTTCATTTTTATTACCTCCGACAGTAAATTGTTTATCTGTAAACGGGGTGAACGGCTTGCCGTCACCGCCGTAAAATCTTGAGAACATCTCATAAAATTCAAGACGCAAAACCTGAATAGCGGTCAAAAGACCTTCAACCGCAATGACAAAGATGTTTCCGAATATTAGAATTACCGCATTCCTGTTTTCGCCCGCAAGCGCAAAAACCGCAAGCATCATTCCTGCGTGGACAAGGACATAAGCGCCTATTCTCAGGAAAGAAAGCGTGTTGCTCAGGTATGACAAAATATATTCTATAAGTTCAAAGAAGTTTTGCAGAATGTAATCCGCCATACTTTCGGGCATAAAGTTCTTGTGCCTGTCAACAGCGCCTATAAGAATTTCTTTCATAAGCAGAATTACCGCGCCGACGCCGATTATTATAAACGCGAGCTTTGACGGCACCGGAGAAAATCCGCCCATAAAGCGCGAGGCAAGGTTTGCGCCGCAAAGGTAGACCGCTATGCCCGTAAGACCGTTATTGCTGAACAGAGCCTCTCCGAAACGCTTGTTCTTTATACACCCGTAAACATTCATAAGCATTGAGAGCGTTGTCAGCGAAATCCCTATAACGAGAGTTACAAGCAAAACGGAGTTTACACTGTCCATAACCGAAACGGGCTTGCCCGACAGGCCGATTGCTTTGTAAACAGGGTCAAGCAAATCTTCAAATCCGAATACGCTTCCGAAAATAAACCCGAATACCATTGACGAAATTCCGCACGGGATAAGAATCCTGCCAAGCTCCATCTTTTTGATTTTATACATCAGGTACCCGGCGATTGAAAGCACGAGTCCGTGGCCCATATCTCCGAACATTATGCCGAAAAGCACAGTGTATGTAACGGCGACGAACGCGGTTACGTCAATATCTTTGTAAGAGGGCGTGCCGTACATATCGATGTAAAATTTGTACGGGTCGACAAGAAATTTTAAAAGACCTCTGTGCTCCTTGACCTTAACCGGAGGCGGAGAAATTTCGGGGTCCGAATCGCTTTTCTCCAACGAGACACCGCTGTCGGAAAAAAGCTCTTCGGCTGTGGAAAATTGATTTTCGGGAACCCAGCCGACAAGCATAAAGAAATGGCCGTTATGCACCGAATACGCTTTTAGCTCCTCAATTCGGTTGAGAAAATATATCTTTGAATAAACCGTATCGTAAAACTGAGCGTCGTTATCCCACAATTTTTCGTTTTCGCTTTTAATTTCGTTTAATTGCCCGTCAATAATACCGAGACTGTTTTCAAGCTCCGATATTACGCTTTGCACTGTGCCCGCGGCCGAGGGAACCTCAAACGGCTCAAAAAGAAGCGTCGCGAATATTCCGTCAACCTCGTCAATATGGTTTTTGGGGGCGAAATAAACTCCCCAGAAATCTGTTTTGTCTGCGCTGCACGGCACAAAATAAAAGTAAGGGCATTTTTCAAAAAGCTCGGGAATGCGTTTAGCGCTTTCTTTCGGCATATGGCCAAATCGAACAGTAACATACTGAAGTGCCGTTATGTCGTCAAGATTTACCTCAAGTTCTTTAAATTTTAAAAATTTCGCGATACCCTCTTCACAAGCCGATTTTTGTGAAAGCAAGGTTTTCTTTTTTTCTGAAATTTCCTCTGATTTTTTGTAAAGAACATTGAGCTCTTCTGTTTCTTCATCGGTCAGCGGATATGATTCGGCCGACGGATTATAAGTCACAGTTTGCCCGCTTTCAGATATTTGAGCGTGCATTTTTTCAAGCATCTGAGCGTATGGGTTGTCGTCCGCGTAAGGGAGAAATCCGAGTGAAGACGAGATATGCTTTCCCGCATTTTCAGGCTGAAAATATCCGAATTTATAAAGCTTTTTAGCTGTTTCATGCAGTAAATCATTGCCTCCGCTTAGGGTGATAAGCTGCATTTTCTGAACAGACATCAGCATCCTCCTTTCACAATTATGTCTGATATTTCATCAGGAGTAAGACCGTAGTTTACCCCTTCGATAATGTGTGTAATGTTTTTAACTTCGTTTTTTATAACCGTTTCATAGGAAAAGAGCGCAAGAGTCGGGTTTTGTGTATAGCGTATATTTTTTATGCTCTTATTGATGATAAGCTTTCGCACAAATAAATCTATATCCGTAAATTCTTCTGAAAAATATTTCCCGTAAACCGATTTTTTAACTGTATTTAAAATCTCATCCGAATGTTCCGCGGCTGTAAATTCGCGCTGTTCTTTGGGCGTAAACGCCGTAACCGACGGAATAAAGATTCCCGTTATGATTTTTTTGGCGTCGGGATAGTTCTCGGTAAGGCGGTAAAGGGAGCTTACGGCGTTCATATCGGAAACAAATTCAATGTAACTCAGAATTTCTTCGCGCGCTTTGCCCTTATATTTTTTGCATATTACGGACTTTACGTCCGAGTACAATTTGTTAAAAAGAATTCTTTCAAGTACGGCGAGATTTTGGCGGTTATCCGCGTATGCGGCCAAGGGTTCTATAAGCTTTGCGTACGGTGTTCCCGAAAGCAAGCTCAAAAATTCGTCAAACGACATCGCCTTTTGCAGCTTTTTTACGGAAACTGTTTGCTCTTTGGCGTATATGGCGGGGCGCTCAAACAAATCTGCAATATATGTTTCGTCAAGGTGGCGGGCGCAGTAAAGTATGGCTTCCGTTTCGTCTTTTTTTATAAAATACCTGTATGTTTCATCGCCGATAAGCTTTTGAAATCTGCAAAGGGAGGCTTTTCTCTCAAGCAGGGATTTTTGCAAAGCATTTTCAAGTCGGGAGCGTGAAAGTGTGACGGGCGGCAGGGCAGATAGATATTCGGAATAATATGTTTCGTTTCGCAGATAATTGAATATTTCGTCAATGGAATGGAATGACAGCAGATTCGCGTAATCTTCGTCCGTGAGCCGTTTTGCGAAAAGCGAGTGCACCTTTGCGGTAACGGCGTTTTCGGAATATTTCACTTTCTCACTCCTTTCTTTAAGATGTAAAAAGACTCAGTCCGTAACTTTTTTTACGATATTATCAATCAGTTCGGCGCGGTTTTCTTCAAGAGCCGCGCGAAGTTTCGTTTCCGCTTCAGAATAAAACGAGTCGATTCTGTTGATTTCTTTTTTCAGCTTTATTGCGGCGGTTTCGGTTTGCTTTGCGATGTTTTTCTTTGATTTTTCGTATAGTTCTTCATCAATATTGTTTTTTGCCTCTGTAATTTCAACGTCCAAAGAGAGAAGTCGCTGCTTTTTCTCATTCACTCTTTTCCGCGAAATTTCATCGGTTTCTATTATTCTTTTGAGAATAATATCCATACTGCTTTCCAAAGCTGCACGCCTCCTTTTTTTCTAACAAAATATTATACTCCGCTTGTCAAGTACTTTCAATAAAATTTCTCTCAAATATATGCAAAGGCAAAAAAATTATTCAATATACTTAATAATTTCTGTATTGTAATAAACCTTTTGTTGTGTTATACTAAAAGTGATAAAATTTTAACAAGGGGTGTAGGAAAAATGGATAACAAAAAAAAGTTTGATAACAGCTGGTACAAAGAGCTTGTTGTTTATCAAATCTGGTGCCGCAGCTTTAAGGACGGCAACGGCGACGGAATAGGAGACCTTGAGGGCGTGCTCCAAAAGCTTGACTACATAAAGAGCCTCGGCGCTACCGCAATTTGGTTTTCACCCATATACCCGTCCCCCAATGCCGATTACGGGTACGACATAGCCGATTACAAGAACATCAACCCCGAGTACGGCGACCTTGAGCTTTTCAAAAAAGTGCTTGACGGGGCTCACGAACGCGGAATGAGGGTTATAATGGATCTTGTTGTCAACCACACGTCCGACGAGCACGAGTGGTTTAAAGAAAGTCTTAAAGGCAAGGATAACCCGTATCACGACTACTATTTTTGGCGTGACGGAAAGGGAAATGACGGCAAAAAACCGCCTAACAACTGGCTTTCAACATTTGAGGGCGGCGCGTGGGAATACAACAAAGATTTAAATCAGTATTATCTCCACGTTTTTGCGAAAAAGCAACCCGACCTTAATATGGATAACCCTAAAGTGCGTGAAGAGGTCAAAGACATTATGAGGTTTTGGCTGGATATGGGCGTTGACGGCTTTAGAGAAGACGTAATTACGTTCATTTCCAAAAAAGAGGGTCTTCCCAACGGCTTTCCTCTGCCTGTTGCTACGGGAATTGAGCACTACAAAAAAGGTCCTCACATTCACGAGTATCTCAAAGAGTTTCGCCATGACGTCATCGACAATTACGACTGTTTTGTCGTAGGTGAATCGCCGATGTCAAATTCACAGGACTGTCTTGAATTTACGGAGGGCGACGACCATGAACTCGATATGATGATAGGCTTTGACCATATGCAGGCGGACTGCATAATAACGGATACAATATCGACTCCGTTTAGCCTTAAAAAGCTAAAAAAGGCTTTTACCAACTGGCAAAACGACCTTGCGGGCAAGGCTTGGAACTGCCTTTACATAGAAAATCACGACCACCCGAGAATTGTAAGCCGTTACGGCAGTGAAAAGTATCACGATGAAAGCGCCAAAATGCTCGCGACAATGTGTTATATGCAGTGCGGAACGCCGTTTATTTATCAGGGTCAGGAAATCGGTATGACTAATATAACGCTTGACAGCATTGATGAATTTAAAGATGTTACCACGTTTAACAATCAAAGGATTTTCAAAAAGCTCGGAGTTTCCGACAAAGCGTATCTTAAAATAGCGAATAAAACGAGCCGTGAAAACGCGCGCACACCCGTCCAGTGGGATTCGAGTAAATATGCGGGATTTTCTACGGCGGAACCGTGGTTTAATGTAAACCCCAATTACAGGGAAATCAACGTTGAAAAGCAGGAAAGCGACCCGGACTCGGTGCTGAATTATTACAGAAAGCTGTTTGAATTCCGCCAAAACCACAGGGTTGCCGTTTTCGGTGATTACAAGGAGCATTTAAAAAACAGCAGGGAGCTTTATGTTTATGAAAGAAATCTTGACGGTGAAAGATTGCTCGTTGTAAGCTCGTTTACGGATAAAAACGTGAATTTCACAGCGCCCGAGGGGTTTGATTTAAGCAAGGGCGAGCTTGTGCTCAGCAATTATAAAATCACCCCCGAGAGAGATAACGGATTTGTCACAAGACCGTATGAAACAAGAGTTTATTATTTTAAATAGATTTTATTTAATAGATTTTATTTAACTTTTAAGAAAGGGAACGGTATGCGGCAAAATGTTTTTTAGATATATGCCGTTACCGTGTAAATATTATGGAAAAGAAGAGCAAATTAAAGGGGATACAGTGGTTTAATCTTGTTCTTTTCGGGCTTATGGGGCAAATCGCGTGGGCCGTTGAGAATATGTATTTCAATACGTTTCTTTTTAATTCCGTGTATAACGGGGCGAGCCAAAACGCGATTGACGGTTCAATAGACGTAATGGACGCTATCAGCCGAATGGTGGCGTTCAGCGCCGTTGCGGCAGTACTTACAACATTTGTTATGGGCGTTTTGAGCGACAGAGTCAACAGCCGAAAATGGTTCATTTCAATAGGCTATATTCTTTGGGGCATAATTACCGCCTGTTTCGGATTTATCACAAGAGATAATATAGCGTTGCTTTTCTCTCTGCAGGACGAGGTTAAAATACTTACGGCGACGGTTGTGACGGTAATCGTAATGGACTGCGTTATGACGTTTATGGGCTCAACGAGCAACGACTCCGCATTTAACGCTTGGGTTACTGACATTACCGACGTTACGAACCGAGCGACGACCGAAAGCGTGCTGTCTCTTATGCCGATTTTCGCAATGGGCATAGTTATGGCGCTGGGCGGAGTTGTCGGCTCAATAGGCTACCCAGTGTTCTTTATAGTTTTGGGAGCGCTTGTAACCGTTTGCGGTATAATAGGAATCTTTACGGTTAAGGACAACAGGTCAGAAGGCGTTGCCGGAGAAAGACAGAGATTTTTCTCAGAGTTTATTTACGGCTTTAAGCCGTCCGTAATTAAAAAGCATAAAAATCTTTACCTGTCGCTGTGCGCGATGGCGCTTTTCAATATTGCGTATCAGGTTTTCTTCCCTTATATATTCATTTATCTTCAGCACTCGTTGAATTTTACCTTTGATAAGCTGTTCGCAAACCTTACGCCGACAGTTATTGTAATTGCCGCCGTGTGCTTAATAGTTGTGGTTGCGGCGATAATTTCGCTTGGCAGGCTTATGGACAAATTCGGTAAAGACAAATTTATTTACGGGTCTGTTATACTGTATATTTTGGGACTTATTGTAACGGGGCTTAACGATAAAAGCCTTTTGGGTTTCGGCTTGGGAATGTTAATCACGATGGCGGGCTACGGATGTTTTATGATTTTGTTCGGAGCTACCGTGCGCGACTTTACTCCCGAAGATAAAACAGGTATGTTTCAGGGAATCCGTATGATTTTTATAGTACTCCTGCCAATGATAATCGGGCCTGTTATAGGAAAAGAGATATGTAAAATTTCCGCGATTACATATACAAACGAGTACGGAGTAGTGCAGTCCGCCCCTGGGGCAGTGATGTTCTTTGCGGCGGCGGTAGTCGGCGTTCTGATTTTTATTCCCGTTATATTCCTCAAAAAGAACGGAATTAAGGAAAAATAATTTAATAAGGGCTTGCCCGTCAAGCGGCGCAGACAATTTCTGCCTAAGTTATAGTATTTGGTAATTTTGCAAGCTCGCAAATATTTAAAGGCTGTGTGAACACAAACAAAGCGTTCATACAGCCTTTTTAATTTAATTTAATTTTACTGATTTTGTACGCATATTCTGAAAGCGATTTCACGCAGTTCTTCAAGCGATGAGACGCCGCTGAGCTCGTTTCGGTATTTTGCCGCTCCGCAAAGTCCTTTCGTGTACCACGCGCCGTGTTTTCTCGCCTCTCTTATGCCCACTTTTTCACCCTTATATTCGCAAATTTTCTCTATATGCTTTACCATAACCCTCATACGCTCCGAAACGGGCGGAGCGGGCAGTACACGCCCGTGTTCAAGATAAGCGTTTATTTGAGAAAATATCCATGGCGCGCCCAGTGCGCCCCTGCCAATCATAATGAGGTCGCACCCCGTATTTTCAAGCATCAGCGCCGCGCTTTGCTCGTCCGTAATGTCTCCGTTTCCTATTACGGGAATGGAGACGCTTTTTTTAACCTGCGCAATAATATCGGTATTCACGGGAGGGGAATACATCTGCGCTTTTGTTCTGCCGTGAACGGTGACAGCCGCCGCGCCCGCGTTTTCGGCTCGCTTTGCCATTTCAACCGCGTTAACGGAATTTTCGTCCCAGCCGCTGCGGATTTTCACTGTTACGGGAACGGTGGATTCTTTGACAACTGCCCGCACGATTTCCTCGGCCAGCATAGGATTCTTCATAAGAGAGGCTCCTGCGCCGTTGCCGGCGATTTTCGGCGCCGGACAGCCCATATTTATGTCAATTATGTCGGGACGGGATTCAAGAACAGTATCTACGCTTTCCGCCATGGCTTTCGGGTCGTTTCCAAAAATCTGAACGGCGGCGGGACGCTCCGCCTCAGATAAAAATGAGAGAGTTTTTGATTTTCTGTCTCCCATTTGAAGTCCTTTTGCGCTTACCATTTCGCTGACGGCATAGGACGCTCCGTAGGACACGCAAAGCTCACGGAATGCGCGGTCGGCAACGCCCGCCATAGGGGCTAAAACCGCTTTCCCGTTAATTTCCGTATTGCCGATTTTCATTTCGCACACATCCGTTTTTTAAAATTCTTTATTTTCGTAATTTTATCACAGATACGCAAGATTAACAAGTGAGATTTAGCATAATCTTTTTGCTTTTGTCATATAGTTTTTTGAAACTGAAAAAGCAAAAGGAGAGATAATAATGGATTTTACCGTAAAAAAGGACAGTATTTCGGTATGTGACAGCCGTACAGTTTCATCTGCCGAACACACGGTGGACTGCGATGTAACCCTTCCGGAATATATGCCGGATGTGGTAAGAGTACTGCGGTGCTGTCTGGCGCCGTCTGTTGCGTCACAGCAAATCAGCGGCGACAGAATAATGACGGAGTGCGACTGCACGGCGTTGGTGATTTACATTTGCGAGCAAGGAAAAATTCATTGCTTTGAGCAGACCGAGCATTTCGGAAAACAGCTTGAATTTCACGGAGAATATCAGGAAAGCGTAACGGTCGGCGCTAAAACGGAATTTGTAAATTACCGCGTTTCAAGCAGCAGGAAGATTGAAATTCACGGGGCGGTGTCGCTTTCGGCTGTCGGACTTCAAAAACTGCAAAAAGAGATAGTTTCATTTGCTGAGGGCGACGGCATAACGGTGCGTTCAAAAGCGATGAATGCTTGCACGCTTATATCTTTTGCCGGAAAAGCCTTTTCTGTGTCGGAGACGTGCGAGATAAACTGCAGTGAGAAAATTCATTCAGTGCTTTCGGTAAACCATTATATCAGAACGGATGAATCAAAGGCAATACACGGCAAGCTGTTTATAAGAGGCGAATTGTTTGTAAGAACGGTTTGCCTGACGGAGGATTGCGAGGTTCGCTGTTTTGAAAATTCGATTCCCGTAAATCAGATTGCCGATATACCGGATATTGATGAAGAAAATATTATAGAAACAGATATAAGCGCGTCGTCGGTATGCGTAAGACCCCGTTCGGAACAGTCAGGGGACAGAGGGCTTATTGATATAGAGGCAAATCTTTATTTGCGCGTCAGGGCGTACGATATGCGTGAGATTACGGTTGTGCGCGACGCTTATTCAACAAAATACGAAACCGAAACAGAGCTCAGAACGGTTAGCATAAATACGTCGTGCGAAAAAATGTACGACACGTTCCTTTGCCGTGAGAGCATAGATGTTTCATCGACGGGTATTCAGAAAGTGCTGGCCTTTGAATGCAGTAATATTATTTCAAAAACCTCGGTAAGCGACGGAGCGGTATCAGTTTCGGGAAATATTGCCGCGGACTGTATTTTTGAAGACGCAAACGGAGAAATTTATTACGTTACAAGGCAAATACCGTTTGAATACAAGCACCCGACGGTGTATGAGAACATTTCTTCAAGCAGTGTTACCGCCTGCGTTTCGGCTTATAATTATGCGCTCGGAACGGGCGGCGCAATAGACGTGAGAATTGAAATTTGCATAAACGGACTCGTTTTCTGCGGAACGGAAGAAAAAGCGGTTACGGAAATAACTCTTGATAAGGCGAAATGCAAATCGGTTAAAACAGCGTCTCTTACGGTCTATTTTGCCGAAGAAAACGAGAATGTTTGGGATATAGCCCGTCATTATAATACGACAGTCGAAGCAATTCTGCGTGAGAACCGTATGCAGGATGAGGAAATAACTCATCCCTGCAAACTGCTTATACCGAAAATATAGGAGGATGCAATATGAGTAGTACAAGTATTTATAAAGACATTGCGGCACGCACGGGCGGCGACATTTACATAGGCGTGGTAGGCCCTGTCAGAACGGGTAAGTCAACGTTTATCAAGCGGTTTATGGATACAATCGTAATTCCGAATATGGAAAATGATTCCGTCAGAGAACGGGCGACAGATGAGCTCCCGCAGTCCTCGGCAGGCAGAACAATAATGACTACCGAGCCGAAATTTATTCCCGAAAATGCCGTAAGAATAAAACTGCCGGACAACGCGGAGCTTAACGTGCGTATGATTGACTGCGTGGGATATATCGTTCCCGGCTCTCTTGGGTACATAGAGGAAAACGGGCCGAGAATGGTTCGCACACCTTGGTCGGAAAATGAAATGACATTCTCTCAGGCGGCTGAAATCGGCACAAAAAAGGTTATAACCGAGCATTCCACCATAGGGCTTGTCGTAACTACCGACGGGAGTATAAGCGATATTTCAAGAGATGAATACGAGGAGGCGGAAGAGAGAGTAATTACAGAGCTTAAAGAGATAAATAAGCCGTTTGTCGTTCTGCTTAACTGTATGCATCCTAAAGGCGAAAACGCATTAAGGCTTTCGGAGGAGCTGTCCGCAAAATATCAGGTTCCGGTAATTGCCGTTAATTGCCTTGAGCTTACCGAACAGGAAATAAAAGAGATAATCACGCAGGTGCTCTTTGAATTTCCCGTAAAGGAAATCGGAATTGACCTGCCGCAGTGGCTCATAAATCTTCCCGAAGAGCACCCCGTGCGGGCGGCAACCTACAAGTCTGTTTCCGAAGCGTTGCAAAACATCACCTATGTGCGTGATATAAGCCTTATGAGCGAGGCTCTTAGCAAATGCGAATACATAACGGGCGCAAGCATCACGGGAATGGACCTTGGTGTTGGGAGCGCTTGGATTTCTATAAATATGAACGGCGATTTATTCTATAAAATACTCGCCGAGAGTACGGGAATTGAAATAGACGGCGAGCAGACTCTTCTTAAACGAATGCGGGAGCTTGCCAAAATGAAAAAGGATTATGAGCGAATCAAAGCGGCGCTGAACGACGTGGCGGAAAAGGGATACGGAATAGTTATGCCTACTATTGACGAATTAACCCTTGAAGAACCCGAAATCGTAAAACAGGGCGGCCGTTACGGGGTAAGGCTTTGCGCCTCCGCGCCGTCAATTCATATGATGAAAGCGAATATTAAAACAGAGATAGCTCCCATTGTGGGCAGTGAAAGCCAGTCCGAAGAGCTTGTAAAATATCTTTTGGAGGGCTTTGAGGAAGACCCGAGAAAGATTTGGGATTCAAATATTTTCGGCAAGCCCTTGAACGAACTTGTAAACGAGGGACTCAGAAATAAGCTTTACCACATTCCCGACGACGCAAGAAAGAAATTTCAGGAAACGCTCGAACGGGTCATCAACGAGGGCTGTAACGGACTTTTGTGCATAATTTTATAGCAGATAAAAAAACAAGGCGGAGTTTTCCGCCTTGTTGCTTTATGGAATGAAACTTATTTTAATTAACTTGATTTTTTGATAATGGAAATGCAAAAATATATAAGATAAATAAAATATACCGTCAATGCTATTATTCCGAAAACAAAGAGAACATTCCATATCCAAAGAGGTATTTCATACGGTATGAACTGCGGAATAATAAACGGGATTAAAGCGCAAACGGCGTAAACAGCCCGTTCTTTTTTTGTTGTAATACCGTACAGCAACAGCGACAAAAATGAAAAAGCAATAAAAGAAAAAGCAGAGATAAAAACAAATATTATTGATTTTTCTTCATTGTAGAGCAAATTCAATATACTGTTTAATGAATTATTTTGACAGTTGTAAAGATTACAAATATTATTTGCATACAAAAAATCAACAATGTATCCAATTAGTCGGTAAAGAACATTTATGTTTATTAAAACGGTCAGCAATACAATATGGATTTTAAGAAAAATCTTTTTCATAAATATTTTTCTCTCTAATAGAATATATAGTTATTATCTTATATAGTTACTGAGGTAAGCGGTATATTTTAAGTATCACTTAATTTTACTGTCGAACCATTCTACGAGATATTTTATAACATCTTCTCTGTCGGTTTCGTTTAGAATTTCGTGGCGGTCGGCGGGGTAAAGCTTTAGACTGACATCTTCGTGACCCGTTTTTATAAGATTATTGTAAACTGCGGTAACGCCCTTGCCGTATGCGCCCACGGGGTCGTCCTCGCCTGCAATAAGCAGAACGGGCAGTTTTTTGTCAAAGGACTGATACCAGTCGTCTGCATTTACTTCATTTAGCACGCTGAAAAGGTCTTTAAAGCCGGCGGCAGTAAATATAAATCCGCAGTATTTATCCGCTATGTATTCTTTAACTATGTCTTCGTCTTTAGTAAGCCAATCAAATTCGGTTTTTTTGTCGGTCTTTTTGTTGTATGTGCCGAATGCGACCGAATTTATGAAATTTGAACGGTGCATTTCGCCCTTAGTCTTTGATATGAGCTTTGCGATGGCAATTCCGACGCTCGCTCCGGGATTCGGTCCGCTTGTACCGCAGTAAACGGCGGCGTCAATTCCACTGCCGTAATATTTTGTGTAACAGCGCGCTATAAACGAACCCATACTGTGGCCGAAGAAAAAATAGGGCACATCAGGGTATTGCTCTTTCGCAATTTCGGTGAGCTTTTTGCAGTCATTTACAATGTTCATATAGCCCTTTTCACTGCCGAAAAAGCCGAGCATATCATCGTTCTTTACGGACCTTCCGTGCCCCAAGTGGTCGTTTGTGAAAACGGCATAGCCTGCCTCGCAGAGCTTTTCTGCAAACGGAATGTAACGGTCGCTGTGCTCGGTCATTCCGTGTGAAATCTGAATTACGGCTTTTACGTTGCCGTCGTCGGGGACAAAGCTTTGCGCAAAAATATCGCAAAGTCCCGAAGATGACGGAAATCTAAACTCTTTTCTGGTCATAAATCGTCAAATCCTTTCCCTATTCTATTTTCCAATCAATTTCTCTGCCGTAGGTTTTGCGGAGAAAATCATTAGCCTTTTTAAAATGGCCGTTCCCGAAAAATCCGTTATAAGCGGAAAGCGGACTCGGGTGCGCGGATTCCAATACCAAATGGGCGGGGTTTGTAATAAGCTTTGCCTTGTCTCTCGCGTTTCTGCCCCAAAGCAAAAATACGATAGGCTCGGGGCGTTCGTTCAGGAGCTTTATAATATTGTCGGTAAATATTTCCCAGCCGACTCCCTTATGGCTGTTTGCCTGCCCCTTGCGTACCGTAAGGCAGGTGTTCATAAGCAGAACGCCTCTTTTTGCCCAATCGGTAAGTTCCCCGTGCGGCGGGATAGGCAGTCCCAGCTCCGCGTGGATTTCCTTATAAATATTCTGAAGTGACGGAGGCGGCTCAACGCCTTTTTTTACTGAAAAACATAACCCGTGCGCCTGACCCGGCTCGTGGTATGGGTCCTGCCCTAAAATTACAACTTTAACATCTTTGTAATCGGTCAGTTTCAGGCTGTTAAAAATGTCGTTCATATCGGGGTAAACTGTCTGAGTTTTGTATTCCGAAACCAAAAATTTTCTTAAATTTATGTAGTAATCTTTTTTAAATTCGTCTTTAAGCAGAATATCCCAATTATTTCCGAGAGTAACCATATTTTCTCCTGTGAATCCGTCTGTATTTGTTAAAGCCGATGCTTTTCCGTGTCAGATTAAATTCTCATTGCGAAAAAGGCGAACATTCCAATAATACGGCGAACCGCAGTATTATTGGAAATAATGTAAGCCTTTGCGCGTTTGCGGTTAAATCTTAATTTTCAATAAGGCTTGCCCCTTATGAAAGCTCAGTTGTTTTTAAGCGTTTCTATCATCATATGGGCGGATTTGTAAATATCTCCGCAGCCCATTGTCAGTACAAGGTCGCCGGGCGAGGCGTTCTTAACAACGTAGTCCGCGACCTCTTCCTGCGTGTTAAACCAAACGGCGCCGGGAATTTTTTCTGCAAGCTGAGAGGTGTAAACGCCGTATGTGTTCGTCTCCCTTGAACCCATAATCTCCGTCATAACGCATCTGTCGGGAATCCTCAAAACCTCGGCGAACTCGTCAAAGTGCATTGCAGTCCTTGAATATGTGAACGGCTGAAATACCGCCCATACGGTTTTGTAGCCCAATTTCATAGCGGCCTCAAGCGTAACCTTTAACTCCGCCGGGTGGTGGGCGTAATCGTCAATAAAATCAATGCCGTTGTATGTGCCCAAATGCTCAAAACGTCTGCCCGCGCCCTTAAACTCCTCAAGTCCCTTTGCGCAGTTTTTAAATTCCGCGCCCGAATACAGAGAGCAGGCTATTGCCGCCAGCGCGTTGAGAATGTTGTGCCGACCCGGCACCGAAAGTGACACCGTGCCGAGCTTTTCACCTCTGCGCACAACGTCAAAACGTGTGTATGCGCCGTTTATTTCCTCAATATTTTCGGCGCAGTAATCGTTCGCGCTGTTAAATCCGAAAGAAATCATTTCCTTGCCGTCAATACCGCTTACGGCTTTTAAAGTATTTTCATCGTCACCGTTGTATATTACGGCGCTTTTAGCGAGAAGAGCAAATTTACGAAAGCTTAAAATAAGGTTGTCAAGAGTTTTGAAATACTCCATATGGTCCTCGTCGATATTTAGAATTACGGCGACGTTGGGAAACAGGTGGAGAAATGTGTCGACATATTCGCACGCTTCGCAGACAATGGTTTGGGTACTGCCGACTCTGCCGTAGCTGTTTGTAAGCGGAAGCTTTCCGCCTATAACCGCAGATGGGTCAAGGCCGGCCTCAAGCATAGTCTGAACCGTCATAGAGGTTGTGGTGGTTTTCCCGTGCGTTCCGCATATGCCGATGCAGTTTTCAAAATGTCTTGTTACCTCACCGAAAAGCTCAGCCCTTGTAAAGCAGGGAATATCGCTTTTAAGAGCCGCCTCAAGCTCGGGGTTGCCGCGCTGAATTGCCGCCGAATAAACTATCATATCGGCGCCTTTGATATTTTCGGCCTTTTGTCCCATCATAACGGGAATGCCCATACCGCGTATTCTGTCAACTATTGAGCTTTCGTTGTTGTCGGAGCCCTGGAGCGAATACCCCTTTGCATAAAGAATTTCGGCAAGCGGGCACATTCCGCTGCCGCCGATGCCTATAAAGTGGATTTTTTTTGCTTTTTTTAAAGTTTCCGAAATATTTGCCATAATAACCGCCGTTTAAATAAAATTTTTATTACCTATATTATATTGCAATTTTTATTAAAATAAAAGACCTTATCACCATTTTTTCTTAAAAACATAGTATGTTACTGCAAGATGAAAGGGGAGAAAAAGGTGAAATACAACAAATTTGTTATTATCGGTGGAGATAAACGCCAAAAATATCTCGGAGAGTATTTGAAAAAATTAGGAAATTCGGTTGATTCTTACGGACTTTACGATTGGGACGACGACACTGAAAGACTTAAAGCTTTAATTACCCCGAATAGCGTTATAATTCTTCCGCTGCCCGTGAGCAAAAACGGAAAAACCGTTTTTATGCCTTTTTCAAAACGGGAGCTACCTTTAACGCGCGTTATAGGGCTCCTTAGCAACGAAAACAAAGTTTTCGGCGGAATGCTCAGTGACGAGCTTTCTTTTGCTTTAAATGAGAAAAAAATTCCCTTTTACGATTATTATGACAGCGTTTTTATAGAGGAAAACGCTTATCTTACGGCGTTCGGCACGTTAAAAATAATACTTGAGCATATTGACTTTGCTTTGCCTCTCGGCTCATTTGCGATTACGGGCTACGGCAGAGTCGGTCGGGAAACCGCAGAACTTCTGAAAAAACTTTCCTGCAATGTGACGGTATTTGCGAGAAGCGAGGAGGCGCTTACCAAATCGTCTCTTCAAGGGTGTAATGCTAAAAAGCTTTGCGAGCTTTCCTCGCAGGCGGATAAATTCGACATTATTATAAACACTGTTCCGCACAGAATAATCGACGCCGATACTCTTAAAAATCTAAAACCCGACTGTAAAATAATCGAACTTGCGTCCGCGCCTTTCGGAGTAAAGCCGGAAGAAGCAGAAAAATATTCGGTAAGTTTAATAAAGGCGCCGGGACTTCCGGGAAAATACACGGCAAAAACGGCAGGGGAGCTTATCGGAAAGAAGATAGTTAAAACTTTTCAAGAGGAGGAGAAAGATGAGTAAAGCGAATGTGGGATTTGCTTTGTGCGGTTCGTTTTGCACATTCAAAAAGGTTGTCCCGCAGATTGAGGCGCTTGTTCTTTCAGGATTTAATGTTGTTCCAATAATGTCGGGTGTTTCGTATTCAACGGATACCCGTTTCGGAAAGGCTGAAGATTTTATCGGGCATATTGAAGATATTACGGGCAAAAAAATAATTCATACAATAACCGACGCGGAACCGATAGGGCCTAAAAAGCTTTTAGACGTACTCATAATCGCGCCGTGCACCGGCAATACCCTCGGGAAAATGGCCAACGGAATAACCGACACTTCAGTAACGCTTGCGGCAAAGGCCCATTTAAGAAACGCAAGACCCGTAATAATTGCGGTTTCAACGAACGACGCTTTGGGCGCGGCGGCAAAAAACATAGGGCTTTTAATGAACAGCAAAAATATTTATTTTGTTCCGATGCGTCAGGATGACCCGGAGAACAAGCCTAATTCAATAGTGGCGGATTTTACCAAAATACCTGAAACACTGAATTTTGTTTTAACAAACGGCAGGCAAAACGAGCCGTTGTTTATATAACTTAGACAAGATGTCCCCGCTGCTATTGTCGGCGGGTTCTGTTTCGGAATCAGTGGGGATTTGGTCTTCACTGATTCCTCGGCGCGGTTTACACCGCGCTTTTTGCCGCGCCGCCTGACGGGGCAAACCCCTTATTGAAAATATCCCTTAAAAAAGGCTGTATCAAACCGTTGCGGTTCGGTACAGCCTTTGTTTTGCAAAATGCTATTTATTTAAAAGATTATTTGTAAAACGAATAAAGAGTCGAGGTGTCGGTTGCGGCGCTGTCAACATACCAGGAGGAACCTATTTTCGCAACGGTAACGTCCGCGCTTGCGACAGATTTGCCGTCGTCGGTTTTTACGCTGACCGTGTATTGCTTAACCTCTGAAATATCGTCCGGCGAAACGCCGTACTGCGCGAATGTATCCTTGTCGATATTTGCTTTGTATGTATTGAGATCGACCGCCTTTTCGCCGTCAATGAAAGAGGTGAATCTGTAATCCTCACCGTAAACTTTTTCGTATTCGCCTATGCTTTTATAGCTTATCTGCTTTTTGGTGTTCTTGTCAAATTCGTCTTCCGTACCTGTAAGCGATTTACCGTAGGAGGCGACATTGCTTTCAAGAGCGGTGAACATAATTTCGTCCGTCATATAGTCGTCGCCGAAAACCTCTTTGCGCACGGATACGAGCTTTTCAAAATACTTTGTAAAGATTTCACCGTAGTTATCCCATCCGTTTTCGGTAAGCAGGACGTAATAATCGTACATTTGGTCAATAACCTTGCCCTGAAGAGAGCCGTCGTCATTTTCGGTTTTTTCCGACATATATGATTTATCGTTAAAGCCTTTAAGCTCTTTTGTATTGTCGCCCGGCTTGTAGTTTGTTTCGCGGTAGATTATCGGGTACATATAGTACTCACGGATATAGTCCCCATATTTTTGGCTTTTGCTTACAAGAGCCGTTTTATAAGCGTTGTAGCCGTCGCCGGTCTGAACTATTGTGTCAACATAGTTTGCCGCCACCTGATCCGGGTGGAAAGCGGTGTATTTGCTCTTAAAGGTAAATATAACCATTAAAGTGAGAGCGGCGGCAACGGCGAAAAATGCAATTATCGCATATAATTTTAGATTAAGGCCTTTTTCTCTTTTTTCCATAATCGTTACCTCCCTTATGCTTCAGCGGGGCTTTCGGCGTCTGATTTCGCTGATTTTGCGGCCTCACGGCGCTGGGCAAGCTCTTTTGTAATCATTTCTTTCTTTTCGCCTACCATATCGTAGAATAAAATCGGCACAGCTTGAAGAACTACAAATATCGCCGGAATAATGGTATAAATCATAAGCATTTTGTTGAGAGTGGCGTTCGACTGCTCGGCATACGCAACGTTCGCGTCTGTCGAAACCATATATCCCGACCAGGTGTAAAGGAGCCACGGACCCAGACCCTTTGTAAAGGCGGAGGCTATCTTTGAGAAAAGACCGTATCCCGCATACGCAAGGCCGTCCTGACGTTTGCCGGTTTTGTACTCGATTTCGTCAACGCAGTCGGCAATCATAATGTTAGGCGTAACGTTCGTGTTGCCGTGCTGAAGTCCGCAGAAGAAATTCAGAATAAGGAAAGGAATTATAAGCCCGCTGTTAAATCCGATTCCTCTTGAAACCAAGAACAGAATGCTCAGCGAGGAGGCGCCGTAAACGCAGAATAAAATAAATGTCTGTTTAGTAGAGAATTTCTTGAGAACAAGGTTTACAAGCAACGTACCGACAGCAGTGCCTATGCCCATGGGGAGCAAAAGGCCGAGCTTTAAATCCTTTGAACCCAAAAGATAAATCGCTATGTAAAGGGATACCGTACCATATACGCCGCGCCCAAAGCCGCACAGCTTTGTGAGAGAAACCATTAAAAGGTTTTTATAGGTGAAAACAACTCTAATGGCGTCCTTTAAATTTACCTTTTCCTGGGTAAAAGGAACATTTTCCTTGTTGTTTACAAAGAAAATCATTGTAAAGAGTATAATTCCCAAAGCACATACGGCGGTTGAGATTATAAGGTCAATACCTCTGCCCTCGGCGTTTTGGAATTGCTGTTTGCCCATTACGACTTTCATTATAAAGCCGACTACCATAACAACTACCATACCGCCCGACTGGCCTACGGAGCGCAGGAAAGAGGCAATGGAAATTGCGCTTGAACGCTCAGCGGGATTTGGCGAGCAGAGAGAGCCGAAACAGTTGGCCGGGCTTTCAACCGCACAGCTGAACGCGGTGTAAAGCGAATAGATAACAAACATCCAAATTATCGCAAGAGTCTGGTTGTTTGTGTTCGGGGCAATAAAAACGAGCATTGCGACAAGCGCAAGCGGAACTACGCCGAAACCTACCCACGGCTTAACCTTGCCGAACTTTGTGCGGGTGTTGTCAACGAGCAAACCGATAATCAACTCGCACACCGCGCCGACGATACCCGCAACGAGAAATACCATTGAAATCATATTTCCCATAACCGTCGGGTCAAAGCCTTTGCCCTTAAAAGCGAAATCGGCAAAGAAGGTCGCGGTGTAGTCGGGCATCCAGCCTGTCATTAAGGCTACGCCGAAAAGACCTATGCCGAAAGTCCATATTTCGGACTTTTTCATGTACTTTTTCATAAACATTTCCTTCCAGAAAAAATATTGCTTAGGCAAGACGTCTGCGCCTCTGTAAACGGCTGTTGCCGCGCCTTGCCTCGTTAAATATGGGGCAAACCCCTTATTTAAAGTAAAAAGAGCACCTATAAAAGGATACTCTTTTTATACAAATATTTTACTCCAATATTTAAGAGTTAACAATATGCGATTTTAACAAAAAAAGGTTTATATTTTTGGCACATAGTTTTTAATCGCGTTATTTTTGCTCAAAAAACGCTTTAAACGCGCGGAACGCCATATATAAATCAAACTTTGATATTACCTCAAACGGAGCGTGCATTGAAAGGACGGGAACGCCTAAATCAACAACGTCAATGTCAAGATTAGCAATAAACAAAGCTACTGTTCCGCCTCCGCCCGCGTCAACTTTGCCGAGCTCGCCTATCTGCCATACAACATTTTCTTTATCGAGCATTCTGCGGATTTTACCCATAAATTCGGCGGACGCGTCGCTTGTGCCGCTTTTGCCCCTTGCGCCTGTATATTTTGTGATTACAACGCCTTTGTTTATATAAGACGCGTTTTTCGGCTCGCTCACATCGGCAAACATCGGGTCAAAGGCCGCGTTAACGTCAGCTGAAAGACATTCGGAGGCGCTGAGAACTCTCCAGGGCTCTTCGCCGCCCATTACGGCAAGCTCCGAAATAAAATATTTGAGGTATGAGGAGTTAAGCCCCGTATTGCCGTCCGAACCCGTTTCCTCTTTGTCGGTCAGCACGGTAAGAACGGTGTACGCGGGGGATTCTGCCGCAAAAATTGCCTCAGCCGCGGGGTATGCGCAAACTTTGTCGTCGTGACCGTAAGCGCCGATAAGACTTCTGTCAAAGCCTATATCGCGCGCCTTATATGCGGGAACGGCCTCCAGCTCGGCAGAGAGAAAATCGCTTTCTGTAATGCCGTATTTTTTATTTAATATATTTATTATGTTAAGCTTAACTTTTTCGCTCCCCTCGTCTTTCGCAAAGGGGCGTGAGCCGATAAGAATGTTGAGGCTTTCGCCTTTAACGCCCTCGGCCATGGTGCGTTTCATCTGCTCTGCCGCCAAGTGCGGAAGAAGGTCTGTAATTACAAACTGCGGGTCGCCCTCGTCCTCGCCTATGCAAACCTCAACGGTCTCGCCGTTCTTTTTCACAATTATGCCGTGAAGAGAGAGCGGAATGGCAGTCCACTGGTATTTTTTGATTCCGCCGTAATAATGAGTTTTAAAGTAGGCCATTTCGCCGTCCTCATAAAGCGGATTCGGCTTTAGGTCAAGCCGAGGCGAATCCAGGTGCGCCGCCGAAATTTTAACGCCGTCGCAAATGGGGCGTGTGCCGAAAACGCAGAGAATGACTGATTTGCCTCTGTTATTGTAATACACTTTTTCGCCTGCCGAATATTTCTTTTTACGGTCAAACTCGGTAAATCCGTGCTTTTCGGCTTTCTCTATAAAATATTTTACCGATTCGCGTTCGGTTTTGCCGTTGTCCATATAACGCTTATACTCTTCGGCAAATTCATCTGCCTTTTTTTGCTCCTCATCGGAAATTATTTCCGACGCGTGTTTCGGGGCGTAAAACAGCTCCTCTTGAAGTTCCTTGATAGTGTTTTTTTCGCTCATAATGTTTGTTACTCCTTTGTAAGTTTAAGCTCATAAGCTAATTTTTCCGTTTCATCGTATATATTATACGGTTCATAGTTATTTATTATGAAGTCGGCGTTCATCGAAAAAAACTTTTCGTCCTTTTGCGCGTTTATCCTCTCGTTTGCGCGCGAAACGGTTATCCCGTCCCGTGAAATTATCCGCTCAAGACGGATTTCTTTCGGAGCGGTCACCGCGACTGTCCGGTCGCACAGCTTGTCTTCTCCGCTTTCAAAAAGCGCTATGGCGTCAATAATAACCGCTTTTGCGCCGTATTCGCGCTGTTCCGAAATGATGCTCAGGATTTTTTCGTTGACGGCGGGGTGGGTTATTGAATTGAGCGCAAGAGTGCTTTCGGCGTTTTTAAAAGCCCTTTTTGCAAGCAGAGGCCTGTTAACCGTGCCGTCCTCGTTTATTACGTCTTTTCCGAATTTTTCCGCAAGACGTGTCTTAACGGTTTCATCGCCGTCAATAACCTCCCTCGCGATTTTGTCCGCGTCAATGTGATAACAGCCGTATTTTTTCAGAATTTCGGATACGGTCGATTTTCCCGCGCCCGTTTGGCCCGTAAGACCTATAATCATCATACGCCTCACCTTATAGCTCAATAATTTTAAAACCTGCCGAACGAATCAGCCTATTGTAAACGGCAAGACCTATTCCCGAAATCTCGGGACAGCGTGCATATACTTTTTTTGCTCCCTTTTCGTCCAGTTCGCGCAGAGCGTCAAAAAGCCTGTTGGCCTCGGATACGCCGTCGAGCGGTTTCCCATATGTAACGGCGTTCTCAAAATACATTTCCTCGCCCTCAAAAACAAGCGCAAAAAAGTCTTTCCCTTTGGTATATTCAATAAATTTTTCCAAACTGCCCTTTAATATTGTGATGTCCGCACGGGGAGCGTAATGCTTATATTTCATTCCGGGAGATGACGCTTTGCCGCCTTCTTTGAGCTTATGGAGAACCGCGCCGTCAACGCGGACCTCGCCTATAAGATTTCGTATCTCTTCAACGGTAACAGCGCCTGGGCGCAGAACGGCAGGAATTTCATCCGCAAATGTGATAACGGTTGATTCAACGCCGATTTTTGACCTGCCGCCGTCAATAATCAGCGGAATCCTGCCGTTCATATCGTCATAAACGTATTTTGCGTTGGTAGGGCTGGGACTGCCCGAAAGGTTCGCGCTCGGAGCCGCCAAAGGTAAGCCGCAGGCCTTGATAATCGCCCTCGCATATTTATTTTCCGGCATTCTGACCGCGACCGTGTCAAGTCCGCCGGAGGTGACGTCGGGGATTAAGCCGCTTTTTTTCATAATCATCGTCAAAGGGCCCGGCCAAAATTTTTCCGCCATTATCTTCACTTTTTCCGGTATTTCATCAACAAGCTGTCCAAGCTCTTCCATATTGCTTATATGGACTATCAAAGGGTTGTCGGACGGTCTTCCTTTTGCCTTATAGATTTTTTTGACTGCTTCTCCGTCAAGCGCGTTTGCGGCAAGTCCGTAAACTGTTTCGGTGGGTATGGCGACAAGTCCGCCGCTTTTTAAAATCCGCGCGGCTTCGCTCAGCGCCTCGTCATATTGCTTTGTTATGTCAATTATCTTTGTTTTCATTATTCTTCATTCTTCAGCCTTTAGCTTTTCGGCGGTATCGGCGGTTATAAGCGCGTCGATTATCTCGTCGAGGTCACCGTTCATAATTGCGTCGATTTTATACAGCGTTAAACCTATGCGATGGTCGGAAACCCTGCCCTGAGGGAAGTTATATGTTCTTATTCTTTCGCTTCTGTCGCCTGTGCCGACCTGTGATTTTCTTGCGCCGGCAATTTCGGCGTCGTGCTTGGCCTGTTCAATTTCAAGAAGTCTTGAACGCAGAACCTTTAACGCTTTATCCTTGTTTTTGTATTGACTTCGCTCGTCCTGACATTCAACCACCATACCTGTCGGAAGGTGAGTTACGCGGATTGCGGAGGAGGTTTTGTTAACCTTTTGTCCTCCCGCTCCCGATGAACGGAAAACGTCTATCTGCAAGTCGGCAGGGTTGAGCTCAAAGTCTACTTCTTCCGCTTCAGGCAGTACGGCGACTGTTACCGTAGACGTCTGTATGCGGCCTTGGCTTTCCGTTGCGGGAACGCGCTGAACGCGGTGAACTCCGCTTTCAAACTTAAAGCGCGAATACGCGCCGCAGCCTTCAATGTTGAACACAATTTCCTTGTAACCTCCGAGTTCCGTGGGATTTTCTGAGAGTATTTCTACCTTAAAGCCCTTAGCCTCGGAATACATCGAGTACATTCTGAAAAGATCTCCGGCGAACAGGGCCGCCTCTTCGCCGCCCGCGCCCCCTCGGATTTCAACTATTACGTTTTTGTCGTCGTTGGGGTCCTTTGGCAGCAGAAGAATTTTAAGCTCTTTTGCGCAGCGCTCCGTATCAGATTTTGCCTGCTCAAATTCCTCCTGAACAAGCTCTTTAAAATCCCTGTCAAGTCCGCCCGCCTCAAGCAGTTCTTTTGACTCTTTGAGCGTTTCACCGTATTTTTTATATTCGCGGTATTTTTCTACAACAGGGGTAAGCGAGCGCAGTTCTTTCATAAGACGGGTGTACATCTCCTGGTCGTTTACCGTTTCGGGCAAGCAGAGCCGTTCGTTTATTTTCTCATACCGTTCTTCAATACCTGCAAGCTTATCGAGCATTTACTTCTTCTCCTTCACGGAAAACTTTTCTTATGTTTTTTTCAATTTTCGCGCGCGGCACCATAACCTCACGTGCGCATCTTTTACAGCGAATCCGAAAATCCATACCGATGCGCAAAACGGTAAATTCATTGCCGCCGCAGGGGTGCGGCTTTTTCATAATTATATCGTCGTTAACGTGAATATCCGTATTTCTTACCCCTTTCAGCTTTTAATCATTTTATCATACCACATATTGTAAATAATATCAATAATGCAAATGTATAACTTAGGCAGGAAATGCCCCACCTTTATAGGCGGCAGGTTTTATTTTCGGAATCGAAGGGAGCTTTGATACCCTCCCTGACAGCGTTATATTTTCGGAAAATTCATCATATCTTTTACAAACTGAAAAAATAAAGGTGAGAGATATGACAAAGTATTACCCCGAGGGCGTAATTTACGAAACAAAACAAAATAAACGGAGCGTTTCATCCGTAATGGCTCTGCGTGAAAGCTTTTTTGAGGGAAAAATTTTAGAGGCTAAAGCAAAGCTTTGCGACGGAGAACATAATCTGCACGTGGATTTGGGAGGTATAAGGGGAATTATCCCGAGAGAGGAGTGCGCCATCGGAATATCCGAGGGTACGACAAAGGACATTGCGATAGTTTCACGGGTCAACAAGCCCGTTGCGTTCAAAATAACCGATTTTGCCGACGATGAAAACGGCGTCCGCACGGCGATGTTGTCACGCAGAGCCGTACAGGAGGAGTGTATGCGCAACTACATACTGGGTCTTACCGCCGGCGACGTAATAACGGCGAGGGTAACGCACAACGAGCATTTCGGCTCGTTTTGCGACATAGGCTGCGGCATTTCCGCTCTGCTGCCGATAGACAGTATTTCCATATCAAGAATCCCCAGCCCCGAAACCCGATTTGCTGTGAACACGCAGATAAACGCCGTTGTAAAAAGCATTGACGAAAACGGCAGAGTAACGCTTTCACTGAAAGAACTGCTCGGTACTTGGGAAGAAAACGCGGAGCAGTTCAAGGCGGGGCAGACAGTGGGCGGAATTGTGCGTTCGGTCGAAAAGTACGGCGTATTTATTGAACTTGCGCCGAATTTGGCGGGGCTTGCCGAATATTCGGATGACGTCCATGCAGGCGACGCCGCCAGTGTGTACATTAAAAGCGTAAACCCGCGGAAAATGAAAATTAAGCTCGCTATTGTAGACACATTCCCGCCCGAGATTAAACGCTCTCCGCTTAAATATTATTATAACGGCGGGCATATCGACTATTGGCGCTATTCGCCGGATTCTTCGGAAAAAGTGATAGAAAGCATATTTTGATTTTGTTGAAAGAGCACAGTTGATTTTGTATATATAATGTGGTAGAATATTTAATAATTATTCAGGTTTGGGAAGGATGTATGATATGAAAAGAAGTATAGCTTGCGTGCTCCTCAGCGTATTGATGATGTTTACACTGCTCGCTCCCGCTTTTGCGGCAGACAAAGAGTGCAACTGCGGGAAAACTCCCGTTATTTCCGTTGTAGGCTTTGGGCATGTTCCGCTTGTTAACGGCGAGGGCACTCAGGTTTTCGCGCCGGAATCGGACGCAATAGTGAAAGCGGTTCTTCCTTGTATTCCCGCGCTTGTTAAATATCTTTCCGATGACGACGCCGGCGCTCTGCTTGACGTCATTATTCCCGCGGCGCAGGCGCTGTTTGACCCTATTAAATGCGATGAAAACGGCGATTCCGTTGACCCGACGGTTACGGTAGAGCGTTTCTTTGAAACGAGCTGTGATACATATGATTACTGCATTCAAAGCGGAAAGCAAGACGGGCTTTCTCTTGAATGCGCGGAAATTGTCGGCGGCGATCACACGTTTATTTTCAGCCATGACTGGCGCAGAAGTCCGTTGGACACGGCAAAGGATTTAAACGATTTCATTCAAAAGGTGAAAAAAGCCACAGGCCACAGCAAGGTTTCCATAAACGGGCAGTCCATGGGCTCGTGCATAGTTCAGGCCTATTTGGCGCTGTACGGAACACAAGATGTTAAAAATATCGGTATGTTCTCGGGCGCGTTTACTGGTCTTGATATGTGCGGCGACCTTTTAACGGGAAAAATCGACATAGACCCCGAAGGGCTTGTTGATATAATAGTTCAGGCTATTAACGGCAGCCCCGACAAGAGCGCTCTGGGCGAGCTTTTAAAATACACGGGGCTTTTTGAAAGGGTGCTTGAAAAGCTTTCTCCGATTATAAGCGACGGAGAATATAAAAACAGAATTTACAATGAGATTTTCCTTCCGTATTTCGGAATGTACGCAGGCATTTGGTCGTTTGTACCTGAAGAAAAGTTTGACGAGGCGCTGAAATATATGTTTGACAACAGTGATTTTACTTTCCACCCGTCAGACGCATATATTGAAAAACTTACGGCTTATCACGACGAGGTACAGGCGACTTTGGCGGAACGCTGCGAGCAGTACTATGAAGACAAAGATATTTGTTTCAGCATAGTTTCAAACTATAACCGCCAGATAGCTCCCGTAACGCCGTCATCCTCAATGAACTCTGACAGCGTTATTGAAACATACCGAACAAGCTACGGCGCGACAGTCGCTGACAGAAATACCGTTCTCGGCGAAAATTACGTTCAGGTGAATGCGGACGGTCACAACCACGTTTCGCCCGATATTGCAATCGACGCGTCAACGTGCGCTTTCCCCGAATGCACATGGTTCGTTAAAAATATGAATCACGTTCAGTTTGTAAACGGCAGTACGGCGGCGCTGCACGCGTGGCTTATTACCGCCGACAGGCAATATACTGTTCGGTCAAATCCGATTTTCACTCAGTTCCTCTATTACAATTCAGACGCCGATTATATGTCCGTTTATCTTGACAAATACGGCGACGTAAATATGGACGGAAAAATAGACCTCGTAGACGCAAGAATGGCTCTCAGACACTTCCTTGAGAAAGATACTCTTGAAAGAGTTAATCTTCAAAGAGCGGACGGCATAACCATTGACGGCGTTGTTACAAAAGACGAGGTACAGTCAATTGCGGATACATATGCCGCCGATTACAAAGCGTAAATATTTTTTCAATAAGCGGCTTGCCTTAAGCAATTTATCTGATTTCAGCTCCCAAGTTTTTTGGGAGCTGTTTATATATGGCTTGCCGAGGGGTTGACAATTTACGTTTATTGCTATAAAATAATTAGGAATTAAGCTTACTGGTTTTCGGGAAACCGAAATTAAAAGGGAATCAGGTCAGAATCCTGAGCAACCGCCATTACCGTATCAGATGAATTGGGCGCAAAAGCCATTGGAACATTCCGAGAAGGCGCGTTCATACGCTGGTGTCAGCTTTTATCTCAAGTCGGGAGACCTGCCGTAAGCTATTTTAATTTTTAAACTCTTGGGCAATGGGAGAGTTGAGGATAGATATTATCTTTTACACTACACCTCTGCCCGAAAGCAGAGGTTTTTTGTTTATGAAAAAATTTATCGCGCTTTTTTTGTCGATTTTGATGTGCGTTTCGTTTGCCGCCTGCGGGAAAAGTCCCGAAAGTACAAGCGCTGAAGGCGCGCAGACGGCAGACAGCGGAGAAACATATTCAAATGTTGCGGAAAAATCCGAAAGCATAACGGAAAAGAACAGCGGGGAAAGCTCCGAAAAAAATTCCGAAACGCCCTCAAAGGCAAGTCCTGCGGAAAACGGCGCAACGGAAACGGAAAAAGCGCATTCGGTTTCGCAGTCGGCGGTATCTTCCGCAGTTCAGACAACTTCGTCCCCGTCAAATCCGGACTCAAAAATCACCTGCACTGTTCAGGCCGAATGTAAAAAGATACTCGCCAAAAAAAATAAATTTAAAAAGGATATTTCGCTTATTGAGCCTGACGGCGTAATACTTGCGCCTGTAAAAGTTTATCTCGACGACGGCGCAACGGCTTATGACGCTTTGAAAAAGGCGTGTGATGAAAACGGTATAGCGCTGAACGTACAAAATTCAACTTGGGGCGTTTATGTTGTCGGCATCGGCGGTATAGAGGAAAAGGATTGCGGACCCCAGAGCGGATGGCTGTATTTCGTTAACGGCAAATCGCCCAGCACAGGGTTAAGCAATTACAAAATTAAAAGCGGAGACAGCTTAACGCTTTCTTACACTTGCTGATTTTGAAAAAAATAATAAAAAAGGAGATAAAAAAATGAAAAAAACAATCAGTGCGGTATTAGCGGTAATCATTGCGGCGGTATGTACCTTTTCGGTATTTGCGGGCACGGCTCCGAGCAGGAAAAGCGTATTAAAAGAGCTTGAAGCGGCCGCGTCATATGTCAGCAACGGAGTAACGGAGTATGCGGCTGACAGCGCGGAAAATTATTACTATATCGCGAAAGCAGGCGCAAAGGGAGCCGAATATTATGACGGCTTTTTGCAGAGCGTAAAGGACAACCTCAATGCCAACGGCGGAAAGCTTGTTACGGCTGACGGCGAAAATATACACTCATACGCCGCTGTAATAGGCATAATAGACGCTATGGGCGGCGACCCGACAGATGTTGACTCCGTAAATCTTGTTGAGCTTTTTGAGAAATCGGACATATCGACGGTTTCAAACCCCTATTACTACAACATAGTGATTCCAGTTGCCGCAAAGCATTGCGCGCAGGATTTTGTCAAATCGCTGTGTGAATTATTTACCGAAAGCAATTACACAATGGGAAGCGGTATGGATTATTGGGGCTTTTCGTGTGATAATACCGCTATGTTTATTTCTGCGGTTGCGCAGTGCGGACTTGACAGCTTTGACGGCGTTCTTGATGACGCTGTAAAGGTTTTGGAAACTTATAAAACAGAGGGCGGCTACGTCTATAATCCCGAGTACGGCACGGCGCCGAACGCCAGCTCAACAGCTCTCGCCTTAATGGCTAAATGTGAATATTACGCGCATAAGGGCGCTGTGAGCGAAAATATTGACGAGCTCAGCGATTTATATAGCGAGCTTTTAGCCTTTAAGGGGCAAACTAACGGCAGTTATAATTATGACGGCACGGAAAGCGTATTTTCGGCGTTCGACGCTGTAAAGGGGCTTGAATCCCTTTACAAAGTTTTGCCGATTGAGACCGTCGACGAAGATAAAACGCCCGAAAAGCCCGCCGTTACTGAGCCGAACACGAATAACGGCAACGCAGAGCAGAAAAATCCCGATATTCCCAACACGGACGGCAGATTTATGTTATTGCCCGCCGCGCCCTTAATCGGAATTATCTTTGCCGCCGCAAAGAAAATTAAGAGAGAAAACGCCGATTAAGCGCAAAAAACAACTCCCGATTTTCGTCGGGAGTTTAGTTTGTAGAAAAAGTATGCGTTACTTAGGTATATGCACAAAAGTGATAAGATTATGGGGAACCCCCCGGCGAGGGTTCCCCACCGAAAAACAGTCCGCCGGACTATTTTTCGCCCCTCCTGCGCTTTTAAAGCACAAGAATTTCGCAGCCTGCGGGCTGCGATGAGGGCGTTGCCCCTCAACCCCACCGCCTTTTGAAAAAGGCGGGCGAAAACTTTTAGTTATTTTGCAATCGCAAAATAGTTTATCGACAGAATTAACTCCCGATTTTCGTCGGGAGTTAATTTTTATTTGGCTGATTTAGGCGAATGAACCTTTCGGAGCGCCTCGGAGAGCGGAACTATCAACAACCCCGTCGCAAGGTTTCCGAGCGCGTGAATTAAATCAAAAGGGATTCCCGCGATTATCCACGCTATCATAGCTTTAAAATTCAAATGAAACATAAGAGCCTGAGCGGGCGCGTAAAGAGTCCCGAATAAAAGCCCGTGCGCGGCGCAAACGGCGGCGTAAACGGGAACAGCCGTTTTTTTGCTCATATTTTTCGGAAGGAGCATAGTCGCGGCCCAAAGAATCGCCCATAAATAAAGATAGGGAATCCACCAAGGTGAGAATCCCGCATAAAGCCCGTTGATAAAAACATAGACATAAATGGGAATAAGCGCTTTTTTGCGGTAGACTATTGTGTAAACCATGGTAAGCATTCCTAAAAAGTGGACGTTTGGCAGTACTTCCATAAGAATTTTTGAAATAAACATTATTGTGCCGAGCATGGCAAAAATAATCATATCCGCGAGATTTTTTAGATTTATTTTTTTCATTTTAAACTCCGAAAATCAATTCGGTTTATTTTACCACAAACGCGGTGGTAAATCAAGCAAAGGGCCGTATTTTGAAAAAATGCTTGATTTATATTCTGATAAAGGTTAAAATATTAAATATATTTTACGGCCGTGATTGGCATTGTCGTTTTTAAAGGAGGATTTGTATTGGAAAATAAAAAAATACTCGCTATTATTAACCCTACCGCAGGGCGTACTAAATCACAAAGGGGCACGTTTGACATTGTAGACGTTTTTTCAACCCTTGGCTGTGATTTTGATATAAAGACAACCACAAAAAGAGGCGACGCAACCGAATTTGCGAAGGAATACGGAATGAATTATGACGTTATTCTTTGCTGCGGAGGCGACGGAACTCTTAATGAAACCATAAACGGGGTTATGTGCCTTCCCGAAAGAAGGCCGATAGGTTACGTTCCCACGGGTTCAACGTGCGACCTCGCGACAACGCTCGGCATACCGTCTGAAATACGCGCGGCTGTTGAGCTTATAATATCCGACAAGCGCAATACATACGATATAGGCAATTTCAACGACAGGCATTTTTGCTATGTCGCAAGCTTCGGCGTGGGCAGCTCTTTTTCTTATACGACTCCGCAGAAAATGAAAAACGTGTTTGGAAAAGCGGCGTATTTTATCGATCCGTTTTTGTGCCATCCGCGCACGCTCCTTGCGGGGCTAAAGCCCGTTCACATTAAAATTGAATACGACGACGGCATAATTGAGGACGATTTCAGTTTCGGAGCGATTTCAAATTCAACTTCTGTCGGGGGTCTTATCACGTTTGACCGTTCAGATGTAAAACTCAACGACGGTATGTTTGAGCTGTTGCTTGTTCGCCGTGTAAAGGGAGCGGCGGACGCGTTTAAACTTCTCGGAAAAATTCAGAAACATAATTATGACGGCGAACAGATTATGTTTCTGCATACAAAGAATCTTAAAATGCGATTTGACAAGCCCACCGAATGGTCGCTTGACGGGGAATTCGGCGGAAGTCCCGTTGACGTTGATTTTTCAATTTCTTATAAGGGCATAGAACTGTTTTCAGAGGATAACGACCTTTTCTGCAAATAATTCCGAAACGGGGGTGTGCGGCGTTGAATATAATTTTGACTGTTGCGGTAATATTCATATGTTTCGCATTTTTGCTTGCGGCCGCCGCGGCCGCGGTGAGAGCGTTTCAGATTACATTATTCAAAAAAAACGCGCCGATTTTGCCTGAAAAATTTACAGTAACGGCGCATACGGGTTGCCTGGGCACGGAGCCGAATACGGTCGGCTCAATGCAAAAGGGAGCTAAAGCAGGGGCGGATATTGTCGAATTTGATTTGAATTTCGGCGCAAACAACGAGCCTGTTCTCTCACACGGGGCTCCCGAATCAAACGCTGTGCGCTTGAATGAGGCGTTTAAGTTTCTTTCGGAGCATAAGAATATTAAGGCGAATGTCGATGTGAAGAGTACCTTAAATCTCGGCGCGGTAAGAAAACTTGCCGAAGAGTACGGAGTAACGGAGCAGTTGTTTTTTACAGGCGTATTTGCCGAAGACGTTTCGGCTGTTGAGCGCTCCTGCCCGCAAATTCCTTTTTACCTTAACTATTCCGTGAACTCACACGACAATGATGATATAGCGTATCTTTCACACATTATAGAAACAGTGCAGAACTGCGGCGCGATAGGCATAAATATTCATTATAAGGGCGCGTCAAAACGCCTTGTCGAGGCGTTTCACAGCGAGGGTCTGCTCGTTTCGCTTTGGACTGTAAACGGCAAACTTGCGCTTTGTCGGAGCTTAACGCTTTGTCCCGATAATATCACAACGAAACGCCCTGAAAGGCTTCGCAGTCTGCTGGAAAAATCTTACAGCGAAAAAATTTGAAAAAACCGACAAAATTATTGACATTTCAGAAGTTTTACTTTATATTTATCTCATACCAAATAGGGCTGGGGAGCGCGTCCCCGAAGCCCGACTATATCTATCGGTTGGAAAGGGGCTGCTAATTGAAAAACAATCCTGTTATTATCGATTTGCAGAATATAAGCGTAAGCTTTGGTGAACAGAAAATTTTAAACAACATAAGCCTTCAGATTCACGACGGTGAGTTTGTAACATTGCTAGGGCCCTCAGGTTGCGGAAAAACTACAACTTTAAGGATAATTGCCGGCTTTCTTAACCCCGATGAGGGCAATGTGATTTTTGAGGGTAAAAATATCAATGGTGTTCCGCCGTATAAAAGGCAGGTTAACACCATTTTTCAGCGTTATGCGTTGTTTCCGTATCTGAACGTATATGAAAACATTGCTTTCGGTCTGCGCCTTAAAAAGATGAAAGAAAAGGATATTCAGGCAAAGGTTAAAGAGATGCTGGAGCTTGTAAACCTTAAAGGTTTCGGTTCAAGAAATATTGATTCTCTTTCGGGCGGGCAGCAGCAGAGAGTTGCCATCGCCCGCGCCTTGGCGGTCGACCCGAGAGTAGTTTTGCTTGACGAGCCTTTGGGAGCTTTGGATTTAAAGCTTCGCAAGGATATGCAGGTCGAGCTTAAAAATATTCAGCAGAAACTCGGCATAACGTTTATTTATGTCACGCACGACCAAGAGGAAGCTCTTTCAATGTCCGACACCATTGTTGTTATGAACAACGGTGAAATTCAACATATAGGTACGCCGACGGACATATATAATGAGCCTAAAAACGCGTTTGTGGCGGATTTTATCGGCGAAAGCAATATTCTTGACGGAATTATGCGCGAAGACTTTAACGTTGAATTTGAAGGTATGCGCTTTAAGTGCGTGGATAAGGGCTTTTCCCAGAATGAGCCTGTTGACGTCGTTGTCCGTCCGGAGGATGTTGATATTGTTCCGGAAAACGAGGGTATGCTCAAAGGGGAAGTGACCTCCGTAACCTTTAAGGGCGTGCATTATGAAATTATCGTTGATATTAACGGCTTTAAGTGGATGATTCAGACTACTGAAAAGTCTGAGGTAGGCGACAGAATAGGCATCTCGGTCAAACCCGATGAAATTCATATTATGAAAAAGTCCGAGTATTCCGGTCTTTACGGCGATTACAGCTCGTTCAGCGAAGAGTTTGACATTCTTTCTGACCCGACTGTTTCCGAGGAGGACAGTGAGTAATGAAAAATTCCTCGGTTATTCAAAAACTTATAAATGCGCCGTATATTTTGTGGTCGGTGCTTTTTGTGATAGCTCCGCTCATAATGGTAATTTATTACGCTTTTACGGACAGAACGGGCGCGTTTACCCTTGACAACGTCAAAAGCATAGGCGACTATCTGAGCACCTTTATTCTCTCGGTAGGGTACGGCGCGGTTGCCACGCTTATTTGCCTTATAATTGCTTATCCGTTTGCGTATTTTTTGGCGCATACGGGCGCGTCTTTCCAAAGAATGTCCGTAATGCTTGTAATGCTGCCCATGTGGATGAGCTTTCTTATCCGTACATATTCCTGGATGACTATTTTGGGCGATTCGGGAGTTATCAATTCCTTTTTGGGACGGTTCGGCATAGAGCCGCTTTCAATGCTCAACACGCCCGGAGCCGTTATACTCGGTATGGTTTATAACTTTTTACCGTATATGATTTTGCCTATATACACGGTTATGGCAAAAATGGACGGCTCGCTTATTGAGGCGGCGCAGGATTTGGGATGCGGCAAACTGCATTGCGTAAAAAAGGTTATTCTTCCGCTTTCTGTTCCGGGAATAGTCAGCGGAATAACAATGGTATTTGTCCCGTCTGTAAGTACGTTCTATATAACGCAAAAGCTTGGCGGCGGGCAGATAAACCTTATAGGCGACGTTATAGAGGGGCAGTTCCAAACTGCCAATAACTATAATCTCGGCGCGGCGCTGTCATTGCTGCTTATGGTGATGATTTTGATTTGCCTGGGCGTACTCGGCTATTTCACCGACAGCGAAGATGAAGGAGGAGTATTGATATGACAAAGACGTCTGCTCTTTCAAAACTCTATATAGCGCTTGTATTTATATTCCTTTATGCGCCCATGGCCGTTATGACGGTATTTTCCTTTAACGGAAGCGACAGCACTTATATTATGGACGGCGTATCCCTGCAATGGTACCAGCGTCTTTTTAACGACAGTATGACGATGAACGCTTTAAAAAACACCGTTATATTGGCTGTCGTTTCAGCGTTGATTTCAACTTTGCTCGGTTCCGCGGCGGCGGTCGGCATTTACAATATGAAAAATAAATATTTGAAATCCTCGGTTATGACGGTTACGAATATTCCTATGATGAATCCCGAAATAGTAACGGGTATTTCAATGATGCTTTTGTTTGTGTTCGCGGGGGTAATGCTTAACAGAAAAAACGTTCTTGGCTTTGCGACAATTTTAATCGCGCACATTACGTTTCAGCTCCCGTACGTTATTCTCTCTGTTTTGCCGAAACTGCGGCAGTCAGACCCAAGCGTTTTTGAGGCGGCGCAGGATTTGGGATGCCACCCGGCGAAGGCATTTTTTAAGGCCGTGCTTCCGCAGATAAGGTCGGGGATTGTCGCGGGCGCAATAATGGCGTTTACGCTGTCGCTTGACGATTTCATTATCAGCTATTTTACAAACGGGCCTGATTTTCAGACTCTCCCCATACACATTTTCTCAATGACGAAAAAACGTGTAAAACCTGATATGTACGCTTTATCAACGCTTATTTTTGCGGTTATTTTTATCCTGCTTGTTCTAATGAATATCGCTCAGTCCAAATCCGACCAAAAGCAGAGAAAGCAAAGGGAGGAACGGGTATGAAAAAGCTGGCTTCGTTTTTCCTGACCGCGGTTGTTATTATGTCGGTTTGCATTTTTCCCGTAAGCGCGCAGGATGATGAAATTTTCTCCGATGAGGTTGTCAAATATTATGCGTCGCTCGGCCTTAAAGGTACGACTATCAATGTTTATAACTGGGGCGAGTACATTGACGATGAAGAGGTAGACGTAATTTCTCAGTTTGAACGCTTAACGGGCTGTAAGGTGAATTACACCACATTTGAATCTAACGAAAATATGTACTCTAAACTTTCGGGCGGCGGAGTCAGCTATGACGTTGTCGTTCCGTCGGACTATACCGTTGAAAAGCTGATGGAAGAGGGGATGCTTGAAAAAATCGACTTCAATAATATCCCCAATTATGCAAAATATTTTGACAGCGAGCAGTACGGATACTTGCTTGAAGACGAAGTAAACGGCGAAAAAATTCGCGATTATGCCGTAATTTACAATGTGGGCACGACAATTTTGATTTACAACACCAAATATGTTAAGGAAAAACCCGACAGCTGGAGCGTTCTGTGGGACGAACAGTACAAAGGTAAGGTGCTTATGTTTAATAATCCCCGCGACTCGTTCGCGATAGCGCAATTTCTGCTCGGTCAGGACCTTAACAGCACTAATCCCGCAGACTGGGACGCGGCGGCTCAGCTTTTAAAGGAACAGCGTGAAAAGGTACAGCCGTCATATGTTATGGACGAGGTTTTCGTGAAAATGGAGAGCGGCGACTATTATTTTGCGGCGTATTACGCGGGCGATTTTGAGGTTATGGTTGAAAACAATCCCGATTTGGATTACGTTTTTCCGAAAGAGGGGGTAAACTCGTTTTACGACGCGTTCTGTATTCCGAAAGGCACTCAAAACAAAAAGGGCGCGGAGGCTTTTATCAACTTTATGATGGAGCCTGAAATTGCCCTTGCAAATGCCGAATACATTTATTACGCCACTCCAAATAAAGCCGTTATGGAAAACGACGAATATTCTCTTGCGGATTCCAAGGCCGTTTACCCAGATGAGGGCGACATTGCGCATTCGCAGGTCTTTCACAATCTTCCGAATGACACCCTTCAGTATATGAACACTTTATGGATGAAAGTCAAAGGCGGCAACAACTCCGAATGGGTTTACAAGGCGTTTTTCATCTGCGCCGCGGCGGTTACGGCAATAATTATAATTTCCGTAATTCGCAAGCGTAAAATGAAAAAATATTATGACGTTTAAATAAACATAATTATCAGGCGGTTTGTCCGCCTGTTTTTATAACTTTGGCAAGGATGTCCCTCGCCGCTATTGTCGGCGTGTTCCATTTTCGGAATCGGCGGGGATATAATCCCCTCAACGATTCCTCATCGCGGTTTACACCGCGCCTTGCCACGTTTAATGACGGGGTAAGCCCCTTATTGAACTTTGGCAAGGATGTCCCTCGCCACTATACGCGGCGTGTTCCATTTTCGGAATCGGCGGGGATATAATCCCCACAACAATTCCTCAGCGCGGTTTACACCGCGCCTTGCCACGCCATTGACGGGGCAGACTCCTTATTGAATGACGGGGCAACCCCTTATAGAAGGTGTGTTATGAGTATTGAAACAAAACATTTCGCCGATTTGAGCAGGCGCGCCGAAAACAGCGGAAGGACGGTATTTTCGGATTTTTTGGGTTTGTCCTCACTGTCGGAGCTTAAATCTCTGCGCCTTTCTCCCGAGCCGCATTTTTGGGGCGGATTTATGGGCGCCGAAAGGGTAATCGCCGCTTTCGGCGATTGCGAATGTGAAGATTTTCCCATTTGTCTTATTTCGGTGAAACCGATTAACCAAAAATTTGCTGATGAGCTTTCCCATAGGGATTTTCTCGGCTCGGTAATATCTCTCGGAATTAAAAGAGACGTAATAGGCGATATTATAGTAAACGGGAACTGCGGATATATTTTCTGCGCTGAAAATATCGCGGACTATATTACCGAAAACTTAAAAGAGGTAAAACACACGGCAGTAAAGGCGGAAAAGTGCGAGGGTCTGCCGGATTTTGCCGTCCCCGAACCCGAAACGGCGGAATATATTATTTCGTCAAGACGGCTTGACGTTGCGTCTGCGGCGGTTTTCGGGCTTTCACGGAAAAGCGCCGGCGAGCTTTTTGCGAAAGAAAAGGTTTATGTGAACGGACGCCTGAAAAACGCGTCTTATAACGTGTCCGACGGGGACAGCGTGACCGTTAGGGGCTTTGGGAAATTTGTCTTTGTAAAAGAGAAAAGAAAAACGAAAAAAGACAGAATCGTCGCGGAAATAAATGTTTACAGGTGATTAAATGAAAAGGTGCGTAATAGTCGGCGGAGCGGACATAGAAAACTATGAGCTTATCTGCCGAAAACTAAGTAAAGACGATTATTTTATTTACTGTGACAGCGGGTTGCGTCACAGAGAAAAACTGGGGTTTGAACCTCAGCTTATCGTCGGGGATTTTGACTCCTGCAAAAATCCGAACCTTGATATTGAAACGATAGTATTGCCCTGTGAAAAGGACGACACAGACACATATTTTGCCGTAAAGGAAGCGGTAAGGCGGGGCTTTGGCGAATTTCTTTTAATAGGCGTCGTCGGAGGGCGGCTTGACCACACCTTGGGAAACCTCTCAATTTTACTTTATCTTTTTTCTCTCGGGAAAAAAGCGGAGATAGCGGACGGCTGTTCGGAAATGCAGATAGTCGGAAAAGAAAGCGTGTTTGTTGACGGAACGTATTCGTTCTTTTCACTTCTGAATATTTCGGGGAAAGCCGAGGGGATAACCGTTAAAAACGCAAAATATCCGCTTGAAAATGCTGTAATAACCTGCGAATATCAATACGGCATAAGCAATGAACCGCTCCCCGGAAAGGCAAGCGAAATAACGGTTCAAAACGGCAAAGCACTGCTTATTAAAATCCGATAACAAAAAAACTCCGCGAAAGCGGAGTTTTTCGTATTATAAGAATCATTTATTCAGTTTATAAATCGGGTCGTCGGGATGAGAGTTTTCGTCAAGGTCCTGCATTTCAACGGTTTCCTTTGAATACCCTGCAAGCGTCGGATATTTGTCCTGATAATAATTTGAGCCTTCATTCGTAAATGTGCCGTCCGGAGATACCGTAATGAGCGTACAGCCTCTTTGGGAACCTATTTTGCTGATTCCCGAATATGCAAGGTAGTCTATGCTGTACCCGTATGTAAGCCTTATCCCTTTATAGTCGATAGAGAAATTGTTAAGATGGTCGTGACCGCAGAAAATTCCCTTTGTGGAGCCAAGTTCCAGCATAGTTTCAAATAAATTATCGGGATTGTCTCCGCAGAAGAAAACCTTGCCGCTTTCACCGGTGGTGCCGTAAATCCATTTAACGTTTTCAGTGTCTTTTCTGCCGTTGGCGCAGTATTCTTTCCAAGCAGTCATATATTCTTCGGATGGAATGTGATAGAAGGCGAGCGACGGAACCGTTCCGAATTTCTGTATAGCCTCGTTTTTCTCTGCGTCGGAGGCGTATGCTTTTTCAATAGCCTCGGCGTTTTGAGCATTCAAGCCGCCTACAACCTTTTTGTACCATTCAATTTGGTTTACGTGCATATTGTCATACTTGCCGTTTATTCCGAAAAAGCTCCCCTTGGCATATGAATGCGAATCAAACAATATAAGCGCCTGCGTAATTATTCCCTTAGAGTTTTTTATAAGAATTTCTCTGTTGCCGTAGCCGTCCGCATCTTCGTCTCCCTCGTCGAAAAGGCAGTATTTTAAATCACTGCTGCCGTAAAATTCAGAAATATCCTTACGGTTATAAAGGCTGTAACTTTCCGTGTCGTGGTTGCCGTAAACGGGCGCCCAGTAAACCCCTAAGGATTCCATAAGAGAGGCAAATATTTTGGCTTCCGCCTTGTTGTTTATTGTTCCGGCCATAAACGGAACGGGAAACGCTATGTCGCCCGTCACTATTACAAGGTCGGGCTTTTCAGCGGTTACCATTGCGGCAACTGCGTTTAGAGCCATAGTGTCTTTGTCGACCGATAAGCATCCGCCGCCGATATGCACATCGGTAATCTGCATAATTTTAAAGTCCCTGTCGGTTATAAAGCACCAATTTCCGTTTGAATCTTTTTCGGGAATAAGCTTGTTCACATAAGAAACGGTGTTAAAGCCTGCCGCAGTTTTAAAATTTTTGTTTCTCGCGCTTATGTTTAAAACCGACATTACGGCAATTACCGCTAAAAGAGCGGCGACAATAACCGAAAGAATGACTAAGACCGATTTTTTTAGAGCCCTTTTCTTGACTTTATCCATAAATTATCCTCCTCAACTGTTTGGCTTTGCGAGTATATTTTTGTTGTAAAATTCGCTTTTTTGAGTGAGCGAATCGTTTACTGAATCAACTCCGTAGGTTTCAAACAAGGTTTTCTTACCGGAAAAAAGATTTGTACCTATGCCTAAACGGTTGTCTTTTATTTGAACGCCGATTCCCGCGAGCATAGTCGGGAACATATCAAATGCCGCCCACTGACGGTTGACAAATCGGTTTTCGGGCAGATTTATAAGACTTTTATCGGGGTTCAGCACAAGGTTAAAGCAAGTTCTCTGATAATCCTTAACCTTTTCAGAAATGACGGACGCCATAGTTAAATGATCGCCTATAATAAATACGGTAGTATTTTCATAGAAAGGCTGTGACTGAATCCAGCGGATAAATTTAACGGCCTCCTTTTGGCTGTAATAAATCGCGTTTGAATATTGGTCGGGGAATTTCTTTTCAGCGTTTGGACTCAAGTACCCTTCGGGGGCGTGGGTATCGGCGGTTTCCATAATGAAATGGAACGGCTTGCCCGTCTGTGAGAGCCTTGTAAGCTCGTCTTTCGCGAAAGAATAGAGTTTATCGTCCTCATATCCCCACCAAACGTAGTAGTCTTCGGGGATTAAGCCTTTTTCAATAGCGGCGGTGTGGTCGATGATATTAAAGTTTCCGTGCAGGTTAAAATAATGGTCAAGACCGCCGAACGCCGCTTTTGCTCCGAACATTACGGTTTGCTCATACCCTTGCTCATGCAGAATATCGCCGATTGCAACCGCTCCCGGCAGAAAATTCCCGGGAGAGCCGTAAGCGTTGCCGTCCGTCGGAACTTTCATAGGTATGCCGAAACCCATATTTACCATAGAGGCGACCGACCAACCGGCGCCCGTTGACGGTAAAAATCCGCCGAGCTTTTTATCTGTATGTGAGAAAACGTATCCCTCGTTTGCGAGTTGAGCGAGGTCGGGGATAAGGTTTTCCTCCATATATCCGCCCATTTCCTTTGAAAGGAAAGTGTTTTCCATTGATTCAAGATAAATAAGAATTAAATTTCGCTTTTGCTCCGGGAATTTAATATTTGCGTCGGACGGGGCTGTATAATGCTCTTCAATGAAAGCGGAATCAAAGAAATATGCCGAAAACAGGTCTTTAAGCTGAAATTTGGTAATTCCGAACGCGCATCCGCCTATAAACATCGCTATGGAAACCAAAAAAGAGGTAATTCTAAGAAAAAATTCCGAAATAATCACAAAAGATTGGCCGTTTCGGTTAAGCTTAAGCTGATACGGACTGAATGTGATTAAAGTGAAAACGGCAGTGAAAAAGGCGGTTTTTAACACGGGCCCCTCAAAAACGGAGTAGTAAACGCCGACTTCATTCCCTTCAACGGGAGAGATGAGGTTAATAAGGATTTGGTCGGGCGAAAGTGCGCCGTAAGCCTGAATGCCCCATACAGTCGCGGTGTAGGCAACCATACCCAGAGCAAAGAGAATTACCGACGCGGTTTTCAGCGCGTTTGCTCTTTTTTTGTTCTTCGGGTTCGTTTTTTCAAGCTTTAAAACGTCAGCCGCAAAGCACTTTAATAAAATAAATGCGAGACTGACGACAAATACCAAAACGCAGTATTTCAGAGCGTAAGGCCCTTTGTGGAGCGACGGCTGAAAAATATTCGGAACCCTTAAAACGTATTTCGTAATAAATAAAGAGGTTAAATTGACCGTAAATAAGTAACGGAGAACAACATTTATTCTTGAACCGATTTTCTTTGCGTTACCAATCAGCGCGATGTCGGCAATTCCGAAAGCAACGGAAATCACCGTTCCAAAAATCCACATCATATTTTACACTCCTCATTTTTCCTATAAGGGACTTGTACGCCGTTTAATAATGGGCTTGCCCGTCATTATATATTATCATATTCCGTTTGGCTTTACAATATTTATCCTACGCGGAAATTCTTTGCCGCATCAAAAATCTCAGTCAATGCGTCAAGGGGATTTTGAGAGGGGAGCATCTTTACGTTGACGCTTTGCTTGCCTGAGGCAGTCACGCTTATCCGCCCGCGCAGTACCGATGAAATTTCGAGTACCAAGGCGGGATTGACGCTGTCGCAGTAAAGAGCAAGTGTATTCCCTTTCTGCCCTATTTCATATATGCCCAATTCAGATGCCCTGTTTCTGCAAAGAGAAACCTCAATAAGCCCGTTGACGGACGGCGGAATTTCTCCGAATCTGTCGCGGAGCTCGTCACGCACGTCGTCTGCCTCCTCAGCCGTTCTGACGTCGGCAATTCTGCGGTAAGCCATAAGCCTTTGGGAAAGCGCGGCAATGTATTTATCGGGAATATGCGCGTTAATTTGAAGGTCGATAAGGCAGTCTTTTGTATTTTTTGGCTCTTCGCCTTTTTCGCCTTTAATTGCCTCCGATAAAAGTTTCATATACATATCGTACCCAACGGACGCCAAATGCCCGTGTTGCTGCGCGCCCAAAAGATTGCCCGCGCCTCTGATTTCAAGGTCGCGCGTTGCGATTTTAAAGCCTGAGCCGAATTCCGTGTATTCACGTATCGCCTGCAAGCGTTTATATGCTGTTTCGGTAAGATTTTTGTCTTTTCTGTATGTGAAATAGGCAAACGCGCGCCTTGTGCTTCTGCCGACGCGGCCTCTTATTTGATGAAGCTGTGACAGACCGAGCCTGTCTGCGTCCTCAATAATGAGAGTGTTGCAGTTCGGCACGTCTACGCCCGTTTCGATTATAGTTGTGCAGACAAGAATGTCAATACTGCCCTCAATAAGTTCGCGCCAAATGTTTGAAAGCGTTTCCTCATCCATTTTTCCGTGAGCGACGGCAATTCTTGCGTCGGGAAGAATTGCCTTAATGTTGTTTGCAACGCGTTCAATATCTTCCGTGTTGTTGTGAAGATAGTAAACCTGACCGCCTCGGCGCAGTTCCTTATCCATAGCTTCGCACAAAAGAGGTAAATTATGCTCAAGGACGTAAGTCTGCACGGGGAAACGGTCTGCCGGGGCTTCTTCAATAACAGACATATCGCGAATGCCCGACATCGCCATGTTGAGAGTTCGGGGTATCGGCGTTGCCGAGAGGGTCAGCACGTCTACATTCGGAAATCTCTCTTTAAGCCGTTCTTTTTGCGACACGCCGAAACGCTGTTCCTCGTCGACTATCAAGAGCCCTAAATCCTTAAATTTAATATTTTTTGAAATAAGCTTGTGCGTGCCGACGACAATATCTATAAATCCGGAGTTTATGCCTTTAATTATTTTTGTCTGCTGTGCGGCGGTTCGGAAACGTGAAAGCATTTCCACTTCAACGGGAAAGCCGTCAAAACGTTTAAGAACGGTTTGGTAATGCTGAAGCGCCAAAATGGTTGTGGGAACAAGTATCGCGCACTGCTTGCCGTCCGCGACGCATTTGAAAACGGCTCTCAGGGCAACCTCAGTTTTGCCGAATCCCACGTCGCCGCACAGGAGTCTGTCCATAGGGTGGGGGGATTCCATATCATGTTTAATTTCGTTTATACATCTTATTTGGTCGCCTGTTTCTTCATATTCAAAACGTCTTTCAAAATCGCTTTGCATATCAATATCAGGCGAAAAAGCGAACCCCTGCGACTCCATTCGTTTTGAATAAAGCTTTATAAGTTCATCCGCCATATCCTTAACAGCAGAGCGCACCTTTGATTTTGTCTTTTCCCAATCTCCTCCGCCGAGCCTGTTGAGTTTAATGGCCTTACCGTCGTCCTCATGCGGGCCTATATATTTTGAAACAAGGTCGAGCTGAGTGACGGGAACGTACAAAACGTCGCTTTTAGCGTATTTTATTTTGATATAGTCCTTTATTATTTTTCCGCTTTCAAGCTGAGTTACGCCCTCAAAAATGCCTATACCGTGTACGGAATGGACAATGTAGTCGCCCTTGTGAAGTTCATCAAGCGAGTGTATGGTATCCTTGACCTTGTAATTTTTGTTCCGCCTTTTTACGGCAGAGGTGTAAACGCGTGAGTAGGTGAAAACATAGAGCTTTTCCGACGGCCTCGCAAAACCTGAGGAGAGCGAACCGGAAAGTACCGTTACAACGCCTTTCGGTAATTCATCGGGAATAACCGGGAAATAAACGGCGGAAATCCCGTCGTCCGTAAGATTTTCGGCCAGCACTTTTGCGCTTTTGTCGGTTCCGGCAAATACGGTTACAACCGCGTCTTTGGATATAACGGGCGAAATATCTTCTTCCAATACGTCTAATTTACCGTTCCAGACAGGGAGAGTCGCGGCCGAAAAGGTGGTAAGATTTTTAATGGGTACATCAAAACTGCCCCTCGCAAAGCTGTCAAGAAACGCAGTCGGATATTTTTCGTAATTCGCAAAAAGATTTTGAACGGTGAGGGCAAAGACGTCAAGCCCCTTGCAGAGAATGCCTTCTTCAAAGCAGGATTTTATATTTTCGTTTAAGAGCTTGTTAAATGAAGTCAGCTTATCTTTTACTGCGGCTGTTTCGGATACAAAAACAACCGTATCTGAGTTAAGGTAATCAAAAATTGTGGCAGGGGAGTAAACGAGCGGCAGGTACCTGTCGGGCGAGATGACCGAAAGTCCGTTTTCAAGCCGAGCTATGTCGGACGCTATGTTCTCACGAACGGTTTCCGCTCTTTTGCCTCTCTGCGCGCTTGAAAGCTTTTGCAGTTTTTCCGACAGATAGGCGGAATCGGCTATAATCTCCTTTGACGGAGCTATTAAAACTTCATCAATATTTACGGTTCGGCGCTGGGTTTGGACGTCAAAACGGCACATTGTGTCCACCGAGTCGCCCCATAGCTCAATTCTTACGGGCATTTCGTCATCGGGAGAAAAAAAGTCCACAATTCCGCCCCGTGAAGAGTACTGACCGACTCCCTCAACGGCGTCTACCCGTACATATCCAGCTTTTTCAAGAGATGAAAGTATTTTTTGGAGCGATATTTCCTCGCCTCTTTTGAGGATTATTGATTTGTCGAGTAAATCTCGGGGAGGAACGGTAAATTCCGCCGCCGCCTCAACCGAAGCGACTATTACGCCGAAATCGCCGTCAAGCATACGGCGAAGAGTTTTTATCCGTTTTTGCTCGTATTCATAGGACTGCGCCTCTTGCCCGTAAAAAGAAAAACTTCGCGCGGGGTATTGCAACACAGATACCCCGAAGGGACTCAGGTCGTCGCAAAGCTTTGCGGCGGAGGACTCGTCGGGGACAATCACAAGAGCGCGTTTTTGCAGGCTCTCGGTCAGAGATGATATAATTTGTGCTTTTTGAACGGGAAGAAGCCCTAAAATTCCCTGCGGAAGAAAGCCTTTTTGAAAGCACCTTACAACCGCGGAATAATCAGAAGACTTTTCGCTGAGCTTTGAAAATCCGGACATAATTTTCTCCGTTAACCGTTATAAAGGTTCATAGCCTTGTCTGTTTCACCGTCAAGCAGAAGCAAGACCGCGTCGGCGCCCTTTTTCAGCGCGGGGATAAGAGCGTTTTGCTCGTCTTTGCTGAATTCTCCCAGCACCCAGTCCTTTAAATCGTAATCGGGATTCGGCTTTTTGCCCACGCCGATTTTGATTCTCGGAAAATCGCTGCTGCCAAGGCGGCTTATAATGCTTTTTATGCCGTTGTGGCCGCCGTCGCTTCCCTTTCTGCGGATGCGGAGTTTGCCCACGTCAAGGGAAATATCGTCAAATATCACAATTACCTTTTCAGGGGGGATTTTGTAGAATTTTGCGCATTCGCCGACGGCCTCTCCGCTGTTATTCATATATGTTTGGGGCTTTAATACTATACATCTGTGACCGTTTATTACGGTGTCGGCAAAAAGCGAATGGAATTTTAACTTTTTTAATTCAAAGCCCTGCGCTTCCGCCAACGCGTCTACGCACAAAAACCCCGAATTATGCCGCGTCAGGGTATATTTCCTTTCGGGATTTCCAAGACCTGCCACGATAAATTCAGGTGCGCCGGCAGACGCAGAATTTGATTTTCTGAATCTGTTGAACATATTTTTGCCTTTCGGTTTATTTACTTAATTTCCAGCCGATTTTGTTGACTTGCCTTGCTCTGGCAATGCCGAGAGAATCTTCCGGAACGTCTTCGGTTATTGTTGAGCCTGCCGCCGTGTAGGCGCCGTTGCCGATGTTCACGGGCGCTACAAGATTTGTGTTGCAGCCGATAAACACGTCGTCGCCTATCGTCGTGCGGTATTTCGCCTTGCCCGAATAGTTAACGGTAACAGTGCCGCATCCGAAATTTACACGCTTGCCTACGTCGGAGTCCCCGACATAGGTCAGATGCGAAACCTTTGTGGCGGTATCAATATTTGAGTTTTTAACCTCTACAAAGTTGCCGAGATGAACGTTTTCGCCGACAACGGAATTTGGGCGTATGTGAACAAACGGGCCGATATTTGCGCCGCTTTTTACAACGCACTGCTCGCATTGAGTCTGGTTTAATTTGACATTATCGGCTATAAAACAGTCGTCAATAACGCTGTTGGGGCCTATTACGCAGTTTTTGCCTATCGTAGTATTACCCTTGATTATTGTGCCGGGCAAAATACAGGTGTCAGGGCCGATTGTAACGCCCTTTTCAATGACAACGCCGTCTGAATACGGAATTTCAACGCCCGCCGAAAGGTGATAGCGAATAGTGTGCATTTTTGCGTATTCGTTAAGCTCCATAAGCTGACTGCGGTCGTTGGCGCCAAGAATAATATCGGAATTAGGCGCAAAAAATGTATCTGCCTTTATTCCCGATTTAATTATATCGGAAACGGCGTCTACAAGGTTAAAGTGGCCGTTTTCCCGTGCGGAAAGGTTTTCAACGGCGTTTAAAAGTACGTCTGCCTTAAACCAATAGGTTCCCGATGAAATTTCGGTAATCTTTTTTATATTGCTGTCTGCGTCGGCCTCCTCTACTATTCCGGCGAATTTATAGCCTTGGTCCCTTATAATTCTTCCGTATCCGAAAGGGTTTGTAACGGTTGCGGAAATAACGGTTGCCCCGTTGCCCGAAGCCGTGTGAAGAGAGTAGGCGGAGTTTATGGTTGACGCATCAATAAACGGCGTGTCTCCGTTTAAAATAAGAACGTTTCCGCCTTGAGCCTTTGCGAACGCATTTTTCGCCGCCAATACGGCGTGTGCGGTTCCGAGCGGAGAGGATTGCTCAAAAAATTCAATATTCGCTTCGGGATATTCTCTTGTTAAAAGACGGCTAATCTCCGTATCGCCCGCGGGGACAATTACGGCGATTGTTTCAATACCCGCAAGCAACGCCGCCTCCGCAACACTTGAAATCATAGGCCGGCCGAGCACTTTTGCAAGGACAGGCGAATGAGCCGACTTTAAGAGCGCGCTGCTCCCTCCCGCCATAATAATGGCAATATCGGTTTTATTCATAGAAATACCCCTCCGGAATACATATTTTGTAATTATATTAACACAAACGCAGCTTTATTTCAATAGCTTGTTTTATTGACAATAAGGGTCCTCGGTGATATTATTGTATCGGTATTTCAAAACTATTCAATGAGATTAAGGGGGCGCGATATGCTTTCGGTTATTATTCCGGCTTACAACGAGGAACAGAACGTTGCGCTTGCCGCAAAAACTCTTTCGGAGCTTTTTAAAAGCGAAAACATCCCTTATGAAATCATATTTATTGACGATGGTTCAAAGGATAAGACTTACCTTGAAATTTGCAAAGCGGCTCAGGCAGATGAAAATGTAAAGGGCATTTCGTTCAGCAGAAATTTCGGCAAAGAATCCGCGATTTTTGCGGGTCTTGAGGAGTCGTGCGGCAGCTGCGCCGTGATATTTGACTGTGATTTGCAGTTTCCGCCGCAGAAAATCATTGAAATGTACAAGCTTTGGAAAGACGGTTATGAGGTAGTTGAAGGCGTTAAAAGCGACAGGGGCGGCGGCTCTTTTATGTATAACTTGTTCGCAAAGAGCTTTTACAGAATTATCAGCCGTTTTGTCGGCGTGGATATGCAGTCGACATCCGATTTTAAACTTATAGACAGAAAAGTTATGGACGCTCTGTTATCCCTTCCCGAAAGAAACACGTTTTTCAGGGCGCTTTCGTTTTGGTCGGGATTCAACTCGACTCAGGTTGAATTTAAGGTGGAAAAGCGGGCGAACGGCAAATCAAAGTGGAATCTTATAAAGCTCACTAAATACGCCGTTTCAAATATAACGTCTTTTACAACGGCTCCGCTTCAGGCGGTCACGGTTATAGGGATAGTTCTGCTCTGTTTTATGGCCGTTTTGGCTGTTCAGACGCTTGTGCGGTATATTTGCGGTTTTTCCGCAGAGGGGTTTACAACGGTAATTCTGCTGTTGCTTTTAATAGGCGGTTCGCTTATGATGGCGCTGGGCGTTATCGGATATTATATCGCGAGAATTTACGAGGAAGTCAAAGGCAGACCTCGGTATATAATTTCAAAACGCGTAGGTAAAAAATAAAACTTAGTATTATGACGGGGCAAGCCCTTTTGAATTACGGGGCTCTGGCTCCGTTTTTTTGCCTTGATTTTACAGGGATACGGTAGTATAATATAATAATTAAAATCGGAAAATATTATTTTTTATTAAGGGGGGAGATTATGAGCCGTAAAAAATGGATGTTAGCGCACATTGATAAGGACGCGGCGGCGTCAATCGCGGAAACACACAGCTTGGACCCGTTTACGGCGCTTATTCTCACCTCACGCGGAATTACGGAATACGAAGACGTCGAAGAATTTTTTGATACGGATTTTTCATTCTGCGACTCATACTTAATCAGAGATATGGACAAGGCTGTCCAAAGAATAAAAAACGCCGTAGAAAATTACGAAAAAATATGTATTTACGGCGATTATGACGCCGACGGAGTAACCTCTACCGCGCTTATGTACTCATATTTACTCTCAGCCGGCGCCGACGTAACTTATTACATTCCGGACAGAATAACCGAGGGGTACGGAATGAATAAAGACGCGATCAAAAAAATAGCCGATTGCGGAGTAAAGCTTATAGTGACGGTTGACAACGGCATTTCTTCGGCCGAAGAGGTGGATTACGCCAAAACGCTCGGCGTTGATGTAGTTATAACGGACCACCACAAGCCATCAGAAACTCTTCCCGACGCCGTGGCTGTCGTTGACCCTCACCGTGAAGACGACAATCTGATTTTCCGCGACTGGGCGGGCGTGGGCGTCGCGTTTAAGGTGGTATCGGCTTTAAACGGCGGCGATTGTTTGGATATTCTGTCAAGATATGCAGATATTATTGCTGTCGGCACAATAGCCGATGTCGTAGACCTTATCGACGAAAACAGAGCCATTGTAAGATACGGTATTGCCAAAATCAATTCAAACCCGTGCCCGGGAATTTCTGCTTTAAAGCTTGTCGCGGGCGTTGACGGCAAATATGTGAGCTCGGTCGGGGTGACTTATTCGTTAGCGCCGAGAATTAACGCGTCAGGCAGAATGGCGTCTGCGGAAACCGCGCTTAAACTGTTGCTTAGCGAAGATGATGACGAGGCGGAAGGCCTTGCCAAAGCCGTAGACGAATTAAACGGGGAGCGCCACAGCGTTGAAAATGAGATAACCGAGTCGGCAATACGGCGTATTGAGTCAGACGACAGGCTGAAATACGCGAAGGTCATTGTAATATGCGGCGAAGGGTGGCACCACGGCGTTATCGGAATTGTTGCGGCGAGAATTACCGAAAAATACGGTAAGCCCTCAATAGTAATTGCCTTTGACGGAGACGATGGAACGGGTTCTGCAAGGAGCGTCGACGGGTTTTCAATATATGACGCGATTAAATCCTGCGGAAGTTTGCTGACGCATTTCGGCGGCCATACAATGGCGGCGGGTCTTGGAATAAAAAAGGAAAACGTCAATGAGTTTTTTGCCGAGATAAACAGGTACGCGCAAAGTATTCCAACGGTAGTTCCGAAACTTTTAATAGACTGCAAGTTAAACCCTGCCTATATAAACGGAGATTTGCTTAATTCGCTGTCTGCATTGGAACCGTACGGGGCGGGCAACGGCCAGCCGGTATTCGGAATTTACGGGGTGACTCTTTCGGAGATTAAACCCGTTGGAGAGGGCAGGCATTTAAGGTTAACTTTCACAAAATCCGGTGCTTTTGTTACGGTTATGAAATTTTCAACAGCGGTTGAGGATTTCCCTTACTGCGTAGGGGATACGCTCGATTTGGCTGTAAGAATTGATAAAAACGAATTCAGAGGAGAGATAAGGCCGTCGGTTTTAATAAAGGATATGCGCTTTTCGGGAACCGATGAGGATAAGCTTTTCGGCTCAATGTATCTTTATGAAAAGTTTAAGCGCAAAGAGGCGCTTTCTCCCAAAGAGGCAAAATTCATTATTCCGTCCAGGGATTTTCTGCTCAGTTTGTACGCTTTTTTCAAACAAAAAGGCGAATGGCGCTTTGACGTGGAAACGCTGTTAAAAAGAACGGGTTGTCCCGCGCAATGTTTTTGCACTATGAAGACGGCTGTCGATATTCTTTGCGAATTGAGTTTGCTGAAAATTCAAGACGGAAAAATTATTTTTGACGGGGAAAGCAAAAAAGTACAGCTTACCGACTCAAAAATACTTCAAAGTTTAAATTATTTTGCGGGAGGTGAAAGCAATGAGTGACATAAAAACGGCAAAATTTGCGCCCGAAAATACGGACGTCGACGCTCTGTACGCCGAACTTTTGGAAAAAATAAAAAAAGTGCACCACAATGAAAGCGAAATAGCTTTGATAAACAAGGCGTTTGAGGTTGCAAAAAAACAGCACGGCAATCAAAAACGCGTTTCGGGCGAGCCGTACATTATTCACCCGATAGCCGTAGCGGATATTTTAGTTAATCTCGGTATGGATTACCAGTCGCTTGTTGCGGCGCTCCTGCACGACGTTGTTGAGGATACCGACTATACGCTTGACGAGCTTAAATCCGAGTTCGGCGGCGAAATTGCCGTTCTGGTTGACGGCGTTACAAAGCTCGGCCATCTTCAGTTCTCCGAAAAGGAGTCCCGTGAAGAACAGCAGGCGGAAAATATACGCAAAATGCTGCTCGCTATGAGCAAGGACATACGCGTTATTGTCGTAAAGCTCGCCGACAGGCTGCACAATATGCGGACTCTTGAATATGTCGCTCCGCAAAAGCAGAGAGATAAAGCCCTTGAAACCCTTGAAATTTTTGCCCCCATAAGTCACAGGCTCGGTATTCGCTCAATTAAGGAGGAGTTAGAGGATAGGGCTATCCGTTTTCTTGACCCGGTGGCTTACGCGGGTATTGAAGAACAGCTCCGCAATTTTAACATATCGGGCAACGAGTTCCTTAACAGCATTAAGGAAAGAATTTTAGAGCGGGTCAGGGAAACTATGCCGAACGCCGCCATCACAGGCCGAATTAAAAGCGTACACGGCATATACCGCAAAATGTATATGCAGAACAAGCAGTTCAGCGAGATTTACGATATTTACGCAGTCCGCATTATAGTTGACACAATAGGCGACTGCTACAACTGCTTAGGTATAATTCACGATATGTTCAGCCCTCTGCCGGGGCGCTTTAAGGATTACATTTCAACGCCCAAGCCAAACCGTTACCAGTCTCTTCATACAACCGTCGTTGGCAAAGACGCTATCCCGTTTGAGGTGCAGATTCGCACTTGGGAGATGCACCGCACGGCCGAGTTTGGCATCGCGGCGCATTGGAAATACAAAATAGGAATGACAAACGGCGGCAATGAAAACTTTAACGACGGACTTGACTGGATTAAAGAAATGCTTGAGGCTCAGCAGGAAACGGGAGACCCGAGAGAACTGGTTTCGTCAATAAAAACCGACCTTGTTCCCGAAGAGGTGTTTGTATTTACCCCAAAGGGAGACGTTATCAACGTTCCGCAGGGGTCAACCGTAATTGATTTCGCGTATTCAATTCACACGGCTGTCGGCCACAAAATGATGGGAGCTAAGGTTGACGGGCGCATAGTTCCGCTTGACTATGTGCTAAAGACCGGCGAAATCGTTGAAATTCTCACGTCTTCTCAACCGGGAAAGGGGCCGAGCAGAGATTGGCTCAATATTGCGAAATCAAGCAAGGCGAAGAGCCGAATCCGCTCGTGGTTTAAAAACGAAAAACGCGATGAGAATATTGTTGAGGGCAAGGCCGAGCTTGAAAGAGAATTTAAGCGCAATTACATCAGGCTTACCGATGAGGAATACGACGCGTTTGTCAAAAAGCTCGCCGTCCGCCAGCGTATGGACTCTGTCGAAGATTTTTACGCGGCGATAGGCTACGGCGGTCTTTCCGTTTCAAAGCAGATGCCGTACATCAAAGAGGAGTACCACAAGAATTACGGCAAAAACCACGCTGAAGAAACAATAGTTAAGCGCCCCGTTAAAAGAAAATCGAATGACGGAATTATTGTTGACGGAATCGACAACTGTCTTATTAAGTTTTCGCGCTGCTGCAATCCGCTCCCCGGAGATAAGGTAATCGGCTTTATTACAAGGGGTCACGGCGTTTCCGTTCATAAGGCGGACTGCGTAAACGTGCCAAAGGATATTGCCGGCTGCTCCGAACCTGAGCGCTGGGTAAAGGTGCACTGGGATAACGTCACGTCAGACAAATACAGCGCAACCGTTACGGTTACCTGCCTTAAACGGTTGGGACTTATTGCGGACGTCAGCCAGCAGATAGCAAATATGAAGGTTATCATAGCGGGGCTTACCACTCATGACACTAAGGACGGACGGTGCGTTATAGAAGTCACCATTCAGGTCGAGGGTATTGAACACTTGAAGAGCATAGTATCAAAAATTGAGAAAGTACAGGGCGTTATAAGCGTTGAGCGTTAGGTTATGAAAGCGGTAGTACAAAGAGTAAAAAATGCTGGCGTTACCGTAGATGGCAGGGAAATCAGCCGTATAGGTAAGGGATATATGATTCTTTTGGGAGTTATGGATGACGACGCGGACAGTGACGTTGATATTCTCGCAAAGAAAATTGCCTCTCTGCGCATTTTTGAAGATGAAAACGGAAAAATGAATCTTGACATAAAAAATATCGGCGGCGAAATCCTTGCAATTTCGCAGTTTACGCTTTGCGCCGATATAAAAAAGGGAAACAGACCGTCTTTTATCCGTTCAAAAGAGCCTGCGGCCGCCAATGAATTTTACGAGAAATTTTGCGCTAAGCTTTTGGAATACGGAGTAAAAAGCGTTAAAAAAGGCGTGTTCGGGGCGGATATGAAGGTCGATTTGGTAAACGACGGGCCTGTTACAATAGTCTACGATACCGAAATCTGGGTGAAAAGATGACAAAAGTAAAGAAATTTGTTATAGGCGAACTTGAAACAAACACTTATGTTTTAGAGTCCGGCGGCGTTTTTGCCGTTATTGACCCCGCCGAAAATAACGAGGAGCTTTTGCGCTTTTTAAGCGGTAAAAACGTAAAATACGTTTTACTGACGCATGGTCATTTCGACCATATTTCCGGCGTAAATTCGGCAGTGAATAAAACAGGGGCGTCGGTTTGCGTTCATTTTCTTGACAGTGAAATGCTCCGCGACGGGGACAAAAGCTTTTACACCGAGCATTACGGCGGTATTCAGCCCGAAATTAAGGCGGATATTCTTTTAAACGACGGAGACGAAATAAGCCTCGGCGAAACGAAACTCCGTGTAATGCACACTCCCGGGCACACAAACGGAAGTGTATGTTATATAATCGAAAAGGACAGGTTGATTTTTTCGGGCGACACGCTTTTCCGCCTTTCGGCAGGCAGAACGGATTTGGCGGGGATAAGCCCGTTTGTCGCGGCGCGGCAGGAATTAGCGTCGCTTAAAAAGCTCGCTATGATTCCCGGCGATTTTACCGTATATCCCGGTCACGGAGAAGAAACTACTTTGCAGTTTGAACGCGAAAACAACAGATATATAACTTGACGGGGCAAGTCCCTTATGGAAAAATTTTGATAAAATGTAAGCGGCGGAGGGCAAATGAAAATTGCGGTTGTAAATCATAAATACCATTACGAAATGGAAAAGCTCGTCCGCCTTTTTCTTCCGAATGAGAAAATAGAGGTAACTAAAGACCTTAACGGCGGCGACGGGCTTTATACGCAGGTTGGAGATGAAATCACAGTTTATTTTAAAGCGGGCGGTTTTGAGAGGCGGCTGACCGCGCCCCTTTGCGGCGACAATGAAATGCAAATGGGCAGAATGGTTTATTCGATTTTCGGTGAATATACCTCGTTTTACCCGAAATGGGGCGTGCTTACAGGCGTTCGGCCGTCTAAACTGCTGATTGCAACCGAAAAAAGGCTCGGCAGAGAAAAAACAGAACAGTATTTTTACAACGATCTTTTGGTGACAAATGAAAAATACTCTTTGGCGCGGCGCGTAGCAGACTGCGAAAAGAGTGTAATAGGCTTGTCAAAGCCGCAATCGTTTAGCTTATATATTTCAATTCCGTTTTGCCCTACACGGTGCAGTTACTGCTCCTTTGTATCGCACTCCGTTGAAACAAAAAAGGCGAGGTCTCTTTTGCCCGAATACTGCGAGCTTCTTTCAAAAGAACTTGAAATTACGGGTAAAATCGCGTATGAAACGGGGCTTTCTCTTGAAAGCGTTTACATAGGCGGGGGAACTCCCACAACTCTTTCTGCCGAACAGCTGACGGATTTGCTTAAATCGGTAGAAAATAATTTTGATTTGTCCGTCTGCCGTGAATGTACGGTAGAGGCGGGCAGACCCGATACGGTGACGGAAGAAAAATTGAGGTCGCTGAAAAACGGAGGCGTGAGCAGAATAAGCATAAATCCGCAGACCTTTTCCGATGAAGTGCTGAAAAATATCGGAAGGCGCCACAGCGCGCAGGAAACCGTAACGGCGTTTAATTTAGCCCGAAGAATAGGCTTTGACTGTATAAATACAGACCTTATCGCAGGGCTTCCCGGGGACACTGAGGAAGGCTTTATGGCCTCGCTTGACAAAGCGTTTGCTCTTGACCCCGAAAACATTACGGTGCATACGTTGGCTCTTAAACGCTCGTCAGGCTTAGGGGCTCAGGATATGAGCGTTACGGCGGAAAACGCCAAAAAGGTTGACTCAATGCTCGGATATACCTATAAAAAATTAAACGGAAAATATCATCCGTATTATATGTACCGCCAGTCAAAATCGGCGGGAAATCTTGAGAATACCGGCTGGTGCAAGGAAAATACCGAGTGCCTTTATAATATTTTTATGATGGAAGAATGTCATACTGTTTTGGCGGCCGGCGCCGGCGCGGTAACAAAGCTGAAAGCTCCTTCGCTCGGTAAAATCGAGAGGATATTCAATTTTAAATACCCATTTGAATACATTTCGGGCTTTGAAGAGATTTTAGAGCGAAAGAAAAGAATAAGCGAGTTTTACGGTACATACTTTTAATAGTGGGGAGTCAGTATATGTCTAAGCTTACAAATGAAATAGAGTATATAAACGAGTTTGCAAAATCAAACCCGCAGGAGTTTATTGAAAAATGCGAGCAGAGATATAATAATATTATTTCGTCTGTTTCAAAAACAATATGCGATAAAGGCGAGAGGCAGGTTGTAATGCTTGCTGGGCCGTCGTCCTCAGGTAAAACGACTACCGCGGGAAAAATTTGCGGAGAATGTAAAAACAGAGGTGTAAACGCGTTTGTATTGAGCCTTGACGACTTTTATCTTGACCGTGACGATATTCCGCTTTTGCCTGACGGAACAAGGGATTTTGAAACGGTTTACGCGCTTGATTTAGACTGCTTTGCCGAAGTTGTAAACGCGCTTTTGAGAGGCGAAACCGTCAGAACGCCTGTTTTTGACTTTGTAACGGGTTGCCGGCTTAAAGATAAATACAACGAAATAACGCTCGGCAAAAAGGACATTGTCATTATTGAGGGTCTTCACGCGTTGAATCCGATTATTACCGATAAAATCAGCGGCAATCTCTTTAAAATATATATAAGTGTTTCCTCAAGAATTTACAATCAAAACGGCAAAATAATTCTCAATAAAAGAAATATTCGTTTTGTAAGGCGGCTTGTAAGGGATTTTAAATTCAGGGGTAGCTCCGCCGATTATACTTACACTCTTTGGAAAAACGTAACCTACGGCGAAGATAAATATTTATTCCCGTACAGAAACTTTGCGGATATAAAAATAAATACGGTGCATCTGTATGAGCCGTGCGTCCTTAAAAAGCAGGCGCTGGCGCTTCTTGAAAGCGAAATTTCGGACGACTACGCCTATGACGTTCAAAGGCTTCGTGACGCGCTTAAAAAATTTGAAGATATTGATGAGGAAGCGGTTCCGAAAGACTCGCTACTTCGTGAATTTTTAGGCTGAGAGGTGAAAGGAATGGCAAATAAGGAAAGAAAAAGTCAGTCCATTTTAAACGGTGCGCTGGTGCTTAGTCTTTCAACCATAATTGTAAAAATAATAGGCGTTATTTACAAAATACCGCTTACAAATATGATAGGCACAATAGGCAGAGGCTATTTTGACTCGGCTTACAGCCTTTATGTTCCGATTTATACCATTTCAATGGCGGGGCTTCCCGTGGCCGTTTCAAAGATGGTATCCGAAGAGATGGTTCTCGGCCATTACCGTGACGTAAAGCTTATCCATAAGGTGTCAAAAAGGCTTTTCCTGCTTATGGGTATTGCCGGGACTCTTCTCATTTTACTGCTTACATACCCGTATGCGCTTTCGGTTAAAACAACGGCGGTAATTCCGTCGCTCGTGATAATCGGGCCGTCGATTCTTTTCTGCTGTATAATGTCGATTTACCGGGGCTATTACAACGGCCTTCGCAATATGACCCCCACGGCGATTTCTCAGGTGCTTGAAGCGCTCGGAAAGCTGATTTTCGGTATAGTTTGCGCAAATGCGGTTATAAACTACGGTTACTCAAGATTTAATGCGGGGCTTTCCGTGTTCGGGCAGGTAGTTCAGAGCGAAACGGAGGCTCTCAGCCGAATTTATCCTTATGCCGCCGCAGGCGCGACCGCAGGAGTTACTTTGGGCACGGTTGTCGGTATGATTTTCCTTATCGTTTTAAGCAAGGTAAAGGGCTCCGGCATTACAAAAACAGAACTGGCAACGGCTCCCCGGCCGCAAAAATCGTCAGTTATTTCTGCAAAGCTTATAAGATTTTCAATACCTGTAATGCTTAGCTCGTTAGTTTTCGGAATAACCAATATTATTGACGCGGTTACAATTCAAAACAGGCTTGCGCACGTAGTTTCGGAAAATTTACAGTTTATGCGTGAACTTTATTCCAACGAGCTTCAGGGAATTTTGGACGCCGATATTAAAGGCTTCCTTTACGGAGCCTATTCACTCTCGGTAGACTTTAAGAACCTTATTCCGTCAATAACGCTTACCTTGGGCGTCAGCGCAATTCCCGCGCTTTCCGCCGCTTGGGCAATGCGTGATAAACGTCAATTAAGAACTTCGATTGAATCTGTGCTTCGCGTCACAATGCTTGTCGCTATGCCGTGCGGAATAGGTATGGCGGTGCTCGCTCAGCCCATTCTCGCAATTTTTTACGGCAACGGTACGGCGTCCTCGTCAATTTCAATAGCGGCTCCCGTAATGTCGGCTTACGGCGCGACTATATTCCTTATAGCGCTTTCACAGCCTATGACGAATATGCTTCAGGCTATCGGCAGAACAAAAATTCCGCTCATATCCCTTTCAATAGGGGCGATAGCAAAAGTGATAGCAAACTTCATACTCGTCGCAATTCCGAAAATCAATGTCAACGGAGCGGTAATCGGCACGGTAATCTGTTATATAATTATAGATCTTATAAACCTTTTAGCGCTTTTAAAATTTACACGTGTTCGCATAAATTTCATTTCTGTTTTTGTAAAGCCCGCTTTCTGCGGCGCTCTTTGCGGATTGGGCGCATACACATCGTTTGCGGTGTTTAACAGGTTTATCCCCGAATTTTCCCTTTCGGGCCACTCGCTCAAGGCAATACTTTGCTTAGGCTTTTCAATTGCGATAGGCGGAATTGTATATGTAATTTCTATGCTTTTTGTCAAAGGAATGGCAAAAGATGATATAATTATGCTTCCCAAAGGAGAAAAAATAGCAAAAGTGCTTGCAAAATATGGATTTATAGGGTAATATATATATAATACTAAGGAAGTGCGTAAATGGTAGAGGGTTTTGAATTTAAAGAAAAATATAATTTTGAGGACCTTGTCCGTATTACGCATATTCTCCGTTCCCCTGGCGGCTGTCCTTGGGACAGAGAGCAGACCCACCAAAGCATTCGTCGTGATTTTATTGAAGAAACCTATGAGGTTATTGAGGCGATAAACAAGCAGAGCGCCGAAATGCTTTGCGAGGAGTTGGGCGATGTCCTTTTGCAGGTAACGCTTCACTCCGAGATGGAAACCGAAAAAGGCGTGTTTAATATTGACGATGTTTGTGACGGAATCTGTAAAAAGCTTATTGAGCGCCACCCTCACGTTTTCGGCGATGTAACGGTCGGCTCTTCGGGCGAAGTCCTCACTAATTGGGACGCTATAAAGAAAAAATCAAAACATCAAAAAACGCAGGCGGATTCAATGCTCGCGGTTCCCCGTGAATTTCCCGCGCTTATGCGTGCGGATAAAATTCAGAAAAAGGCAAGAAAATCAGGCTTTGATTGGGAAAATCAAGACGGCGCCTTTGAAAAGGTTTCAGAGGAACTTTCGGAATTAAAAGAGGCCGTGCTTGAGGGTAAGCGTTCAAATATTGAAGAGGAATTCGGAGATTTACTTTTCTCGGTCGTCAATGTTTCACGGTTTATAGGCTGTGACAGCGAAGAGTGTTTAACCAAAGCGACGGACAAGTTTATTTCAAGATTTTCGGTTGTTGAAAGGCTTGCAGACGAGCGCGGTATTGATATGAAAAATACCGATATTGAAGAGCTGGACAAGCTTTGGGAAATTGCGAAGGCTTCACAAAAGGAGTAATCCTTTAGGAGATAAAAGAAAAATTTATTGGAGGAATCACAATGAATAAGACAGAACTTGTAGCAGCAGTAGCTGCAAAAGCGGAAATTTCAAAAAAGGATGCTGATAAAGCTGTTGCGGCAGTTATTGACGCTATTGAAGGCGCTCTTAAAGCAGGCGATAAGGTTCAGCTTATCGGGTTCGGCACATTTGAGGTTCGTGACAGAGCCGCTAAAGAGGCCCGCAATCCTAAGACCGGCGAAACAATCAGCGTTCCCGCAACAAAGGTTCCCGCATTCAAAGCGGGCGCAGCTCTTAAAGCAGCCGTTAAATAATCTGCTTTTTTAAGAATTGGGGGGGCTTTAAAGCTCCCCGTTTCTTTTATGCACGGAAAGGAGAGTCATAGAGCACGGCTTTGTGATGCGTTGCAGTTATGAGATTGGATAAATTTTTAAAAGTTTCAAGAATAATAAAGCGTCGCACGGTTGCCAACGAGGTTTGCGACGCAGGGCATATTTCCGTCGGCGGAAAGACGGTTAAAGCGTCGTACGATGTAAAATCGGGCGATATTCTTGAAATTCGATTCGGCGAAAAGATAAGCCGTTACAAGGTGTTGAACGTCACCGAATATGCGACAAAGCAAACCGCGTCGGAAATGTACGAGGAGATAAAATAGTTTATTTTAAGAATAATAAGGAATTTTTCCGCAATACTTCACACCATACGGTATATTCGGAAATAAATCTTAATAGTAGGGTGGGGAAAGCTATGTTTTCAACGCCGTAAAAGTAAAGCGGAGAACTTTTTTAAAGTTCTCCGCTCAGTTTTTAGAAAAAGTATGCTAATATTTGTAAACGCTGTATAGAGTATGTATTTTACTATTTTGTTCCCGTTGAACCGAAACCGCCTGCGCCCCTTGCCGTAACGTCAAGCTCGTCCGTTTCAATAATTTCGGGGATACAAACCTGTTTTATTACCATCTGCGCAATTCTTTCAAACGGCTCTATTGTATATGGCTCGTCAGTGGCCTTGATAACGCCTACGCATACTTCACCTCTGTAATCGCTGTCAACAACTCCTACCGAATTTAAAAGGCATACGCCTTTTTTTACGCTCAGCCCCGAACGGGAGTGAATAAACGCCGCATAGCCCTCGGGTACGGCGACGGCGATTCCCGTGGGAATAAGCGCGGTGTCGCCCTTGCGCAGTGTTAAAGGTTCGTCAAGGCAAGCGTATAGGTCAAAACCTGCCGCGCCCGAAGTTCCCCTTGTCGGAATTTTCGCGTTTTCTCTCATTTTTTTAACTTTAAGCTCCATTATCCAACACCTCTGTAAAAAAGCCCTCTGGTAAAGTCTCCGTCGGGACTGCTTTCGTTATAATAAGATTTAATTATTCTGTTTATTTCATCTTTTGTTTCTACTGTGAAATTGAAAAACAAAAAGCTGTTGTTCTTAATTTCGGAGAGCCTGTCCGCCATAAAGACGGGACGGGAATTGAGAATTTCCGAGTACCCCATATTGCATCTTACGGGGAATGAAACGCCCTTTCTGTCAAGAATACTGCTGTTCCTCTTACATTCTTCGCATGTTTTGCCGTTTTTTACAGGGCAGTTCCGCGTGAGCATAAGCGGGATTCTGCCGTATGCGAAGATACCCTTTTTTATAGGCGCAGACAGCTTATTTGCAAGCTCTAAACTGCATTCGCAGGACAGAATCATCTGTGAAATTCCCAAATCTTTCGCTTCATCTGCCGAAAATGAATTCATAATGTTAAAAGAGCTTGACGCAATGATTTTTTTACCGTATTTTTTAGCGATTGCCGCCGAGTCAAGCGTGTGGCAAAGAGCAAATTCCGCCGAGGACGCCTCAAGCAAATCATGCGTCCTCTTCTCATTTCCGAACATTCCCCTGGGGAGTTCAACGGCATAGCCGTTTTTGGATACAACCTCATCGGGCGTTATCAGCGGCACAATAATCAAGTCGGCGGTCAGGTTTTTAGGAATATCATTTGCGCTGTCGAATCTGCAATAGATTTCACCTGTGTTTTTGGCCTTTATTTCCGAATGCGGCGGGCAAGGGTAAATTTTTCTGCGCGGACTTTCGCCTATTTTGTCGGACAAAAGGCTTAAAGATTCTCGCCGCATAAGGTTTACCTGCGAAACGGGCAGGGTGTAGTCAATTTTTTCGTCCGTGTTTATTTCATTTGACTCAAACTGAGTGCCGCCGCATTTTTTTAAAGCGTCTTCTATTCTTTCGGCGGTTATAGGGCGGCTTTTCGGCTGTTCGCACACAGTTTCGCTTAAAACTCGCACTCTATTCCCAAGGCAATCGGCCGTAAGAGAGGCCTTTTCACCGATTTTACCGCTGAATTTAAAATTAACCTTGTATCTCGGAATTTCTTTTTCGTAAATTCGGGAGTACTTGTCCAAAAGCTCTTTGGTGGCAGACTGCACATTCTCTTTTTCCCTGTAACCGAACATAGTTTTTCCGAGCCTGCCGTAATAGTACCCTTGAGTAAATCCCGAACGGGAAAAAAGATTTTGTAAATCCGAGCGCATTTCATCGGTGTAACCGCCGCGAAGGGACGCCCTGCACGCTGTTACCGCGGCGCAGACATATTCGGGACGTTTCATTCTTCCTTCAATTTTAAACGAACATACGCCTAAATCCGCGAGCTCGCATATTTTGTCTATAAGCGATAAATCTTTAAGGCTTAAATCGTGCCCCGTGCCGTTTTCAGCTTTAAAAGGGAGACGGCATGGCTGTGCGCAGAGTCCTCGGTTTCCGCTCCGTGAGCCGAGAACGGCGCTCATAAGGCATTGACCCGAAACGCACATACAAAGCGCGCCGTGAACAAACATTTCCAATTCCAACGGGGCGTTTTCGCAAAGCTGTTTTATTTCGTGTAAAGAAAGTTCTCTCGGCAGAACCGCTCGGGAAAATCCCAATTCTTTAAGTAACAATAAGCCCTCTTTTGTGCCGACGGTCATTTGCGTGCTTGCGTGCAGCCTCATTTCCGGGCAAACCGCACGCGCTGTTTTCGCCAGACCTAAGTCCTGTAAAATGACGGCGTCCGCGCCGGCCTCGCAAACGGCTTTGAATGTTTCGACGGCCTCTTTTGCCTCCGTATCTTTTATAAGGGTGTTAAGAGTAACATATACCTTAACACCCCTTGAATGACAGTATTTTATTGCGCTTTTCAGCTCTTCCTGCCGAAAGTTGTCCGCATTTCGGCGGGCGTTAAATTTGCCGACGCCGAAATAGACCGCGTCTGCTCTCGAAAGAACGGCGGCTTTTAAAGAGTCGGAATTACCGGCCGGAGCAAGAATTTCAGCTTTCTTCATCTTCTTTTTGCTTTTTTGTGCCCGCGAAAAGGTTTATCTGGTCGTTTTTAAAGCTGACTTCGGTTTTATATCTCTCAAGTTCACGCTTATAGTAATCTCTTTCGTTTTTTGCCTGAGTCGCTTCTAAAAGGTATTCGCTTATTTGTGTGCGGAAATTATCCGCGGAAACATTTGCTTTTTCAAGCTCATCGGCAAGCTCCAAGGAAGTCAGAACAGCCGCCTGATTAACCGTAATCAAAGAATTACTGCGCAGAATTTCAGTCATACGTTTGTCAATTTTTTCCCCGAGAGCTACGGTATATTCGAGGTTTTCATCGGTATTGATATAATAGTCGATACCGCCGATATGAAGTTTAACTCTGATTTTATCCATTTTGCCACACCTCTGTTTTCAAATTCCGTTCAGCCGAGCAAAGCTTTGCGCTAAGGCAAAACAAAAACGGTCTCTTAACAAAACTATTGTAACATATTACTTAATTCTTTTCAAGCATTATGTCCGTTCTTGATAAATGAATCGAGAAGTCCTCCGGATTGGTGCGAATCCTTACGCGGCGGTTTAATGTCAACAAGTATAGTATCGTCGCCTATGACTTTGATTTCATTCCAACAAATCCGTATGTCCTCTTCTCTGCCGAGCAGACCGAAACATTTTCCCTTGCCGTAAATGATTATTGACACAAGACACCCCGTGCAGGTATCGACTTCAACATCGCAAACATTGCCAAGCCTTGTGCCGTCGCAGATATTTATTACTTCTTTTTCGTTTAATTCGGTAATGTAACAGTTCATAAAAGCACCTCCTGAATATATTATGCGGCGGTTTTATTAAATGTTACCCTTATTTTCCGGGATAAAATTTTGCGCGGTTGATTTTGACGTAATTCTTAGGCAAAAATATATTTAAAAGCCGCCGGTTTGAAATGAACTGCCCCAGATTGTGCAGACAGTACAAAAAAGCCTATTTGATGTAGAAAATTAAATTTTAAGCAACAAACTGA
>CANQFC010000007.1 GCA_947598155.1 uncultured Clostridia bacterium
CTCAGAGGAGCGATCACCAGGACTTTGCGGATGAGGAAGCTGTCCAGGCAGAGGTCGAAAATGGCGGTCAGCGTGATAGCGGTTTTGCTGGACCTAAGCCCATATCAAGGAATATCGCGGCTATTGGATGACTCTCAAGGTAGTCAATGCAGAACTGCTGATAATCGTGTGGTATGAACTTCATTGGGCATCACCTCCCATCATAAAGAAGTCGTGCAGTTTTTTATGAAGCGCTGCGTGTGCCGACTGCGATGGAAGAACCATCAAATTGTCGGGTGTGTTGTTGCGTTTATCGCCGTCTACATGGTGAACGACTTCTTCCTGCGTCAAATGTCTGCCGAGCATTTTCTCTGCGGCGACTCGGTGTTCATGTCTGCCGTACAGTTTCCTGTAGGAAACGCCCTTGCCGGAATCCAGCTTTGTCATACGCAGTTTTTCACGGGTGGATGCGCTCATTCTATCGGGATTCATTTCAAGATTCAGCTTCGTCATGTGTTTAGAGATATTTGTGAAATCCTTAAGTCCGCTGTATCCTTCTGGATTCTTGCTTTTACTGCTGAATGAGGCGAGACAACTTCGACAGCAGAAATTATGTCTTTTAATTTGCGATGGAGAGCGGCTGATGGGTTTTCCGCACCAGTCACAGGTGATTTGCAATTTCATCGAGTATCCCTCCAATCTGCTCCGGGCCGTCAATGCGGTACACCGAAAAGCCGAGTGCTTCTAACTGCCTTTTTCGCCTTACCTGCAGAGGGCGCAGCGGTTTTCCCTGGGCCTTCAACTCAATGAAGGCGATTCTGCCTCCTGGCAGGAGTACCAGACGGTCTGGTACTCCATCAAGGCCAGGGCTTACAAACTTTGGCGCCAGTCCTCCGATCTCCCGGACGGCCTTCACCAGTTTTGACTCTATGGTTTTCTCACGCATAAGGACCTCCTGTGTTCTTGGAACTCCAAAAGCCCTTTACGCGCGTATATGCGTGTTGCGAGTGCTTTCTGTCCTTTATTCCTATTTCTTTCGATTTATAAGAAAGGTTAGGAACACAGGAACAAGGGAGCCGATTTTCTTTACTACCAAAGGGGCTGCCGCCGTACCGTTGGGGTGTTCTCGCCGGAGTTCCAACAAGCGCGGCTGTCCCTCGGAACTTGTTCCGATGTTGGGTGCGGATGCGTTTTGTCATTGGGAACACTCCTTCGGAACGAAAACATACTGCGGCCCATAGAGCGGGATACGCACCTTGTTGTCGGCGCGCTTCCAGCCGAGCCGGGAGAGGATGCTCGTCAGTTCGTTGCTGTCGGCGCGGCGGAGATTGGCGCGCTCCTTGCCGAAGCACTCGCACCAGATCTCCATATTGGACACGGAGGTGCGCTTGACCGTCCCCGTGCGCTGCTGTTCGCCGAACTCGGTGCCGTTCAGGAAGTTCCGGCGCTCGAAGGTGTCCATGCTGTCCCAATCTGCCGGGAGCAGCGTGTCCAGATACACGCGCACCAGTCCCTCGCGCTCGTCGGACTCCATAGCCTCGCGCTGTTCGGTCTTTGCCAGCGTCTCCATGTCGGCGTCGAGATAGAGTTTCTCCCCGCGCTTCACATACACGAGAGCCTCCGCCCATATCTGCTGGATCTCCTCGTTGGTCAGCTGCCAGGAGTGCTTGGCCGCGCCGCCCGGCGTCTTGACCGGCCAGAAGCGGCGGTTGCCCGTGGTGTCACGGAGATAGCCGGACTCCGCGTTGGTCGTGCCGAAGAACACGCACTGCCGCAGGTGCGGCGTAGCGCGCTTGCCGAAGGACGCCCGGTAGATGTCGTTCTGCCGGGAGAGGAAGGAGCGCAGCGTCTCCACCTCGGCCTTCTTGAGTCCCGCCAGTTCGCCGATCTCCAGAATCCAGTATCCCTGCAGTTTCTCGGCGGCGGTCTTGTCCTTGGTGTCGCCCAGGTTCAAACTGTCGGAGAACCACTCGCCGGCAAGTTTGGCGATGAGGGTGCTTTTGCCCACACCCTGGGGACCATTCAGCACCAGCATGGAGTCGAACTTGCAGCCCGGCCGCAGTACACGGCTGATGGCGGCGCAGAGGGTCTTTCTCGTGACGGCTCGGACATAGGAGGTGTCGGATGCGCCCAAGTAGTCGATGAGCAGCGTGTCCACGCGCTCGACGCCGTCCCATTCCGGCAGATCCTCGATGAAGGCGCGGATGGGATGGTACGAGCGGTCGTCGGTCACCTTCATGACCGCGATGTCATAGTTCCTCGCGGAGAAGGTGCCGTAGTGGGTGTCCACATAGCTGATAAGCTGGGCGTCGTCCGCGTCCCGCCAGAACTTGGAGGGGTGCTTCCACGGCACCTCGCCCTTGATCTCCATGCCGTCCAGCAGCTGATTGAACACCAGCGGTTTCAGCATGGGGTCGTTCTCCAGAATGAGGGTGAGGTTGCGGAGCGTGTTTTTGATGTTGCCGGCCTTGTCCAGTTCCAGCCGGGTCTGCCAGTCCTCGTCGGCGAACTCGGAACTTGCCTGGGCCTGCCGCTCCTCGGCAAAGACCGTCTTGACCTTCTCGTCGGCGAGGGCGAAATCGGTCATCGCCTTGAACGAGGGCAGCTTGCCCACGGGTGTGTCCAGAGGGCTGTTCTCGTCCAGGTCGCGGAAGCGGTGCAGCCGCACCAGGTCAAAGGCGTTCAGCAGCCGTCCGCAGACGGGATCGGTGGCGTGGTGGCTGTATGCGAACTTGCCGTCGTAGATCACGACGCCCGCGCTGCTGTCGGCGGGGATATAGTCGTAGCGGCCGTTCATGGCGGACGGCGCGTACACATCGGTGAGGAAGGTGTCGATGGCTTCCTCAATGGTATAGGCGCGGCAGAAAGCCCCAACGACGCCCGGCTTGGTGAGCGGGTCTGCCTGCTGGGAGATGCTGCGCCGGACAGCTTCGGACTGCCGGGAAGATACCGGCCAGGTGGATGCGTCCGTCCAGTCATCGTAAAGGGACAGATAGGCGTCCGGGTCCAGTTCGGGGCCGTCCTTGCTGTCGAAGAAGAAGTCGCCGTTGACCGAAGTCGAAGGCCAGTACATCAGACGGCAGGCTTCATAGGTGGTATCGTCAAAGAGGTCGATGCCGATCTCCTTTGCCACCATCCTGGCGACCGCCGGGTATTCCTCCTCGGTGACCTCGCGGGAGAGCGGGATGATGAGCCGCAGGCGCGGGGCTTCCGGGGTATGCTTGTGGGTGGAATACACGCAGCACTTGAAATCGTGGAGCATGGCGATCTCGTCCCAAATGTCCGGCTTGCCGTAGTCCATGTCCAGGGTGAGCATGGAGCGGCACAGCACCATGCCGTTCTTGCGGCGGCCCTGTCTGAGATGACCGCCCACGAAACCGCCCACATCCTTGATGGAGTCCTGCATCCCTTTCTTCAGCTTGCGGTATTCCTCCACGGTCTCGGTGGTGCGCTGGGTGACGCTGACCTTCTTGCAGAGGTCCTCCCAGGTGATGTCTCGATTGATCCATTTCTTGTCCATGCGGCTGTTGCCGACAGCGATTTTCATTTGGATACCTCCTTACAGTCAGCGGTGAACCAGCGGATCGGCTGTCCTTTCCGCTTGGCCTTTTCGATCTCAATGCTCATGCCCTTGGAGATGGTTTCTCCGAATACCCACAGTTCGGCGCATTTCGACAGCAGGACGATGTCCATGAAAAGCGCCAGATTCCGCTCGGCGGGAGCGGCGTCGTTCATGAACTGCGGAAAGTACAGATGCGGCGCCAGCGGAATGGCTCCGTTCTCGACGGCGTAACGGCAGTAGTGCCGGGCCTCCGCCTGGTTGCGCTCCACATCGCCGGACAGCGGGGAGCAGATGTAAACGAGAGGACGAAAGCCGCATGACTGCTTCGCTTCCTTCTCGATCATGGTGAGGGCGGCGTATGCCGTCGGGTCATAGTAGCCCTCGGAGTTGAATTTGTTTATTCCCATAGGTTTCTACCTCAGTCTTTCTTGTAAAAGTCGCAGACATAGCCGTCCGCTCGGAGCAGCAGTCCATTTGCCCAGGCAGGCGTCTCGCCCATGACGGAGCAGATATCCTCCAGCGAGGTATCCGCCGGAGCCTCGATGACCGCCTCGTCGTGGACGTGCATCACGATCTTGTAGCCCTTGGCGTCCAGCCTCTGCATGGCTTCCACGAGGATGTCCCTGGCGGTCGCCTGGACGATGTTCTCGACGAATTTGGGTCCGTAGCTTTCCAGCCGGAGCCACTTCTTCTGTGTGCCGACGCCTTCGTAGGTGACCGTCTCGCTGCCGTAGCGGTTGATCCCCATGCGGGGTTTGACATACACCAGCCGCCGCCCGGAATGCAGGACGATGAAGAGCATCCCGCTCTGATAGAGGAAGCGGATGCCGTGTGTCTCGGTGGGGACTTTCTCCCGGACGCAGGTGGATGCCGCCCGGTCTACGTCCCACCAGAGTTTCACGATGTTTGGGTTCGAGCCGCGCCAGGCGTCCACCAGCGGCTTGAGTTCCTCCTCCGGCACACCCATGCTCAAAGCGCCCATCGCCTTCAGAGCGCCGACCGAACCGCCGTAGCCGAGGGCGAGTTCGGCGATTTTGCCTTTTTGCCGCAGATGTCCGTTGACTCCGTGCTTTTCCACGGGAACATGGAACATCTGGCTTGCGCTGGCGCAGTAGATGTCGCCGCCTTTGGCGAATACCTCCTGCCGCCACTGTTCTCCGGCGATCCACGCGATGACACGCGCCTCGATTGCCGCGAAGTCCGCCACGAAGAAGCGGCAGCCCGGTTTCGGCACGAAGGCGGTGCGGATCAGTTCCGACAGCACCAGCGGCACGGAGTCGTATAGCATCTCAATGGCGTCAAATTGGCGGCATTTCAGGAGCCGGCGCACCTCGTCCAGATCGGGCAGATGGTTCTGCGGAAGGTTCTGGACTTGGATCAAACGCCCGGCAAATCGGCCTGTTCGGTTGGCTCCGTAGAACTGGATCAGACCTCTGGCGCGGCTGTCCGAGCCGACCGCCATCTCCATCGCCGTGTATTTCTTTACGCTGCTCTTGGCGAGTTCCTGCCGCAGAGACAGGGCGAGTTCCACCTCGCCGTCCGCCTCTTCCAGCAGGGAGAGGACGGCCGCTTTGGAGAGGGACTCGGCTTCCACGCCGCGCTCGGAGAGCCACGCCTTCAGCTGCGCCGGGGAGTTGGGGTTGTCCAGTCCCGTCACCGACCGCGCCATATCGAGGTGTGTCCGCTTGAACTGCTCGTCGCAGTCTATCGCCTGACGCACCATCTCCATGTCGAGCATGATGCCCCGGTCGTTGATGCGCTGGTCAAGCTGGTAGTTCCGCCACTCGGATTCCGGCACCGGGAACTTGGCGAGTTTTTGCTGGATGCCCATTTCGGTTTCCACATCGCGTCGGTTATACGCTTTGAAAACCGCCCACTTTTCCGGGTTATCTGTCGAATAATGTCGAAAAACGCCGCCGTCCCTGGCTTTCGCCGGGGTGCAGAAGTAGCGGATGAGGTCTTTGCCTTCCTTCAGCTTTTGCTTTTCCAGCCCCAGCACCGCGCCGACGCCTTCCAGCGAGAGCGGCAGTCCAAGCGTCGCCGCCCAAACCATCGTGCAGCGCCAAGAGACAGGGTCCAGATAGGTTCCGACAGGGTACCCCAGGAACCTCGACAGACACACACGCTCGAACTGCGCGTTGAATGCCCATTTGGTAACGGCGGGATCTGTAAGAGCCGACATCACCTCGTCCGGCAGCTTCTCGCCGGCCGTAAAATCGATGACCTGCACCGGCCCGCCGTCTGCGGAATAGCCGAAAAGCAGTATCTCAAAGTCGGGAGATTCGCAGTAGCGGTAGACGCCGCATTTTGTCAGCGGTTCGGGCGAATAGGTTTCGATGTCGATAGATAAAGTCTGCATGACGCCTCCTTTCCGAATTTTCCAGTCGCTGTGTGGAAAATTCGAATATTCCAATCAAGGGGAAGAGCCTACCAGAGTGGAGGCTCTGGTAGGTCTCGCCCTTTTCCGCATTTAGGAGAGGAAATCGTCATCCAGATCGGTGGCGAAGTCTTCAGCCGCGGAAGAACGACCGCCGAGAGGCTCGCCGTCACGAACCTTCTGAATGTTGCCAAGACCGCAGGCGATGCCGCGATTGCCGTTGGAGTTGAAGGCGTAGAAGTTGATGGATACTCTCGCATAGCAGCCGGAATACACCTCGGCACGGTCAAGGATCGGCTGAACCGAGCGGTCGACAATCTGCGGAGCGGTGGTGCTGTTGGCGTTGACGAAGTAGGAATCCTTGTACGCCTCGTCCTCGCGCTCGGTGTCGCCGTCGCGGAGCGGGAGCTTCAGAGCGGCCTTGTTGGGAATCTTGCCGCCGAACTTGGAAGCGCCGTCTTTGATAGCGGCGTCCACAGCCGCATTGATGGCGTCGATGGTCTTTTTGTCGCTCTTCGGAATGATGAGCGAAACGGAATACTTCGGGGTGCCGCCGTTGATAGAGGTCGGCTCCCACACATTGGCATAGGACAGGCGGACAACGCCGGTGACGACTTTGGTGTTATTGGTAGTAGACATTTTTTATTCCTCCGTAATTTCTGTAAAATCTTGATTTGCACCCGTGATGCTGATTGCCGGACGCTTGTCGGATGCGGGAACCAGCGTCGGTTTGCCTTTGGGCTTTTCGACCAGAGCGCCGAGGACTTCGGCAAAGGTCTTTTTGCCCATGAGCCGTTCCATCTCGGTGATGGGGATCAGGCTCTTTTTGTAGATATCGTGGTACCCGGCTGCATTCGCTGCCTGGGCGACCGCTTCTTCATCGGTATAGCGGCGGTTCGTCCGGCTCTCCACCAGCTTGAAACCTCGCCACACCTTTCCGTGATTGACCGCTGCGTCCTGGGCGTAGGCGGTGATCTCGTTTGCCCACTTGGTGAGGTCGTCCAGTTTCAGAAGGATGTCCTCGATTTCCTCATCGGAGAGGAGCGGCGGCATGGCGAACTCGTACCGGGCAAGCTGGAGCTTCGCCTCGGCTCTGGCGCGGCACTTGACCGCCGCCTTGCAGAACTGGCACCAGGAGCCGGGCGTGTATTCGCCTTCGCCCTTGAAGGCGAGTTCCGCTTTCGGCTTGAGGGTGTTCTCCGCCCAATCGAGAAGGTCATCCACGGAGATCGTCCAGGTGGACACGTTTTCCCGGCGCGGCTGGAAGATGGACATCGACACCTCGGTGATGTCGTAAAGAGAATCGAACAGCCGGAGCGCGCCCAAGGCGTAGAGCATCATCTGCGGATTCTGCTCGGCGTCCACCAGAACGCCCTGCCCATACTTGAAGTCGATGATGTGGAGCAGCTTGTCCGCCACGATGAGGCAGTCCCCGGTTCCGAAGCCGTCCGGCACATAGCAGGAGAAGTCCAGCTTCTGCTCGATCAGCACCAGCGGGTCCTTGCATTCCTGCTTTGCCTCGGCGAGAGCCTCCATGACGAACTCCACATAGGCGTCGGTGCAGGCGTCCATCTCGTCGCAGTCGTAGGGGCTGATGGGTTTCTTGGAGCGCATCTTCAGAGCGCGGCGCAGCTTGTGTTCGCAGAGCGCGTGGGCGGCTGTGCCTTCCGCCGCGGCGTCCGTTTCCCGGTCGGCAAATTCCTGCTCCAGCCTTGCGGACGGATTGCAGTTCAGCCAGCGGTGGGAAGAGGAGGCGGAGAGGATCGCGTGTGTGTTAGGTGGCATTTTTCAGTCCCTCCGCATCTTTCAGCAGCGAAGCATAGTGTGTCGGATCGACGCCGCTGAGTTTCTGTGCGCCGTACTTCTGGAGAAGTTCCCGAACCTCGGCTGTCAGCCCATCGTGGCTTTTCTCTGCCAGAACCGCTCTGACCTGTTCCAGAGTGATCTCCTTCTTGGGCGCTGCCGTGGGTTTGGGCGACTCCTGGGGCTTCGGCGCGACGGGAGCGTCCGGCTCCTCGTTTCGGAGCATGGCGTTGGCCACAGCCTGGACGCTGTCTGCCAGGGAGCGCAGGTCCTCGACCACATCGAGGAGGAGTTTTACCTTACTCAACTCTTGCACCTCCCTCCGGGATCTCGGAGATGGAAACCATCTCCACGCTGTTGCCGGGGACGAGGATCATGACCTTTTCCTTCCTGCCGAACAGCCTGGTGAGCAGCTTCTCACGCATGGACACGCTGCGGCACTGCACGATCCCGCCCTCCAGCGGCTTTTTGGAAACGCTGATCTTGAGGTTGTGTTTCATATCAACCGTCCTTTCTGAAAGGCGAATTGTTTTTGTGCCTTTCACAGGTAGGCCATGAAAATGGCAAAATCGAACCCCCTCAATTCAAAAATTTTTTCAGCGCCGCCATAATTTTTTTAAGACGGTTGCGGATCGCGGCCTCGCTAACTCCGGCTTCAGCGGCGATATCCACGATTTTCTCCCGATTAAAATAGACGCGCCGCACCAGTTCCTGCTGTTGGGGCTGGAGCCGCGCAATGGCGGCATATAGCCGTTTTCTTTCATCCGCTCTCTCAAAATCTCTGGCGACATCCACATCGGAAGGGAGCAGCGAATCGTCAAGGTTATAAGCGTCGAGCGAACAATGTCGGCGCGTTTCCTTGTGGTCGATGTTGTACTCCTGTCGGTCGAGGTCTATAATTACGGCACCGATCTCCTCGGAGACCTCGACTTCCGTGACCTCGCCCGTTGCGAATTTGTACTTGATAAGCATGAAAAAACCTCCATTCTGTTGGGAATGGAGGCTCTCATGGACAGCGAAAAGGCAATGCGAAACCGACCGCAGTTCAGATGGAGTTGACTCCATTCCAAATTGCAGCTCTCTTGCTCATCAGATCGCTGTTGCTATTAAGTTATCCGCCACGCGGTGTGAGCCGTCGTGATCAAGTGACGCGCCAAGTGGCGGCGAAAACGGTGAATCTGTGTTCGCAAAAAAAGTTCCGCGAACAAAAACAGAAATTCGGTGAAAAGGGTAGAAAAGTTTACATTTATGTGCTATACTAAAATATAAGTGTGTTTTTAATGCTTGTCCTCCGGCTGGTCTCCTGCATTCACCGCTTTCCTGCTGACATTATATAAAATCATGCGGGTAGGCGTGGGTAGGTTTGGATTGGATTCGGTAGGTTTGGGTAGGGAGATGGAAAAATGAAGTTTGATGAGTTTGCTCAGTTGCTTCACCCAATTATTGGAGGGGCCAGCAGCACCCATGTATTTGTGAAGACGCTTTTTGACGCTATCGTTACAGAGGAAGGCCAAAGCGTTTTGGATGAGACTCAAGAGGAAACCTATAAGGCGTATTACAATGGAAATACAGGCATCACACGTATTGCCAAAAAAATAAATCCCTTTGTTGAACCAGAGGAATTCGTAGAATATTGCAGCCAGTTTTCGGACGCAACAGCCATTAGCCTTTGCGACAGCTTTCGACCACACCTTCCCGAAATAAATCCGCATAATGCTGGTGAACTGCTGGCTGATTTGTTTACAAAAATTATCAAAGAGGCAGCTTCGTTTCGAAGAAAAAGCACTACCAAAAGCGCACGGCAAGCAGAAAAAGAACGAAAAGAGAAAATAAGGAGAGCAATGGAAAATACCGGCGGAGTCGTTGTGGAAAACTTCACTTCACAGGTTGAAAAACTGTTAGACGAGACCAGAGATAATAAAACTCCAGAGACGGAGGTCGTGGATGACGAAATGCCATCAGGTGCCGCTTCGGAGGATAAAAAAATAACCGTTATCCATCAGCAGACCAATGTTGTTCAAAACGGAGAAAACAACTTTAATCTGACGAATAACGGTACGATGAATTTTGATCTTAAAGGCGGTGGAGTATGAGCGACAAACTTTCAGTAATGAAAAACAGCCTCCCCGCGGTTCCTTCCATGCAGCAAACAGGAACAAACAATTTTAATGTTACGAACCAGGAAGGCGGCACTGTTAATTTTAATATAACTTATCAGCAAGGAACGCCGGCCAACAGTGCTGAGATGATGATGGCAATCCAGTCCTTCAGCACGAAATACTATCAGCTTATTGTTACCTGTGAAGAAGATGTTTTTACTAACAACATCGTTACGGTTCCGGCAAGCCGAGCGCTAACAAAATATTACGTTCCGGCAGAGATTTTTGAAAGATGCTCCACTCTGTCAGATGAGGGCATTGAGGAATTGAAGCGTATTCCCGCCATTATCTGCCGAGAGAATACGGAGTTAAATGGCGTAACAGATCCGAACCAGTGGGCGATGTATGCCTACATAAAAAAAGTCCGTGTGGCTGGGAAAAACATACAGATTGTTTTTAATCCTATCGCTCCGGTTCAGCAACAGAAATTGTGCGATAAGCGCAATGCTGTATTCTTTGATCTGAATATGGACTGTGCGATAACTGACCTCAACCACAGCGCTTGGTCAGTGCATAAGACGAATTTGTTTGAAGCTTTTGACGAGGCAGGCATTCCGGGTATGCCGAGGCCGATGTAAGGAGGTGTCCTAATGACAGCAAAAATTCCGTCTGAAATTGTCCGCATTGACTTATCAGATGCAAGCTACAAGGACACTCATGCTCATATTGAACCTACCTATGTCAACTTCTTTTTTGGGAACAATGGAACCGGGAAGTCAACTGTAGCAAGGGCGATAAAAAGCGGTATAGGGGTAACCTATACTGCAGGACGAACATCTGCAGATTATCTGCCGCTGGTTTACGACCAGGAATTTATTGACGGGCATTTTCACAGTTATCGGAACATGAAGGGTGTTTTTACTCTCAATGCGAAGAATGCCGCTATCCAACAGCAAATTGACGAGAAAACGGAAGAACGGACGACGGCTCAAAAGTCATTGACCGTTGCGACTGGACAGCGCGAAGAGAAAATGCAGGCCCGCACAAAACTTCAAAAGGATTTTTATAGAGAATGCTGGGATCGGGGAAAAACAATTCGAGAGGAGTTCGCCAAAACCCAGGGTGGAAAAGGAAAGTCAGAGCCATTCACCAGAGAAATTCTGAAACACACTCCGCAGGATGTAGATATTGAAGAACTACGCAGACTTTATGATTCTGCGTATTCGGACACAGCACAACGCTATCCTCGTTTTGCAACTATCGCTGATGCATCTGCATTGGACGTTCTTGAAGGCCGTGATATTTTATCCACCGCAATCGTGAACAGTGCCGACACAGAACTTGCGGGATTTCTTCGTGGAATTGGGGCTACTGAATGGATGCATCAAGGCCACGAGGAATACTCTCATAAAGCGGGAGAAAAATGTCCATATTGCGGACAAGGTCTCCCTGCTAATTTTGAGCAGCTTTTCATTGACAGCTTCGACACTCGGTACCAAGATAATCTTCGCCGACTGGAGGCATTCCTTGTTCTCTATAAGCAGAAAGCTAACGAACTGTATGTGCCGCTCCAAAATCTTCCAAGCGAGATATATCCTCTGATTGACACAAAACCTTACATGGACAAATTGGCAGTTCTAAAAGCCGCTATCCAGTCCAATATTGAGACAATCAAAGCAAAGACCGAAGAACCGGCGACAGCGGCAGCACTTTCCGATATTTCTCCTACATTGGAAGAACTGGACGGTATAATTAAAGGATTCAATGCGCTTATTGACGCCAATAATGCTGTTGTCGATGCCGGCCCAAAGAAACGAAGCGAATGCACCGATCTTGTCTTTTCGCTTTTGGCTTTCCGGCTCAAAGATGTTATTTCCGCATACCAACAAAGCGATGCAGAACTTCAAAAAGAAATTGATAGCTTGGAAGGAGAAATCAAAAAGCATACTGAAACCCTGGAGAATATCACAGCGGAGTTGAAATCTCTACGCAAAAATACTGTAGAAACTGAAACCGCCAAAGACAGCATCAACAATATGCTCCGAGATTCTGGTATGCAGGGTTTCAGTCTTCAGCCAAAGCGCGGCGTTGATCACGTCTATGAAGTGCGTCGCCCAGATGGAACGATTGCGGATAATTTGAGTGAGGGCGAAAAGAACTTTATAGCATTTCTGTATTTCTACCACTTGGTGTATGGCAGCGATTCAGCTGATGGAGATGCAAGGGAGAAGATTGTTGTAATTGATGACCCGGTTTCCAGCATGGACAGCGGTTCACTGTTCATAGTGAGTACGCTTGTCCGCCAGATGATAGAAGTCTGCCGGAACAACGCTGATAATCGCAATAGAACAGCCGATGGTAATTTCATCAAGCAGATTTTTATTCTGACTCACAATGCTTACTTTCATCGGGAAATATCATACAGTTATGTTTCCAAATACGAATATGCGTCTTTCTATCTGATTCGTAAACTGAACATGAAATCAACCGTCAAGCTGTGTGATGATGTTAATCCCAATATCCCAACGGAGAGGATAAACGTAAATCCCGTAAAGAACTCCTATGCGGCTCTGTGGGATGAGTACAAAGAGGTAAAATCTGCCGTTCCTCTTATGAATGTTATCCGCCGGATTTTGGAGCATTACTTCCTGCAACTCTGTGGATATGAAGGTGCTACCCTTCGCCATGTTATTCTCGTTAAGGGAAAAGCAGATGGTCGTTTCAAAGACGCAGACGGTAATGATGATGAAGAGAAGTTCCAGTTGGCGTCGGCGATGCTTGCCTATATTAACGCAAACACTATCGGGATGAATGATGGCATGGATTTTGTAGATGAGTCTTTAAATGCCGAGGAGTGCAGACAAATATTTGAAATGATATTCGACTGTATGAACCAAAGGCAACATTACGATATGATGATCAGAAACCAATAGGAGGATTTTGGGATGCGTATCAGCTACAACAAACTGTGGAAGATGCTAATTGACAAGAATATGAAGAAAAGTGACTTAAAAGAACAAGCAGGTATAAGTTCTGCATCTATTGCCAAACTTGGTAAAGGCGATAATATAACGACAGATGTTCTCCTGCGAATCTGTAAGGCAATGAATTGTCATTTGGATGATATTATGGAGACCGTAGATGAGTAAGGAGAGTTTTGAAATGCTAAATAATATTAGAGAGGCACTGCAAAGTGGAAAAAAGTCAATTGATTTCAGGCCATACAGCAAAGAATTGACTATAGCCGTACAAGAATCACTAAAAAAGTTTCGGCCAATTGATAGTACATCCTACATGAACAATCCTATCCAGTTAATCGATTTTTTCTCTGGAGCAGGTGGAACATCTCTGGGATTTGCCGCGCTTAACTTTGTAGTGCCTGCATTTAAAATGCTCGGTGGTTGTGATATTGATGAGATGTCAGCAAGTACCTACAGCCATAACTTTGGGACTCCTCTCATTCAAGATGATATCACTCGTTTAGCTTTTGAGGAAGGTAAGCTCGACTCTTTCTTAGAAAGGATCGGATATGATAGTAGTAAACTTACAGTAATGATTGGGTGTGCGCCCTGCCAAGGCTTTTCGTCGCACAGAAAAAAGCATTGGAACGAGGAGGATGATGTACGCAATAGTTTAGTCATGGCATTTGCGGAAATAGTAAAAAAGGTTCAGCCTGACGTCATTATTATGGAAAATGTCCCAGAATTTTTATCTGCTCGTTATTGGAGATACTTTTCAGCTGCAAAAAAAAGCTATAAAGAAAACGGCTATGTCGTTAAAGAAACGATTTATAATGCAGCTGCTTTTGGAGTGCCTCAAGAGAGATTTCGATCGATTGTTATTGGAATGAAAAGTAATTTCGTATTGCCGGAAGGGTATCTACAGCCTTCACAGTATAAAACTGTACGAGATGCAATTTCACATTTGCCTGCTGTTGCTGCGGGTGTAGCCTCGCCAGACGATGAAATGCATAAAAGTGCAGCGCATAAGCAAAGCACCATTGATGTTATAAAACAGGTTCCTCACGATGGAGGAAACAGACCGACTGGCGTTGGTCCAAAATGTTTAGATAAAACGAAAGGTTTTTCTGACGTTTACGGCAGGCTCTCGTGGGACAAACCATCAATAACAATTACTCACTATGCCAGAAATCCTGCCAGCGGGAGATATACTCATCCAGAGCAGGATCGTGGTCTTACAGCACGAGAAGCAGCGATTCTGCAGAGTTTTCCTGACGGGTTTGAATTCTGCGGTAAGTCAGATGATATTTATAGACAAATTGGAGAGGCTGTTCCACCGATGCTGTCTTCGGCAATTGCATCCAGCATTTTGATTGAACTGCTGTCTGCTCCACCCACTGATTTTGAGATTAAAAATAGCCCAAAATCAATCGAAGAACCGGTAAGTAGTTCGTATTCCAGCGTTATAGCTGGAATAAAGACCCACGGGAGGTTAAAAGAATGACGCGATACACTTGTATTGACAGCTTTTGTGGTGCAGGAGGACTTGGCTTTGGCCTGCAGCAAGCAGGGTTTGAAATCCTGTTAAGTTTTGATATAGATCCTTTATGCATCGAAACGATTAACAAAAATAAAAAATATTTCGATCATCCCGCGATTACTGCCGACATCGCAGATATGCTTAATGGAGAATTGCTGAATCGTTGTAACTTGAAACGCGGCGAATTGTTCCTATTAGCTGGCGGGCCTCCTTGCCAAGGATTTTCGATTCAACGTAGAGGAAGTGACATCGATGCCAGAAACGAATTGGTGTTGAAGTACGGAAAATTGATTGACGAAGTCTTTCCTAAGTATTTCGTTATGGAGAATGTTACTGGAATTGCAGGCAAAAGAGGTAAGACAATATTACAGCAACTCATCGAAGATGTAGAACAGATAGGCTATAATGTTCATGTCAAACTACTGGATGCACAGGACTTTGGCGTCCCACAAAGGCGCAGAAGGTATATCGTTATTGGTCAAAGGAATGATATCGGTGACAACTATGAATATCCAAAATCAACTGGAATGCATCGCACTGTCCGTGAAGTAATAGGATACCTTCCCGAGCCTCCACAAGATGGGACTGACCATCCTGATTATTCTCTCCATCGTCGAGACCTTTTGTCTGCGCGTAATTTAGAGCGAATTCGTGCAATTAAAGAAGGTCAGGGACGCGATGACCTTCCTGATGAATTGTTGGCAAACTGCCATAAGATTGACAGTTCGGTGATTGGCTTTCGGAGTGTATATGGGCGCATGGCCTGGGATGATGTTTCGCCAACAATAACTGCCAGATTTGACAGCTTCACAAGAGGCAAGTTTGGGCATCCAACTCAAGATCGCAGTATTTCATTGAGAGAAGGTGCCCTGCTACAAACATTTCCGATTGATTTTCAATTCGTTGGGAATAAAGTAGATGTTGCAAGGCAGATCGGGAATGCAGTTCCTCCAATGATGGCAGAACATATAGGCAGAAGTATCATTGAAAGTTATGAAAGGACGGGCGAAGAATAATGGCATTTGAAGCAGATGTGAAAAACTATTTACGAGCATATCAAAGAGAATTTGACGCTGCTGTTCGCGGAGGACAGCACACGGCAGAACTTTCTTTTAGAGTTCCCATGCATACATTATTTACCCGCCTTGCTCAAGATTTGAATCCTGCCGGGAATTTCGATGTTATTTTGGAACCCAAGAACCAGGGGCGAATGGGAAGACCCGACTGGAGAATTCAAGATTCAGTTTCTCTTGGGGTTTATGGTTATATTGAAGGAAAGGGTCCTTCGGCTGAACCGTTTGATACTGCGCCTTATCAAAATCAAATTAACAGATATTTGACGCTTGGACATAAACTAATTATTACCGATGGGATAGATTTTGTTTTTTGCTTTACCGATACACCAGTCGTAGTTTCAATAATCGATAAAGGGAGAATGAATGTTGCCGACTGGTCCCGACTTCCAGTGAATCCGCTGTTCCGTTTCTATATGGAACAATTCTATTCCAACCCTGCTCCTCAAAGGGTTGATGAAGAGAAACTGGTAGAATTAGTAGCAATTCGAACACGAAATCTTGCCAACGAGATACTGGAGCAAGCGGATTTAACGGTTGAAGAAGCAATTAATGACGATGAGCGAAATGTTATTACGTTGCTTGATGGATTGAAAGAGTTGGTATATAACCATAATGATCCGGCGTTGCGCACAGGGAGCGTTTTTTCCGACTTTACGGCGCAAGTGATTATGTTTTGTTTGCTATATGCTCACCGTGTACTTTGTTCAAGCGATGATTCGCCTGCGGAAAAAGCGGCTAAGATACGCGCTTATGCATTTAATGATATTATTGAGGGCGAGGCGCTACTCCCTTTCCGCAATCTCATGGTGTATTTACGCGATAATGCCGGCAATGGCACTTTTATAGGTCAGTGGGTAGATGAATGCATAGCATTTCTTTCGTTTGTTCAGATGACCGATCATCAATTGATGAATCCAGACTATCATCGCCTTTTTGAACTATTCCTGACAAAGTTTGACGAACAATCACGGTTTGATTATGGGGCCTATTATACACCTAAGGTTCTTGCTGATTTCATTGTTAGGCTTACAAATGAAGTGGTACATGAAAAATTTGATGGTGCAACAATCTATGATGATGGTAACACCATTGTTGATCCATGTTGTGGGACGGGTTCATTTTTGGAACGTGTAATAGCACATGATCCAAACGATGGAGCCTATAATCTGTGCGGGTTTGAAATTTTGCCAGCACCGTATATGCTTGCGAACTACCGTATGGCTATCATTGAACGTCAGTATGGAAGAAGAAATCTAAACATAAATATTCTTCTTGCTAATACATTAAGTAACTGCCTCCTTGGAGAAGCGGCAAATCCAGATTCGATTGAAGGACAAGAACTTATCCGAGCTAACGAAGTGTCCTCGCGTCCAATTAAATTGATTATCGGAAACCCGCCCTGCTCTGACTCGTTGAGGAATAATGTTTCAGTTGAGTTTTCTCGCATTTCAGAATTAATGGATGATTTTCGCCCGCCAATTGAAAATCGTCGCAATCGGCAAAACACGCAGAAGCAGGTTAATAACCCTTTTATGCAATTTATACGTTGGAGTTGTTCGAAACTTCTTAACTCAGAGTGCCACTCGGTTCTGGCGCTTATTGTTCCGTTGTCGTTTTTAGAGGCCGAATCATATAAATATGCCAGAAAGTATCTGGTAGAGAACTTTTCAAATATCTGGGCTATTGCCATCGATACCGATGCGCGGACTGGAATACGTGGGGACAGTTTATTTTACACTATGCAAGGACGAGCAGTGATTTTACTCACTCGGAAATATGGCGAAGATACACAAATTCATGAAGTCAATTATGTTGATATGTCAAGGGGCCGCCGTGCGGAAAAAGTAGCGGCTCTTGAAACGGACATTCAAACTATTATGGGTTCGTTTGAAACATTCCCTGTTTCGACTACAATGTATTCGTTTATGCCGTCAAGACCTTTCAATCAAGAACTCTATAACCGTTTTTGGCCGATAAGTAATGACCACGGCAACGCAGTATTTCTCAATCAATGTTCCGGCTCAAAAATGGCGCCCACCGCACTTTTAACTCATGTTAAACAGCCCATGCTTAAAAGACGTAGTCGAGAAATTGCTGCTGGAGGTGTCGAAAAAGCCAAAGAATGGATTGGGGGACAGGATAAGACCGTTGTAGATGAGAAAATTGTTGCCTTTCAGAATGCATTAAACACTTGTGCCAATCGCCAAGAGTTAGAATTGACATTGAATTCCAATATTCGCCCTTGCTCATTTAGACCCTTTGTTAATTCGAACGCACTATTGTGGGATACGATATTTGACTATCAAGCGGGTGTCGGCGGTGGTGGCGCAAGAATCCGGCCGGAAATAAAAGCCGTATATGAGCGAGACGATACGGTTGGATTTTCGTTGGCACACGCACCGAAAGATCTCGATGAATCCCTTGGCCAGTTTACTTCGTTCTGCTGGTATTTCCCTGACAATGATCTTAGCAGGAGAGGAAATGGACATATTTACTTGAACCAGTATATTTCGAATACTCGGACAAACGAAGTGATAAATAATGTGAATGAGACAGTCATTGCTCATCTGGTTTCTTTGACGGGATTGAGTGAAAATGAATGTGCCAGAAAAATGGTATTCTATTCCTATGCTGTATTTTGCTCACAGGTATACTTGGAAGAATTTTATGGTGCGCTTTTTGTTGTAAATCAATCTGAGAGTCGAGCCCGCATTCCCATTGTTGCAGACGCGGAAAGCTTCATGACCTTAGCCTCGCTTGGAGAAGACTTGGCAAATCTTGAAAAAAACGGTGCTGTGGTGGATAATGTTTTGGGAATTGATTATGGGGCTCTGATAAACCAGCTTCCTGCTGGATTCAAGTTGGAGCATAGTCGATCAGCTTCTCGCAGTCCATTTGATGAGGAACATGAACAATTCATACTGCGAGGCGAAAATACAGATACGGAAATAAGGATGTATTGTCCTATATCAATTCAAAAATTTACTGTCGCAGGATATAACGTAATCAAAGATTGCTGGTTAAAATTCCACTCATATAGATTTACGCACTGCGATTTTACTCAAGAGGACTTCAGAGAACTCCTTGATCTTTTCAACAAAATTGCAAAGCAAATGCAGTATGTTTCCGATATTGACGAAGTTATTCACGGCATTGTAAATGAAGAAATACCTCTTTTGAATTTTTAAGATGGTCAAATCACAAATTTGTAATAAGCGCAGTTGTATTCAAATGAGCAGAATCTTTTGCGAGGGAGGTGGATCGATGGCAGATGTTTTTTCCAAAGAAAAACGTTCGCAGATTATGAAACAAGTTAAATCTTCAGGGAATAAAAGCACTGAAGAAAAGCTAATCAAATATTTCAATGAGCGTCATATTATCGGTTGGAGGCGTCATTATAAGGTTAAAGGACATCCAGACTTCGTTTTTCTTGATAAGCGCATAGCTGTTTTTGTGGATGGATGCTTTTGGCATGGACACGATTGCAGAAATACCCGTCCTGCGGAGAATGTTGATTACTGGAATCTGAAACGTCAAAAGAACATCGAACACGATGCTGCAGTCACTGCGTCTTTTCAGAAACGTGGATGGCTTGTCATTAGAATATGGGAGTGCGAACTAAAAAAGAAGAACAGAGAAAAACTACAGGAAAAGCTCTCTCCCATACTTTTGCAATCTGACGAGGATATGGTTGCACGCCCAGATGAGTAGGTTTACCCACCTACACATTTCAATTTTTCCTGCACCTTTTAATTATTCCTTTTACCTTACACCCCAAGGCTCTGGCAGCGGTTTACATCCGCCTGTCAGCACCGCGATGACCGCATAATAGTAAGGGCTTCCGAAGTCGGCGATGGACCTCGGAAGCCCTTTATTTCAAGCCTTTTTCGGCACTTCTGCGCCGGAGAAGGCTTTTTCTGTTTGTATCAAAACCAGCAGGAACATAGAACCCGCCTACAATAGCGGCGGGGGATATTTCTTGTCTAAGTATATATAATGCGAAAATATTTTTATTTTTTTTACAAAAATGTTTGATTATTTATTAAAAGTATGATATTATATTCAGGCAGTCGGTTTTTAATGAAGAGTTAAAGCTGATTTCCTTGGCTTTTTTGCAGCGGAACGGGCTGTATCGGCATAACGCGTAAACATTTACGGGCGATTAGCTCAGTTGGGAGAGCGCTGCGTTCGCAACGCAGAGGTCGAGGGTTCGAATCCCTTATCGTCCACCAAGCAGAGACTGAACGCAATTTGCGTTCAGTCTCTTTTTCTTGAATTTTGAGGGATTCGAACCCGTGAGGGTCTGAGCGTAAAAAACAGTTCAGCGAACTGTTTTTAGCGAAGAGCGGGAGGCGAGTACCGAAATTTAAGAATTTCGGTCGCCGAGCGAAAGGATTTTGCGGGCAAAATCTGTCGAATCCCTTATCGTCCACCAAGCAGAGACTGAACGCAAATTGCGTTCAGTCTCTTTTTCTTGAATTTTGAGGGATTCGAACCCGTGAGGGTCTGAGCGTAAAAAACAGTTCAGCGAACTGTTTTTAGCGAAGAGCGGGAGGCGAGTACCGAAATTTAAGAATTTCGGTCGCCGAGCGAAAGGATTTTGCGGGCAAAATCTGTCGAATCCCTTATCGTCCACCAAGCAGAGACTGAACGCAAATTGCGTTCAGTCTCTTTTTCTTGAATTTTGAGGGATTCGAACCCGTGAGGGTCTGAGCGTAAAAAACAGTTCAGCGAACTGTTTTTAGCGAAGAGCGGGAGGCAGGTACCGAAATTTTCAGAATTTCGGTCGCCGAGCGAAAGGATTTTGCCTGCAAAATCTGTCGAATCCCTTATCGTCCACCAAGCAGAGACTGAACGCCTACCTTGTCGATCTGAACGAGGAAGCCGAGGCTATGCTTTTCCGGCTGGTAAAGGAACTTGCCGAAAAAGAGGGTGTGACGGAAAAACTCAAAGCCGATGACGGTATGAAGTGGGTGCAGGCTATGAACAATATCCGCAACCGAGCCGCAGAGGTCGTTTACAACGACTTGATTTACAACTGATACCCGCCCACAGGGAATTGCCGCTGTCAACCGATGGCGGCTTTTCCTTTTCAGCAGGTGTTCAAGAAGTCATAATGTCGGCAGTATAGTCGAAGGTGACCAAGCACATTCGACATTTGAGTATGTAAAAAGGCTGTGACATTTTCCGAAATCTATTGACAAAGGGTGATGAAGTGAGTATAATAGTAATTGAATAATTGTTCAACTACTAACAAAGGAGGTGGCCTTATGACCGAACAATCTTATTCCTGCGATTGTGACGTGATACACGAAGAAGTCGTAAATGGGGCAAAAGCTAAGATGCAGTCGAAGGAAGATTACATTCGACTGGCATCTTTGTTTAAGCTGTTTGGTGATGGCACCAGAGTGCAGATTTTACACGCTTTGGAGCAGAGTGAGATGTGCGTATGCGATCTTGCAGTATTGCTTGGGGTGACAAAATCTGCGGTTTCACACCAGCTTAAGGCGCTGCGCCTTGCAAATCTGGTAAAGTTTCGCAGAGAAGCGCAGATAGTCTACTACTCTCTGGCTGATGACCATGTGAAAGAGATTATTGATAAGGGCTTTGAGCATTTATGGGAGAAGTAATTTTTTTGACTTTATTGTTGAGCGATTGAACAATTAACAAACTGCATGGAGGTCATTATGGAACGCATATTTTTGTTAAAAGGCTTGGACTGCCCGAACTGCTCCGCAAAGATTGAAAAGGAAGTTGGGGAACTGAACGGGGTTACTTCCTCTACGGTCAATCTGATGAAGCAAACTTTAACCATTCAGGTAACGCCTGACGCTGCGAATACGATAGCAGACAAAGTTGAAACCATCGTTCACAGCCATGAGCCGGATGTTCCCGTTTCTGAATATGCGGCCGAAGCTGCCGCATCCCGTAAAGCTGCTGTTGATTCAGATGATGACGACGATGAGGATGGCAACATCAAGACGAGAATTGCCCGCCTGATTACCGGCGCTGTCCTTTATGCTCTTGGTATAGCTCTTTCAGCCTTTGCCCATGTTTCTCTGCCGGTTGAACTCGGCTTTCTGATTGTATCTTACATCATCCTTGGCGGTGATGTCGTGCTGAGAGCCGTGAAGAACATTCTCAAAGGACAGGTGTTTGACGAACACTTCCTCATGAGCCTTTCAACGATCGGCGCCTTTGTTATTGGCGAATATCCCGAAGCGGTTGCCGTCATGCTGTTCTATCAAATTGGAGAACTGTTTCAGGATATGGCTGTTAAGCATTCCAGAAAATCTATCGCTGATTTAATGGATATTCGCCCTGACGAAGCTACGGTAAAAAGAAATGGCGAACTGCTTACGGTTGCGCCGGAAACCGTTGCGGTCGGAGAAGTCATTGTTGTAAAACCCGGAGAGAAAATCCCTCTGGACGGCGTTGTTCTTGAAGGGGAATCCATGCTCGATACCAAGGCGCTTACCGGCGAATCGGTTCCGAGGGATGTTCGCAAAGGTGATGATGCACTCTCCGGCTGCATCAATCAGAGCGGTGTACTGACGATTCAAGTCACTAAGGCTTTTGAAGAATCCACCGTGTCCAAGATCATTGATCTGGTAGAGAATGCGTCGAGCAGGAAAGCACCTACTGAAAACTTCATTACAACTTTTGCCCGCTACTATACCCCTGTGGTCGTTATTATGGCTGCGATCCTTGCCATTGTTCCCCCTCTGGCATTTGGCGGCGAATGGTTTGACTGGATTCACAGAGGCTTTGTATTCCTCGTTATCTCCTGCCCGTGTGCATTGGTGATCTCGATTCCGCTGACATTCTTCGGCGGCATTGGGTCTGCTTCTAAGCACGGTGTTTTGGTAAAGGGTAGCAACTATCTGGAAGCATTGAATAATGTCAGTGTAGTCGTGTTTGACAAGACGGGAACGCTTACAAAAGGCGTTTTCAACGTGACCGATATTTTCCCGGCGAATGGATTTACTTCAGATCAGGTGTTGGAGTACGCCGCAAAAGCAGAGAGCTTTTCTACCCATCCGATTGCCAAGTCCATCCTTACTGCCTATGACAAGGAGATCGATCAGAACACCATATCTGATTATAAAGAAATGTCCGGGCACGGTATCAGCGTAAACGATGGCGGCAGGAATGTCCTCGCCGGAAACAGCAAGCTGATGGAGGCGGAGGGAATATCCTATACTCCGTGTGATAAAGCCGGGACAAAGGCTTATGTCGCTGTTGATGGTAAATTTGTCGGTTGTATTCTGATTGCCGACGAAGTAAAGCCTGACAGCAAAAAAGCCATTTCCGATTTGAAGAAAATCGGCGTGGAAAAGACTGTCATGCTCACCGGTGACGATGAAAAGATCGGCAAAGCGGTGGCTGGCGAATTGGGACTTGACGAATACTATGCCCAGCTTCTGCCCGACCAGAAGGTAGAAAAGGTTGAGCTTTTGGATAGGCAAAAACGGAAGGGCGGCAAACTGGCCTTTGTTGGTGACGGCATCAATGACGCTCCTGTCCTTGCCCGTGCAGATGTCGGCATTGCAATGGGCGGACTTGGCTCTGACGCCGCTATTGAAGCCGCTGATGTGGTACTGATGACAGACGAACCGGGAAAACTGGTGGAGGCCATAGGTGTAGCAAAGGAAACAAAAAAGATCGTCATGCAGAATATTACGATTGCCCTTGGAATTAAAGGCATATTCCTGATTCTCGGAGCTTTTGGAATAGCCGGGATGTGGGAAGCGGTATTTGGCGATATGGGCGTTGCCATGATAGCCATCTTGAACGCACTGAGGATTTTGAAAAAGTAAAATTTTGAGACGTTAAGTCTGGTCAAAAAAGCACCGTCCGAAAGTCGCAAAACCGTTTTTGTAGTTTCTGACCAAAAATCGGCAGAGCACCAGCCCTGCCGATTTTTACTGTTATTTCACAAGCTGCACAAGGATGTTGATGTTTGCGCCTCTATGCTTTCAGTTTCTTTGCGCTTTTTTGTCCGTATAACACGACCGCTGTGCCGTAGGCGACCGTCAGAACTCCAGATAGAATATAGCTTACCGTCCACGGCAGATGAAAGCCGATTGCAGCGTTTAAGATAAAGCTCGAAATGATAAACATATAAAACATACCCGGCACCAAAGCCATGGCATACGGCTGCTTATTTTGCATCATATAAACTGCGATCATGGCAAAGGCAAATACCGCAATAGTCTGGTTTGCCCAAGCGAAGTACCGCCACAGCACATTAAATCCGCCGGCATTCATCTTGGAAAAAAGCAGGAGCGCTGCGACAAGGGCAAAGATGACCAGCGACACAGTAAGGCGGTTTTTCTTTTTCGCTTGGTCAATGTGTAACGCGTCCGCCACCATCAGCCGCAGGGAACGGAGCGCCGTGTCTCCCGATGTGATTGGCAACACAATGACGCCGATAATCGCTATGATTCCTCCCACCGTGCCGAGCAGGTTCTTTGCAACGATTCCGACCACTTCCGTAGCCGAGGTGTCCGCATTTGCAAGTCCCAGATTTATCACGCCCATGGCGGCAGCCGCCCAGATCATAGCGATAAAGCCCTCAGCGATCATCATGTTGTAGAAGGTCATCCGCCCTTCCTTTTCATGCTCCATTGTACGTGCAATCAGTGTGGACTGTGTGGAATGAAAGCCCGAAACAATACCGCACGCAACCGTCACAAAGAACACAGGAATAAAGTGCAGTCCCTGAGGATGAACACCCCGGACGCCGATGCTCCACAGTTCGTCCAGCGGGTAACCCTTTATAAACAATCCGATGAACACCCCGATAGCCGACAGCACCAGCACTGCGCCGAAAATCGGATATACCTTGCCTATGATTTTATCAATCGGGAACAGCGTTGCAACAATATAATACAGGAAGATTGCGCCATATACAATCCACACCACGGGATTTGTTACTCCGTTGTCTGCGCCCAAAATCTGCACAACAAACAAATCGCCTGGCGTATAGATGAACACGGCTCCGACCAGTAGCATTAAGAGCCCTACGAAGATGTTGTAGACCGCATAAATGTGCTTTCCCAGAAACTGCCGAATCAACTGCGGCATCTGTGCTCCGTCGTTTCTTACGGAGATCATACCGCTCATATAGTCGTGGAACGCACCGCCGATCACACAGCCAATCGGAATGGTGATAAATGCGATTGGACCGAATAAAATTCCCTGTATCGGGCCAAGAATAGGACCTGTTCCAGCAATGTTCAAAAGCTGAATCAGACTGTTTTTCCATTTTTTCATAGGGATAAAATCTACATCGTCTCGCAAACGTACCGCAGGTGTTTGCCTGTCGTCCGGACGGAATATCCGGCTGCACAGTGTACCGTATGCTACGCCGCCGCTCACAAGCAACAATAAACCGATAATAAATGTAACCATACAAAAATCCTTCTTTTCACATCCTCTTGGATACTTGCGCAGGTAGCCTGCCGTGATAGAATTATTTTATCACAGTAGACGTATCATTGCAAGTATTTGCTTGTAGGAATAGAATGGATGAGTTACGGTAAGTGAAAAAAGAATTGCCAAAACGAAGAACCTGTGTTACAGTAAAGCAATACCCCGTAAGCAAAGCGAACACCGCATCGATGAAATTTTTACGGTATTCGGGGCTTTGAAAAATCACCCGATTGAGTGTGATAATCAAGAAGTGCGTCAGATTATTAAATGTATCAAGGTAATATCGGCCGAAAAGATACTCCTCATCTTCAAGGACGGACTTGAAAGAACGGTGCAGTTAGTGAATAATAAGGTAGTGATTTTTTGGCTTTGAATTGTCAGTCACCTTGAAACCTGTGCATATTTTCGCAGTCTCTTTTATGTAGAATTTTGAGGGATTCGAACCCGTGAGGGTCTTATTGTTACGGTTGGACTTGAAAAAAATATCGTATATATGTTATAATAAATACGCAAAGTTTACGTCATATAATGACGGGGCAAGACACTTTTTGAAGATATTTTCGGCTTATTTTTGATATGTCAGGAGGTAAATTATGAAAAAATACATTGCGGAATTTATCGGAACTGCTGTTCTTGTAATTATGGGCTGCGGTACGGCTATGTTAGTGGGCTGTGACGCGGCGGCAGGCGGCGGTTACATTCTTACAGCGTTTGCGTTTGGCCTTGTAATTGTCGGAATGGCGTACTGCATAGGAAATATTTCAGGTTGCCATATAAATCCGGCTGTAAGCCTCGGAGTGCTTATTTCCGGCGGAATGAGCGTTACGGATTTTATCGGATACGTTATCTCACAATGCCTCGGCGCTTTTGCTGGCGCGGGAGTACTTGCGGCCATTTTCGGCCTTGGCAATGTCAAAGATATGACCGGAGGTTTCGGCTCAAACGGGCTTGCCGGAGTGCACGGAAATATCGCGGCCGGACTTTTGGTTGAGATTATTTTGACCTGCATTTTCGTCTTGACGGTCATAGGCGTTACGGATAAGGACGCCGGACACGGATCATTCGGCGGAATAGTGATAGGCTTTACTCTTACGCTTGTACATATTTTGGGAATCGGTTTGACGGGAACCTCGGTAAACCCTGCCAGGAGCATAGGCCCGGCGATTGCGGCGGCTATAAGCGGAAACACTGAACCGCTTGCTCAGGTTTGGGTGTTTATTGTAGGCCCGTTGATAGGAGCGGCTGTTGCCGCGTTGCTGTATAAAGCATTGCGCCCCAAAAAGGCATAATCTTTGAGGAGAATGTCTGCTCTCAATCATGGGGAATGCGCAAAGGCCGAAAATATCTTTTACAGACTTTTTAATTTTTAATTTTAGGTGTGCGAATAGGCAGGGTTTACTTTGAAATCAAGGTAAACCCGCCTTTTCGTATTCAAATGTAAAAAGCCTGCGCTAATGCGTCGGTATTCGGAAACAAACCCCACCCGTTTGGCGGTTCCATATAGGGGTTTGCAGAAACAAGTGGATTTAAACTGACGGCCTTTCAGCGGCAAAAACAAAATGACCATACAAGGTAAAACGCTCTTGTATGGTTATTTTTTGATTTATTTTATACCGTCACGCGCGCCGGGAGCATCGGCCTGCGTTCTTCCTACGCCTCGTGGAGTTTATAATCTGTATCCTCTTCAATCATTTCCAGCGTTATTTTTGCGAAAACGGGGTCAAATTGAGTTCCTATTCCATTTTCGATTTCTTTTTTTACAACATCCTGGGGCAGCACCGCGCGGTAGCTGCGCTTGGAGGTCATGGCGTCATAGGCGTCTGCCACGCCGAAATGACCGCGGAAAACAGCGCGGTCAATGTGTAAATCAATTTGATTCGCTTTTTCATCTGCAACCTCCACAGTCGGTTTTAACTCGCATTTGACAGAGAGTTGGTCGGGATTGATTCCGTTTTCTGAAAGGGAGCGGGCAGAATTTTTACAGGGACAGTATTTTGCTGTCCATTTTATAAGTGTCAAGCTGATATTTTGAATAATAGCGGAAAACGGCTATGTTTTCAATCCATATTCGTCAAAAGCCGCATTTTGAATTTGCTTTTAAAAAGCGTAAAAATCAATACGCTTTGCCCCAATACAGCATTTTATCCGCTTTTTTGCCGCAGCAAACGCATACGTCCGAAATTGTCTCCTGCTCAAATGGGATACAACGCGATGTTACGCCGATTTCCTCTTTAAGTTTATCCTCGCACGCTCTGTCGCCGCACCACATAGCTTTAATAAAACCGGGTTTGTTGTCTGCGATGTCTTTCATCTCTTCAAAATTATGGGCGGTATAGGTCATTTCCGTGCGGCGCGCAAGGGCCTTTTCATACATTCCGTTGTGAACGGCGTCAAGAAGTTCGGGAACCTTTGCCTCTAATTCGTCAAGTGAGACAAAATATTTCTCTCTCGTGTCGCGGCGGACTATTACGCACTGATTATTCTCAATATCACGGGGGCCTATCTCCAGACGGAGCGGAACTCCCTTCATTTCGTATTCGGCGTATTTCCAGCCTGGCGAATTGTCGCTGTTGTCAATTTTAGCGCGGCAGATTTTATTGAGCCTCGCGTAAATTGCCTGAGCCGTTTCGGTAACGCCTGCCTTATGAGACGCAACGGGGATAACAACAAGCTGAATAGGCGCTACTTTTGGCGGGAGAACGAGCCCGTTGTCGTCGCCGTGGGTCATAATAATGGCGCCTATAAGGCGGGTAGTTGTGCCCCAAGAGGTTTGGTAGGGGTATTTAAGCTGATTGTCTTTATCCTGAAATTGAATTCCAAAGGCTTTTGCAAAGCCGTCGCCGAAATAGTGCGACGTACCTGACTGCAACGCCTTGCCGTCATGCATTAAAGCCTCAATAGTGTATGTGTCTTCAGCGCCCGCAAAACGCTCTTTTTCGGTCTTAACGCCCTTAACAACGGGAATGGCAAGAACATTTTCGCAAAAGTCTGCGTAAACGTTCAGCATTCTGATTGTCTCTTCCCGCGCCTCTTCGGCCGTTGCGTGAATAGTGTGCCCTTCCTGCCACCAAAATTCTCTTGTGCGAAGAAACGGTCTTGTCGTCTTTTCCCAGCGGACAACCGATACCCATTGATTGTACAGCTTAGGCAAATCACGGTAAGAATGGACTATTGACTTGTAATGCTCGCAAAAAAGAGTTTCTGAAGTCGGCCTTACGCAAAGCCTTTCTTCAAGCTCCTCATTTCCGCCGTGCGTTACCCACGCTACTTCGGGAGCGAATCCCTCAACGTGGTCTTTCTCTTTCTGGAGCAGACTTTCGGGGATAAACATAGGCATACACACGTTTTCATGCCCTGTTTCTTTAAACATATTGTCCATTATGCGTTGAATATTTTCCCAAATGGCGTAGCCGTAGGGGCGCAGTACCATACAGCCCTTTACGCTTGTGTATTCGCAAAGTTCCGCTTTTTTAACTACGTCCGTGTACCATTTGGCAAAGTCAACGTCCATTGAGGTAATTTCCTCAACCATCTTTTTTTGTTCAGCCATAATTTATAAAGTTCCTCAAACGTTATATAATGAATGTAAAAATTAAATCAGTGCTCTTCAATAAAGCGAACAATGTCACCGACAGTTTTAATATTTTCAAGTTCCTCGTCGGGAATTTCCATATCAAATTCGTCTTCAAAAGTCATTACAAGATCAACAAGGTCAAGGCTGTCTGCGCCAAGGTCCTCAAGAAGAACGGAATCAAGCGTAACCTCGCTTTCCTCAAGTTCAAGCTGATTGCAAATTATTTCGCGGATTTTTTCAAAAATCATATTATCGCCTCTTTTCTTTTTAATAATATAATACTAAGTTTTTTTACTTATTTTGTCAATAGTTTTATTCATTTATATATTCTTTAAGCGGTGTAAAATCTATTGAGGCTACATCTTTGACCGCCTCGTAGAACGCCTTGCAGATTTCTTTGCATCCGCCTTTTGCGTCGCTTTCGGCGTTAAACGGCATTACTGGGTCGTGAACCGACATACGAAGCAGGAACCAGCCATTGAGGGCGGGGTCAGGGAAATTTACTCTCACTCCCTCGTAATTATCGGGCGCCAAGCAGGCGATTTCATCGTCGATATAGTTTACGGTTTTGACAATATCGTCTATGAGCTTTTGCCCGACTTTTTTAAATTCCGGAGTCAAAATATTGAACCGAAGCTCTTTTTCCTCAAGCGGTTTGCGAAGCGAGGAAATGCAGTCCCCGATTTTTTTGTTTTCTTTTCGCAGGAGAGCCGCCTTAATAATGATTTTAGTTATAAGGTAAGCGCCGTCGTCAAGATAATAATTCTCACGGAATGCCGCGTGGCCGCTCGTTTCAATGGCAAGGGGGACTGATTCGCCCGCTTTTTCACGCCGCACAGCCTCATCTATAACATTTTTGTAACCGCGCTTAAAGCGAATCTGCTTTCCGCCGAGAGTGTTCTCAATAAAATCACGCAGTCCGTCGCTTGTAACGGAGTCTGTGACTATGCTGCCGCCGCTGTTGCCCTCAAGCGCTATGACTGCGGCGAGCGCTACAATGGAATTTCGGTTTATTTCGTCGCCCTTTTCGTCAACGCAGGATGCTCTGTCAACATCGGTGTCAAAGATAACGCCCAGGTCGCAGCCGTTCTCAACCGTCGCTTTGCGGATAAATTCCATAGCCGTTTTGTTTTCGGGATTCGGAATATGGTTTGGAAACGTTCCGTCAATATCCAAAAACCTACTTGCGGAAACGTCCGCACCCAAAGGCGCCAGCACTTTTGACGCGTAAAATCCGCCGACTCCGTTGCCTGCGTCCACCGCGATTTTAAATCCTTTTAACGGATGTTCAAAATCCTCGCCGCTTATGCCGTCTTTAATCATATTGCGAAGAAATTCGGCGTATTTGGAAATGTAATCAATTTCACGGATACTGCCGCCGCCGCGTTCCGTAATTGTTACAGTATCGGCGGAATTTAAAATTTCGGTCAAGTCTTCTCCCGAAATTCCGCCGCTTTTGAGAAAAAATTTGAGACCGTTACGGTCATACGGGTGGTGGCTTGCGGTTATCTGAATTGAGCCGTCGCAGTTTTCCGTGACCGTTGTCATAAACATTGCGGGTGTTGAGGAGTATGAGCAATAAATTACGCTGACGCCCATTTTAACAAGAGTTTTCGCAACGGCGTCTTTTATTCTTATTGCTGAAACGCGTGAATCGTGACCGAGCGAAACTGTAAGTTCGTCTGTGCTTTTCCCCGTTTTGTTTGATAAAAACAGGATAAAAGCCGCCGCAATATCCGAAACAGCCTTATCTGTCAGCTCAAATTCGGGGCTGGAGGCGGTCGCTACCGCCGTTCCCCTGACGTCGGTTCCGCTTTTAAGTGAAATATAGCTCATAAATTACAGCGCCTTTCTGCATATCTGATTTTTCAATAAGTGGATTGCCCGTCATTCAATAAGTTCTCTTTTAAACATTTCTTCCGCCGCGAGCATAACGCCTAATTTGCCGCTGTGAAAATTGAGAGAACCCTGCATCCATACGGCAAACGGTTCGCGAAGCGGGGCGTCAGCGGAAAGCTCGATTGACGAGCCGCTTGTAAACGCGCCCGCGGACATTATAACCTGATTGTCATAGCCGGGCATATCCCACGGCTCGGGCACAACGTACGAATCTACGGGAGCGCCTTTTTGAAGCCCTCGGCAAAACGCCGTAAGATTATCTTTATTTTTAAGGCATATTGCTTGAATAATATCGTGACGTGTCTCATCAAACCTCGGAGTTACGTTAAATCCGAGAAGGTCAAACAGCGACGCGGCAAATACTGCCGTTTTCAACGCCTCGCCGACAATGTGCGGAGAATTAAATATGCCCATAAATATATTTCTGTTCTGCCCTAATGTGGCGCCAAGCTCCGTGCCGAGCCCCGGAGTCGTCAAGCGGTAGCCGATAAGTTTTACCAAGTCGGCACGCCCCGCAATGTAGCCCCCGGACGGCGCGATTCCGCCGCCCATATTTTTTATCAGAGAGCCTGCGACCAAATCCGCGCCGACTTCAGTCGGTTCTTTTGTTTCCGTAAAAACGCCGTAGCAGTTGTCAACCATTACAACGGCGCGTTTGTTGACTCTGTGGACTATTTCACAGACCTTTTCTATCTCGTCAACGGAAATGCTATGCCTAAGCTCATACCCTCGGGAGCGCTGAATGTAAACCATACGCACGGCCTTGTCTTTTGCCGCCTCTTCAATGGATTCATAATCAAACTCATCGTTTTCCGTCAAATCAATCTGACTGTATGTTATGCCGAAATCTGCAAGCGTGCCGTCGCCCATATTTTTTCCGCCGAGCCCTATAACGGAGTGTATCGTGTCATAAGGCGTGCCCGAAACGCAGAGCATTTCATCACCCGGGCGTAAAATTCCGAAAAGGCAAACGCCGAGCGTGTGTGTGCCGCTTGCAAGAGCGCCCGCTCTTATAATCGCGCTGTCCGTCTTAAAAATATCCGCCAAAAGCGCGTCAAGCTTTTCCCTGCCTCTGTCGGAATAGCCGTATCCGGTCGACGTGTTGAAATCGGTTTCGTCAACTCTGTTTTTTATAAAGGCCGACAGCACCTTTTGCTGATTGTATTCGGTTATTTTATCAATTTTTGCGAACTGCTTTTCGGCTCTTTCCAGAGCTTTTTCGGACAGCTCTTCAATTCTGTTGCTGATTTCAAAGAATTTTGACATAATGTTCTTCCTTTACACATCCGAGCGGTATTTGTTCACGGTTAAAACGGGTGAAAACCCGAGCTTTCCGTAAAAATCAAGATTTATTTTTTCACTTATAAGGTATATGCTTTGCGTGTCTGCGAGAGATAGAAGATTATTAACTATCGCTGTCCCGGCGCCTTTTCCTCTGTACCGCTCTTTTACGAAAATATGCGAAATGACCGAATATTCATCGGAATTTACGATAAGTCCGCCTCCCGCAATTTCTCCGCCGCGGGAGAGTACGGCGGGCAGGGCGCGCCCTTTTTTGAAAAGATACTGCAAGTTTATTGTTTCGGTTCCGTATGAAAGGTCTATTACAGCTTTAAAATCGCCGTAAACTTGTTGAGCCTGAGGCGCGGCGGCAGAATTTTTACAAATGACCTTTTTAAGAAGAAAATATTCGCCGACTTTTAGGAACGGCAATTCATTTGGCGAGTGAATTTCACTTTTAAGCGCTTTCAAAAGCTCGTCAAGGTCAGCTTTACAGGATGAAAAGAGCAGTGAAAACGAGCCGCCGAAGGCGCTCAGACTTACAGGTAAACCGTCGATATACTGCATTGCGAAAACTCCGCTTTCCAAAAAAGAATCCGGGTAGTATTCCGTAACGCAGGAGAGGAGAGCCGATAAATCCTTATCTAAATAGTTAAAAATTAACTCACTGTCTTTCCCGCATAAAAATTTTACCATATCGAAAAACTCCCGCAGAGGCGAATTAAACTGCCGTCTTTACGGACGGCAGTTCGTGTGTCGTAGCTTTTATTAAACTTCCGTTCCGCCTAACGGACGAATTAGAAGTACATAGCAGGAGTCTTTTCCGAAAACGCTTTCAACCGTATTTTTATATACGGAAAGCATATCGTTGGGAACAAACGCCTGAATAGTTCCGGCAAAGCCTCCGCCGTGAACACGGTAAGCGCCTTTCCCTTTAAGCACCTGCTCTGAAAGAGCAAGTCCGAGGGCAAGGGGCTGTTCGGACGGCTTTTTAACCGAGTAAACGTTTTGATTGTACATATAAGATGAAGCGCCGCTTTCGCAGATAAGACGCTTGAATTCATCAAAATTGCCTACGCGCAGCGCCTCAACCTCAGAAACTACTCTTTTATTGTCGCAGAAGAAGTGAATTGCCCGAAGCACCGCCCTGTCGCCGAATTGTTTGCGGATTTCGGGAATGTTTTTGTAGAACTCTTCTTCGTCCGTATCCCTTAAAACGCTTTTTCCAAAATATGACGCAACCGACTCCATTTCCGTTCGGATATCGGCGTATTCATCGGTTAAATCGGAGTGATTGCCTTTTGTGTCGACAATGCAAAGCGAGTGCCCGCAGGCGGCAAAGTCATAATCGACTTTTTCGATGAGGGGATTTTGCGGGTCTTTGAAATCTATGGTGATAAATCCGCCGACGGACGAGGCCATTTGGTCCATAAGCCCGCAGGGCTTGCCGAAATGAACGTTCTCAGCGTACTGCGCTATCTGCGCTATTGTAACGGCGTCAACCTTGCCGTCATTGTAAAGATAGTTTATGCAAGTGCCGACAAGCACTTCAAACGCGGCTGACGACGAGAGCCCGGAACCCGAAAGCACGTTTGATACCGTGCAGGCGTCAAATCCGCCGATTTTATAGCCCCGTTTAACGAATCCGTCGCACATTCCGCGCACAAGGGCGTTTGAATGGCCTGCGTCGCCGACATTTACGGCGAGGTCGGAGAGGTCAACCGTGTCCATTTTATACCCGCGGGATTTAACTCTAACAATGTTTTCGCTGTTTTTTGACGCAATCGCGACGGCGTCAAGGTTAATGCCGGCGGCTAAAACTCTGCCGTGATTATGGTCGGTGTGGTTGCCGCCGACTTCCGTTCTGCCGGGGGCCGAGAAAAAGCGGATATTCTCTCTGTTACCGAAAATTTCTTCAAAATCTTTTGCCAAAGATATGTAGCGCGCCGCCTGCGCTTTGGCGGCGCCATCGGTCATATAAACTTTTTTTAAGCGCTCGTAAAACCCGCCGCGTTCAATTTCCTCAACGGTTTTATATAGATTCGGCATCTTTTTTTGTTCCTTTCGTTTTTTCAAGAATGATATTTACAATAAAGGTTACGGTACCCGACAAAACAAACAGCGCGACAATAGGCCCCATAAAGTGCCACGTAAACGGCTGTGAAACGTTTCCGCCGACTACCGAATAAGTCCAAATTTTCGGGAAAAATCCTATGAGCGAGGCTATGAGAAAGCGGATTGCCGGAAATTTCATTCCGCCATAAATTTTACTTACCATATTAACGGGAACAGACGGAATAAGCCTAAGAGCTACAAGCGCGCCGAGCTTTGCGTTGCCCGGGCGGTACATCATTTCACGTACATTGTCATATTTCTGAAGCTGTTTTAACGCTGTGCCGCCGCCGAATTTTCTGCCCCATAAATATTTGGTAATAAGCACCAGTGAAAATCCGATTACGTTTATTACGACCGCCTTGTATGAGTCGAAAATAACGCCTGACATTACGAAAATAAACGGAAACGGTATGGGTATAAAATTTTTAAGCAGGAAAACAAGCAAAATTGCCAAAAGCATCAGCCACTTATTCGGAAGCGACCGGATAAGCTCAAGCATTTCGTCAAGCTTATTCATAAATTCCGCCCAGCCGCCCTCGCCGATTTTTGAACTCATAATTATTGTAATCGCGGAAAGAATCAACGCGCCTGCAAAAAGACAAACGGCGCTGAAATTGAGAGCGCCTTTGCGATCAAGGTTTTTTTGTTCCATAAATTCACCCAAGTAAGTTAATTGCTGTTCATAATGAATAACAGTAATAAAATAATTTTATAATATTTCCCGCAAAAGGTCAATATTTTTGTTGTTATATTATGGATTTTTTGCTATACTTATTCTAAAAATACAGTAAATGAGAGGCACTGCTAATGAAAATTGTTATTTTGGATTCTTTTGCGCTGAATCCCGGGGATTTGAGCTGGGACTGGATAAAACGCTTGGGCGAATGTGAAATTTACGACAGAACTCCGGCAGATAAGGTTATTTCACGATGCGGGGACGCGGAAATTATAATTACAAATAAAACTCCTCTTCCTAAGTCCGTACTTGAAAAACTGCCGTCGGTAAAATTTATAGCGCTTGAGTCAACGGGCTATAATGTTGTGGATACCGAATACTGCAAAGAGAGAGGGATTCCCGTCAGCAATATTCCCTCATACTCAACCGACGCTGTGGCTCAGCTTACATTCAGCCTCATTTTAGAAATTACAAACGCGGTCGCACTGCACAGCGAGAGCGTAAAAAGCGGCGAGTGGAGCGCTTGCCCCGATTTTTGCTACTGGAAAATACCCCTGTCGGAGCTTTCGGGCAAAACATTGGGCATTGTGGGTTTCGGGCAGATAGGTATGCGTGTAGCGGATATTGCGGAGGCGTTCCATATGAACGTTATTGCCGTTTCGGGACACGAAACGGACCAAACGCGGCGTAAAAATTTCCGCTGGGTTAATATGGAAAATCTTAAAAAAGAAGCAGATATTATCAGTTTTCACTGTCCGCTTAATAAAAATACGGAAGGGCTTTGCAACGAGGAATTTTTAAACGGATGCAAAGACGGCGTTATTATAATCAACACTTCAAGAGGGCCGGTTGTCGATGAAAAAGCGCTCGCCGCCGCCCTAAATAGCGGAAAAGTAAAAGGCGCCGGCGTTGACGTTCTGTCATGCGAGCCTCCGAAAAAAGACAATCCGCTGCTGACGGCCGCGAACTGCTTTATAACCCCGCACATAGCGTGGGCGGGCTTTGAAACAAGAGAACGGCTTATGAACATTCTTGAAAGCAACGTAAAAGCGTATTTAAATTCAAGCCCCGTAAATGTAGTAAACAAATAAAAAAAGCATAAACTCCTCCTTGTACTCATATTCTTTAAAAGGACAAGGAGGTTATTTTTTTAATGACGGGGCAAGGCTCTTATTGAATTAAAATATTAAAGAAAGGAAAGAGATACCGTGCAAGAAGACAATAAAAATAAAATAATGAATATGCCGCACAACTTAATTTTAGAGGAGAGAAAAAAGCTGTCTGTTTCGGGCGTTACGGATGTTGATTCCTTCGATGAGCAAACAGTTGTAGCCTACACTGTTAAAGGCGAAATAACTGTAAGAGGGTGGGATCTGCACGTCAGCAAGCTGAACTTAGAGCAGGGCGAGCTTACCATTGACGGGGAAATTTCGTCTTTGACTTATACCGACGTCAAAACTAAATCGACAGGCTTTTTCTCAAAAATTATGCGATGACCGATTACCTTTATTCAGTCAGTCTTGCACAGCAGACGCGTCTTTTTTTGCTTTCTCTCGGATTCGGCTTTTTCGCGGGCGTGATTTACGATTTGTTTAAGGCTGTCCGCATTTGTCTGGGCGGCAAAAAAGCGGTTTACATAGCGACCGACGTTTTGTACCTTACCGTTCTCGGCTTTTTGAATTTTCTCTTTTTTTTGAGCGCCAACGAGGGTGAAATCCGCTTTTTCGCGTTTTTCGGCGAGGCGCTCGGACTTACCGTATATTTGTGCACAGTGGGATTTACTTTTGCCGACTATTTTGAAAAATTCATAAATTTTATTAAGCGGATTTTTTCGGCTGTTTTTAAAATTTTAGCTTTTCCTTTTAAGAAAATATGGATGAAATTTAATAATTTTATAAAAAAACACAGAAAAAAGACGCAAAAAAGTGAAAATAAATCAAAATACCCCTTGAAAGTAATAAAAGGTTTGTTGTATAATTTTACCGATAAAAAGAAAAATTCGGAAAATTCGGAAAGTCACAGCGAAGGGAGCTGAACAAAGTGCAGACTAAAAAATCCCGTTCGGAAAGCAAAAGGCCGAAAAGAAGTTTTATCCTTATTTTAGGACTTATTTTAATTATCGGCTCTTTTATGATTACCATTGTCAGCAAACAGCTTGAAATTCGTGAAAAAAAGCAGGAAAAGGCTCAAAAAGAACAGGCACTTGAACAACAGCTTAATGAAAACGAATATATTAAATCTGTTCTTGACAGTGACGACAAGAGCGCTTTTTTGGAGCAGGAGGCCCGCAAACAGGGGTACGGCTATCCGAATGAAAAAGTTTTCTATGATATTACTCCGGGCGAATAAGGTATATTAACCTTTCAAGGAAGGATTTAGGTATTTTATATGGCAGTTGAAATCGGTTCTGTTTATGAGGGATCGGTAACAGGTATTACGAATTTCGGCGCGTTTGTTAAGCTTGAAGACGGAACAGCCGGGTTGGTACATATTTCCGAGGTGTCAAACGAGTTTGTAAATGATATTTCCGAAAAATTAGCTGTCGGAGACAGCGTAAAAGTCAAGGTTATCGAAATAAGCGATAAAGGCAAAATAAGCTTTTCGATTAAAAAGGCACTTCCGAAAGAAAAACAGAATAACCAAAAGCCGAAAGGTTATGACGGCGCGCAGAAAAACCGTAAGAACGCTGATTTCAAAAAAGCGGACGCGCCGATGTCTTTTGAGGATATGATGGCGCGTTTTAAAGCGCAGAGCGACGACAAAATAAGCGATTTAAAGCGCGGAACAGATAAGCGCGGAAACAGGCGCAGATAATAATAAATAAGGGCAGTTTTTCTGCCCTTTTGTTTTGAGGAAAATGAAATGAGAGAAATTAAAGCAAGCGAAATAACTAAAGCAGTGCGTGAAATGTGCATTACCGCGAATAAAATTCTGCCGCGGGATCTTTGCGCCGAAATTGAAAAAAGCCTTGAGACGGAAACTGACGAGCTCCCGAAAAGCATAATGAAAACAATATCGGACAATCTTTTGTGCGCTAAGGAGCTTGACATTCCCATTTGCCAGGATACGGGTATGGCGGTAATATTCGCCGAGATAGGTCAGGACGTACACATCGTCGGCAAAGGCTTTGAAGACGCGGTCAACGAGGGCGTGCGGCAGGGCTACGGGGACGGGCTGTTAAGAAAATCCGTTGTAGGCGACCCCATTAAACGCGTTAACACAAACGACAATACTCCTGCGGTTATCCATACGAGAATTGTTCCCGGCGCCGAAATAAAGCTTACGGTTGCGCCAAAGGGCTTTGGCAGTGAGAATATGAGCAAAATTAAGATGTTTACTCCGTCCGCGACAGTAGACGATATTGTTGCATTTGTAACGGACGTTGTCAGAACGGCAGGCGGAAATCCCTGCCCGCCTATGGTTTTGGGAATAGGCATAGGCGGCGACTTTGAGCAGTGCGCCCTCCTCGCGAAAAAGGCGCTTTGCAGAAGAGTCTCCGAGCGCAATCCCGACCCTTTTTATGCCGACTTGGAGGAACGTATCCTAAAAGCAGTAAATGAGACGAACATAGGCCCTCAGGGTTTCGGCGGGAAGACGACTGCTCTTGCCGTAAACATTGAAAAGAGCGCAACTCACATAGCCGGACTGCCCGTTGCGGTCAATGTAGGCTGTCACGTGACGCGGCATATCGTTAAAATTTTATGAATTTTATATAAAAATTTAAAAAAATCCTTTATTTTACTGTATAAATGTGATATAATACAGTTGAGCGAAAAAACTTAACGCTCGATTATAATTAAAGGAGATGTCGTTGTGAATATTACGATTACAGGGCGCAAATGCACGCCGAGAGAAAGCTTTAAAAAGAGGGCGGAAGAAAAGCTCTTAAAAGTTGAAAAATTCTTCGGGCCCAATGCAACGGCTAAGGTAACGGCCTCCGCTGAGAAAAATTCAAAATCCTGTGAAATTACGCTCATTAAAAACAGTATGATTTTCAGAGCGCAGGAGAGAAGCGACGATCTTGAAGAGGCGCTTGACAAATGCGTCGATTCGCTTATCCGTCAGATAAGGAAGAATAAAACGCGTCTTTCAAAAAGACTTCGCGACGTATCTTTTGACGATGTGTTTATCGGTGCGCCGGACGAGGAAGAGGAAACCGATTTTGAACTTGTCCGCTCAAAAAAGGTTGTCCTCAAGCCCGAAACGGCCGACGAGGCCATTCTGCAAATGAATATGCTGGGCCATCAGTTCTATTTGTTCTTAAATGCCGAGACGGATTCTGTCTGCGTTGTTTACAAACGCGCGGACGGCGGATACGGTATGATTGAGCCTACGGATGATTAAATTTTAATTAAGCTTGTTTTCGGCAGGGGCTTGCTCCTGCCGATTTTTTATGATTAACCATTATTGAAATTAACCTCAGCTAAAAATATATGTAATTATTGCAATAAATGAAATTATATGGTAAAATGACTTAGTATGACTGTAACATTTTGGAAGTGAGGGCTTTAAATGGCGGGCGAATCAGTAAAAAAGCATAACGGCACGCACAGGGCGGCTTTTCCGATAGGACTTGCAATATCTTTGTTGGCGCTGATAGGGCTTGCGGCTTTAATTGTGCTTTTAAGCGCGGGAATTAAAAATATAGCTGAAAAGAACAAGGATTTTTCCGAATACAATAAAATGCTGACCCCCGTTGTGCTCATTGACCCCAGCGGTTTTGACGATATTACAAAGGCGGATATGTCCGAGCTTATTGAAATGTCCGTTTGGGCTATACTTAAAAGCGATATTTCGCCTGATACATACACTATCGGCGAGGGAGGAATAATTATTCCCGAAAACGATGTCGGCGAGCAGTTCAAAAAGCTGTTCGGTACGGAGGTAACGCCGGTTCACGCCACGGTTGAGGGTTATGAATATGAGTTTACATATGACGCCGACGCAAAGACATATACTATACCCATTACGGGCATTGTGCCGATTTACACTCCGAAAGTTATTGAAAAAAAGGAGAGCGCCGACAAAATCATTCTCACGGTAGCTCTCATATCCGGCGAGGCGTGGCAACAGGGGCCGGACGGCGCAATGGTTGAGCCGGAGCCCGACAAGTACATACGTGTTACTCTTCGCGTTAAGGACGGCCAACAGTTTATATCGGCTATTCAGGCTACGACCACTCCTGAAACGGCGTCTTCCGCGAGCACTTCCGAGAACACAACAGAAAATCAGGATTTAATTGATAAGGCGGACGTTGTGGCAAAGGAGTCGACTGAGTCGGAAACGCAGAATGAGACCGATGAAAAAGGGGAAAGTATAACTTAGGCAAGAGATGTCCCCTGCCTCTATTGTCGGCGGGTTCCATTTTCGGAATCAGTGGGGTATATACCCTATGATTTCTCCGCGGAGCAGTAGCGCAGGGCAAAAAGAGCCGAACGGATATTCGACTCTTTTCTCCGTATATCTTAAAACCGTCAGCGAAAAATTCGTTAAACGGTACTGATACATATTACGCAAAAATATGCGGACAAGTGAACACTTTTTCGGTTTGGATTTTTATATTCAGAAAGGATTTTTTATGCTTCAGTATGAAGAATTGAGATTAAGGCTTTTGGGTCACAAGGAGGCGCTCAGCGACCTTGCCGACGCCTTAGGCCTTGAAAAAATGAAAAAAGAAATAGCCGAGCTTGAAGAAAAAACGGCGGAAAACGGCTTTTGGGACGACATTAAAGCGTCTCAGGTCGTGCTAAAAAGGCAGAGCACGCTTAAAAACAGGGTTGCGGCTTATGAAAAGCTTTGCTCCGATTTTGACGACACGCTCGTTATGATTGAGCTTGCAAATGAGGAAGAGGACGAATCTTTAATAGATGAATGCACGGAAGGCGTTGTCAAATTTGAGCGTGACATTGAAACAATGACGCTTTCAACTCTTCTTTCGGGCGAATATGACGCTAAAAACGCAATTCTCACATTCCACGCGGGCGCAGGCGGAACGGAGGCTCAGGACTGGGCTCAAATGCTGTTCAGAATGTACTGCCGCTGGGGCGAGCGCCACGGGTATAAGGTTACAACGCTTGACTACCTTGACGGGGACGAGGCCGGGATTAAATCGGCGAGTATTTTAATTGAGGGAGAAAACGCTTACGGATATATGAAGAGCGAAACGGGTATTCACCGCCTTGTGCGCGTTTCTCCGTTCGACTCCGAGGGCAGGAGGCACACGTCGTTTGCTTCAGTTGAGGTTATGCCCGAAATCGACGACACCATTGAGGTCGAAATTGCTCCCGAAGACATTAAAATGGACGTTTACCGCTCCTCGGGCGCAGGCGGGCAAAAGGTTAACAAAACTTCGTCTGCCGTAAGGCTTACGCACATTCCCACGGGTATTGTCGTTTCGTGTCAGGTTGAGCGCAGTCAGCACCAAAACAGAGAGGTTTGTATGACGATGCTTAAGTCAAAGCTCATTGAAATAAAAGAGCGCGAGCATCTTGACAAAATTTCCGACATTAAAGGGGACCAAAAGGAAATCGGCTGGGGAAGCCAGATACGTTCATATGTGTTTATGCCGTATCAGCTTGTCAAGGATAACCGCACAAACTTTGAAACGGGCAACATTTCAAACGTGATGGACGGCGACATTGACGGATTTATCAATGCTTATCTCAAAGCGGAGTCACAGAAAAAGCTTGAGCAGTAATTGCATAAAAATACAGCCCGTTCGGCGATTTGCGCTGAACGGGCCTTTTTGTCTTTATTAAAATATATTATGACGCGTTAATCCGCTTATTGAATTTTCCGTCTCGGATTATTCTTCATCCTTAATGCGCGCTTGGTAATCCGCGATTACTTTGTCGGCAATATTTTTAGGCGCCTCTTCATAGCGAACAAATTCAAAGGTGTAATGCCCTCTGCCTGCCGTAACCGAGCGAAGTACCGTTGAGAAATTGCCCATTTCCGCCATGGGAACTTCCGCTGTAAGCTCCTGCATTTTCGGCTCATCTGCGGCGCCCATTCCGAGAACTCTGCCGCGGCGTTTGGTAACGTCGCTCATAATATCGCCTAAATTGTCGTCGGGCATATAGGCTTTCAGCGTGCCGACGGGCTCTAAGATTGCGGGGTCGGCCAACGGAACGGCATTTTTAAACGCTATTGATGCGGCGGTTTTGAAAGCCATTTCGGAAGAGTCAACGGGGTGGTACGAGCCGTCGTAAAGCGTAGCCTTAATATTAACCATGGGGTAACCTGCGACAGCGCCTTTAGCCACGGATTCGCGAAGTCCTTTTTCAACGGCGGGGAAGAAATTCTTGGGAACGGAACCGCCGAACACCTCCTCGGCGAAAACAAGCTCCTCGCTGTCGCACGGCTCAAAACGAATCCAAACATCGCCGAATTGGCCGTGACCTCCCGACTGCTTTTTGTGCCTGCCCTGAACCTCAACTTTTTTGCGGATTGTTTCTCTGTAAGCAACCTTCGGAACGGTAAGGTCAACCTCAACGCCGAATTTTGTTTTAAGCTTTGTCACTACAACGTCAAGGTGCTGTTCGCCTAAACCTGAAAGAATTTGCTCTCTTGTCTCTTTGTTTATATGGAAAGAGAGGGTGGGATCCTCCTCTATAAGCCTGTTAAGACCCTGTGCAACCTTTTCCTCATCGCCCTTCTTGCGGACTTTAACCGCCATTTGAATACAGGGTTGCGGGAAATTTACGCCTTTCAGCGCGACGGGTCTTTTAGCGGAAGAGAGCGTGTCGCCCGTTTTAACGCCGGAGAGCTTTGTAACAACGCCTATGTCGCCCGCCGAGATAAACGGAACGTCAATCTGCTTTGAGCCGATGACCGAAATGATTTTGCCCATTCTCTCCGTTTCACCCGTGCGTATGTTGTACCCTTGCGTTTCGGGAGTGATTTTACCGCTTATAACTTTGAAAAATGACATCTTGCCTACAAACGGATCGGCAACCGTCTTAAAACAAATCGCGGCGAGAGGGCCGTTTTCGTCACATTCAACGCGGATTTCATTGCCGTCAGGGTCGGTACCCGTTTCACCTGCCACGTCGATTGCGGACGGAGCAAGCTTTGAAAGAACGTCCATAACCTGTTCAACGGCCGAAAGAGTCAGCGCACTGCACGCGAGAACGGGGTAAACGTCGCCGGCGTGAATGCCCGCCGTAAGGCCTTTAACGATTTCATCGTGCGTAAATTCCTCACCCGAGAAGAACTTTTCCATTAACTCGTCGTCGCCCATAGCGACCGCCTCAATAAAAGAGTCGTGCATTTTTTGAATTATTGCGTCCTGCGGAATGGGAACTTCCGTTTTCTTTCCGTTTTCATATTTAAACGCCTTGTTCTTAATAAAGTTTACAAAGCAGTCAACTTTATTGTCTATATAATATGGAACGAGAGTCGGGCAAAGCGGCGCGCCGTACTCTGCCTCAAGCGCGTCAAGAGTTTTATAAAAGCTTTTATCCTCTGCGTCCGTACCGGTGATTGCGAAAAACTTTGCTATTCCGCGCTTTGACGCCGCCTTAAACGCTTTTTCGGCGCCTACGTCGAGATTTGAGCCCGCGCTCGTCACAATAAGCGCGGAACCGCCTGCGCGTACAGCCTCCGCTACGCCGCCCTCAAAGTCAAAAAGCCCCGGAGCGTCAATAATATTTATCTTTCTGCCGTTCCACTCAAACGTTGCCATTGCCGATGAAACGGAGGTTCTGCGCCTTTTTTCCTCAGGGTCAAAGTCAAGAACGGTATTTCCCTCGGAAACCTTTCCGAACCTTTCCGTTACGCCTGCCGTGTAAAGCATAGCCTCGCAAAGCGTTGTTTTACCTTTTCCGCCGTGGCCTATGACGGCGATGTTTTTAATGTTGCCAGCTGAATAAGGTTTCATAAAAAAATCCCCTTTATATATAAGCTCTCTGTCAAAGGTGAAGAACCGTTTTTTGAATTTCCGAATTGGCTTTCTTCACAAATAATTTTTAACAAAAATTATTAACAGTACTAAAAAATTATAGCATAATTGCACAAATAATGCAAATAAATTTAATTTATATATTTTACAATATTTATATTCCGTTTTTGTGCAATATACTATTTATATCTTAGGTAATTACTGTATTATTGATTTTTTGCGCCCGCGACTGTATAATAATATTATATAAAAGGATTTTCGGAGGAAAATATGGAGCTTACGAAATATGAACAGCTTAGGGAAAATCACCCGTCTTTTGTCTATAAAAATTACAGCCTTTCAATGGACGGCGGCGAAATCTTAATAAGATACGATTTTTATATGGAAAACGGGCCGGAGTTTCACCCCGAAATAAGGATTCCCACGGAAAAACTTGATATTGTAAACGATTATGATTCGGAATGCGCTGAAAAAATAATTTTTTCGCTCGGTATGGTGGAGCTTGTTTCCTATTGGAAATGCGCATGTCCGCCGAAGGTATATGTTGACTGCGGTTATCTTGACTCGTTTGACATACGCTGGTGGAAACGGCTGTACTTCGGGGGATTGGGCGAATTTCACTATATAAACGGCATATGCGCCGACGAAGAAAAATTTATGGATATTATCTGCCGGTTTGAGCATAAGCCTTACCCGGCGTTTGAATACAAAAAATCGGGTAAAAATTTAATTCCGGTAGGCGGAGGAAAGGATTCAGCCGTTACGGCGGTCTTGCTCAGAGAGTTTAAAAACAACAATCTCTTTTTTACGGTAAACGACCAAGAGGCGAGAACGCAGACCGTTCTTAAGGCGGGGTATGACGCGGACAGAATAGTCAGAACTTACAGGACTATTGACAAAAACCTTTTGGAGCTGAACGAAAAAGGCTACCTAAACGGGCATACGCCGTTTTCTGCCGTTGTGGCGTTCCTTTCGCTTTACTGCGCTTACCTTACAGGGGCGGAGAATATTGTGCTGTCCAATGAGAGCAGTGCAAATGAATCAAATATTAAAAGCTCGAAGGTCAATCATCAGTACTCAAAATCGTTTGAGTTTGAAGAGGATTTCAGAAAATACGTCGAAAAAAATATAATGAACGAGATAAGCTATTTTTCTATTCTGCGGCCGTTCAACGAGTTGCAGATAGCCAAATATTTCGCAAAATGCGAGGAGTTTTTACCGGTGTTCAGGAGCTGTAACAGGGGCAGTAAGAATAATGTTTGGTGCGGAAAATGCGCCAAGTGCCTTTTTGTGTTCATAATGCTCTCGCCGTTTGTCGAGTACACAAAGCTCACAAAGATTTTCGGGAACGATATGCTGAACGACCCCGAAATGACGGAGTATTTTGACGGGCTTGCAGGTATAAGCGGAATAAAGCCGTTTGAGTGCGTCGGAACGCCGGAGGAAATTAAGCTTGCTCTTTACCTGCTTGACGGAAAAACGGAGGGTGAAAAGCCGCTGTTGCTCAAAAGATTCAACGAAAAATCGGATAAAAGCGGGGTCGATTTGTCTCTTCTCAAAAACTATAACGCCTCGCACAATATACCCGATAAATTTTTACCGCAGATGATGGAGATGTATTCTTATGTTGCCGGAGATAATTGAATTTTTAAAGGATAAAAAAATACTGATTTTGGGATTCGGCAGAGAGGGCAGATCAAGCTTTAGATATATCCGCAAATACCTGCCGGAAAAGGAGATAACGGTAGCCGACGGCAGTGAACAGGAGTTACCCGACAGTTTTACGAAAGGAATTTTCGGCGGGGGATACCTTTCAAACCTTTCGGATTTTGACGTAGTGTTGAAATCCCCCGGAATCTCTTTTCGCGATGTGACTGTTCCCCAAAATGTGCTTATTACATGCCAGCTTGACCTGTTTTTAAAGTACGCGCCCTGCAAAAAGCTCGGCGTTACAGGCTCTAAGGGCAAAACTACCACGTCAACGCTTTGCTATAAAATGCTTGAAAAATCGGGTGTGGACGCGGTTTTAATGGGCAATATGGGGCTCCCCGTGCTCGATTTTATAGATGAGGTCTGCGGTAAGACGGCGGTTATTGAGATGTCCAGCCATCAGCTTGAGTTTACGGGCGCCTCTCCCGATGTTGCCGTTATCACCAATATTTATGAGGAACATCTTGAGCATTACAAGGGCGGTATGAGCGGTTACGTCGGCGCAAAGCTCAATATAGTAAGACACCAAACGGAAAACGATACTTTCGTATATAACGGAACTCAGGGGCTTGCGGAATACTTAGACGTAAATTCGCTTAAATCCAATGTTATCGCCGTAAAAGAGGACGGTGAAATTCCGTTTAAAGCCGAAAATCCCCATTTGATAGGCAGGCATAACAGGCACGATATTTTGCTCGCTTTTGCCGCTTCAAGCGTTTTGGGAGCCACAAAAGAGGGTGCGCAAAGAGCGGTAGAAGACTTTGAGGGAATAGAGCACAGAATGGAGCGCGTAGGCACATATAAAGGCATTACATTTTACAACGACTGCATAGCGACCATTCCGCACGCCGTAATGTGCGCCGTGTCGGCGCTCGGCGCGAATACGCTGATTTTCGGCGGTATGGACAGGGGCATTGATTACACTGATTTTGCGCGGGATTTGGAGAACAGCTCGCTTACCGTTTTGATAGGCACTAAGACTACGGGGCATAAAATAATTGATATGATGAGGGCGAACGGAACGCGCAAAAAACTGCTTAAAGCAGAAAATATTGAGAGCGCCGTGCGCCTCGCGTTTGAAAATACCGAAGAGGGCGGAATATGTATTCTTTCGCCTGCCGCGCCCAGCTATAACGAGTATAAGAATTTTGAGGAAAAGGGCAGATTTTATAAAGAATGCGTAAGAAGGTTTGGTGAATAAAATGGATTTAACGGAAAAGCAGTTAAAGGCGGAATATGTTTTTAGGGGCAGAATTTTTAATATCCGCGTTGACAAAGCGCTGTTGCCTGACGGCAAAACGGTCGAAAGGGAGGTTCTTGAGCACAACGGAGGGGTTATGGTGGCGCCTTTAGACGAAGACGGAAATCTGTATTTTGTAGAGCAGTTCCGCTATCCTTATTCGGAAATCGTTACCGAGCTGCCCGCGGGAAAGCTTGAAAAAGGCGAGGACCCATATGAGGCAGGAATTCGCGAGCTTAGGGAAGAAACAGGCGCGTCGGCGGAAAAAATCCTGAGTTTGGGCACGCTTTACCCCTCGCCCGGATACTGCGGAGAAATTATTCACCTTTATTTGGCCACGGGGCTTTCATTCGGTAAGCAGGACCCGGACGACGATGAATTTTTGGAAATTAAAAAAATCCACATTTCAAAAGCGGTTGAAATGGTGATGAACGGCGAACTGCCCGACAGCAAAACCCAGGTCGGGGTACTTAAAATCGCAAGGCTGATGGATGAAGGTAAAATATGAGAGATAAAATCAAAATAGTATTGGCGTCTAAATCGCCGAGAAGAAAGGAAATTCTTGAAAATGCCGGCTATGACGTTGAAATCAGACAGCAGGACGCCGATGAAACGCTTGAAGACGGAATTTCTCCCAAAATGGCAGTGGAAAAGCTTGCCGAAATCAAATCTTCGGCGGTAAAACGGGCAAAAGGCGAAACGGTAGTGGGCGCGGATACGGTCGTCAGCGTAGACGGCGAAATCCTCGGCAAGCCGAAAGACGAAAACGAGGCTTTTTTAATGCTCAAAAGGCTTTCGGGAAGAGAACACGAAGTCTTTACCGGGGTTTGCGTTATAACCGACAGCGGGAAAACCGTGTTTTCGGAACGCTCGGCGGTAAGGTTTGACATATTAAGCGATGAAGAAATATTCGCTTACATTAAAAGCGGGGAGCCGATGGACAAGGCCGGCGCGTATGCAATTCAAGGGCTCGCGGGCAAATTTGCAAGCGTTATTTACGGCAGTTTTTACAATGTAATGGGCTTTCCTATTGAAAAATTTAATAAAAAGTTTTTGGAAATTTTAAAAAAATATTGACATTTTGTTAATTTTATTGTAAATTTAGTTTGTATATGTTAGGTAATTGTGCATGATGAAGATTACATCACATTATCTTAAAAGCGAAAGGGGAGCCACAATATGGCAAAAAAGGTTAAAACACCTGAAGAAGTACAGGCCGCTTTAGAAAAAAAGGTCGCCAAAAGAACTATTTTCTTCAGTACATTCAGAAAAGCGCTTGCATTGTTCTTGGGGATAGCTTTTACCTTTGCAATGGTTCAAATCGCCTTTACTAAGAATTCAGGCGTCGTAACGACCGGCAGTTCCGATTCATCACAGCAGCAACAGCAGCAACAGGCGACGGACACGGACGAACCGACGACTATTGAACTTTTGGGCGAAGACGAGTCAACGGTAAAAGAGGGAGAATCGGTTACCGATAAACAAGGTAATGTTACAGTAGGTCTTTCAAAGGCAGACGCAGTTAAGCTTCTTAACGACGCTACCGCAAAGGCCGCAAAAGCAGGCTATAACTGGTCAAGAAAGTGCTACTATACAGATGACGGCGCTCTGCAGGTTAAACTTAAGAGCGGTTTGGACGCCACAAGCATTCTCAACAAAGCAATAAGCAAGGTTTCGGATTCGGACCTTAACAAGGTTGTCGGCAACTTCCTTGATATAACGGGAAAAGACGAGCCTTTGTCGGCTAAAAAGGCTAAAGGCAGCGCGGCGGCTCCCGAAGGTATGAAGGATAAGTTCTTACTTAAAGGATTTTCGCTTACAGAAGGCGATGTTGTAAAATTCGTTCAGAACGGAAACACTTATAAGTTCCAGATTAAAACCTGCAGCAACCCGCAAAAGGACGGCGGAAACGCTCTTCACCGTGTTACAGACGATTTCGTTACTCACGAAGAGGTAAGAGACAGTGTTGCTAAGGAAATCAGCGCTATCAAAGTTGAATCAACTGATGTTGAATATTCAAATATTGTTGTAGTAGCTGAAATTAAGGACGGCACTCTCTCTTCCATTTCAATAAATTATTTGATGGATGTTAAGAGCCTTACCCTTAAGGTCGGAGTGCAGGTAATCGGTACGGGCAAAGGCCAGGTTGAAGAAAGTTACAATAATTTCGTTTACTAATTTTTAATATAAAATAACCGAAAGGGGTTTCATTATGGCAAAGAAAGTACTTACTCCTGAACAGCAGGAAATTAAATCAATTAAAAAAGAAAAAAGAAGTCAAAATTGGACAAAATTCTGGGCCATTGTTCTTGCTCTTGCGCTTACGGTAGGCGTTGCGGTCTTGGGTAAATCACAGGGCGAGAAGAATGTTCCCACTGTAAATCAGGCGGGCTCAGCCCAAACGGGAAATGATAACAACAGCAACAGCAACTACAGCGGCGATAATAATGATTCGACGCCCGCGAACGGCGATGACGCCGACACACCCGACGACGCACCTACAACTCCTTCTTCTCCTGAAGACAAAAAGCCCGCCGCCGAAGACGCTGCTAAGAGCGAAGCCGACGTTGCAGCTCTTATCAACAAGGTAACAGGCGAAGCTGTTGCTCAGAAAGTCGGCTATGACTGGAAAAGAGACTGCACGGTTAAAGACATTGACGTAGGTAGGCTTACAAGCGGTCTTAACAAGCTTATCCCAAGAATTTCGAAAAATCCCGATGACAACCTTAATACCGTTGTAGGCGGATTCCTCGGCAACGGCAGCAAGAAAGAAACCGTCAAAAAAGGCGAAACGCTTGACACAAAAGTAGTTACCAAGGACGACGGCTCCACAGAGAACATTTACCACGGCGCAAACTACACGCTCAAGGCGACAAGCCTTAAAGCTGAAGATATTCAGCACCTTAAGGTTACGGGAAACAAATATTCATTCGATCTTCCCAACTGCCAGAATCCTGCCAGAAACGGCAACACAGCCCTTTCAAGATTTACAAACGACATTGTTGTACGCGAAGAAGTTGAATCCGAAATCAAAGGTTTCACCGATGAGGTTACCGTTCCTACACTTCAGGCAAATTATAAGAACATCAAGGTATCTGTTACGATTAAAGACAACAAGCTTGTTGAGCTCACCTACTCTTTCTACGCTGACGCTCAGCTTGACGTTAAGATGATAATCACAGTTAAGGGCACAGGCAACCTCACAACATCAGCTACATATTCAAACTTTAAGTACTGATAACAGTTGCTTGTTTGTAAAAAAAAGTGAGAAAACTCCCACCGACTCGGTGGGAGTTTTTATTTTTTTCACAAAAAAAATCCCAAATTTTATACATAAGAATTTTAGAAAATATTATGGTCTTATATTGATTTTTGTCTAAATAGAGTATATAATATAACGGTGGGTAAAGCACCCTCATTTAAAACTTGCAGAATATGTTTACGCGCATTTTCGCACAGGCGGCGCGTAACGGTACACCCCTTTTTAAGCCGAATTCACTCGGAATATTTCAGGAGGCCGCTGATATATGAATATGGACATTAAGGAGCTTTTCGCTAAGCTAAAATCGAAAAAAGGAAATTCAAGAAACAACGGAGGAATAGCCGGATTTTTTGAAAAAAATCCAAAGATGAAAATTATAATACCGGCAATTTTCCTTGTAATTTCAATAATGGTCGCGATTGTAATTGTAGTTAAAACAAACACCGATAAGGTGCCTGAATTAAAGGCGTCTTCGGGGGAGGCAGCGACAAATAATGTTGAAATTCTTCCGGAGGACGTCCGTGAATCGGAAAAGCTTGAGGGAATAACAGACTCTGAAATGTTTAACGAGGCGGTACTTGCACACCCGAAGGTTACCGCAATCATTTATAACGGCGAGGGATATTACACTGCAACGGTTGTAACCGACAACGCGCATTATCCTAACCTTACGGTCGGCCAGTATGTAGCGGGTTCTGATTGGATGGTTGACAGCATTACGGCGGATCAGGTTGTATTTTCCTGCAACGGTCAAAAAGTTACTGTTAAATATTGATTAAGCAAACTAATCCACTTTACATAAAAACAGGGGGACAAAAAATGAAAAGCTTTAAGAAATTCGGCAAGCCGGTAATTGCGCTTGTGCTTTCGCTTATGCTTATGGTAAGCGTTCTTGCACCGATCACTGTCATAGGCAGTGAAAATTACGGCGGAGGCAGCAAGGGCACGGCGCTCGGCCAGTACCGCTATTATTCCGTTCAGGCAGGCGACACGACGGCGTCTATCGCTTCCAAAAACGGAATAACCGTCAGCGATATTATGACTTATAACGGTTTAACGGCTGACTCTGTACTTTACAAGGGACAAATTATTAAGATTCCGCTTACATCAAAGAATTATTCAACGGGGCTTACATCGTCTACAATTACAATAAAGGCAAAGGACGCTTCCGTTAAAGACCTTGTTTCGGCAATAGCTTCAAACGCGGGTTACACGGTAATTTATAAGGGCTCGGAACAGAACATTTCCATTGACCTTGAAAAGGTTACGCCGCTGCGCGCTATTGACTATATTACAAGAATGGTTAACCTGTCATATATTAAGGACGGCAATACAATTCTCGTATCGACAACGTCGGATCTTAATTCGACATTTGTTGACAGCCTTGTCCTTTCAAAATTTACATTTAAGTACATAACGTACAGCGAGCTTATTGAACAGGCAAACGCGTTGGGACTCAGCGATATGAAGATAGTATCGCAGACAAACAACGGCAGAAACGTTTGGATTAGCGCGTATCCGAAAGAAATGGCCAAGCTTCACGAGCTTACCGAAATACTTGACGTAGAAGGAAATGTCATGACGGGCAGTTCCGCTTCCGTATCAAATTTCACCCCCATTAAAATGAATCATATATCTCCGGATGAATTTTCATCGCTTCTTCAAAATCTTGGCCTTCATTCAGGAATTACAATGGCCTCGCATCCGTCAACGCTTTACGTTTACGCAAGCGGCCAGCAGCTTGCCGAGATTATGAAAATCAAAGCTATTGTTGACACCGCTGAGGCTAAAGCGCCTAACAGCGAAAATACCGACAGTAAAGATAAACCCGACAGCTCCGCAGGAACGGAAGGCAGCACTACTATTGTTTCGGGCAGCAGTACAATAGTTAAGCTTGACCTTGTCAACATTTCAAGGGCAGACGCGGAGGCGTTTATCGCGACCACGGATTATGCCTCAAAGGTTAAGACTTACGGTCATAACAGAATGAATAAGTCAATTTGGATTATGGGCGCGTCCACCGATGTCAACGCCGTTAAATCGTCAGTTGAAAGCTATGACTCGGCAATAGTTTCGGTTGCAAGCACAATTCACACATACGAGGCTAAGAACTGCACGGTAGCGGAACTTATGAACAGAATAGGACAGCTTGAGCTTCAGGGCGTTTCGTTCTATGAGTATGACCATCCGGAGCTTACGAGCACGATTATCTGCTACTGCGACGATATTACGTGGAATAACGAAGTGCTTGACGCGCTTGTAGCGGCAGACACTGTTGACACAGGCTCAAAAATGTGGATTCCCATAGGGGCAAAAACGGGCACAAATTCCGACAATAATAAGGCTTATCTTCAGAACACCATCACTTTAATGAACGAGCTTTATCCCGACCTGTTCGGCGGAGTCAGCATCAGATACGAATCATTCGTAACCGATGAACCCCAGACCGATCCTGAAACAGGCGAGCAGTTAGGCGGTTCTTACAAGACGGTAATTTACGCATATACGACATCCGACGCCGCCACGCGTATGAGCAATTATATGAAAGCTATTGAAAATATATAGTTTTACATTGCTGAGGGGTACGAAATTCGTACCCCGTTAGCCCGTTATAAATAACTTTTAAATTTTGCGAAAAAAGGACTGTATATTTTGCATTTTTCAGGTAAATTCAGCAATTATCCCGTGAGGCTTGAAGATTTACTTAGGCTCACAGTTGAAAAAAAGGGTTCCGACCTCCATATTGTCAGCGGCATTGAACCCTGTATCAGAATAAACGGCGACTTATGCCGTCAGACGGACCTTCCAAAGCTTGTTCCCGAGGACGTTGAGCAGCTTTTGCTTCAGGTTATAACAGACCGTCAGCGCCGTTTATTTGAGGAAGAATGGGAGCTTGACCTTGCGGTTTCTGTTCCGAAGTGCGCGCGTTTCAGAGGAAACGTTATAGTGCAGAGAGGCACTATTGCCGCCGTTTTCAGGGCGATTCCATTTTCCGTTCCGGAGCTTGACAATTTGGGCCTTCCAAAGGACGTAAAGCGTCTTTGCAATCTTCCGAGAGGTCTTGTTCTTGTTACGGGGCCGACAGGCTCGGGTAAATCGACCACGCTTGCCGCGATGATAAACTACATAAACGAAAACTTTGAGACAAATATCGTTACGGTTGAAGACCCTATTGAGTTCCTTCACGTTCATAAGAAATCCACAGTTCGTCAGCGTGAAATAGGCACCGATACAAAGAGCTTTGCAAACGCTCTTAGAACTGTTCTTCGTCACGACCCTGACACGATTATGATAGGCGAAATGCGTGATCCGGAAAGTATTCAGGTCGCGGTTACCGCCGCCGAAACGGGCCACTTGGTCTTTTCTACGCTCCACACGCAGACCGCTCCGCTGACGATTTCCCGTATTATCGACAGTTTCCCGACAGAGCAGAAGGGGCAAATACGTTCCCAGCTTGCAAACTCGCTTAAAGCGGTTATTTCACAGCAGCTTATACCGACAATCAACGGTAGGGGACGCGTTGCCGCTGTTGAATATATGATAGATACTCCCGCTATAAAAAACCTTATTCGTGAAGAAAAGGAACATCAGCTTTACGCCACAATGCAAACAGGCACTCTTCAGGGAATGCAGACAATGGATCAGGCGCTTTTAAATCTTCTTAAACAGCAAAAAATCTCAAAAGAATCTGTTTTGGAATTTTGTGTTGACCAAAAAGAAGTTTTACGCCTTATGGCAACTATGGGTTATTGATATTTAATCAACCTGCATAAAAAAAGGGGGAAAAATCTTTGGCAGCTTTTACATATGACGGCCTTAACAGAACAGGACAGGCGGTTCACGGTGAAGTTATTGCGGATTCAACGTCGCTTGCAATCGAAAAGCTTCGCGAAGCCGGAGTTATGGTCACCAATATGACCGAAATAAAGACAAAAGAAAAGAAGAAGAAAGGCGGCAAAAAGGTTACCACTACTCAAGTCGCGGTTTTCTGCAAACAGCTTGCGGCCATGCTTTCGGCAGGCGTTCCCGTAACAAGAGCGCTGACTACGCTTTCAAGGCAGACCGAAAATCCGCGCTTTGCGGGAATTATTGAAGAGGTCGCGCAGGATATTGAAGGCGGTACGCCGATGTCACAGGCTTTTGCAAAATATCCAAAGGTCTTTTCCGAACTTTTTATAGCAATGATTGCGGCAGGCGAGACGGGCGGTATTATGGAACAGGCGCTTCGTTCGCTTGCAGACCAGCTTCAAAAAGAAAAAAATCTTCAAAAGAATATAAAATCGGCATATTCATACCCGAGAACGGTAGCTATTATGGCTATTTTAATTCTTATTGCGATGCTTGTTTTTATGGTTCCGATTTTTAAAGGAATGATGAATACAAGCGTTGAGCTTAACGCGCTCTCCGCGTTTATATTTGGAGTTTCGGACAGCATAAGAGGCGAACCTATTAAATGGATAATTCCGACGGTCTTGATAGTCGGCGGAATATTCGGGTTTACGAAAACGCCGGTAGCTCACAAAATTTGGGAAAACACAAAGCTTACAATGCCGATGTTCGGCAGTTTTATAACAAAAATGGTTGTCGCAAGATTTTGCCGGACACTCGCAACGCTGCTTGCGGGCGGCGTTACTGCCGTTGACGCTATGAAGAGCGCTGGGCCGACGGCCGGCAGCGATAAAATAAGAGACGCAGTTTTTGAAGCTATTGAAGAAATTGAAGAGGGCAAGAGCATAGCCGATTCGCTTGAAAAAAGCGGATATTTCCCCGCGATGGTTACAGGTATGGTCGCCATAGGAGAGGAATCGGGCGCACTTCCCGAAATGCTTGACAAGGTTGCGGAATTTTTCGAGGAGGACGTTGAAATTACTTCCAGAAACCTCAGAGCCATGATTGAACCTTTGGCGCTCGTTTTCGTCGGCATAATTGTCGGCGGTATGCTTATAGCTCTTTATGTTCCGATGCTTACTGCCTCTACATCAATAGGTTCTTAAATCAGATTTAACGCAGTGTGGAAATACGCTGTTAAAGTTTAATATATAATTAAAGCAAATTTTGATATGGTTTAATTCAAATCACGCCTTGTACGGCTACAACAGGGGATGACCGTGATTTTAAATCGCAATTTGTAGCCGGAAAGGCTATGTGAATTGTTATGGCTAAAATTAAAAGTATTATAGGCTGTGAATTTTCTACAAATGAAATTCGAGCAGTTGAAATTGCCCCGAACGAAGGCGGCTATCAAATTCTTGCGATGGGCTACATTCCCCTCGAAAAAGGCATAATTGAAGAAGGCTTTATCAGAGACCCTGAACGTTTTCAGGCCGCTTTCAGCGAGCTTATGAGCTCCGGCGGTTTCCGCTCAAACAGCGTTGCAATCGGAGTAAACAATGAAAATGTTATGATGCGCTATGCCGCGTTCCCGAAAATTGAAAGCGACAAGCTCCGCAATATGGTTTTACTTCAGGCTCAGGAGTTTATCCCCATTCCGATTAACGAAATGGAAATCGACTACATTATTGCCGGTGAAAGCAAAAATGAGGATAATATGGAGCAATACAATATTATGCTTGTCGCCGCGCGCCGTCAGATGCTTGAAAGCTATATCAATTATTTAACCGCGATGAAATATACGGTTGTGGATATTGATTCCTCTCTTCTTTCACTTTGCAGGGGCATTAAGGCCGCAAACGCCGAGGGAAAATACTGCCTTGTGAATTTTACCGACGATATTCTCAATTTTATCGTCGTAAAGGGCGATGAAATTTCAATGGTTCGTTCAATAACAATTCCCGACAGAAACGCCGACTCAGTCGCGCGGCTTTTCGGAATTACAGCAAACGAAGAGGATGAACCTGACGACCAAGACGCAGTCGGCAACGCAATCAATTTTATTATATCGGAGACGTCTTCGACCGTCAGCTATTATTCAATGCAAAACTCAGAGCCGATAGAAAAAATATTTTTAGCCGCTAACACTTCATATATAGACGATGTAGTTAAGGAATTGCAGGAAAATATGCCGATTCCCGTTGAGGCACCGCAGATGAATACAAATATTCAAATGCAGGATATAACTAAGGCTAACGATTACGCCGCCTGCATCGGCGTCGCAATTTCAGGATTGGAGGGCTAATGATGTTTAAGGTAAGTTTGCTGCCGGAGAGTTACCGTAAACAGCTCATCGGTAAAAAAAATAAAGATATGATTATTTCCATTGCGGTTATTGTTTTATTGTGTATGCTTATTATTTATGCGGGTTTGGCAATAAGACTTTTAATTCTTAAAAATCACGGAAAAGAAATCAAAAAGCAAAACGCACAGTTAATGTCGAAAATTGAAGAGCTGAATCCTTACGTTGATGATTATAACGCCCTTGCGATAGCGGAGGCAAATTTTGAAAATATCAAACCCGTAGATATTACCGCTCTTGAAATGGTAAATATTCTTCAGGGCATCACACCGCATTACGTACAGGTTACGGCTATTTACGCCCCGGAGTGGCAGAAAAAACAGGTCTGCGTAATTGAAGGAAATCTTTCTTCGGCGAATACTCTGAGTTCAGCGGTATCAATGCTTGAGGATTACAAAAAACTCGTTTCGGAAAACGCGGAGCTTAAAGACGCAATCAGAGAAATAAAGATTGTTAATGACGGGCCGCTTGTTGACGTTAATAACGATACCGGCACAAAAGCTTATTCGTTCAGGATGATAGTTTCGCTCTCAGGTATTATAAATATTGACGAGCAGACCGGAACGCTTGTTACTACCACCACAACTACGGAAACGACAGAATCCACGACAACTTCGACTACACAAACGGAAACCGAATCCTCGATTGCCGAAGCGAGCACCATAGCTTAAAAGGAGGTAAACATAATGAAAAAGAAAATAGATTTATCTTCGATTAAAGCAAATGAGTCAATATTGGTTGCTATCGCGATGGTTTTTCTTGCGATTATTTTGGGAGTAGCTATTTACTTTACATATCAATCCACGGTTCAGGCGAAAGAGTCAAATGATACGGAAATTAAAAGCGCAAACGAGCATATTGAGCACATCAAAGAGCTTGAGGCCATTAAAGCGAATAAAGAAAAGTACGTTTTCAGGGTTGACAAATATAACGAAGTAATAGCAGACGCAGGCACATACACAAGGCTCGGCAAGCAGGCCGAACTTGAAAATTTACTGGAAAAATACAGCCTTACAGGCGAGGTTCAGGCCGGCGTTCTTTCACCGTTTGCCTCGGTTCAGATGGCTGAAAGCACAGTTAGTGTTGTAGGCAAGGAAAGCGATGTAAAGGCTATGTGCAACGAAATTCTTTCGACCGAATACATTGTAAGAATAGACAGCTTTGCAATGGCGGATAACGGTGACGGCACGGTTACGGCCGCATTTACTGTTGTAGATTTTACAAAATAAGTTTTTTATTTATGAAAGCTGGAAAATAAATGGCAGATTTAAATATTATACCGGGCAGTTTGGCGGCCAGGCTTATTAAAGCGGGCATTATCACTCCAGAAAATTTAGCCGAGGCACTTGAAATTCAGAAAAGCAATAAGTCCCAGCTTATTGGCTCGATTCTTGTTCGGCTCGGTTACTGTACTGAAGAAGATATAGCAAGGGCGCTTTCCGAAAAGACGGGAATAAAATTTGTTTCCATAGATGAAATTGGGGTTAACATTGCGGTTGCGAACTTGATTACACCGGAATTGGCGATGAGAGAGAACGTTCTTCCTTTGTATGAGGAGGACGGTGTGATTTATGTCGCAATGAAGAATCCTAACAACATTCTTGTTATAGATAATCTTCGTATGATAACGGGACACGATATTTGCCCTGTTATCGCCGCAGATATGGAACTTGCGGCAGCTATTGAAAACTTTGCGAATATGAACACGGGCGTGAACGATTATTCCGACGATGACGAAGCAGACGAAGAGGTTGTCGAAAACCTTGATATTGACGACAAGCCCGCAGTTCAGCTCGTCAACCAGATAATAAATAACGCAATTAAAGCGGGAGCATCCGATATTCATATTGAGGCGCTTGAAAAGAATATGCGTGTACGTTTCCGTATAGACGGCGTTTTGCAGGAAATCCTGCAAAATCCCATAAAAATGTTCGGAGCAGTTGTTTCCCGCGTTAAGGTTATCGGGGGTATGGATATTGCCGAAAGGCGAATCCCGCAGGACGGCCGCGCGACTGTTAAATATGAAGACAGAACGCTTGATATACGTATTGCGACAATGCCTACCGTTTTCGGCGAAAAGATAGTTATGCGTCTTTTGGAGCGGGATTCCGGTCAGGTTGCAACGCTGAAGGATTTGAACTTCAGCGAAAGGCAGTTTGAAAGATTTTACCGTGCCATCAATATGCCATACGGCTTTCTGCTCGTTACGGGGCCGACTGGTTCGGGTAAATCTACTACGCTTTACGCGTGTCTTGCTGAAATCAGCTCTATTGATAAAAACACAATTACGCTTGAAGACCCCGTTGAAAGGCGTATGCCCGGCATAAATCAGTGCCAGATGAATAACCGTGCGGGTATGACGTTTGCGGCGGCTTTGCGTTCTGTTCTGCGTTCCGACCCCGATATTGTTCTTGTAGGTGAGATTCGCGACGCCGAAACAGCTAAGATTGCCATTGAGGCCGCGCTTACGGGGCATATGGTTCTTTCAACTCTTCATACAAACGACTCGGCAGGCGCGGTTACGCGTCTTGACGAAATGGGAGTTGAGCCGTTCCTTACCGCCTCATCGCTTGTAGGCGTTTTGGCGCAGAGACTTGTGCGTAAGCTCTGCCCCAAGTGCAAGGAGAAATACACAATATCCCGTTCTGAAATCTATAAAATAATTCCGGATTTTGACGATTACGGTTATGAGGGCGACTCATTTGAATTATACCGCGCAACGGGGTGCCTTACCTGCAACAATACGGGTTACAAGGGTCGTGAAGCAGTATTTGAGTTTCTTACCGTTACTGATGAAATGAAACAGCTCATTCTTGACCGCGCCAATGTTGCGCAGGTTAAGGAGCTTGCAATCAAACAAGGTATGCACACAATGAAAGACGAAGGTCTTAATAAGGTTATAAGCGGCAAAACCTCGCTTGAAGAGCTTCTTCGCGTTATAGCGTAAGAAGTTAACGGTTAATTTGGCTGTGCAGGGGAGTTGACGAAAATGGAAAAAATGAAATCAACACTGAAAAATAAAGACGGAGCGGCGCTTCCGATAGTTCTTGTAGCTATGCTGATCCTTACAATGTTCGGTACGGTTCTTTATATGCTTGCATGGAACTCTTATATGACGGTTAGGCATATGAGCGCTCAAAAGAAGGCGTATTTCTTTTCCCGCGCGGGCGTTGAATTTGCGGCTTACGCGTACCAGATGGCAGACGGACAAGCGGCAGATTCAAGTTCCGAGGCAAGTCAGATTATCACATTTTCCAATACGGAGAACGCCATTGTAAAAACCAATAAATTATATGTAATTCCCGACAGCAATGCAGGAACAGGCAAATGGGAGGGGCTTTCTTTCTCGCCCACGCCCACATCTACCGCAATAGGAGAAATTGAGGTTGAAATCGGCAACGGTATAGATTATGTCGACATTACAGACGCTGAAGGCGTGACGACCAAAACGCCAAATAAGGTAAAATCATTCCGCGCGTGCGGTAAAAGTTATACGGCTACCCCTATTATCGACTCAAACGGCATTATGAGTAATGCGGATACAATAGAGTCTGTTGTGCAATATACCAGCGCGTATCTTTCAACAACTGAAACGGCAACGCCTTTAAGCTTTTACGACGCAAACGGTGTGCTCGGTACAGACAGCTATACGTCGGCGGACGTTGACGCCGGAACAGTTTCGCCGGCAGATAAAAAAGCCAAATTTCTTAAAGTCACAAAAACCGTCGACATTAACGGCACAAGTATTACGCCGTCAAGCGACAGCAGGTTTTTCCTTTTCCGGTTTTTTGAGATTTTGCGTAAAAGCATAATTAAGAGTATTTTTGAAGCTTTTTACGGTTCATCCGTAACGGTGGATATGTATATAAAAACAGCCGACGGTAATTTAATTTTGTCAAAACCGGAAAATTCATCTATGATAAAAACGAGGGATAACGCTCACAACTATTACATTTTTGCAACTCCGGAGGATTTGTTCGTTCAGAACAGCGGTATTAACGTTACCCCCACAAAAGGTTATTACAATTCGGTTGGCCTTTTTGGCGATGAAATCGTTATAGACGGCGACATTATTATGGGCGTCTATTACGTTAAAACAGGCGGGTTCGGCTCAGGATTAAATTCTGTTGTCCAAACTCTCGGCAACCGTTACAGAGTGGGTACTGTAATGCTGGGCGAGGGGTCTAATAATCTGACTACCCGCACAGACCCGCTGCCTGTAAGCCAGGGCGGCATCAAGTCCGGCGGTGTAACAGTGCCGGCAAATAAGGTTTATTTCAACGGCAATGTGTACGTTAAAATATTCAATCAGGGCGGCGCTACGGAAACTTACCGTGTGTTCAGCGCAGGCGATATGGCATATTTTTACGGCGGTTACAGCGAAAACGGCCAGGTTGACGGCGCCGAGGTTACGGCAAAGGGCATAGACCTTCTGAAATACTTCCTTGACGCAGTTATAGACGGAAAAGGCGGTTTTAATTACGGTTCCGCTCTTGTTGATAAGGCAAAGGCCATTAACGAGCTTTATTATACGGGCACTGTAAGCGACGCGGCTTATAATGCAAACAGCAACAGCTACGTTGAAACAGGCTCGGAAACCGATTACACATTCAGAAGCGGCGACCCGACACCTTACTTTAACGATGACACGGTTCTGATAAGAAAAATAGAATTACAATACGGAAATAAAGGCGAAATAACGGTTGACGGCGGGTACGGCTCGGTTCTTGACTTAGTTCAGCCGAGCAATATCGGCGCAACAAATATTAAATGGGGAACTCCGGAAGGCGGCTCGGTATTCAACCCCAAAGACGGTAATACGTATTGATGGAAAGGAGGAGTTTATATGTTTAAACGTATAAAAGCGCTCATAGAGAATAAAAAGGGTTTAACACTTGTTGAAACCCTTGTCGCGTTAACAATTCTCGCGCTTTTGGTTTTCTGCATCGCTCCGCTTTTCCTTGTCAATCTTGATACAATTAGGGTTTCAGGTGATAAAGCGGTTACAGTTCACCGAAACGCGGGCTTAATGCAAAAAATTCTCGGTAATTTTGAAACCGGCGACGACACGTCCAATGAAGGATACGATATAGACGTCGCCAGCGCGGACGTTACCCTTTCCGGCAATGAAATTTCATATACGGTAAAGGCGCAGGGCGATTTGCTTGTTACAAACCCAAACAATATTTCGGAGGGGTTTGCGACCGTTAAGGCCGATTCTCCCGACTCAACGTTTCAGGTATTTCCAAAATCACTGACAGACGACTTCAAAGAGGCATACCTTACCGTAGCGGCAATAGGATTTAGTTTTGTTGACGAGCCGGGCTCTTCGATTTATGAACTTTATTGCAATAAAGGCGGTACGCTGACAAAGCTTACTTACGGTGACGATTATATAATGCAGCGCGTTGTTTCAAGCGACCCGACGGTACAAAACCGCGTTATGCAAATTATTCTTTACGGCGGAACGGACGTTAATTTCAGCAATTCTCCTTTAACATTTAAATATAAAGGATATACAAAGACAATTCAGGTTGACGCTCCGTCAATGATTATGGTCGGCGAAAAGTCGGCGGACGGCTACCGTTATTATGTTACGCGCGGTGAGACTGAAAAAGACGAAAGCGGTAACGACAGACTTATTGTTCTTGAAAAGTATATGGATGATGTTCCGCTTACCTCTGCAATGAACGACGTTGCGTGGGTTTCGGCAGAAGACGCAGACAAGTACGCAGTAGGCGCGGACGGCGAAAAGTACGGTTACTATGTAATGTGCGGCGACAACGGGCAAATAAGGCGTTTTTGGCAGAACCCCACAACGGGCAATTACTATTGGGGCGGCGACCATACCTATTATACCGACATAAATCTTAACCGTGTTGAGGGTAACAGCTATGTAAATGCGGTAGATACGCTCAGCACATCGGTTTCATATAAATTCCTTGCAAGAAGAGGCGCCCCGACGCACGAGGGTACGGACGGTTATCAGCTTGTTCACGGTACAACCGGTTCGGCTTCAAAGGACCCGAGGAAAGATAACGCTATGGCGTCCACCGCGAATATGTGGACTGTCACCGCGCTTGACGGCGGCGCGTCCTCGCAAAACGCGTATTTTTACGCTTCCGACGGTAAAATACTTTACTATTATATGGACGAAGGCCTTAAAAGCGGAGATCATTCAGGCGGTCTTTTGGCTGAACAGGTAGGCGACGGTTCATTCACCGCGCTGAGAGACAATGTTTTCGGTAAAACCAGTTATAATGGCAGAAAATTCAGAGGTACAGGCTATTATAACGAATGGAATTTTGAGGCTCTTTCCTGGCTTAGGGCAGACCAAGATTCTTATTATACCATTCAGGGTATTGACCCCTCGTCGGTAAACAGGAACGCTTATCCTATAACCTTAACCTCGGTCGGCGCGATTGTTCTTCAGGGAAGCAGCAGTATAGGCGATGACCAGCCGTATGCCGGAAGCACTTCTTACGCAAACTACGACGTATCGGACGGCGGAGCTGTTATTCAGAGCTCAGTTGCAAATTATCCCACATCTACTTATACGCTTTACTGCGGTTATATTCCGTCAGCTTACGACGTTTGGTCAAGAAAAGCGCACGACGGCTGTTCATTGGACATCGCCAGTGTAAATACTACCGCTAACCAGCTTGTCGCAAAAGAAACATATAAAGATTTCCACCAGGAATACGACGTTGACTCTTATCTTCAAAGAAGAAGCAGTAACATTTTGCAAGGCTCCACCGAGAAAAACCCGATTTGGAGAGGCACCTTCGGAATAACGCCGTACTTTACATCAGGCGATACGATTAATTTAAGAACCGCGGCGACCCGTGTTTACGAGGGTAGAAAAAAAGCCTATGATGCTGCTGCCGTGGGTCAAAGGTATTGGCTTGACTATATGTATTACTGGCCTTATACAAACTTAGGATATGCCGTAACGGGCAAATTCTTTGACGCGCACACTGACACCTCGGTACTCAGCGATGATTACAGATTGCCTATAAACTCCGCGTTCCAAGAAAACACAATTTATTCGACGCGCGGTGAGAATAGCAGTACAAAGCGTCAGCAATACCTTACGGGCGGTAAGGTCATAGACATTACCTGCTCATATTACTCACAGCCGTTTGCGCTTCACATTGCGGCTAACCCGTCAATAGACACTAAGGCATATATGCTTGACAATGAAACGGGTGAAAAGCATTTCACATATTATTACGCAAACCGTCGTGAAACTGTCACTATTCTAAAAATTGCGAGCGCAAAGATTCCTAACGCGGGTGAAAACGATATTAACGTTTCCCTTGCGGTTGGTTACGCGCAGGGCGGTTCAATAACATTCCGCGAATCAGGCTCATCTTACCCCGCTTTTGTTAATAACATTATGCCTATCGGTATAGTTTATCTTCGCGCGGGAACAGCCAACATCGGCAAACAGGCGGCGAACGGTAACTCCACGGGCGAATATCAGGCAATAGACAAAACGGGATATATGCTTAAGGACGAATCAAACTATTTCCATCAGTTTTATTATCTTAACTCAAAGCTTGACGAGGGATATTCCAATCCTAACGGCCCCGGTTCGGATAAAACAGCCGACGAGTACAACTTCTTAGGAATGGGATTAGTGGCGCATATCGGTAATATGTACGGCGCGAAATATTGGCAGAATAACCGTCATATAATTTTCCGTTCCTCAGACGGCGGCGAGCCCGACACAAACGATCACAATGCGACGCCGAACGGCAACTATAACTATATACGCTGCCATCCGCTTGTTGATACTAAAGTAACCTGCGTTGCTTGGGGCACTACTTGGGATAACAACCCCGAGGCTATGTGGGGAACAGATAACGGCACTGTTCTTTCCTGGTGGGTTCAGCTTAACGCCAAAGACTTTGATTCTAATTCGTCGAAGTACAACGACAAGAGCGTTTCTGCCGAGTTCCAGTCTCACCAGTGGATTGACAATGTTGAGGGTAAAGGCTTTAAGACAAAATCATATTCTTGGAAAGGTACGGTAGGCGTTCATCAGTCAGACAGTGAAAGTAATCCTAACCCCGCCACCTTTAACTATTCTTTGTCAGGTAAAACTTTTGCAAGCCAGTTCCGCACATTCTTTGACAAGTCCACGCAGGAAAACCGGTATTATGAACAAGGTTACGGCTTTATTTCAACGCTTTCCTCAATAAATGATATTGCTTATGCAAACGACTATTGGGTTGCGGTAGGCAATCAGTCAACAGGCAAAACAAACCTCAGAGGTTCGGTTATCTGTCCCGCTCTTTACTGCGGAAACAGCTCGCTTCCGAATCCCGCCGGTATTTATTACGGCGGTTCGAAAGACGTCAAGGCTTATACAGACAACGGTCAGGGCGGTTCTTGGGTAAATGTAAGATATTGGTATGACGCAAAAGGTACAGGAAAACAGTCCGAGGATAACGCGACATACCTTTGGAAAGCCGTTAAGATTTCAAACAATGAGAATTATAACATTGTTCAGATAAATTGCCTCAACGGTATTTGGTTTGCTACGGGTTATGTGGACGACAATCAGGACGGCGAATGGGACGAAGGCGAAAGAGCTGTTGTTTGCTGGGCAAGAGATCCGCTCGCGTCTTGTGACGCCAGAAACTCGATAGGTAATCCCGCAGAGGGGCGCTGGAGTGAGAATACTCAGTTTTACAGAACAACCGGCAAAGGTGAGTATCAGGCTATGCCCGCGTCCGACGTCGGCGGAATTAACTCGGTAGCGTGCCGTGACGATATGTAAAATCAGAATCGCGGAGCGGTTAAAGCCCGCCCCGCGAAAAGATGCGTGAGCCGTTTGCACGCTGATGCTCAAATACTTTACCGAGCAGACGGCAGGCTATTCAAAAACAAAAGCTCAATCGGAAATCAGAGTTTTATGCGAAAATGGCGGTGATTACTGTGTTTAAATATCTCTGCAAAGACAAAAAGGGAATAACCCTTATGGAAATGATAATAGCTGTCACTCTTGTCGGGTTTATTGTTCCTTTAGCGGGTCAGCTTATTGTAAATTTCACAAAGCTATATAATATTGCTTCTCAGCGTTGGGAAATTCAGTCCGCTGTTCATTTGGCATGCAACAAATTTGAAAAAAACAGAGATTCAATAGTAAACGCCCATAAGGCGGATTTGCTTTATGACACAGCGTTAGACCAGGGTGTGACATACAATAAGGAAACCGGAGAAATTGTTTGGAAACAGCAGAGTATGGTTATGCCGGCGGAGGGTATGAAGGACGCTGATAACGTATATACATACATTTTCTCTGTTCCGGCTTATGACTCAAATACTGACAAATATCTCGGCAAATTTTTATTCGTTCGTGAATTTGACGCCGAAAACAGCGAGCTTTTCCTTGCAAACGAGGGTATGGGCGACGTTCCGGTAGATATTTCCTTTAGAGTTGCGACAACTCCCGATCTTCTGCAAAAAAATAACGAGACAAATGAATATGAAGAAAAAGCGGAACAGACGCACAGCTATCTTACGTCAACTGTTGAGATTGATTTCAAATCCGGCGTAGAAGATGTTACAAATTATGAAGTCATTACGCAGTTTACGCTGTATAATTTCAGCGGAAGGTCAATGACGATGGAGGGGCAGTATCCGGTTCTTGAGCAGGCTTGGCTTAACAGCGTATATCCTGCCGGTTGGAGCGCAGATGACAGCATTCTCGGCAGACCCGACGGAGCGGTTCCGTATATTACAAGCCGTAATCCGAATAAGTATTCTGTTGCTCCTTTTGACTGCTCGGAATACATAAAAAAAGACGCGAATATGATGAGATTTATATCTGAGCGGGCGGCTGACTCAAAAGGAGACGTGACTGAGCTCACATCAAGTGCAAATATGGCGTCGTGTCTTACAAAGCTCTTGTTTATTGACGGCACAAAAGAGGGCGCGAGAACAGTCGGCGCGCTCCGTGATTTTAGGGATAATGTTTTGAAAGGCACGGCCGTAGGCGATTTTATAATTGAGAAGTATTACAATTCTTGGTCGCCGGCGCTGATTGAGGTTTGCCAGGAGAATCCGACAGCTGCAAAAGTAATAAAGTCAGTGATGTCTTCTGCCGCGAAAGTACTCGGATTAGCGTCTTATCGGTAGTGGGAAAAATTGTCATATTTGTGAATTTTTACAAAAAAAACAGTGAGATTTGTGCAAAATATCGCTTGACAAAGTCTGATAACGGGAATATAATGTGAATGCAAGGTACGGAAAATTCCCACCATTTCAAAACGCGCGGAAAATTCCTATAATCACCACGGCACGGAGGATATTATATGAGGAAAGAGATTAACCGTAAAGGTTTTTCCCTTGTAGAGTTAATGATAGTAGTCGTAATTATGGGAATTCTTATTGCGGTTGCGGTTCCGCTTTACACGGCAATCACTAAAAATGCCGAAAAGCGCACCTGCCAAGACAACCAAAGAGCAATTCGCGCAGCACACGCAAGGTATGTTTTAGATAACGCTAACGACAGTGTGGGCAAAATTTTTAAGGATGGTCATACTTCATTTAACGGAAGTAGTGAGAACGCTCAAGATGTATTTAAAGAAGATTTTCTTAATTATTTTGACGACGGCTTACTTCCTCATTGCCCGACGCACGGCGCATATTACACCGTTTCATTTAATTCCGATGTCGATATAGTAATTAAATGCAGCGAAGACGGGCATTAAAACGGTATTAAGGCAATTTGCCATAAATACATATTCTATTCTCAAAAAAAATTAAAAGGAGAAAATTATTATGAGAAAACTTATGAACAAAAAAGGCTTTTCACTTGTTGAGCTCATGATCGTTGTTGTTATCATGGGTATCCTTATTGCTGTTGCTATTCCGCTTTACGGCGCAATTCAGACAAACGCAAACAACAAGACTTGTGGCACAAACATTAAGAACATAAAGACAAATGCCGCATCTTACAAGACAAATTACAATGCTAATGCTGATGAAGCCGGCATTGCTTCAATGTTTGACGATGGTCAGCTTCCTGAATGTCCTCTTTCTAAGGATGGCAACCATACAAATGACTACACAATTACTATTAAAGATAACGGTGCAGCAACAGTTGAGTGCAAGAATGCCGCTAACAATGCTGATCATAAACCTGCAGTATAATTATTCAAATTAAAATTAACTAAAAGGCGAGGTTAATCCCCTCGCTTTTTTCTATGTTATGAGTTGCGAATGTTTTCTCATTATGGTAAAATAAATTATGCACTTATTTTAATAAGCTTATATGTAAATTTGGCTCTGTTTATGGACAACCGCGCAAGAAAAAGATAGCATTTACCGTAACGCGTACGCTTTTATGATAAAAACGCTAAAACAAGTTTTGTAATCATGCGATTAAAAAAGCATTTTTGCAAAATTTCTTGTTGAAAAGGTGGAAAGCAAGATGAAAAGAAGAAAAATAAATTACGTTTGGGTGGCGCCTATAATTACTTTTGTATTGCTTGGAATTATTTACGCACTTGGCGGTATTTATCCGTTTGGCGTAAATTCAACAGCTTTCTCAGACGGAATAAACCAATATGTTCCTATGCTTGCGGAATTTTCGAGGAAAATTAAAGAGGGCGGGTCATTATTCTATACTTGGAATATGGGCGCCGGAACAAATTTTTGGTCAAATTTAACATATTATCTTTCCTCTCCTCTTAATCTGCTCTCTCTTTTCTATGCCCCTGCGGAATCTTATAAGGCGTTTTCGCTTATTACTCTTTTTACCCCTTGCGTAATGGCGCTGACGTTCGGAATTTTTCTAAAGTATATGTATAAAAAAAATGATTTCAGTGTTGTCATTTTTTCTGTGCTTTGGGCATTTTCGGGCTTTATGATAACGAACTGCTTTTTTACATCATGGTATGCCGCTATAATCTATTTCCCGTTGGTTATTTTAGGACTTCAACGGCTTATGGACGGCAAGAGCGGGTGGCTCTATTCGCTTTTTTTGGGATTGACCATACTGTCTAATTTTTATATCGGTTGGATGGTTTGTATTTTCTGCGTAATTTACTTTGTATATTGCTTTATTTCCGATGAGGACGTGGTTTATGAAGGCGTTACCGCGCCAAAAGAGAACGAGGGCGAAGGTAATGGCGAAGAGACGGTAAACATTTTTGCCATATTTAAAAATTCATATCTTCTCAGCAGTATTCTGAAATTTGCATTTGCGTCTTTTCTGGGCGGAGCATTGTCCGCCGTGTTCACTCTGCCTATGGTATTTACTCTTCAAAACACGGGCAAGGGCACAGTTGAGCCAAAAGTATTCAACATTACCGAAATCTGGAGTCTGCTTGCGTCACACGTTTACCCCGTAAAAAATATTTATCACACGCTTGTTTCGCCTGATATAATTTTCTGTTTCGCCGGTCTTTTATCAATTATTCTGTGTGTTGCATATTTTTTCTCAAAGGGAATATCGCGGCGGAAAAAAATCGGCAATCTGTTTTTACTGGGAGTAATGTGGGCGTCAATTACGTTTCACGCAGTTTCTTTTGTATGGCACGGATTTGGCGAGCCGGCAGGGCTTATGTACCGCTTTGCTTTTGTTTATACCTTTGTAATTATAAAAATTGCGTTTGAAATGTTTGCTGAGATAGAAAAAATCAGCAAAATAGGAGTGCTTATAAGCCTATGCTTTATAGGAGCAGGTATTTTTGGGTTTTATAAAAATGAAATGACATACGATTTAATTTGGTCGGTAGGCTTGGCGGTAAAAATCGCAGTATTTGCTCTCCTGTTTGCAATAGCCGTTTTGCTTATTAAATTAAAATCCAAAAAGCAGATAATTTCAGCTGTTTTAACCGTTTTAGTAGCGGCAGAATGTTTAACTTTAAATTTAGAAAATATCAATAAAACTGATATGAGTACAATTTATACAGGTAAAAATACCGTTTCAGAGCTTTTAGCAAATTCAGATAAAAAGGATTATGATGTTGTTTCGCTTACTAATAAGCCTAACGGATTTTATGAAATGATGCAATACGGGCTTTCGTACGGTTACAGAAGTCTTGAGATGTATTCTTCAATGGCGGATAATAATTTTGTGCTCTCTGCCTCTAATATGGGCGCTTACAGTAACAGACTAAACTCTGAAAACGGCGCGACGGAAACGACTCCGGTTTTTAATCTCCTTTTCCCGACAAAATATATAATTGACGGCAGAGGAAGGCTTAATGAAAATGAATTTCACAAAAAACTTTCCGAAAAAGACGGCTACGTTCTTTATGAAAATAATTACACGATGCCGTTTATGTATGCGGTAAGCGGCAATATATCGCAGTGGAGACCTTTTTCTTTCCCTGTGTTAACAGACAATACCAACGAAGCCTTTAAATGCATAACGGGCATTGAAAAAGATGTGGCTTTATATAATGAAAATAAAAATTTCAGCTACATAAACTGTGAACATATTTCAGCGGATGAAAAAATTGAAAATAAAAATGAACAGCAGGAAAATAATAACGGTCATAATCACGGCGAAGACGTCGACAATGATGATTTCTGGAACTACATTGAAAATAAGATGGCAGATTTCTCTTACAGAATAAACGATGTGTCAAAACCGGCTTATATTACGTATGAGTCAGCAGCGCAGACCGACGGAATAATGTATATTTTTGTTGACACCACTGAGTTTACTGATATGAAAATCACAATTAACGGAAAAACTACCGAATATTATACTTACGGATTGGATGAGAACCGTACATTTGAAATTGGCGAGGTTAAAAAAGGCGATGTCGCGACGGTTACAATCGGCGGCAGAAAAGATTCAGATACTGACTATGTAGCAAAAGAGAGCAGTTTTGCCGCAATAGGATTTACCGTAGATATGGATGTTTTCCGTGAAGGGTATGAAAAGCTAAACGCTATGAGCGACACGCAAATGCTTGAATTTTCCGACACGCACGTTAAAGCAAAGGTTACAAGCTATGAAGACGGTTTGCTCTATATTCCTACATCGTTTGACGAAGGATGGACAATTACCGTCGACGGAAACGAAGTCCCGCTTTATGAGCATGAGAGCCATATTCTTATGACAGAAATCACAAAAGGCGAGCATATTGTTGAAATGAAATACTGCCCGCAGGGATTTGTTGCCGGAGCGGCCGTAACGGGAGTTTCACTGCTTATTCTTATCGCGTGGGCGGTAATTTCAAAAAAACGCAATGACAGAGCAAGGATTGGCGAGAAATCTCAGGAAAATGTGAATGAGGAGTAAAAAATGGATTATACGATTTTCCCGAAACTGTTTGTATCGGTTTTCACTTTCCTTTTCGGAATTGTTATAGGCAGTTTCCTCAATGTGCTGATTTACAGAATACCGAAAGGCGAAAATTTTGTCAATGAAAACAGTCACTGTATGAGCTGTAATCACAGGTTGTATGCCAAGGATTTAGTTCCTCTTTTCAGCTGGCTGTTATTAGGCGGAAAGTGCCGTTACTGCAAGGCAAAAATCTCAGTTCAGTATCCAATAGTCGAGGCGCTGACGGGCGCCGCGTTTACGGCAATATATTGGCTCACAATGGACTGTAAAATAAACCTTGCTTTTGTGGGATACTGCGCCGCATTTTCAGCACTTCTTGTGACAGCAGTGATTGATTTTCGCACAATGGAAATACCCGATTCAATGTGGATAACGGTTTTTGTCGGCGCGCTTTTTGTTTACGCGCAGGAGCTGATAAACGACGGCGGATTTAATTTCAACTGCTTTTTAACCCGCTTTATAGGCATTTTTGCCGCAAGCGGAGTCCTGTTTTTGCTTGCGCTGATATCAAAAGGCGGAATGGGCGGCGGAGATATTAAGCTTATGGCGGCGTGCGGATTTCTGTTAGGCTGGAAACAGGTGATTTTAGCGCTTATTATGGGCGCGGCTATTGGCACGCTTTACCTTATATTGACGGCTGTTAAAAATAAAGGCAAGGTTCCCAGAAAAGTTCCGTTTGCGCCGCATTTAAGCGTTGCGGTAGTAATTTGTTTCTTCGCCGGGGAAAAGATAATAAATTGGTATTTGGATATGTGCGGAATTGCGCCTTTGGATACCTGCTGTGTATTAAATCTGCTCGGATAAACAACATATATTATCCGAAAAAGGTTCAGCCTCCGTTTTAGCGTATTGCCGTCCAAGCCTTGCGCAGATGGATTTTCCATATTGAGCAGAAACTGCGAAACCGAGCGGGATCAGCGGGAAACGGCGGCAGAATATCTGCATTTCCTATGACCTTGTGAAATTTATTTTGCTGAATGAACTGATGAAATAGAAAACGGCATGACCTAAGCCATGCCGTTTCTGCAAAATATGATATTACTTTCTTACGAACCCTGCGCTCAAAGCGCGGGGCTATTTAGTTTAAACAGATTATTTGCCTGCCTGTTTTGAATATTTTTTAAGGTAAATAATTCTCATAAGGCGGGTTTCAATCGGGTTAATCGGTTTGAATCGTTCAAACATCTTAGCGCCGATATATGTTTTACAGCCTTTATCCATAACAATCTCTACTGCGCCTGCGTCGTATTCACTGCCCGCTACGCAAAGAGCGCCGTTATTTTCAAGTAAAACCGCGTTTCTGCCTTTGAGTTTCTTAACGACCTTTTTAGAAGATTTGAGCGTATCGTTGGGATTATAAGCGGCGGATCTTACCGTCGGACCGCAAAGCTGCGCAAAGTCGTCAAGCAGGGGCCTCATAGTTTTGCCGAGTTTTGAGGCCGCAACCGCGTATTCGTTCTTTGTATGGTAAATGTAGTTGACATCTTGGCGTTTTTTGTAAACGGCTCTGTGAAGCTCTATGGACTCTTCACAGCCGTCGCCGGCAATAACATTACCTGTTTCAATATCTATTCGTGTAACCGCGCCGTCGCCGTCAACGAGCGAAATGTTGAATACGGTGCCGTCTCTTTCGCTCTTACAAGCCGGAATTTCCGGCGCCGAGAGTGATTTCTTGCCGTATTTTTCCACAACAAAACCGTTAATGTCGGCGAGCGTATGGCTTATAGTGCCCGTAAGCTCGCTGTACTTGCCAAGCACATACTTTTCACATACGCTTTCAAGGCGAACCGCAACATCTTTCGCGTCTTCATAGCTTGTGCCCATACAAACCGCACCGTGATGCGCCATAACGGCCGCTTTGGAATCCGAACGTGTAATTGCCGCGATAACGCCTTTTTTTAGCTTGCCTGTACCGGGAAGACCGTAAGAAGCAATCGGCACATTGTCTCCGATAATGTCTTTGTCTTCGCCGCTGATATTGTTAATGTCACGGCCGAGAGCGGATACTATTGAAGCGTTAACCTGGTGCGTGTGAATAACGAAATTCACCTCAGGACGCAGTGAATAGCAGGCCGCGTGGATTCCTTTTTCGGAAGAAGGTTTAACGTCGCCGTCATAAGTGCAGTCCGCAATGTTGACAAGAACTATTTTCTCCGGAGTAAGGTCTTCATAAGCTATTCCGGAAGGGGTGATGACAAACTGCGTGTCCGATACACGGCAGGATATGTTGCCCCATGTGCGGACGATAAGCCCTTCGTTCAAAAGCTCAATACCCGCTTTAATAACAAGCTCTTTTGCTGCCATTATTTCCATAATTTTCACCTCTATATAACTTAGTCAAGAGATGTCCCCCGCCGCTATTGTCGGCGGGTTCCATTTTCGGAATCAGTGGGGGATTTGGTCTTCACTGATTCCTCAGCGCGGTGTAAACCGCGCCTTGCCACGCCCTTGACGGGGAAGCCCCTTATTGAACTTAGGCAATTCGGGCGGACGATAAGTCCGCCCTCTTAATAATTATTCGGGTTTAACGGCTACGTTCTCAAATACTCTGTCAAAGCATTTAAGAGCCTGGTCAATCATCTTAGGCGTATAAGCCGCTGAAGTGTAAAGACGTGAGCCGGCAAGAGTAACAAGACCCTCTGCCATATAGGCAGCGCCCATATACTGCATTTCTTTCTTGCGGATTGACGTAGCGTCAAGAACAGCGGGGATAGTCCACGGCTTTTTCCAGTTGATTGAGTAGTGCATTGTGCCGACTGTTTCAAGATGGCAGATAGAACCTTCGTTCCAGCAAACGAACGGAAGACCGTGTTTGGCAACGAGCTCCGCAAGACCGTTTGTAAGTCTGTCGCCCATTTCGCCGGCCTTCTGGCAGGCATTCTGCTTGTCGATTTCTTCAAGAGTGAAGTAACCTGCGCAGCATGAAAGCGGGTTAGCTGTCATGGTACCGCCTGTAAACGCCTTCTTAATCTTTTCGCCTGTTGCGTCAAGACCCGCACCGAGGTATTTCATATATTCCTTCTTACCGCCGAGGCCGCCTGCTCCGGGATAACCGCCCGCAATAACCTTACCGAAAATCGTGAGGTCAGGTGATACTCCGAAGAAGCCCTGAGCGCCTGCCATACCGATACGGAAACCTGTAACAACCTCATCGAATACAAGAAGTGCGCCGTACTTGCGGCAAAGTCTTTCAACGCCTTTGTTGAAATCATAGTCAACGGGGGTTGTACCGCTTTCAGGGCCTACGGGTTCAATAAATACCGCCGCGGTGCCGCCTCTGAACTGGTTGAGCCAAAGCTTTCTCTCAAGATCTTCAAGATCGCCAGGGAAGAATTCCTGAGTGTGCTTAAAGAGGTAAAGAGGAACGCCGCTTGCCTGTGTAAATTTTGAACCGGGAACGCGGATACCGTAACCGAGCTGATCCGACCAGCCGTGGTAAGCGCCGCCCATTTTAAGAATATTCTTTTTCTTTGTTGCGATACGCGCAACGCGAACCGCCGTCATACAAGCCTCGGTACCCGAACCCTGCATACGGAACATATCAACGGTTTCAACAGAATCGGAAATTTTCTTGGCGAGTTTGTATTCAAACTCGTGGAAAAGACCTGTTGAGGGGCCGCAGGTATTAAGAAGGTCAATAACCTGCTCGCGGACTACTTTCGGATTTGAACCGAGAACCGTGGGGCCGCCTGCCTGAAGGAAGTCAAAATATTTATTTCCGTCAATGTCATAGAGATAAGCGCCGTCCGCCTTTGTGAAAACAAGGGGGAACGGATAGTTGAACGCAAGGTTGTGCTGAACGCCGCCGGGTATGATTGCCTTTGCCTCGTCAATCATTTCCTTGGATTTTGTACATTTCTTGCCGTAATACTCTTCTTCGTACTCCTTAAGAGTTTCAGGCTTGATTGAGTAAATGGGCTTGCTGATAAGGTCATCAAGCTGTCTGTTGATAGCTGCTGCGTCATGGTAATGAGCAATAGCGAATCGTGTGTCTGCCATTTCTATATCCTCCGTTTGTAAAAATAATTTAGTAGCAATTCAGTCGGTGAATTACTGTTCACCTTAATTATACTATTAAAAATTTTTTTGTCAAATTTTTTTAAATTCACTTTTAGATAAAAATCATCTAAAGTTGTTCTTCTAAGAAAAATATCGCTCATTATTTTAGATGAAAAATGTCTAAAAGGTTCAATATATAGTATATTTTTTTAGCGCCGCCCAATTTGATTGGTAAGATTAAACAACTGATTTAGTGTAATTTTGGGCAAAACACAGAAAATTGCAACTTGTGAAAGATGTCCCTGTTACGCCATTCTACGGGGTAAGTTCCTTATTGAATTATCCGAAAAGATTATATACAAGAGACGCGCCGTCATCTGCGCCGAAGTCAGTCGGCGAGTTTTTGAAATTTTTGAGCGTTGCCCAGCGTACTCTGTATTCCTCGATTTTTTCAATAGGAATTGTGATGTCGGCCTTGCAGAGCGACTCAAGCAGTTTTAAAAGTTCGCTTTCGGAAACGCCGGAGGCTTTTATTATCTCGGCATACCCCTCGCTGTCGCCTTTTTTGGCCTCTTTGAGAAATGCGGGAATAAACACGGCGCACGCCAAGCCGTGCGGAACGCCGTAATCCTCGGTTAAGGCATACCCCATTCCGTGCGGAAAACAGGTTCCGCCTTTATTGAGGGCAAAGCCCGCGTAAAGCGAGGCAAAATAAAGCGCGTCGCGCTCATCTTCGCTGAGAGTGTAGTCGGGATTTAAAAATTTAAGTAGAATAGGGGTTATTTCGCCAAGCGCCATACAGGAAAATTTTCGGGAGAGAAAATCGTGCTTTTTTGAAAAATACGATTCAACCGCGTGCGCAAATGCGTCAAGGGCGGTTGAAACTGTGGTGCCTGCGGGAACGCTGTAAGTGTATTTGGGGTCGGCAAGTACATATTTTGCGTAATAGTTTTTACCGCTGACGCTCTGCTTTTTGCCATCTTTACGGGTTAGAACGGAAACGCCGGAAACCTCGCTCCCGGTGCCGGCGGTTGTACCGATTAACACGAGCGGCAGAGGGGGATTTTTAACCTCTTTCGTATATATTTCATCGTTCTCAATATCCCCGTTTGCGGCATATACGCAAACTGCTTTCGCGGCGTCAAGCGGAGAGCCTCCGCCGACTCCTATTACAAAATCGGCGCCGTATTCGCGGGCAATTTTTCCGCCTTCACAGCAGGTGGCGGTCTGCGGATTTTCGGTTATTTTATTGAAAATGTAATATTCAACTCCTGCGTTTTCAAGGGCAAAGACAATATCTTTGAGTGCTCCGCTTTTTACGGCGGAAGATTTTCCCGTTACAATAACGCACCTTTTGCCGAGCAGTGAAAATATTGTTTCACTGTTTCGTACAATATCTTTTCCGCTTAAAATTTCAGCAGGCATAAAAAAATTAAACTGCGCGTCCATAATATCCTCCTAACGAGTTGAGATTGTTAATATTTTATCAATAAATCCCTTATTTTTCAAGGGGTTTGGGGCTTTTTTCAAGTAAATTTTTTTGCGTTTTGTATTGAATAAATTTGTTTTATATAGTATTATATAATTTAGGCAGAGGCGTTCCTCCGCCGCGCCATTCGGCGGGGCAAGCCACTTATTGAAATAGTATAGCGTAACGCTTTGTGCGGGGTGATGAGTTGAAAACCGTCAAAAAGCTTGTTCCTTTTATATGTATTGCGGCAATTTTCGCGGTTTTTCTTTTCTCTTTTGTGAAAGATATGTATTCCGAAAAAACGCTGTACGGCTTTGCCTGCGGAAGCGAGGTTAAAATCACCGTATCCGGCGCAAAAAACGGCGATAAAATCGCGCAGAAAGCTATTGATGAAATAAATCGCGTTGATTCATATGTGCTGTCCGACACTAAAAAAACATCGGCCGTATATATACTCAACGAACAGAACGAGTACGACGACAGGAGCGGCGAACTGCTGGAATACATACAAAAGTGCTCCGAGATGGTTTCAAAATGCGATAAAATGACTCTTTTGTCGAAACCGCTGACCGATATATGGGCTATTTCGGACGGCGGCAGAATCCCTTCGTCCGCTCAGCTTGCAGATGCCGTAAAGGCGGCGGATATGAAAAATTTATCCGTCAGCGGGAGCAAAATAACGCTTTCAAACGGCGGAAAGATAAGTTTCGGCGCGTTCGGCAAGGGCGCTTGCTGTGAGAGCGCGGTAAATGTTCTGAAAAACGGCAACGCAAAAGGGGCTGTCGTCACTGTCGGCGGAACCGTCGGCGTGTTCGGAGACTCCGGCAAGGGCGAATCCTTTACCGTAGGGGTGCGCGACCCGTTTAAAAACGCGGGCGAATATTTCGCTACGGTGGACGTAAACGACTGCTATCTTTCAACGTCCGGCGATTACGAAAAGTATTTTGAGAAAGACGGTAAAAGATACTGCCATATTTTTGACGCGGAAACGGGCCTTCCCGCGGACAACGGCGTCACAAGCGTTACGGTCATTTCTAAGGGCGGCACAGAGTCGGATTTTCTTTCAACGGCGATGTTTATTTTGGGCGAAGGCGGAATCGACCTTGCGAAACGTGAAAACGCCGAGTTTATCATAGTAAAAAAGGATAAAAGCGTTATAATTTCAAAATCGCTCGAGGGGAAATTTAAACTTGCGGACGGCGATTTTTCGGTGAGTTCGGTATGAGAAGGCTTGTTACAAGGGCAGACGTTATTATAATAACAGCCGTTATTTTGCTTGCGGCGTTTCTTTGGGTTCTGAATCCGAAGGAAACGGGCGAAACCGCTGTGATTCGGGTTGACGGAAAAGAATACATAACCGTAAACATAAACGGAGAACTTACCGAGACAACCGTAAACGGCGTTTCCATCGTTTACGGTGGCGGCGATATTTATATAAAAGACTCGACGTGCCGCGACAAAATTTGTGTAAAAGCGGGGCGTCTTTCAAAGCAGGGGCAGTCCGCAGTTTGCGCACCGAACAGAGTATCGGTTGAAATTAAAGGAAAAAGCAAAAATGCTCCATGGGCGGTGACCGGGTGATGAAAAGCGGTAAAATTCAAAAGTTGACGGTCACAGCGCTTTTTACATCGCTGTCTGTCGTTCTTTCGGCGCTGGAAAGCTTTTTGCCTTCTTTCGCAATTTTGCCGCCGGGGGCGAAACCCGGTTTTTCAAATATAATCGTTATGTTTTCCGCAATGAGTTTAGGCGTACCCCAAACATTGTTTATCGTGTGCGCAAAGGCGTTTTTCGCCTTTCTTACAAGAGGGGCAGTCGCGGGGCTTATGAGCCTTGCGGGCGGCCTTTTGAGCGGAGTTTGTATGCTTATAACGCTCGGAAAGCTAAAAATGACAGGCTGTATCGGGGCGGGAGTGCTTTCTGCGGTTTGCCATAATACGGGACAGCTTATCGTATCTTTCTTTACGGTCGGTTCTTCGGCGGTTTTCGGATATGCGCCGGTGATGTTGATAGCTTCAGTGGCCACGGGGGTCGTCACGGGGGCGATTTTAAGAGCCGCGTTACCGTATTTCAAGGGATTAGAAAAATTATTTTCAAAGGAGATGGAAAGGTGAAAGGAGTATTGAAGCCGGTTAAAAAGGGCAGGGGCGGAGTTGATATTGCCCATTTTAAAAACACGGCTGAAACGCCTGTGGTAAGAATACCTACGCCGAAACTCGTAACCGTTGCGATGCAGCAGAATATCGGCGCGCCGTGCACGCCGACAGTGGCCGTGGGAGACGCCGTTCTGGTTGGCGATAAAATCGGCGACAGCGACAAATATGTCAGCGCACCGATTTTTTCCTCTGTTTCCGGCACGGTTAAGGAAATAAAAGATATACGGCTCGCATCGGGAGCGGTCTCCAAAGCGGTTGTAATTGAGAGCGACGGCAGAGACGCCGAAGCCGATTTCACACCGCCCGACGTACACGATACAGAGTCTTTCATAAAGGCGGTAAGGGAGTCGGGGCTCGTGGGCCTCGGCGGAGCGGGTTTCCCCGCGCATGTCAAGCTGAATCTTCCGCAGAACGCCAAAATAGACACGCTGATCATCAACGCGGCGGAATGCGAGCCATTTATCACTGTCGATTACCGTGAGTGCCTCGAGCACGGCGACGATATTTTGGAGGGTGTTAACGCCGTTGCCAAATATCTCAACATAAAAAGAGTGATAATTGCCGTTGAAAACAACAAACCCAAAGCTATCAGAGTTCTCAGGGATATTGCCGACGCGGACAACGACAGCGGCGACAAGGTCAAGATAATGATTTTGAAGTCGCGCTATCCGCAGGGCGCGGAAAAGATGATAATTCAAAGCGCGACAGGCAGAAGAATACCGCCCGGAAAGCTGCCTTCCGATGTGGGCTGCGTTGTAATGAACGTTGCAAGTATCGCGTTCGTGGGCAGGTATTTAAAAACGGGCAAACCGCTCGTTTCGCGCAGTATGACGGTTGACGGTACGGCTATTAAAGAGCCCAAGAATGTCAGAGTACCTATTGGCACATCAATGGATTACATAATCGATTTCTGCGGCGGGTTTAACGCAGAGCCCGAAAAAATAGTTTGCGGCGGTCCTATGATGGGTATGGCGCTTTCCGGATTAAATTACCCGACATTAAAAGGCAACAACGCTCTGCTCGCGTTTACAAAGGCAGACAAAGGCGCGCTTGCGGTGAAAAAGGAGACGGACTGTATTCGGTGCGGCAAATGCCATGAATCCTGCCCCATGGGGCTTGTTCCTACAAATATTGTCAGATTTGCAAAGGCAAAGGACGCCGAAAAGCTAAAGCACGCAGGCACGCTTGTGTGTATGGAGTGCGGTTCGTGCGCATATTCCTGCCCGGCGGGTAAACCGCTTGTTCAGCATATGAGACTTGCAAAATCAATTATAAGGGAGGCGCAGGTAAAATGAGCGAACTTCAGCAAAAACTTACGGTCAGCGCTTCTCCTCACTTTCGCTCAAGGCAGACGACAAGCGGAATAATGCTTGACGTTATTGTCGCGCTCGTTCCGTCGCTTGTGGCGTCGTACATTATTTTCGGCGTGCGGACGCTTGTTCTTTCGTCGGTTTCCGTGATTTCCTGTGTAGCGTTTGAATATTTTTCGCGGCGGATTATGAAACGGCACAACACAATAGGCGACCTTTCGGCAATCGTAACGGGGCTTTTGCTCGCTTTTAACGTGCCCGCGTCAATGCCAGTGTGGACTGTGATAATCGGAGATTTCTTCGCAATAGTTATTGCGAAACAATTTTTCGGCGGAATCGGCCAAAACTTTGTAAATCCCGCTCTTATCGGCAGAATTGTGCTGATGTCGTCATTTCCGTCAAAAATGGGCTCTTTCCCGGAACCACTCGTTTCAACAGTACCGATTACAAGCGCTACTCCGCTTGTTTTGCTTAAATCCGGCGAAATGCCTGCCGAGAGCCTTTTGGGTATGTTTTTCGGACTTCGCGGGGGCTGCCTCGGCGAGGTTTGTACGGCGGCTCTTTTAATCGGATTTGTTTACCTTCTTGTAAGAAGAGTAATTTCGTGGCATATTCCCGTAACTTATATGGGTACTGTGGCCGTTATAATGCTGATTGCGGGCAAAGGTGATTTTGAATATGTTCTTTATGAGCTTATGGCGGGCGGGCTTGTTCTCGGAGCTGTATTTATGGCAACCGATTACACGACGTCGCCTGTATCAAAAAGAGGCAAAATCATCTACGCGGCGGGCTGCGGAATAATAACGTCACTTATAAGAATTTTCGGCAATCTTCCGGAGGGCGTTTCGTTCTCGATTATTATTATGAATATTTTAGTTCCTCATATTGAGCATATGGCGACGCCAAAGCCTTTCGGCACTCCTAAAAAATCAAAGGAGGCTGAGGACAAATGAAAAAGCTTAATTTAAAGGAAATATTTGTTCCGACGGTTTCGCTTTTTGTAATCTGCGCTGTTGCCGCAGCTCTTTTAGGACTTACAAATTCCGTTACAGAGCAGAAAATCGAAGAAGCGGCCGCCGCCTCGGCAGCAAAGGCTCGTTTAAAAGTCTGCAAAGACGCCCAAAGCTTTGAAGAAAAAACCGATAAAAACGGCAACGTCTATTTTGAAGCGAAGGACAAAGACGGAAATACGGTGGGCTTTGCAGTAACGACTCGCGATAAAAGCTACGGCGGAGAAATTGAAGTTATGACCGGGCTTTCAGCGGACGGAGAAATTACGGGCGTTGAAATACTCGCTATCGACGACACGCCGGGCCTTGGTATGAACGCCAAGAAAGACGAATTCAGAAACGAATTTTTAGGCAAAAAGGGTAATCTTACGGTCTCAAAGAGCGCTTCGGCAGATGATGAAATCCAAGCTATAACCGGAGCTACAATTACGTCAAACGCCGTCACAAGGTGCGTAAATAAGGCGGCTGAGGTTTATCAAAATATTTCGGGAGGTGAGGGCATTGGCTGAGAAAAAATCAATCGGCAAAGAGTTTACAAAGGGTCTTATCGCTGAAAATCCCGTTTTCAGACTTGTTCTCGGAACCTGCCCGACGCTCGCTGTGTCAACGTCTGTTGCGAGCGCTATCGGTATGGGAATTGCGGCGACGGCGGTTCTTTTCTGTTCAAATATTGTTATTTCGGCTCTGCGAAAAGTTATTCCGCAAAAGGTAAGAATTCCCGCGTACATAGTAATAATTGCCTCATTTGTCACTATGATTCAGTTGCTTGTTAAGGCGTTTGTTCCCGCTCTTGACTCGGCTCTCGGCGTTTATTTGCCTCTTATAGTTGTTAACTGCATAATTTTGGGCAGAGCCGAGGCGTTCGCGTCGAAAAATGCGGTTTTGGCGTCTGCGGCGGACGGCCTCGGGATGGGCATAGGCTTCACAACGGCGCTTTTCCTTATGAGCACCGTCCGTGAAATCCTTGGTTCAGGCACGTTCCTGTCCGGAATTAAGGATTTGCTTGCCGTATTCGGCGGCGATATTTCATTTAACGGATTTACCATACCTTTCTTAAATGAAAATCCGCTTACCGTTTTTGTACTGGCACCCGGCGGATTCTTCGTGTTCGGTATGATGATAGCGCTTTCAAATAAGCTTGCGGAGCGAAACGGCAAGCCGAAAGCCGAAATAAACGGCTGTGCAAGCTGCCCTATGGCCTCGTCCTGCGCGCTGATTGCCGACGGTAAAAAATGCGAGGAGGCGGATGCGAAATGAAAATAGCGTTATCACTGCTCCTCACGGCAATTCTTACCAACAACTTTATTCTCTGCAAATTTCTCGGTATTTGCCCGTTCTTGGGCGTTTCAAAAAAGCTGAATACCGCAGTGGGAATGAGCGCGGCGGTTATTTTCGTAATGGTGCTCGCAACCGCCGTTACATATCCGATAAATACGTTGCTTAAAGCGAATAACCTTGAATATTTGCAGACTATTGTTTTTATTCTCGTTATTGCGGCGCTTGTTCAGCTTGTAGAGATAGTTTTGAAAAAATATATGGTTTCGCTTTACAACGCGCTCGGCATTTATCTTCCGCTGATAACTACGAATTGCGCCGTTTTGGGCGTTGTCCTTCTTAACATCGACAACGGCTATAATTTTTGGCAGTCAATGGTATATTCTCTGGGCGGCGGTATCGGATTTATGGTGGCTATGGTTATGTTCGCGGGCGTCCGTGAAAGACTTGAGGGGTGCGATATTCCCAAATCTTTGCAGGGACTTCCCATAACGCTTGTCGCGGCGTCTCTCGTTTCGATGTCTTTCTTAGGATTCGCGGGGCTTGTCGACAATATGTTTGCTTAAAGGGGCTGTGATTATGATGAAAATTATTATTGCGGTTGCCGTTGTAGCGGTTACGGGACTTATTGCGGGCTTGGGTCTTGCCATAGCATCCGTTATTATGGCCGTGCCAAAGGACGAAAAAGCGGAAAAAATCCGTGAATGCCTTCCCGGGGCTAACTGCGGCGCCTGCGGCTTTTCTGGGTGCGACGGTTACGCCGCCGCGCTTTCAAAGGGAGAAACGGATAATACGGCTCTTTGCGCTCCGGGCGGAAACGACGCCGCAAGAGCGATTGCCGGCGTTTTAGGCGTTGAGGCAGGCGAGGTTGAGCCGTCGGCGGCGGTCGTGCTTTGCAAGGGCCATCGCCGGAACGCAACGGAAAAATACATATATCAAGGCGTTGAAAGCTGTAAAATGGCTGTTCAGCTTTACGGCGGGCCAAAAGACTGCGCTTACGGATGTATAGGCCTTGGCGACTGCGTTGACGCATGCCCTTATGACGCTATTCACATTTGCGACGGCGTCGCGAGGGTAAATCCCGTTATGTGCCGAGCCTGTCAGATGTGCGTGCGTACATGCCCCAAGGGGCTTATTGAGATGATGCCGCTTCACAGGAAGACGGCGGCGGTCACCTGTAAAAATCACGACAAAGGCGCGCAGACAAAAAAGGATTGCAAGGTCGGGTGCATCGGTTGTATGAAGTGCGTTAAGGCGTGCGAATGCGGCGCAGTCAAAGTGGAAAATTTCACCGCTCACGTTGATTATTCAAAGTGTGTCGGCTGCGGCAAGTGCCACGAGGCTTGCCCCACAGGCTCAATCGACCTTTTAGATATGATTTAACATATCAAATTGAAAAAAACATAAAAAGAGGCTGTCGGTCTTGACAGCCTCTTTTTAAATAAAAAAATATATAATAGAAAGAAAAATTATGAACAATAGAACGGCTTTTTAAAGCCTATATATAAAATTCTTGTGCGGTAAAGGAAAATGGGGTGTTATATTTATGAAAAAATGGAAAGGGAAAAATGTTGGGGATTAGGAAAAAAACCTTTCCGCACAAGAATACCTGACAACAAAAGCTGTTCGGCAGTCAGCGAACTAAACTAAGAAGCTCGACTGCCTTAAGGATAGCTTTTATGGAGAATTTTTCGTTTCCGAGTTCTTCAATAAGCTGCATCCCACGTCTGTACTCGTACATATGAGCACCTCCGTTTCTTTTGTTGTGACTATATATTATCACATTAAAAATTCTTTGTCAAGCATTTTTTACAAAAAAATTGTTAAAAGTTTATTAAATTTGCATAAACAGTTTTTTAACAAATTTTGCTAAAAATGTCAATAGTTGTGGACAATGCACTAATAATCACAAATATGTATGTGCAAAATCACGTATTGATGTTGAAAAATCAAAGAAAAGGCTTGCAAAATAAAGGACTTTTTGGGAATATAAATTGCTTTAAAATACAACATTTTTAACGATTTTCTCTTCCTATTTTTGAAAAAATGTTGTATAATTTAGTCAATAAAAAACAGGAGGATATTTTATGGGTAGCAAATATTTTTGCGCTAAAAGCAATGGAAAGCTCGATTACGGACATACTATTCTTACGGGCTTTGGCTTTTTGGCGGCGTCTATCGCATGGGCAATTTACGACCCGTACATAACAAAGATACTTAATCATTTACTTAGCAATTCCACAGTAGTCAACACATGGAGCACAAAGCTCAATGAGAGCATACCGTTCCTTGCCCGTCTTGCAGCAGCGCAAGGTGAAAATGTAAATCTCGCGAGCGGCGGAATAACACTTGTACCGCTGTTTATCGGTATTATTATGACCTTTGACAACATTTTCGGAGTTATTTTTCAGCCCGCCTTTGGCAAGCTCTCCGACCGCTGTCATTCAAAGCTCGGCAAACGACGTCCGTTCATAGTTTTCGGCGCTCCTATATGCGCCCTGCTGTTTGCACTTATCCCGTTTGCGGCCAACGGCGGCTCGCTGCCACTTACAATGACCTTTATCATTCTGTTCGTTTTTGTTATGTCGCTTTGGCGCGCCCCGGTTGTTGCGCTTATGCCCGATCTTACCCCTCCCGAGCTTCGCTCAGAGGGTAACGCCGTTATAAACCTTATGGGCGGCTTGGGCGGACTTATCGGAATGATAGCAGGTACAATTGTTACCATCATTTACCAATTAATAACAGGCGTTAATATCACATCCTCAAATGAATCAAGGATTTTTCCGTATGTATTCCTTATCGGCTCAGTTGTTATGATCATCGGTATGCTTGTCGTCCTCCTTAAGGTCAAAGAGCCTGACAGCCGTCTGCGCGCTGTTTCGGAGCAGAATATGGCGATGGATGAGCAGGCAAGGGCTGCCGCAGAAAAAGAGGCTCGGAAAAAGGAAAAAGCTGAAAGAAAGGCACAAAAGCTTTCCGCTGGCGAGAGAAAAAGCCTTGTGTTTATGCTTCTCGGTCTGTTCTTCCTGTTCTGCGGCACAAACGCCATAACAACATTCTTTGCGCTGTTCGCCGCAGAAATTCTTCACTTCGCAACAAGCCAGGCAACCATACTTATGGCAATATTTGCCGTATGCTCCGCCGCCGCAGCTCTGCCTGCGGGCAAAATGGGTAAAAAGCTCGGCAGAAAAAAGACCATAATTATAGGGCTTTCAATATTCATTGCCGCATTTGTGGTATTCTTTGCAATATTTAATGTTATGATAGCCAAAGACGGCTTCTCAATGGGAACATTCAACACTACGAATAAATCTTACATAGCGGTTACGGAAGAGATCAACAATTACAACGACACTCATAACCTTAAAGACGATGCGCTCGTTAATATGGAATCCTATATTAAATATCTTAACGGTGAGTCAATGTCTGATACCGAAATGCAGAAGTATGAGGCTTTTGATAAGGAGATAACGGCAAACGGATTCAGCTTTGACGGTCTTATTTCAAGCGCCAACAGCCAGCTCGGATTAAATCTTACCGAGAACGACAGGGGAGAGGCATTGAATGCGGTTTCCGGTGCGCTTGATAAAATAATCAAGATCATGAAGATACTCATATTCCCCGTTCTTATTCTTGGCGGTGCGGCGAATATGTTTATTACCGTAAATACGCTTCCTCTTGTACTGGAAATCGGCGGAGTTGAAAAGGTTGGCACGTTCACGGGCTATTATTACACCGCTACCTTCTCGGCGCAGATTGCGTCTCCCATTGTGTACGGCGTAGTCGCTATGCTCAGCGGAACATATCTGTCGCTGTTCTATTACAGCCCCATAGCGTTTGTTTTAAGCGTGCTTTGCATCTTTATCGTTAAACACGGCGAGGCTATACCGCAAAATGTTATCGACAAAATTGAAGAAGAAAACGCAGACTGAGAATAACTGCGCTGTTTTAAAGCTCTCCTTTAAAAGGGGGAGCTTTATTTTATAACTTAATATAACTTAGGCAAGATGCACTCGCCTCGCCACTCCCTTATTAAAAATTTTTTAAATTTGTGTTAAATCACAAATTTATTATTGAATATTTATTTACTATATGATAAAATTGCTCTTAATGTTTGATTTTTTGTGCGGCTGTTGCCGCACCTTGCCGCGGTAAATGACGGGGCAAGCCCCATTATTGATTATTGAGTGACGGGGCAAACCCCTTATTGAATAAATAAACTATATTCGCAAAGAGGGCAAAAAAATGAAAATTATTAACACCGAACATTTCGGAATCGCAAGAAAAATCGTATCCAATATGACGTCTGAAAGCTGGGAAACGGTTCCGCACGCCGGCTTTACCTATGAGGCGGATGTAAGCAAATTTTTTGACATCATTAAAGAAATCAACGCTGATAAAACGGGTGCCGACAGAATCTCGGTTAACACGGCGATGCTCCGTGTTATTGTTGAGGGTATTAAGGCGTGCCCCGTCATCAACAGCCACGTTCATTTTAACAGAAAGCTTGTAAGAGGTAAGCTGGAAACTTTTGAAAATATTGATATTTCAATGCCCGTTACATTTGAAAACGGCGATATGATGACGCTCAATATGCACGATATGGGCAATAAAACTATGACCGAAATCAATGACGCTATCCGCGACACAATGAGAAGAGCCAAAAACTCGAATATGGACGAAGTAATGTATGACGTTTCTCTTGACAACACCCTTACGGCGCTCAGGCACGGCAAAATCGGGCAGACAGTTTGCCGTTTAATCGGCTCAAAAACAGGCAAGCACAAGGTAAAAAATCTTACCGGAAATGCAAAAAAAGAGTATTATTCTATACCCGAAACGGAAAGGCTTACAAGGCACGACATTGAGCAAGGCACGATTACCGTTTCAAACCTCGGCTCGCTTTGGAGAGATTGGCACGGCGACTGCGCGTTACTTGATATTGTTCCGCCTCAGATTGTAGCTATCGCGCTTTCGGCGGCGCAGAAAACGCCTATGGTTGATGAAAATGACAATATTTACATAGGCAGAAAAATGACGCTGACCATCATTTTCGACCACCGCGCTGTTGATATGGGGCGCCTTATTCCATTCGTTAAGAGAATTGACGATGTGTTTAAATCTCCCGAGATTATCAAAGAGTGGATATAATGACGGGGCAGACCCCTTATTGAACTCAGGCAAAATATTCCCGCCTTTTCGGCGGGTTATTTTTTTACCGTTTGGCCTGTCAAGGTAAAATAAAATGTATTTGTCCGTTATAAGGTACATTGCACGGGACGGGCTTATTGAAAATTTTTCCTCTTTGGTTTATTATAATTCTATCGAACATTTGTTCGATAGAAAGGAGGAAAATTATGACTTTACGGGAACTCGGAGAGGAGTACATAATTTGTGCGGACGAGCTTAAAAAACGTGAAACTGCACTCTCCAATAAGTTGAATAAACTTGGCGGGATGCGCTATTATGAGGCAAGCCGCGATATTAAAATTATCCGCGATATGGAGCGCGATTCAAGAATCACGGGGCAGTATCTCATAAATTATTACGAAAATAAAACCGACCGCCGAATTTACCACAGCCGGTAAATACCTGTCTGTGTAAACGCGCTTTTATTTCAATTTTATTGCGGATATTGCGAAAATGCGCTATACTGTAAATGCTAAACTATAAATCGGGAGGGACGTTTATGAAACTGTACTTAAAGCAAAAGGCATTTTCCTGGCGCAACAAATTCTTTGTCTACGATGAAAACGGAAACGACAAATATTATGTGGAAGGCGAGCTGTTTTCTTTAGAGAAAAAACTGCATATTTATGATTTGCAGGGAAATGAATTGCGCTTAATTTACCAAAAGGTAATGAGCTTTCTGCCAAAATATTATATCAGCAAAAACGGTGAGGACGCCGCTCTTGTAGTTAAAAACTTCACTTTTTTCTCTCAGTCTTATTCCGTTGAAAATTTCGGCTGGGAGGTTAAGGGCGATTTTACCGCGCACGAATATGAAATCAGCTCAAATTCGGGCACGGTCGCCACTGTTTCAAAGCATTGGTTTACTTTCGGAGACTCTTATGAAATTGACATAGCGGACGGGGTAAATGAAGTTGACGCGCTTGCCGTTGTACTTATAATTGACGCTTGTTTGCAGGCGTCGTCAAACGCTGTATCGTCAGCGTCAACGTAAAAATACGGCTGTGTGCCTGCCTTGCAGAGAGAAACCGTTGTTTAAACCGAATAAAGCAAAAAGCAAGTCATAGGACTTGCTTTTTTGCGCTGTTTCGCGTTCGTTTTTATTTATAATATTCTTTAAGTTTGTTGTACTCCGCGTCGGTTATTTCAATTACCCTGCCGTGTTTGAAACCGTATGGGAACGAAAAGCTTTCACGGCACATTTTAAAATTACTGTCGCCGGGCGCGTCGGAAATAAACGGGACATATCCCATTTTTTCTTTCTCACAGCCAAAGAAATCCAGCATAAGGCACCATCTGCCGTCAGGCAGAATATAGCTTGTCGGCGCTTCATATGAGCCCGGTTTTTCCAATGACGCCATATATTTTTCAAAGGCTACGTCGTGAATGTAAGGACCGTAAAGGGATTTTGAAACGGCGTGCATATTCATCGGCGGGCAGTCGGCGTTTTTATAAAACAAATGGTACGTATCCGCAATTTTCGTTATGTGAGAGTCTAAAATTTCGTTTTCCTTTGCAAAAAACGGTTTCGGCTCCGAAAAGCTTTTAAAATCCTTTGTCACACAGCAAAATATAACCATATGTGTAAAGCCGTCGGCCTTTACAGTGGAGCCCCAATGGATAAGATATTCACCGTTTTTCTCGTCAAAGAACACCTCGGGCGCCCACATACAGCCGAAATCCTCTCTGCTGACGGGCAAAAGCTCCTGTTCGCTGAAGTTTATCAAATCGGGCGTGCGCCACGCGCAAAAATATTTACTGCCCGTTGAGTTTACCTCTTTCCAGTTCACGCTGTTGTTTTCGTCCATTCGGTACGCGATTGACAGGTCGGTCGTGATAATTATAAATCCGCCGCCGCGCAGACGGACAACCTCAATGTCGCGGCACCCCTTTTCGCTCATAGTGCTTGTAAGTACAGGCTCTCCGCCGTTGAGCGATTCAAAATGAAGTCCGTCTTTTGAAACTGCAAAATATACTTGCTCTCCGTCCGGAGTAAGCTTTTCTTTAAAATGAACAAATAAATATGCCAAAAAACAGTTCCTCCTTTAGCTTAATGCGATTCAATAAGGGGCTTGCCCCGTCATATTATTCTGTATTCAAAGCGATTATACTTATTGCGCGCGGTAAAGTCAATAAAAAAATTTGTAAAAAGCAGTTGACAAAAGTAAATATATGGTGTACTATACAACTGTGATATATGTGCTATCACAGTTGGCACACACAACTTATACTTTACGGAGGTGAGAGCGTTTTGAATTTTTTCGTGGATTTTCATTCCCGAACGCCGATTTATGAACAAATAAAAGAGCAGATAATAAGCCTTGTCGGTCGGGAAGAGCTTAAGGCAGACGACAGGCTCCCGTCGCTTAGGCAGTTATCTGCGGAACTTTCAATAAACATAAACACAATCAAACGCGCGTTTTCAGAGCTTGAGGCCCAAGGAATAATTTATTCTGTTGCGGGAAAAGGAAATTTTATAAGCGGAAAAGCGGAAAAAACCGCAATTGAACAGGGCGCTCTTGAGAATGCGAGGTGTGCAATTTCAAAAGCTAAGTTTATGGGAGCGAAAAAAAGCGACATAATGTTCATAGTTGACAGTATTTACAAGGGAGATGAAAATAATGATTGAAATTAAGAATATAACAAAAAAATTCGGCAGTTTTACAGCGATTGAAGATATAAACTTTAACGTTGAGCCGTCGTCAATTTACGGGCTTATCGGCTACAACGGCGCGGGTAAAACTACGCTTTTGAAAACTGTCGCGGGGATTTACAAATCCGAAACCGGCGAGGTTTTAATGGACGGGGAGAACACTTTTGACAACAACAGCGTGCGCAAGGAAATGTTCTATATTCCCGACGACCTTTGGTTTCCGTTAAACTCAACGCCGAAATCCATGGCGAAGTTTTATTCGGACTATTACCCGAATTTCAGCGTGAAAACCTTTGAAAATCTTTTAGACCTTTTCGGACTTTCCGCCAAAAAGAGGATCAGGGGCTTTTCAAAGGGTATGCAAAGGCAGACCGAAATTGTTTTGGCGCTCTCAAGCAGACCCAAATACCTTTTGCTTGACGAAACATTTGACGGGCTTGACCCGCAAAAAAGAGATATTACCAAAAAACTTTTTTTGGAGTACATAGCGGAGAACGAGGCGTCAATAATTATTTCCTCGCACAATCTTTCGGAGCTTGCGAATCTTTGCGACCACGCGGGTCTTATAAACGGCAAGCGTCTTACTATGGACTGCTCTGTTTATGACATTTCAGAGAATTACGGTAAATTCAGGCTTATTTTTGACCGTGACATCACAGAAGAAGATTTCAGCGAAATAAATTACAAATCGCTTGATATTGACGGTAAAATCGCAACGATTATATTCAAAGAAAATTTGAATGAAGAGAAGATTAAGCTAAACGCGCTCCGCCCCATCGCTATTGACGAATATAAGCTGACGCTTGAAGAAGTATTCCTGAATGAAATGGAGGATAAGAAATATGACATCACAAAGATATTTGAATGATAAAGTTGCATTGAAAGACTTTTTAAGAAGTCTTTTGGGAGCGTGCAAGGCCCCTATTGCGGCAGTTATCATTATTTCGTTTTATATCTTAGGCCCGATAATAAAGTTCGCAAAAGAATTAAAGGAAAATATTGCATATATGGAGCTTGTGAAGAGCCATCAAATAATCTCGTATTTCGGCGGGAACTATGAGAACTCCGACGTCTATTTTGAACATCAATCTCCGTATATTATAATGATTATTTGCGGGATAATAGTCGCGTTTTCACTTTTTTCGTTTGCTTTTAGGAAAAACAGCGTAAACGTTTATTTCAGTGTTGGAATAAATAGGGTGCGCCTGTTTTTAAACAGATTCGCAGCAGGCGTTGCGGAGCTTTTGGCGGTATCGATTATTCCGTATTTAATTATGTTTTTGATGAACGTAAAATTGTTCGGATTCCACCCGCATCAGCTAAAGCTGTTTGCATTTTATTCGCTTTTGATGTTTGTAAGCGGCGTTTCGGGCTTTGCGTTCGGCGTGCTCGCCGCGGCGATTTCCGGTTCGGCGATAGAAATGCTTTTAACCGTAGGCTCGTCAAGCGTTATTTTCATCGCTTTTGCATTTTTGATAAAAAGTTTAAAAGAAATATTTTTATTCGGATTCAATTCAACATACGACTACTACGACGCCTATGAAAAATTACTGCTTTTTACGCCGTGGACAGCTCTCTCAGAGAGGACGGATATAAGTTCGCTTATAACCGGTAAAAAAGTGCCGAACGAGTTTTTGCTGACTTGGAAAACCGACTTTTTGCCGATAGCCTTATGGGCGGCAGCGTCGCTTATTATATTTGCTGTTGCGCTGTTCCTCTTTAAAAAGCGTAAAAATGAACACACACACTCGTTCGGTAAATATGCGGCAGCAAGCGCGATAAACGGCACAGCCGTTTTCGTTATAAGCGTAGTCCTTTTAATTGAAGTGTTTAAAGAAAATTACTTATACATACATATAAAAAGCATTCCTCTTTACGTAGTCATCATCGCGGCGCTTTCATTTGTAATTTTCTTTGTGGCAGAGCTTATTATCCGCAGAAATTTCAAGGCGGGTTTAAGAATGCTTCCCGTGTACGGCGGTTGCGCCGCTGTAACGCTCGCGTCGCTTATTGTAATCGGAACGGGGTATTTCGGTACATACAACAAACTGCCCGAAATTAAGGATATTGAATACATTTCGATGAGCTACTTTGATCCGCTCGGCTCGCTTAGCTATAACACCGATTGGTATGAACCGAAAGACTATGACAGCGAGCATTCCAATGTTTGTAAAAGCAGTAATCCGGAAGACATTAAAATGTGCTTTGAGCAGTTCAACAAAATAAAAGACGGCAAACGCTTTGGCGAATCCGAATTGCAATACGCAGAGTTCTTAATTAAAACGAAGGACGGCAAGTTTATATCGAGGCATTTCCCCGTTTATTCCGAGGAAATTGCCCATAATTACAATAAATCGGTATTTAATTCGGAATATTTTCACCATATTATAAAAGCTGCCGTATCCGCAGAGCCGGAGTATAACGCAGACTCGGAAGTAATTGTATCCGCAGAGCCGGAGTATAACGCAGACTCGGAAGTAATTGTATCCGACGGTCCGTTTATTGATGCGGAAATGTTTGACTATTATGACAGCTCGCTTATTTCAAGCTATGAATCGTCCGAACCGCTTAATCCGTATGAAAATATAGTAGGTACAAATTATGAAATAACCGAGGAATTGAGACAAGCTCTTTACAACGACCTTTGCAAAATTACCTACGACGAATATTACGGCAGAGCGGGCAACCCCACCGGAGCGCTCGTTCGGGTTTCCGACTTACCAATGCTTGAAACATATCAATATACAGTAATGTACAACTCTTTGGATTTTGATATTTACGAAAATGCGCAGGGTAAAAGTTCCGCATTGTGCATGCCTGCAAGAGCAATTATTGTTTACCCGCAGATGACCGAAACGGCGGCGGTTTTAGCTGATATGGAACCTGCCGTAAGCAGTATTGCGGTTAAATCCGTAATCGTTCCGGACAAAAAGCTTTCCATAGGCGATCTAATAGAAGATATAACTTCAGGTTCATCAGGCATAATGGAAAGCGCAGAACAGTTATTTTCAGCGGGAGAGCAGTTGGATTTCGGCGGTTGGCTGTACGGCCCTGAAATTCAGGGAACTTTCTCTCAAAAGCCCAACGGTACAGTTCTTGATTTTATTGAGATATTATACGGCAAAAATGACGTAAAAGTTTCACGCGTCGATGACAGGGAAAAGGCGGAAAAGATTTCCGACGCCGCGCGCGTAGTATATGATACATACGGCGACAACGGCAGATATGTATATGTAATTTACGATGACGGCAGTATAGTTCCAAAGTACCTGCCTGAAAAATCACTGTCGGTTCTCAGCTGACGGGCGAATATTTAAAAAACGCGGAGCAAGCCAAAAACCTGCTCCGCGTTGTTGTTTCCGTTTGTATGTTTATTCGTCGACAAGTACCTTAATAATTTCGCCGACATAAGCGCGGTGAAAATCCGAGTCCTTGTAGTTTGAACATATTTCAGGGTCGATAAACCCTTTCGGGTCAATATCCTGATAAGCGATTTTACGCATAAGAACCGTAATTTTTGACTGCCTGAATGAAACTGCCTCGCCTACTTTAACAGGCTCAAGGCCCGTAAGCGCAGTTTTGTCGGTATCTCTGCCTGATTTACTGCCGCAGATTCCCAGTTCTTTTTTGTAATCCCCGCCGAAAAACGAGAGAGTAAAGTAATCGTTTTTCTCCATAAATTCAAAGGTATATCTTTGCGGGCGGACAAAAACAAAGCAAACGTCTTTGCCCCAAAGCTCGCCTATGCCGCCCCAGCTTACCGTCATCATATTGTAGGAGTCTGTTTTGCCCGCGGTAAGCAGCGCCCATTGGTCGCTTATCATGGAAACAAAATTTTCTTTTAGCTCCCGAATGTTTATTTCTTTCAAAAAAATCACTCCTTATTATTTTTCATACAATATTATATACTCATTTCGGCAAAAATACAACCTGTGGTGCAGGTGAACTTTTTTCGGCTCAATATATGCTTTACAGATAATTTTTGACTAAAATCGACAGAAAAAAACTTTGTAAAACCTTACAAAATTTCTTGTAAAACTTTGTATAGATATTTTTTGACAGCGTCTTTTCAAAATGGAATTTTTATGTTAATATTATCGCACCCGAAAATTTGGAGTGTTGAAAATGGAGTTTAACGAACGGTTGAAAAGCCTGCGCTGCGCAAAGATTCCAACGATAACTCAGAAAGATCTTGCAAACGCATTGGGGATTACTCAGCGTAAAGTTTCTTTTATGGAAACAGGCACAACGGAACCGTCGCTTTCGGATATTATCGAAATTTGTAAATATTTTAACGTTTCCGCAGATTATCTTTTAGGTCTTCAGGACGAAATGCCGAGAAAGTGATTAAAAATGACTAAAAAAGAGCGAGCGCTACATTTGATTGACGCATTAAAAACAAAATATCCCGAAGCGGTTTGCAGCCTTGTATCCGAAAATCCGTTTGAGCTTTTGGTCGCAACCCGTCTTTCAGCGCAGTGTACCGACGCGAGAGTGAATACTGTCACTCCCGCTCTTTTTTCAAAATACCGTACATTGGACGATTACTGCAACGCCGATACGGCGGATATAGAAAATATAATTCATTCCTGCGGATTTTACCACGGAAAGGCCCGTGATATTATTGAAATGGCAAGGGGAGTGCGCGACCGATTCGGCGGTAAAGTCCCCGACAACATTGAGGATTTGACGACTCTTTCGGGTGTGGGCAGAAAAACCGCAAATTTAATTGTGGGCGACGTGTACGGCAAGCCCGCCGTTGTGGCGGATACGCATTTGATTCGGATTTCCAACCGAATGGGGCTTTGCAGTACAAAAGACCCTAAAAAAGTCGAAATGGAGCTTAAAAAAATATTGCCGCCCGAGGAGAGCAACGATTTCTGCCATAGGTGCGTACTTCACGGTCGTGACACCTGCACCGCGAGGAAGGCGCACTGTGAAAACTGCGTTTGCGCGGAGTACTGCAAGAAAATAAATATTTAATTCTGTATTAAAATAAAAATTGTTTGTCTATACTCTTGTTAAAACGGCAAATATAATGTAAAATATATAAATAATAAATATATAAATGAAATGAGGCGGTTTTGTGAAACCAATCAAGGTTGACTTCGGCGGCAATAAGAAAAAAAGTATGTCCGACGGGAAGAGATTAGCGATTACCATAGTTATTACTCTTATTATTTCGGCGGCGCTTTATTACTTTATGCTTCCCGCTATTAACTTAAAGGCTATTGAACTGTATATCTGGATTGCGTTTTCAGTTATTATTTTCATCGGTCTTTACGGAATTTCGGCAGGGGCATATTCACGTCCCGAAAAAATGGCCGCCGCAAAAAACAAAATGAAAATCCCGATAATTATTCTTTTGGTGTTGGCCGTAATTGTAGGTATAGGATACCTTTCAAGCTCGGTATTTTTCCGCGCGAAGGCTTACAGCAGAATTATTGACGTGCAGGACGGGGATTTTGCCGAAGAAGTTGCCGAAATTGACTTTTCAGGCGTTCCGAGGCTTGATAAAGACGCGTCTAATATGCTTGCGACGAGGGTGCTCGGCAAGCTTTCCGATTATGTTTCCCAGTTCGTTGTTTCCAGTCTTTATTCAACTCAAATCAATTACAATGGCACGCCCGTAAGAGTGCAGTCCCTTGAATACGCTGATTTCTTCAAGTGGATGAAGAACACAAAGAACGGCATTCCCGCCTATATTATTGTCGATATGACCACTCAAAAGGCGGAGCTTCAAAGGCTTGACGAGCCTATGCGCTATTCGCCTGCCGAATATTTTAACGAAGACCTTATCCGCCATTGCAGGTTTAATTACCCCACGCTTATGTTTGATACGCCTAAGTTTGAGGTAGACGATTCCGGCAAGCCGTACTGGGTAGTCCCCGTAATCGACAAGACGATAGGGCTTTTCGGCGGCACCGACATCAAAGGAGCGGTTTTAGTTGACGCCGCCACGGGGTCAACAACTCTTATCTCAACTAATCTTGACGGCAAAACCAAACTTAAAACCGATAAATTTGTTACCGACAAAGAGTACCAGTGGCTTGACCGCATCTATTCTTCCGAGCTTCTCAACGAGCAGTTCAATTATTACGGCAAGTATTCAAACGGATTTATTAACTCGATTATCGGCCAGACGGACGTTAAGGTTACAAGCTCCGGCTACAATTACCTTGCTCTTAACGACGATGTTTATATGTACACGGGCGTAACTTCAATAACATCCGACCAGGCTATTATCGGCTTTGTTCTAATCAACCAGAGGACGAAGGACGCGCGCTATTATCAGGTTTCGGGCGCGTTGGAAGACGCGGCGAGAACATCTGCCGAAGGCAAGGTTCAGCAGTACAGCTACAAAGCGACATTCCCTCTTCTTCTGAATGTCAGCGGCGAGCCGACATATTTTATGGCGCTTAAAGACGCCAGCGAATACGTTAAAATGTACGCCCTTGTTAATGTTAAGCAGTCAACTATTGTAGCGGCCGAATCCACGCTCGCGGAATGTGTTGAAAAATATGCTTCCGAGCTTGAGAAAAACGGCATAAATGTAAACATTGACTTAGATGACGTCAACGAAAATGAGGGCGAAGACGGTGAAAATACGGTTAAGTATATAACCGTTTCAGGCAAGATAAGCGATATACGCACGGCGACGACCGGAGGGGAAACGTATTTCTATATTAAGCTTGACGACGCGGCAAGGTATTATAAGATTTCGGTAAAGAACGCTGAAAAGATAATTCTTGCAAATAACGGGGACAGCGTTACATTTGAAATACCGGAAAACTCAGAGGGCGACATTGTAACCGTTAAATCCGTAAAATAACAGCTTAAATTCGGGGGCGCTTTTAAAGCGCCCCCCTTTTGCTATGTAATAAACTTTTTTATTGCGACAAAAATAAAAATTTTAACCGCTTTATTATTTAAAAAATTGTAGCGGTTACCGCAAAAATATGATAATATAGCTTAGGCAATACGTCCCGCCAGTATATGCGGCGGGCGCCGTTTCGGAATCAGAAGAGTATAAATCCTCTTTTGATTCATTGCGCGCCATTAACGGGGAAGAATCTTATTGAATATTCTCAAGTCATAAATCATTAAAACGGCAGGGAAGACAGATGCTCGGTAAACAGAACGCAAAATTTAATAAAAACAGTATTTTTGCTTCGCTGATATTTCTTGCCGTTCCCACGGTCATTGAAGAGATAATGTCAACCTTACTTCAGTATGTTGACACGGCGATGGTCGGCAATTTAGGCGAAAAAGCGACGGCGTCGGTCAGCGTTACAACAACGGTAAATTGGCTTGTGGGCGGAATTTTTTCAGCCTTGGGAGTCGCCGCCGTTGCTATGATTTCAGAGGCCGTCGGCAGAAATGACGTAAACGACGCCCGTAAAATCTCATCGCAGATTTTTATTCTGACAATTTTTTCTGGCGCTCTGACCGGGGCGGCCTGTATAGGATTTTCACCTGTGATACCTGTGCTTATGGGCGCGGAGCGGGACATTCGCAAAACGGCCTCGCTTTATTTCGCCGTAATATCCCTGCCGATGCTGTTCAGAGCGGTAAACACCGTAATGGCATCGTGCCTCAGGGCAACCAAAAACACCAAAACGCCTATGGCGATTACCCTTTTTGAAAATTTTCTCAATATTGCCCTGAATTATTTGTTTATATACATATTAAAAATGGGCGTTATAGGGGCGGGAATCGGCTCCGCTGTATCCTTTACCGTATCGGGGATTTTAATGTTCCGCGAATACAGAAAAAGCGATTGGCTGAAATTTGGAAAATCTTTGCTTAAACCCGACAAAAAGGTAATGAAAACCTGTCTTAAAACCTCTTACCCCGTGTTCCTCACTCATTCAGTCAACTGTATGGGCTATGTCGTATTTGCCGCTCTTGTTTCGTCAATGGGCACAACCGTTTTTGCGGCGCATTCAATAGCCGTCAGCGCGGAGCAGATATTTTACATCGCCGGATACGGATTTCGTTCGTCAACATCGACAATGATAGGCGTTTCAATAGGCGGGCAAAATGAAAGCGAGTTTAAAGCCGTGCGAAAAAACAGCGTTTTAATAACGGTGGTTATGATGTTTATAAGCGGAACGGCGCTTTACTTTGTTGCAACGCCTTTAATGGATATATTTACAAACAGTGAAAATGTTGTGGCTTTAGGCGCGAAAATGCTTAGGCTTGTAGCGTTTTCAGAGCCGTTTTTCGGTCTGACGATTGTTTTGGAGGGCATTTATTACGGCCTTGGGAGGACAAAATACGTTTTTGCATCGGAATCCGCGAGTATGTGGTGCGTAAGAATTTTATTCACGTTTTTATGCGTAAAAATATGGCGCTTGGATTTGACGGCGGTTTGGTGCTGTATGATTGCGGACAATATTTGCAAAGCGGTTTTGCTTTCGGTACCGTTTATTGCGGGCAGGGTGCGTTTTCCCGATAAATCTCAACTCAAATAACAAAAAGCTACCCGGTTAGGATAGCTTTTTACAGTATGTATGTATTTATTTATTCTCTAAAATCTCCGCCTGCGCTTTTTTACTTAGTCCCCCTAATACAAGCGTATATGCTTTGCCAAGCAGGTCTTTCAGCAGTTTGTCCGGGACGGCGCCGTCAGGATTTACTGAAATCCAATGCGTTTTGTTCATATAATAGCCGGGGATTATGTCCTCATATTCCTGCCTTAAAAGCTCGCTTTCAAATGGCTCGGCTTTAAGCGTTATGTAATGCGGCTCGTTTTTGCCGTTAAGACAGATTGCGGCAAACATTTTACCGCCTATATGATAGCGAATCCAGTTCCATTCAAGCTTATAGTCTTTTGTGACGCCGTTTTTTGACATTAAATATTCGTCAATCCAATTATAGCGCATAGACGCAACCTCATTTTCAATAAGGGGCTTGCCCCATAAAGTTGTGCGGCAAGGCGCGGTGAAAACCGCGCTGAAAAATCAGCGGAAAACTAAATCCACACTGATTCCGAAAACGGAACCCGCCGCCTAAAAAGGCGGAGGACATCTCTTGCCTAAGTTATAAGTGTAACTGATTAAATGAAAAACAGTACCGACTCAAAAGTAAGTACTGCTTTTTGGTGACCCGGACGAGAATCGAACTCGTGTTACCGCCGTGAAAGGGCGGTGTCTTAACCGCTTGACCACCGGGCCTTATTGGTAGCGGCGATGGGACTTGAACCTATGACCTTCCGGGTATGAACCGGACGCTCTAGCCAACTAAGCTACGCCGCCAAATATGTCATTGCCGTATTCGGCTTGATTATTATAATATAAGGATTAAAATTTGTCAACTGTTTTTATTAAAAATTTATGCTTTGCAATTTTTCGCTTAAAAAGCAAAAATAATACCGCCGCCGCGTTGACCGCGCGGCGGAGGTATTATTTTATTTAACGGCAAAATACATGCTTTCCGATGGTCGTTATAACAGGACGCGTCCGTATCCATTGGTTACTTGTCTTTGCAGGATTATAATAGTATATGGCTCCGCCCGTCGGGTCCCAGCCGTTTATGGCGTCTCTCGCGGCTTTTTTAGCGGTTTCGTTCGGCTCAACATTCCAGTTGCTGTCATTCACGCAGGAGAACGCTCCGCTTTGATAGACTACTCCCGAAATAGTGTCCGGGAAAGATGAATGCCGCACGCGGTTTAATACGACGGCGCCGACTGCTACCTGCCCCGTATAACTCTCGCCCCGCGACTCCGCGCCTATAACTTTGGCAAGAAGGTAAATATCACTGCTTGAATATCCGCCGGAAGAGGATGAAGAAGAGCCGCTTGTTATTCCGAGATAAAGCAGAGTCTTTGGACCGGCTATTCCGTCAACCGTAAGACCACAGTTTTTTTGGAACTGTCTTACGGCTTTTTGCGTGCCCGTGCCGTATATTCCGTCGACTGAGCCCGTATAGAGCCCTAAGGATTTAAGCTTTGTCTGAACCTGTCTGACCTCCTCGCCGCGTGAACCGAGACGTGAGAGCGTCGGCGAGCTTCGGCTTGCCGCAAATGCTATAATTGTAATAACAAACGCGTTTACGAGAACTATGGCGACAATCTGCCAAAGAAGTTTTATTTTTTTGTTTTGAATTGATATTTTTCTAACCGTATAAATCACTCCAAAGCTTTAATGTTTGTATCTTTGCCGATTTTTGTACATATATACAATAAAAGATTAAATTGGCGTCATACAGGTAAAATTTGCCGAAAAAAATATTAAAAAAATTTTCAAAAACTTCTTGACAAGGGAATTTGATTGTGATATTATAACAAAGCTGTCTGAACGGACAGCATTTAAAATGCAAAAATTAAAAAGTTCAAAAGTTTTTCTTGACAAACGGTTTAATTTTTGCTACAATAATCTTCCACCCCTAAAAAGGTGGACACGGACCTTGAAAATTAAACAACGACGAGAAAGGAACCCTGGAGAAACCTTAAGAAGTTAGAGCTTTAAGAGTGAGAACTTTAAGAGTAAGAACTTTAAGAAGGTAAGTACAAGAGACAGTAATTCATAACCGGATAATAAGGAATGGATTAAGAGAAACGCTAAGCGTTTTGAGAAGAAGAGTAAAGAGCTAAAAGAGCGCTTTAGAAAATGATTGATACAGACGGAAAGCGTCTGAATTGATACAATTTTTTAGAGAGTTTGATCCTGGCTCAGGA
>CANQFC010000008.1 GCA_947598155.1 uncultured Clostridia bacterium
TAAAACCAACAAAGAAATTCCTATGGTAATGATAGTAAGGCTTAAGAAGGTAAAACGTGATAGCTTAAAATAAATTCCAATTTGTCGAACTTACTCTAAATTAGCAAAGACCGCTTACATCGTGTAGGCGGTCTCTTTTCGTATTCAGATATATTTGATTTTGAGCTTTCTTTTCTTGGTTGAAAGCACCTTGCAGAGAACATCGTCAACTCCGTCGGTGTATCTGCCTTGTGAAATCAGACTGTTCTTTAAGCGGATAAGTGTTTGTATTACTCTGCTATATTCGTCATCATTAAGATAGATATGGAACTTTTCTTCTCTCACAGTCGCTTCCTCCATTCATTGAATTTTGCTCTGATTACCGAAACATCTGCTTCGACATCAGAATAAATAAAGATATGTACGCTTTTGAAAACTGCTTTTACTCTGTCGGCATACTCCGCTTCCGTTTCGGTTGTCTTAAAAGGGAGTTTTACGAGTTTTATATTTCGTTGCTTGCATAAGTGGCTTTTGAGAACCTCCATATGTTCTGAGCCGTTCGTAAATTCTATCGCCAGCTTTTCTGACGGAATGTATGTTTCAAGAGGTATTCCCAATAGTTTATCTGAACCGAGCTGTACCTTTAGTCCTTTTTGATTGGCGTAATAGGCGACAGCCAAGCCGGGGAACACGGATCGATATTCGCTTTCGCATACGGTGCATTTTTCTCCGATAATTGTTCTGTCGCTGATTTTTGCTTTCCAAGAGTGTCCAAGTGAACATTTCCACCACACACTTTTCATTGACTTTCTTGACACTTGTGTCGGGAGCAGAGAGTTTTTTTCGTAATCCCATTCAGCAAGCAGTTTCCTGTCCGTTGTGGCTAAATCATTGTATCCTGCAAGAACCGCCCTGTCCGCACAAACCGGGCATACCGTTCCTTTTACACGGGCATTTATTACGGACTTCCACTCATTGCCGCAGGTCTTACACTTCCACCAAACATTGCGTCTTGATTTTGCGTTTACCTCATCAGGTAATAGAGGATAATTTCTTTCTGACCACTCGGCGGCAAGGTCAGGGTGCGTAGTCGCCAAGTCATTAAATCCTTTAAGCAATGTATATCCACTACAATACGGACATCTGCTCCCACCGGAACGGGTTGAAATAAGAGTGTACCACTCGTTTCCGCAATCTCTGCATTTCCACCAAGCCTTACTGTTTGCAAAGGCTGTTACCATTGTAGGCTGCAACGGAAGATTTCTGTCAGACCATTCAGCAGCAATATCAGGATACTGTGAAGCAAGGTCATTGAATCCTGCAAGGACTTTATTATGTGAGCAGTATGGACAGCCTGTGCCGTTTACCGTTCTGCTTTTAACGCTTGCTTCCCATTCGTGTCCGTGTTTGCATTTCCAAATAATCTTCTTATGAGAAGCGACAGAAACCTCAGTAGGCTTTAATTCGTTCTTTTCAGACCACTCCTGAGCCAGCAGGGGCTTCAATGTGGCTAAATCATTGATACCCTCTATTACTCTCGCTCCTGAGCATATCGGGCATTTCTCGCCCTTTGAGCGAGCTTTGACGCTCGTTTCCCACTCGTGTCCGCAAGCACCTTTCCACCACACTCTTTTATTTGAACCGAAGGTTATCTTATCCGGCGTCAGCGGTAAATTCTTCTCTGACCATTCAGGAATAAGCTCCGGATGAACGCTTGCTAAACTGCCCGTCATAGTACAACCACCCCTTCCTTTGTGATTATCCCAATTATATTGAGAAAATCGGGATTGGTGTAGTTTGCGAATAATAAGAAAGACCTTGGGAGAAAATATCTCTCAAGGTCAATAAGTGATTCCTCAGTTAGAATTTTATCTTTCCTGTCGGGCAATAAGAGTGGTTACACTATAATAAATCATCACTAAACCCGCACTTAAAATTGCCCCGCCAATAATATCAGTAATCCAATGAACACCGGATATCAACCTGCCAATTACCATAAAAGCAGTAAATGCAATTAAAGCAAAGGCAAATGCTCTTTTCATTTTTGTATTTCTAATTCTACTGTTTAGCTGCATAACAGCTGTCGGCATAACACACATAACAAGCAAGGTTGTCGATGATGGATACGAAGCTTCAAGAAAACCGTTAATCAATACCGGGCGGTAATTGACAACATAAAATTCAAAAAACAAATATGCCGCCATTACAACAATATAGAATGCTCCCAACACCAAAATACTGGAATCGACCTTGAATAAGCTTTTTCTTTTAATAAGCTGTATAAGTCCAAGCAACGCAAATCCCAAAATAAAGCAAAGCGGTATCAGTCCTAACCAGTCCGTAACGGTATATATTGCCATATGCACACCTGTCAGGCTGTGGATAAAGCCGTTCAAGGTTGCAAATCCAACAGAAGAGTTTTGTGGCCCGATGGGCTGAACATCAATAAGGCTTATTGCCACTGTCCACAAAATAAATAACACTACCATTGCTATTCCTGAAAGCAATACTTTTTGACTTTTTTCTTTTTTCATTTTTATCAATCCTTTGCCATAATTATTTGGCTTTCGCCTGTTTACAATATAGGCGGAATGAATAAAAATGAAAAGAATTTCACCGTCACATTGGCGACACGCTTCGTATCATCGCCATTTTATCAGCATCAGAGACTTTATCGCCAAGAAAACAAAAGTGAAAAAGGCTGCATAAGGTTGAAGTGTTATCATAAATTCTATTGTAGCAACTGTGCTTAACACAATGGATATTTGATGTTTGTGTTTCAACCAAAACACTGCTTCATAATTTTGTAGAGCGAGAAGCAAAACACCTGTAAGTACAATTCCAAATACAATAATTAAATACGGTATTTTGATATACTGCGGGGTACCTGTCAGCGAAAGTAAAGATACCTCTTTTATAATCTCATCACCCTTTTGTCCAAAGAAAGGCAGAAACAGAAACATAATCAAACTGCAATCGAGTAAACCAAACACTAAGTCGCTTGTATGTTTTTCCTTTTGCTTATTATCCTCGTCAGCAATTTTAAGTATTTCTTCACCGGACAATAACTCATCTATTGACACTGAAAAAAACTTTGAAATTGCTTTTAATGACTCGATATTGGGAACTCCTCTGCCGGATTCCCACTTAGAAATTGCAGTGCGAGACACAAATAACGCTTCCGCAAGTTCTTCCTGCGTGAGTCCTTTTTCTTTCCTCAACTCTTGTAATTTTTCACTTAATTCCATAATAAACATTCCTTTTGCACTCAGATACGAATGTATCCTTTATTAGAAATGGGCAATCCCACTATGGGACTGCCCATTCATTCCGTAAATTATGCGATTTTTTAGTCTCTGCACCGTTTTTAGCACCGATTGGTGTAAATTTGGTGTAAAGAGGTAAATTTATTCAGTTTGGAAAGTCCCGAAACCCGCATAAACACTGGCTTTTTCTTACTTGTCGTTCGGTAAGGACTTCATTGTCGGGAACAATAAAACATCTCTGATAGCGGGGGAATCGGTGAGCAGCATTACAAGTCTGTCTATGCCGTAGCCGATACCGCCTGTTGGGGGCATACCGATTTCAAGAGCGTTAAGGAAGTCCTCATCGGTATGGTTGGCCTCTTCGTCGCCTGCCTCAGCCGCCGCGTCCTGAAGTTTGAATCGTTCGCGCTGGTCAATCGGGTCGTTAAGCTCCGAATAAGCGTTGCACATCTCCCACCCGTTTATAAACAGCTCAAAGCGCTCAACATATTCAGGCTTTTCGGGCTTTCTCTTTGTAAGAGGAGATATGTCAACCGGGTGATCCATAATAAACGTAGGCTGAATAAGCTTGTCCTCGCAGAACTCCTCAAAGAATAAATTGAGAATGTCGCCCTTTTTGTGCCTGTCCTCAAATTCAATATTATGCTCTTTGGCAATTTTCTTTGCCTCTTCGTCGCTTTTTATTGCGTCAAAATCCACGCCCGCATATTTCTTTACGGCATCAATCATAGTAAGGCGCTCAAACGGCTTGCCAAGATCAATTTTATGCTCTCCATACGTAATTTCGGTAGAATCGCAAACCTCTTTTGCAAGATAGCGGAACATATCTTCCGTCAAGTCCATCATACCGTGATAATCCGTATAGGCCTGATAAAGCTCCATAAGCGTAAACTCCGGATTATGGCGTGTATCGACTCCCTCGTTGCGGAAAACTCTGCCTATCTCATAGACTTTCTCAAGCCCGCCGACGATAAGGCGTTTTAAATAAAGCTCAAGAGAAATACGCAGTTTAACGTCCTCATTCAGAGCATTGTAATGCGTTTCAAACGGTCTTGCCGCCGCTCCGCCCGCGTTTGAAACAAGCATCGGAGTTTCAACCTCCATAAAACCGCGTTCGTCAAGATAGCGGCGAATCGAAGAAATTACCTTACTGCGCTTAATGAATGTTTCCTTAACCTCAGGATTTACAATTAAGTCAAGGTAGCGTTGGCGGTAACGGGTATCAGTATTTGTAAGGCCGTGGAATTTTTCGGGAAGCGGAAGAAGTGATTTGGAAAGGAGCCTTATTTCCTGAGCATGGACGGAAATTTCCTCCGTTCTGGTTTTAAAAACAAAACCTTTTATCTCAATAATATCGCCGATGTCCCAAGCCTTTTTAAACGCGGTATAGCCTTCCTCGCCTACATCGTTTATTGAAATATATGACTGTATTCTGCCAAGCTTGTCCTGAATTGTGGCAAAGCTTGCCTTGCCCATAATGCGCCTTGCAATCATTCTGCCGCAAATTGAAACGGTTTTTCCCTCAAGAGCGTCATAATTTTCTTTGATTTCAACGCTTTCGTGGGTCTGGAGCGCCGTTGTGATTTGAAACGGGTCCTTGCCCTCCTCCTGAAGCGCTTTTAGCTTGTCAACACGAATCTGCCTGAACTCGTTTACGTCTATCTCTTCCTCAGAAGCGGACGCGTTCTTGATTTCATCTGCCATTTTAACCTCTCCTCTGCCGAATTATGAAAACAGGGCGGTTACCGCCCCGTTAAGGCTGACGGGAATAACCCGATATGCCAAAATATTATTAAAAAGTACTATCAGTTATTTTAAAATAGCGGTAATTTTAAACTGAAGCTGACCTGAGGGAACTTCTACAAATATCTTGTCGCCCTTTTTATGGCCGATAAGCGCCTTGCCCACGGGTGATTCATCGGAAATTTTACCGTTTTCGGGATCTGCTTGTGCAAAGCCGACGATGGTATATGTGAATTCGTTCTTCTTTTTATCCTGAAGCGTAACAGTTGAACCGATATGCACATTTTCCGTTCCAAGGGAGTCAACGTCAATAATCTTCGCGTGCTTAACTATGCTTTCAATTTCGCTTATGCGGGCTTCAAGCTTTGCCTGATCGCTCATAGCTTCATCATATTCCGAGTTTTCGGAAAGGTCCCCGAAGCTTCTTGCCACCTTTATTTTTTCAGCGGCTTCTTTTCTGCCGACGGTTTTTAGCTGTTCAAGCTCCGCCTCAAGTTCTCTTAAAGCCTCTATGGTAAGTTGTGTTTCTGCCACGATAAAAACTCCTTTCATTTTCCGTGAAAAAACGCACGGTAACAACAGCGCTTAAAGCGCCCATATATTTAGATATTATATTAAAAAAAAGCCGGTATGTCAAGAAAAATAAAAGTTTCGGATATTCTTTTTTTCTCCGTTAACCATTATACTGTTAAAACGGCACTCGCCTATTGAAAATACTCCGCACAGCTCATACAGAGCGGCGGCGAATTTATATTTTTCCACTCTGTCTGGCTTAAGGCCGCAATAGATTGCGGGTATGTCAAAATCATTTTTGTCCGCGCCGATTTTCACAATGGTTTCCCCGCAAAATATTATACCCTTTTCTTCAATAAATTCGGCATTTCCCGCAAGCCTTTCAAGGATAAACGACGCTGTATTTTTTATAAGAATTTTATGGAGCAAATCGCTGTCAAATTCGCCAATTCCCCTTACATTCGGTAAATTTATATCTCCGTCAAGAATCAGCCTTTGGGCGCACCTCCCGACTTCAAAAATTACGCGCTCAAAATCAATGCCCTTTTTCCCTGCTGTCACGGTTAAATGATAAAACGGAGCGCCGCCGATAACGGGCACTGTTACCAGCGAGTAGTCGTCTTTCATCAGGCCCCCGAACAATCTTTCGGCAACGCTGTTTTTGCGCCGATTTACGCTGAGAATACAAAACATAAAAAATCCCCCCTGCACAATATATGCAGGAGGAATCAAAATAAGTTCAATAAGGGGCTTGCCTCGTCAAGCGGCGTGGCAAGAGGAGCGGTATAAACCGCGTTGAGGAACTGAACCCCGCCTATATAGGCGTGGGACATATTGCATAAGTTAATTTAAGAATCCGTCATCAGAGCCAGCGCCTTTTGATACTGCGCGTCTTCGTCAAGCGAGAGCATCTGAAGACGGTCGTTTTGTTCGGCGGTAAGCGTAACCTCATTGTCACACTTGAGGCCGACTCCGTCATAAGACTCGCTTTTATACGGTAAAATCTTAGCAACGGTAAGCTTTACCGCTCCGCCGTCCGAAAGCTCTATAATTTTCTGCATTGTACCGTTACCCGCGGTAGTTGTACCCACTAAGCTTGCCGCGCCGAAATCGCGTAAATCGCAGGCGAACAATTCCGCAGAGCCGGACGTACCGGAATTCACAAGCACGCACATTGACATTGTAATCGAATCCGAATCCGACGTAAACGTTTCAATGACGTTCCCTTTTTTGTCAACCGCCGTGGCAAGAGCGCCCGTACCCTCAGTCGCAACGGGGACAATTAAATCAAGACAAGCGGTAGCATACGGGACAAAGCCGTCAGCATTGCCGCGCACATCAAAAATTACCGAAGATATTGATTTATCTGCCATATATTTCAGCGCGTTTTTAAGCTCCTCGGCAGTATTTTTGTAAAAGGCAATTATTTTAATATAACCGACTTTTTCATTTACCAAACTGTAATAAACGGTCTGCATAGTGTAGCCTTTGGCAACCTTAACCGTTTTTTCCTCATTATTGTGGACAAATTTAACCGTAACCTCGGTAAGCTTACCGCCCTCTAAGCTCTGCATTAGGCTTTGCGCGTTTAGAGCGGTTACCTTTGTACCGTCAATTTCGGTTATCACGTCGCCCTTATTCATCCCCTGAAGCTTTGCGGGAGAAGCGTCGGCCACTTCCGAAATATAAATTCCGTTGCTGACCTCATCATACAGCGCAACAACGCCTATACCGCCCTTTTCGCCCTTTTCCATCTGCTTATACTCTACATATTCGTCAGCGGTCATATAAGCGCTGTAACGATCGCCAAGGCCATCGGCGTACCCTTTTGAAATCATTGAATTTAAAAGATTTTCATTTATTTCACCGTAATAGTTTTCACGGATAACGTCGTCAATTTCAGAAATTCCGGAATACATTCCCGCTCTGCCCGAAACATCCTTAATAAGATTATTATAGGAATACATAAGGATTGTCATTGTAACCGTGACGGCCAGCGCAACAGCAATAAAAATCAGCGAAATGGTAAGCCCTAAGGATATTTTCTTATTCAACGCGAATCAGTCCTTTTTAAGCGGATATTGGAGAAACAAATTTACCGTTTGACTTTTTCAAATAATCTTCCGGAGCAACCTGAGAACCGTTTACACGAAGCTCAAAATGAAGATGCGGCCCCGTTACATAGCCCGTACTGCCGACATAGCCTATAATCTGCCCCTGCGAAACTTTTGTTCCCGCGCTTACAATCATTGAACTGCAATGGCCGTAATATGTAACGACGCCGGAACCGTGGTCAATGAGAATATGATTTCCGCTGTAACTGTCATAAGCCGCCTTAATGACCTTACCGTCGGCAACTGAATATATCGGTCTGCCGTTGCTTGAACCGTACAGAGAACCTATATCCATAGCTCTGTTATGGTTGCCTCGCTTAGCATGATTCCAAGAATATTCGCGTATTCCAACGGCCGCCCCTTGAAGCGGGCAGATAATTCCCTTTGTGGAAATTTCAAATTTATGTTTTGCCGGAGCGCTGTCTACAATGCCGTCTCCTTTAGAACCTACATTATTGACAAGCTCATCAATTTCGCTTTTGAATTTTGCTTTTTCGGCGTTAGCTTTCTCCATAAGCTTTTGGTATTGAGCGCTCTGCTTATTAAGCGAGCCGACATACGCGTTTACCTGGTCGATTTTCGACTGAATAGTCGCAACCTTTTGGTCCACAACCGCCTTAGACGCTTTTACGGTTTCTCTTGACTCATCAAGCTGTACCCTTTGATTATCAAGCAAAGCTTTGCTCTCTTCAAGGTCTGTCTTTTTCTCGTCAAGCGAAGCTATCATTTTGTTAAGCTGGTCTATGGACTCTTTAATTTCATCTACAAGCGCGGTATCGTGCTTTGCGATTTGATAAACAAGCTCCGAACGCTCAATAAAATCCGAAAAATCCTTTGCGGAAAGGAAAATTTCCAGCATAGAGGTTTCTCCCGCCATATACGCGGCGCGAAGCCTTTCCGAAAGAAGATTGTAAGCCTCGTCGACCTCGGCTTGCTTTTCAGAGATTTGTTTTTCAACTGATGAAATTTCATCTTCCAACTTTTTAATTTTTGCCTCAAACTCGGCAATTTCGCCGTCAAGAGCGGAAATCTTCGCGTTCAAGTCGTCAATCTGCTTGTTTAGAAGAGCAATTTCATCATCATAAGAGTCAATTTGCTTTTGAAGCTGGTCAATGTATTCGTCCTGCTTTGCGGCGTTGCCCTTAAGCGAATCTATTTTTTGCTCATACTGCTCAATTTCTTTCTCTTTTTGGGCTATTTCGTCTTCAAGGTTCGCCTGAATTTCTTCCTTTGAAAGGGCAAAACTTCCGATAGAAGCCGAGAAGGCCAAAACGGCCGCAAGAAATAACGAAATAATCTTTTTACTGGTCATCGTTGATAACGCCTCCCTGCTCTTTGAGATATTTACTCATGGAAATAAGGCTACCGACAGAGCCCGTAAATATACCGATAACGGCAAAAATTCCTAAGATATACCAAGCGTAATCCCAGAAATTCACAAGCTTGAAGGAGTCAATAAAGCCTGCGCATATACGGCCGATTCCCGAATAAAGACCTATCAGCACTACAAAGGATATAAAGCACGAAATAACTCCCAAATTTATACCCTCAATCATAAACGGCCATCTAATAAACCAGTTTGTAGCGCCGACAGCCTTCATAATACTGATTTCAAGCTTTCTTGAGAACATCGTAATTCTTATTGTATTTGAAATTATAAACAGCGAAACTACGAACAGCAGCGCAACGATTCCTACGCTGATTATTGTGACGGCTTTTCTTATATTGACGAGCTTATCCGCAACGTCGCTATTTTCACGGACACGCTGAATGCCGTTAATGGATTTCAGCTGACCGACGGTATAGTCGAATTTGCTTAGGTCCTTAACGACTACCTTGTACGCGTCCGGAAGAGGATTGTCTTTAAGCCCGTCAAGAATTGCGGCGTCAGCCCCTAAAGTTTCACGCTGCGCCAAAAGAGCGTCGTCTTTAGGGACAAAAATACAGCTCTCAACATTGTCAAGCGCTTTTATTTGGTTGCCTATCACGCTGACCTCTTCATCGGTTGCGTCATTTTTGGCAAATACCATAATAACATTCTGATTTTCAATACTGTCAAGAAGAGAGCTTATATTAAAAAATATCATAGCGCCGAGACCGATAATCACAAGGCACGCCATAAGCACCGCTATTGACGCCAAAGACATCAGCTTGTTTACCCAAACACTTCTGAATCCCTCTTTTGTAAGGTATTTAAGACTTGCGCCTTTCATTCCGCGTCACCTCCGTTTGTTTCATCGAGATATTCGGAGTAGTCAATATCCGAAACGTCGGAAATGTCGTCGGAATCGATACCGTAATTTTTCATAAAATTCTCAAGGTCTTCATCACTGTTCGGCTGAATATAATAAGCGGTATCGGGTTTGTCGCCTATTTCAGCTGAATTTGCCTGTTCTTCACGGATTTTGTCAACGCTCGCCTGAATATCCTGATTAGCCGCCTCTATAAGCTCCTGCTTGGTGGCGGTCTTTTCATCATCGGCAACAACCGACTCAAAAACGGATTCAGGTTCTTCGGAATTTTCAGTCTGAAGCGTATCGGAAACAATTTCGCCGTCGGCAATGGTAATAACCCTATGGTTAAAACGGCGTACCAGTTCGTGCTCATGGGTAACCATTACGACTGTTGTGCCGTTAGCGTTAATATGATTTAAAAGGTCAACTATTTCGTATGACATCTCAGGGTCGATATTACCGGTAGGCTCGTCCGCAATAAGAATGCCCGCGTTATTTACAAGCGCGCGCGAAAGGGCGACTCTCTGCTGTTCGCCGCCTGAAAGCTGATTCGGAAGCTGCCTTGCCTTTGACGTAAGCCCTACAAGACTTAAAACGTAGGGAACGCGTTTGCTTATATCCCTCTCCTTAGCGCCTATGACACGCATCGCAAACGCAACATTGTCATAAACCGTCATATTGGGAATCAAGCGGAAATCCTGAAAAACAATTCCCATAGTTCTGCGGAATTTCGGAATATCTCTTTTTTTAATTTTATTCAAATTATAGTCGTTAATGATAACCGTACCCGAATTCGGCACTTGTTCACGCATAATGATTTTTAAGAAAGTGCTTTTACCCGCGCCGGAAGCCCCGACCACGAAAACAAATTCTCCGTCATTGATTTTCAGTGATACGTTTTTAAGTGCTTCTGTTCCGTTATCATAGGTTTTGGAAACATTATTGAACTCTATCACAATTTTTACCTCTTTAAAACAAAGTTACACATTATAACTATTATTGAATTGAATTATACCACAAAATATTGTGTTTGTAACGGTTTTTATAAAATGTTAATATTTATCGTCGATTTGTACAAAATACAGTCGCGTTTATATGCACATATATACAAAAAAGAGCCGATGTTAAATCGGCTCTTTAATAATATCAATATTTTATCGGACGGGAGTTAAGGTATTTTTTAACCATCAGCGCTACCTTAAACACGATAGCGTCGTCAAATTCGCGAAGGTCAAGCCCAGTCAGCTTTTTAATCTTTTCAAGTCTGTAAACCAAAGTGTTTCTGTGAACGAAAAGCTTTCTTGAAGTTTCCGAAACATTAAGATTGTTTTCAAAAAATTTCTGTATAGTGAAAAGAGTTTCATGGTCAAGGCTTTCGATTGAGCCGCGCTTAAAAATCTCTTTAAGGAACATTTCGCAAAGAGTCGTGGGGAGCTGGTAAATAAGCCTTGCAATGCCAAGATTATCATAGCTTACTATTGTTTTTTCCGTATCAAACACTTTTCCTACCTCAAGCGAAACCTGAGCCTCACGGAAAGAGCGCGCCAAATCTTTTAAACTGCTGATAGTTGTGCCGATACCTACAAGCGCGCGCGTATAATATTCCGTTCCGAGAGAATCGACTATTGAACGGGCAAGCTTTTCAAGGTCCTTAGTTTCGATGCCTGCCTTAACCTCTTTAACAATGGCAATATCGGTTTCGTTTATATTGATGACAAAATCTTTTGTTTTGTCGGGGAAAAGGTCCTGAATAACGTCAAACACAGAAACATCGCTTCGCTCGGTAATTCTGATAAGCAGAACCACCCTTGCGGCGTCGTTGTTAAAGCGAAGTTCGCGGGCTTTAATGTAAATATCGCCCGGGAGTATATTTTCAAGAATTACATTCTTAATGAAATTGCCTCTGTCGTATTTTTCATCGTAATATTGCTTTATAGTTGAAAGAGAAACCGCGAGAACGGCAACATAGCGCGCGGCGATGTCATCGTCCCCCTCGACAAAGACCGCGTATTCGGGGTGCATATGAGCGCCGAATGCTTTGTAGGTATATCCGTCGGAAACAACAATATCAGACGAGGCAAAAGCGCTTGACAGCGCGTGGGACTGCATCTCTCCTATTCGGCCAAGCTCGCTGCACGAAATTACAGTGCCTGTTTCATCAATAACGCCGAACGTTCTGTCTATGACCTCGACCATTTGGTGAACAATGCCCTGAAACAATCTGTTTGACATAGGAAAACTCCTTTATGCAAAAATTACAATAACAACACTATGTATTTTACACAATAAATGCCTCTTTTGCAAGCAAAATTTTTAAATTTTTCGATTTTTTCAAACATTTTTCACAAAAAAAGGCCTAAAAATTAGTCAAACAACGCAATTTCAAGCCTTTTTTATACTATTTTTTTATTGTTAAAATTCACTAAAAAATTTACCGTTCTCAATTTTTTCAAGCTCTTCGGGAGTGATTTCGCGGCATTCGCCCGGAAGAAGAGCTTTGTCTAAGTCCAAATTCCCGATTTTTATACGTTTTAAATATGTGACTTTATTGCCGGCCGCCGCAAACATTCTTTTTATTTGGTGATATTTGCCCTCACAGATTTGAATTCTGACGAGCGGAGCGTCCCCATCCTCAATTATACTTACTCTTGATTCCTTACAGGTTGTCCCGTCTGAGAGCGTTATCCCGCTTTGAAGAATTTCCCTCTGCGATTTTGCAAGAGTTCCCGCAAGCCTTGCCTCATACGTTTTGACGATATGGTTTTTGGGAGATAAAATCCTGTGAGCAAAATCTCCGTCATCGGTAATCAAAACAAAGCCGAGCGTGTCTTTATCAAGTCTGCCGGCAGGAAACAGCCCCGAACGCAAAAATTTTTCTGGGACAAGGTCTATAACTGTTTTTTCGCATTTTGAATCGCTTGCCGAAACAATGCCGCTCGGTTTGTTTAGCATTATATAGATGTGTTTTTTAAGAGATAACTCTTTTCCGTCTACTGTAACCGTATCCGTTTCGCTGATTTTAAGAGATGAATCCCGTACCGTTACGCCGTTAACGGCCACTCTTCCGTTTTTTACGGTTTCTTTTGCGTCTTTTCTTGAAAGCGTCCCTTGCAAAGCAAGAATTTTATCGAGCCGTTCCATAATGCCTCTCACTATTGTTACTGCGGTTTTGAAAATCCGTGCATAAAGCCGTTAAGCTCCACCGAGCAGACGTCGCCTCCTATTACACTGCCGTCATAAACGAGAATATTTATTCTTATGCAGTCCTTATCCTCATACCCCGCGTAATTTTTCACGGCATAAGTCCACCTTTTGACTCTCATACCCTTATAGGACGACAAATCAAAGCCCTGCGAAAGCTGAATTTCGTTATATTTTGTGTAAACGTCGTCAAATGTTTCGGGGATTATTACCTCACGAACCTCAGTCGGCTCTTCGGAAACCTCCCAACCGAACTGCGAAATAAAGCTCATCCGCTCGCTGTGGTCGGACGCCTTCAGATTCGCGGTACTGTCAGTGGAGACATTCCGGCTGTCCTTTGAGAGAAAAATAAGCACTGCAACCGTCAAAACCACAAATAGGATAATAAGTATCGCTCTTATTTGTTTGGATTTAACCGTATAGATAAACATAAAAACACCTCGAACACATTTTTATAATAAATATGCGTCAAGGCTGTTTTTAATGAATATAAATTTACTCGTCCATACGTTTTGATTGCGACGCGGCTCTGAGCTGTTGGCGTGTACGGCGGATTTCATTTACGGAATTTGTAAGGGCTTCATCCGCAACGGCAACTATATTTTCGACATATTCGCTTGCGCTTTTGCGCATTTCCGACGACCAATTCTTTGCCTGCTCCGTAAGCTCGGTGGCGGAATTTCTTGCCTTTTCAACAATATCGTTCGCCATATTTCTTGCCTGCTGCATAATTTCCGCGGCGGCCGTCTCTGCCCCGCGTGTTATTTCGTCTTCGGAAATTATTTCCTTTGCGCGCAAATGAGCTTTTTCAATAATATCGTCGGCGTTAGACTGCGCGCTTGCAAGAATTTCTTTGCGCTCGGAGGCTATTTTTCTTGCCTGCGTAAGTTCATCCGGCATATTGAGCCTAATATCCTCGACAGCTGTCTTAATAGCCTGGGCGTCGACCAAAATATTTGACGTGAACGGAACGGTCTTGCCCTCGTCGATAATATTGATTATCTCGTCGAGTAAACTTTCTATTGTCATTTTTATGCACCTCTCATAATTCTTTTGACTATATCATCACGAACCGCTTCGGGAACGAAATCGCTTATATCCCCGCCCAATTCGCAAATTTGCTTTACAACGCTTGAGCTTAAATACATATTCTCGCTTCTTGTGTTTATAAAAATCGTTTCAAGCGTGCCGTTCAGCTTTTTGTTGAGCTGTGCCTGCTGAAATTCATACTCGAAATCCGACATAGCGCGAAGTCCCTTAACAACCGCTACGGCGCCGCATTTCTTTGCGTACTCCGCCAAAAGCCCGTCCGCGACCGCGACCTCAACATTTCCCAAATGCGAAGTACAGCGCCTGATAAGCTCCGCGCGTTCCTCCGGTGTAAAACAGAAATTGTTTTTCTTGGCTGAATTAAACATAACGGCAACTATTACTCTGTCAAAAAGCAATGAGCTGCGCTCAATAATATCAAGATGTCCGTTTGTAATCGGGTCAAATGACCCGGGACAAATAACAGTTCTCATTTTATCACTTATTCTTTCTGTACGCGGTAATTTTAATTTTACCGTATTTGTATTCGCGCGCAGGCGAAAAATCCCCGGAAACAGCCGGAAGTTCCTCTTCGGCCGAGGTTTCGCACACAATAACTCCGCCGTCGCTCACTTTTGAGGCAATAGCGGGCAGTACTTTGTCAATAATATGCTTACGGTAAGGAGGGTCAAGAAAAACAATATCAAATGTTTCCCGCGAATGCTCTGCGTATGACAAAGCGTCGCCCAAAAATACGCTTGCTCTTTCTTCAAAACCGCAGTTTTTTAAGTTTTCCCTGACAACATCCAGCGAACGTTTCGACGCGTCTACAAAACAGCAGTGCTTAGCTCCCCTTGAAATAGCCTCAATTCCTATTTGGCCGGAGCCCGCGAACAAGTCAAGAAAGTTGGCCTCTGGAATTTCAAACTGAATCGCGTTAAATATTCCCTCTTTGACTTTGTCGGTCGTAGGGCGAACGTCATCGCCGTCTAAGGTTATAAGGCGTCTGCCTCTCGCTTCACCCGTAATAACTCTCATAAGCCGCACCAAACCGATTCTTTATTTTATTATTCAATAAGGTTTTTGCCTTGTCTTTATATTATTGCAATTTTTCGTCGATTTGTCAAGTTTTTTGGAAAACGCGATATTACCCGCCGAGTATTAAACGTTTAAGCTCGCCCGCGTTTTTGGCAAAAACTTTAGCGCCCGCGCTTTCAAGAACGCGCTTTTCACGAAATCCCCAAAGGACTCCGATAAAATCTATCCCGGCATTTTCAGCCGTTTTCACGTCAACGTCGGAATCGCCTACAAAATATGCGTTTTCAGCGTTTACTCCGAGAAATTTCATCGCTTTCAGAGTGCCGTCCGGAAAAGGCTTATGCCTTGTATTTTCCCCCGCGCCGACCGTAACCGTTATTAAATCGCCAAATATTTTTTTACACAGCGCCTGCGCCGCGAAATCGGCTTTATTTGTCACGACGGCAGTTTTAAAGCCCGCCTTTTTAAGCTCCGACAGTAAATCCTCTATCCCGTCATACGGAGCGGTTTTGTCCTCCAAATGAACGCTGTAATATCCGCAAAAATCTGAAAAGCACTCCTTAAATATCTTTTCACTGCAATTTTTCGGCACCGACCGCCTTATAAGCATTTTTATCCCGTTACCCACAAACGCTTTTACCGTTTCCGGCGAATGTGACGGAAAATTATGAGCCGTTAAGGCAAAATTCACCGCGTCGGTTAAGTCGTCAAGAGTATTAAGAATTGTGCCGTCTAAATCAAAAATTACCGTATTCTTCATCGTCAGTACCGTTATAATACAAATAAATTTTTTCTGCGAGCGCCCTGTTTATCCCTTTTACTTTTTGAAGTTCGTCTATGTTCGCTGATTTTATCGCCTTTACCGTTTTAAATTCTTTTAAAAGCGCCTTCGCCTTCTGTTCGCCGATTCCGTTTATTCTCGTCAACGAAAGCGTCAATCCGCTTTTTGAATGTTTTTCGCGGTGATAGCTTATTGAAAATCTGTGAACCTCTTCCTGAATTTCCGAAACAAGAGTAAAAACGGAACGGTTGTCGTTTATCGTGATTTCACCGCCGCCGTACGCTATTGCCCTCGTTCGGTGCTTATTGTCCTTAACCATACCGAATACAGGAATATCAATATTAAAAGGCGCCAACGCCTCTTTAACCGCGTTTACCTGCCCCTGACCGCCGTCAAGCAAAATAAGGTCGGGCTTTTTTCCGAATCCGTCTTCTGCGCCGTCGTCTTTGTGGAGAAGATACTCGTTAAAACGCCTTGTAAGAACCTCTCGCATTGAACCGTAATCGTCCTGCCCCGCAAACGATTTAACTGCAAATTTTCGGTAAGCCTTTTTTAACGGCCTGCCGTTTTTAAACACTACCATACCGGCGACATTATCCGCGCCTGCGGTGTGAGAAATATCGTAAGATTCAATATATTCGGGTGTAACGGAAAGTCCCAAAACCTCCCGAAGTTGCTCAAGAGCGCGCACCTCCGCGCCTTTTCTCCCCTTCTTTTGCGCAAGCTTTTCATACGCGTTTTCACGGCACATATTTACGAGTTTAACATTCTCGCCGCGTGACGGGACATAAATTGCGCATTTTTTCCCGCGTAGCCCCGTAAGATATTTTTCAACAAGAGCGCTGTCGTCGCACATTTCGTCCAAAACAACCTTATTCGGAACGGCGTTCCGCAGGTTGTAATACTGCATAAGAAAATCGGTGCGCATTTTTCCGTTTAATTCCCCGTCAAGGAAAAAATGTTCGCTGTCGCTGAGCCTTCCCCCGTTAAACCGCAAAACCGCCATACAAACGTCGTCCCCGTTTGAGGCGGCGGCAAAAACATCTTTGGATTCGTTGGTTTCGGTAACGACCTTTTGCGTTGACTGCATATTTTTTATGGCGTTAATTTTATCTCTGTACCGCGCGGCGGCCTCAAACTGAAGATTTTCCGACGCTGTCCGCATTTTCTTTTCAAGAGATTTAAGCGTCGAATTTACATCTCCTTCAAGGAACCTTACAGCCTCATTTACCGCCTCGTTGTACTCTGACAGAGGAATTTTGCCTGTGCAGACTCCCATACACCTATCAATATGAAAGTTAAGGCACGGTCTGCCCTTTTTAAAATCTCTCGGGAAGACCTTATTACATTGGGGGAGCCTGAAAATTCTGTTAGCCTCGTCAACCGACTGTTTAACGGAATAAGAGCTTGTAAACGGACCTATAAACCGTGAACCGCTGTCGTCCTTTTGAAGTACCGCCGATATTTTCCTATACGGGTCGTTTGTCACCTTTATATAGCTGTAACCCTTGCTGTCTTTCAGCAGTATATTATATTTCGGCATATTTTGTTTGATAAGGCTTGCCTCAAGTACAAGCGCCTCAAACTCGGAATCGCAAAGGATATAGTCAAAATCGTCAACATTTTCAACCATTTTGCGTACCTTTAAGGGATGTCCGTTCTGAGAGCCGAAATATTGGCTGACGCGGTTTTTGAGCTTTTTTGCCTTGCCGATATATATAATTTTACCCTTTCGGTTTTTCATAATATAAACTCCCGGTGTTAACGGAAGTTTCATTGCTTTTTCACGCAGAATTTTCATTTTAGGATTCAACCGTGCCACCCTCTAAAAAAACAAGGCACACCGCAAAAGCGATGTGCCAAAAAGTAAAAATCACTCAGCAAAGCCTGAATCAACAAGTTTCACAAGTTCATCAACAGCCTGCTCCTCGTCAGTACCGCTTGCGTGAATACGAATTGTTGTACCGCCCATAATTCCGAGAGATAAAACGCCGAGAAGGCTCTTAGCGTTGACTCTTCTGTCCTCTTTTTCAACCCAGATTGACGACTTAAATTCGTTAGCTTTCTGGATAAAGAAAGTTGCCGGACGAGCGTGAAGACCTACCTGATTTTTAACTTCAACATCTTTTGTGTACATAATGCATTCTCCCAAACAATGATAAAATAAATATAGCTTAAAGCTGCACTGTCTTTTACTCTCATATTATAACATAAAACTTTATTCCGTCAACGAATTTTACACATCAAAAAATTATTTCGGTTAGAAAAACAAAAACAGTAAAAAAACTACTTTTATCTTTGTTTAAAATGACAATGACCACTTACAAATTTTATATAAATTTCACATTTAATTTTTTACTTTATGGCGGACTAAGGGCGAATTCTCTGTTATTACGCCGAAATCGGCACCTTCGTTTTGGTAAAATTCAATAATTCCGGAAAGCGCTTCCAGATTTACTCCGCAGGAGTCAATGTCGTGCATTAAAATCACTATACTTTTCGCTTTTTTTGAATATTTTGTCGCGTTTTTTATTTGATTATCGGCGCTGACATTTTTGCCGCCGGCGTCGCCGTTCTCACAGTTCCAGTCAAAATAAATATAACCTGATTTTTCAACGTCCTTTACAAGCTTTGTCATAATTCCTTTACAGTATTTTTTGCTTATCGTATTGCTGCTTCCTCCCGGGAAACGAATAATTCTTGCGTCAACGCCCGTTTCCTTTTGCACCAGGTCGTGAATTTTCTCCAAATCATCAAGGAACGCTTTTTCGGAAGAATATATTTCCGGGTATTTGTGCGAATACGAATGAAGAGCTATTGCGCTGCTGCTGTCTACAATATCCTTCATATATTCATTATATTTCCCGTTTGTAACGAAAAACGTTGCTCCGATACCGTATTTTTTAAGCAGCGACAGTATTTGAGGAGTATTTTTCGACGGGCCGTCGTCAAATGTCAGATAAACGGTGACATCGCTTTTGGGGAAATAAGCGTTGCCGTTTTTATCCTTCATAAAGCACTCGGTTTCCGTATTTTCAGCCTGAATTTTCGCGTCTTCCGACGAGCTTTCTGTTCTTTTCTGCTCAGCATTTTCGGCGGATAGCTTTACGGAAAATGCCGTAAGAACGCAGACCGCAGTTAGAAAAAGCGCAATAATACAAATTGATTTTTTGTTTATGCGTGCCGTAACAACTTTCATTTCTCAGCCTCCACAGGCAATATATGAAAAAAGCGGCAACAATAATTACCGCTTTAAGTTATTTAAATGCGTCCTCAAAGCCGTTTTCGGCTAAAAAATTCTTATCGCTTTGAGTCAGTTCGGCAGTTTTAAGCATATCGGGTCTCAGACGCGCCGTCATTAAAAGCGACTGCTCCCTGCGCCACTTTTCTATATTTCCGTGATGGCCCGAAATGAGCACATCCGGCACTTTTCTTCCGTTCCAGTCATACGGTCTTGTGTATTGAGGATACTCCAAAAGTCCGCTGTAATGACTCTCCATTTCCTTTGCCTCGTCGTTAGGCAAAACGCCCGGAATCATTCTTGCGACCGCATCCGCCACAATAAGCGCGGGGAGCTCACCGCCTGTAAGCACAAAATCTCCGACGGAAATTTGCTCGTCGACTATTGAGTCAATAACACGTTGGTCTATGCCCTCGTAATGGCCGCACAAAAGCGTTATTTCGTCATATTCAGCGAGTTCCTTAACCTTTCGCTGAGTCAGCGTTTTGCCGCAGGGAGAGAGATATATAAGGCGCGATTTTTTACCCGATTTTTCGCAAATCGCATTGTAGCAGTCAAAAATGGGCTGAATCTGCATAAGCATTCCCATTCCGCCGCCGTAAGGCGAATCGTCAACACGGTTGTGCTTATCGGAAGTAAAATCTCTGATATTTACACAGTTTATTTCAATGTATCCGTTTTCCCTCGCCCTGCCGATTATGCTTTCAGATAAAACCGCCTCGCACATCTCGGGGAAAAGCGTCATTATGTTAATCCTCATCGCTGAAAATTCCTTTAATCGGCCTTACTTTAACCTCTCCGGCCTCAACATCGGTGCTGACAATAAATTCCTTTACCGCGGGAAATAAAACCTCTCCGGATGCCGTTTTTATACAGTAAACGTCGTTGGCTCCCGTACCGATAACATCGGTTATTTCGCCGTAAATTTTTCCGTTATCGGCGTCAATAACGCGGCAGCCTATAAGCTCCTGAATAAAATAACTGCCCCGCGGCAGACGCGCGTCGCTCCGTTTCATATACAGCACCGTTCCGCGCAAAGCCTTTGCCTCGTCGACGGTGGTAACTCCGTCAAGCATAAGTATTGCAATATTGCCGTGCGGCCTTGCGGAATTTACTTTAACGGGTTTTTCGCCGTCAGCGTCAAAATAAAGCGTTTTAAATTTTTTTACAAACTCGGGGCTGTCGCACCACGGGTCAAAGCGAACCTCGCCCTTAACGCCGTGCGTTGATACAATTTGACCGAGCTCAAGATAATTTTTAATCATATTGTTTTATTTAACATTTTTAACTTAGACAAGATGCCCGCCTCTATATGCGGCGGGTTCCGATTCGGAATCAGAAGAGTATAATCCTCTCTTGATTTCTCCGTACGGCTGTTGCCGCGCCGTTAACGGGGCCAAGCCCATTGTTTAAATTTACAAATCGACACAGCTTTACGCTGTGCCGATTTATACGTCTTTCTGATGTACGCTCCTGCGGGGCGGTTAAGCGCGCGGCTTTTCTCAGTCGATGTCAACCTGTACCTTTTCACCGCTGCGTACAGCGCCGGCTTTTACTATGGTTCTGATTGCTTTTGCTATTCTGCCCTGCTTGCCGATAATTCTGCCCATATCTTCCTCGGAAACGTGGAGATGATAAACGGTGACGTTTCTTTCGTCAGGCTCGTCAACCGTAACGGTAACGGCGTCGGGATTCTCAACAAGTCCGCGTACAATTGTCATAAGAAGCTCTTGCATATCCAAACTCCTCTTATTTAATTACGCCGCTCTTTTTGAGAATGGCTTTAACCGTATCAGTCGGCTGAGCGCCGTTCTGAATCCATTTTGCGGCTTTTTCGGCGTCAATCTTAATTTCAGCGGGATTTTTCATAGGGTCATATGAACCGATTTCCTCAATGAACCTGCCGTCTCTGGGATAACGCGAATCCGCTACTACAACACGGTAATAAGGGGCTTTCTTTGCGCCCATTCTGCGAAGTCTGATTTTTACTGCCATTTTAAATTCCTCCAAAATATATAAAATTTAATTTAAAACACTAAAGTGTTTGAATTACATCGGAAAACCGCCGAAACCGCCCATTCGTTTCATCATTCTGCGTGAATTTTTGGAATTGAGCTGTTTCATCATTTTCTGCATCTGACGGTACTGGCTGAGAAGCCTGTTTACGTCTTCAACCTGCATTCCGCACCCGGCGGCTATTCTGCGTTTCCTTGACGGATTTATTATATCGGGATTTCTGCGTTCCTTTACTGTCATAGACTGAATGATTGCTTTCATCCTGTCCATTTGGCGGTCGTCAACGTCAACATCCTTCAGCTTTTTGCCGACGCCCGGCAGCATTCCGAGAATGTCTTTCATTGAGCCCATTTTTTTGACCTGTTCCATTTGGTCAAGCAAATCCTCAAGGTCAAATCTGTTTTTGCGGAGCTTTTCTTCAAGCTGAGCGGCCTTTTTCTCATCAATGGCGGTCTCTGCCTTTTCTATAAGCGAAAGCACATCGCCCATACCGAGAATCCTTGACGCCATTCTGTCAGGGTGGAAAACGTCGAGCTCATCGAGCTTTTCGCCCATACCTACAAACTTTATGGGCTTGCCCGTAACCGCCCTCGCGGAGAGCGCCGCGCCGCCTCGCGTGTCGCCGTCCATTTTTGTAAGGACAAGGCCGTCTATGCCAAGCTCATCGTTAAATGTGCCGGCAACCGTTACTGCGTCTTGACCGAGCATTGAGTCGACAACAAGCAAAATTTCGTGAGGATGAACCTCATTTTTAATATTTTTAAGTTCCTCCATAAGTTCGGCGTCAATATGCAAACGGCCGGCCGTATCAATAAACACATAGTCGTAGCCCTTGTCTTTGGCAAGGCTTATCGCCTGTTTTGCTATTGTTACGGGGTCAGTCTGCCCCATTTCAAAAACGGGAACTCCGACCTGCTCGCCGACTACCTGAAGCTGTTTTATAGCGGCCGGCCTATAAATGTCGCACGCTACCAAAAGCGGCCTGTGATTTTCATTTTTAAGCTTTAACGCGATTTTAGCGCAGTGAGTCGTTTTACCTGAGCCCTGAAGGCCGCACATCATTACTACCGTAGGCGGGTGCGCGGCATAAGCGAGCCTTGACTGCGTTCCGCCCATAAGGTCCGTAAGCTCTTCATTTACTATTTTTATAACCATCTGCGCAGGAGTAAGGCTTTCCATAACCTGCGCTCCGATTGCGCGCTCGGTAACTTTTTGCGTGAAATCCTTAGCTACTTTATAGTTAACGTCAGCCTCTAAAAGCGCAAGTCTAACCTCACGCATTGCCTCTTTAACGTCGCCCTCGGTAAGACTTCCCTTACTTCTAAGGCGGCTGAAAGCTGATTCAAGACGGTCTGATAAACCCTCAAACGCCATAAAGCTCCTCCTGTTCCGTAAGCGACAGCGCCAGCGATTTTATTTGAGCCGTTCTGTCGTTAATCTCTTTGTAAAAGCCGTGCGAAAGATTGTAACTGCAAATTTCATCCGCGCATTTTATAATCTCATTCGCATTTTTTTCAATTTTAAAAATGCGTTCGGAAAAATGAAGCTTTTCTTCCATACCGTAAAGAAGATTTTCCGCACGCTTTATGGCGTCGCGCACGCCTTGGCGGGTAATACCCTCGTTTTCGGCGATTTCGGAAAGTGAAAAATCGTTATTATAATAGCAGTCAAGGTAACTGCGCTGCTTTTCGGTAAGCGTTTCGCCGTAAAGGTCGAGAAGAATTGATATTTCAACACTGTTTGCCACCTTAACACCTCCGTAAAAATAACGCCCTGTAAAGTTTAAAGGCTTTACAGGGTGCTATTATACTAAAACATATTTAATTTGTCAAGAATTTTTTTTAGGATTTTTTATTTCATCCCATGAAATTGAATCCTGCGGAACCTTTGAGTCAATAACGATGTCGTTGCCTTTCGAGCTATTCTCGGAAGATGTTTTTTCGGATTCCGTCGATGACTCGGCGCTGCCGCTTGTAGGAGTATTGTTTGCTGTGCTGTTTTCTGTTTTTGACGGACTGCCGGTCTTTGATTCCTCGGCCGGCTTTGAGGTAATTAAATAGCCTATGTCATCGGAATAGCCGGAGTCGTCAGTCGTCAAAGGTATTTTATCGCCGTCAACGTTTGTTATGTACTTATCGCCTGAAGCGTCCTCAAATATTTCAACCGTTGTAACCGTACCGTTCTCATTCGTCACGGTAACGGTCTGTACAACTTTATCCGTGGTTTCGGCCGACGGATTATATTTCTTGCTCTTGCAAGCGGTAAGAGCAACTGTTAAAGACAAAATTATAGCAGAAATTAAAATAATTTTTTTACTCATTTAAAAGCCTCCTTTTAAAATCATATTACCACAATGCCGTACATTTTTCAAGTAGTTATTTAATTTCCGCAATGGTAACTCCTTCCTCGCCTTCGCCGAAAGTTCCTAATCGGAACGAGCGTATATTCGGGTGCTTGCGAAGATGTATGTGTATTCCCTTTCTAAGCGCTCCCGTTCCCTTGCCGTGAATTATTGTTATTTCGTTAAGCCCGCTGCGAATTACCGAATCTATAAACATATCGAGATCCAAAATAGCCTCTTCTACCGTTTTGCCTCTTAAATCCACGGTTGAGGACGCGCTCGCGTTTATTTTGGAAGAGCCTGTACTTCTTACCCCTATATTTCGGTTTTGCTCACGCTTTTTTTCGCCGAGCAGTCGAATATCGTCTATATCCGCTTTTAATTTCATAAAACCCGACTGAACAAAAACCGTATTTTTTTTATCGTCAACGGACACAACCTCGCCATCGTTTCCGAGAGATTTGATTTTCACTCTGTCGCCGATTTTAAGCGGCCTTGGCAAAACATATTCTCCGTCGTCGTTCAGCGATTCCGAAAAATCGTCTATTTTGTCCATCTGCTCGCGCATTGCTCTTTTTGCTTTTCTTGCGATTTCGTCAAGATTATTCTGTTTCGCCCGCTCTTTTTTAAGCTGTTCGATTTCAAGGAGCAGAGAGTTCCCCGCGCGGCGAGCGTTTTCGACTATTCTCTCAGCCTCTGTCTTTGCGCGCTCAATTTCCTTTTTGCACTTTTCTTCGCTGTCCGAAAGCGTTTTAAGCGCTTTTTGCTTTTCTTTCTTTATTACTTCACGCTCGTTTTCAATAGCCTGTTTTTCATCTTCAAGCTGTTTTCTCGCCGCCTCAAGCGAGTCGACCGCGTCCTCAAATTTTGTATTCTCTTCCGAAATAAGAGCCTTAGCGAAATCTATAATTTCAGAATTTACGCCGAGCCTTCCCGCAATGGCAAGCGCGTTTGAACGCCCCGGCATACCTATTAAAAGCCTGTATGTCGGTCTTAATGAATTTATATCAAATTCACAACAGCCGTTCTCAACCCTGTCTGTTTTAAGGGCGTATTCTTTAAGCTCCGAATAATGTGTGGTAGCGGCGATTTTCGCGCCTTTTCTGCGAAGACTTTCAAGTATAGCAACGGCAAGCGCCGCGCCCTCGACAGGGTCTGTTCCCGCGCCGAGCTCGTCAATCAAGACAAGGCTTTCGCTGTCGGCGGCGTTTAAAATATTGACAATATTCGTCATATGCGATGAAAAAGTGGAAAGCGACTGTTCAATGCTTTGTTCGTCGCCTATATCGGCTAAAATATTTTTAAATACCGATATTTTGCTGTTATCGGATACCGGGAGCATAAATCCGCACTCAGCCATAGCGGTTAAAAGACCAATCGTCTTGATTGAAACGGTTTTACCGCCCGTATTGGCGCCGGTTATAACGAGCGAATCAAAATCCTGCCCCAAATTTATATCAACAGGAACTACTTTTCGGCTGTCTATAAGCGGGTGCCTTGCCTTTTTAAGCTCAATTTCGCCGTCCGCGTTCAAAATCGGTCTGCTCGCCTTCATTTTGTATGCAAGATGAGCCTTCGCAAAGATTAAGTCAAGAGATGTTGCGGCGTCAAAGCTTATTTTAATCGTGTCCTGAAATTCGCCAGTCATAACGGAAAGCTCTGACAAAATTCTCTCAATTTCGTCCTTTTCCTTGCTTTGAAGAACCTTTATTTCATTGTTTGCGTCAACTACCGCCTGCGGCTCGATAAAAACGGTTGCTCCGCTGCCGGAGGTATCGTGAACCATACCCGAAACGTCGCCTCTGTGTTCGTTCTTTACAGGGATAACAAATCTGCCGTTGCGCTGAGTTACGATACTCTCGCGCAGAAATTTTGAATAGTGGGCAGAATGAATCATTGAGTCAAGCTGTTCCCGTATTTTATTTTCAAGGCGCCGCATTTTACGGCGTATATCTTTAAGCTCCGGCGAGGCGTTGTCGCTGATTTCCGTTTCGGATAAAACGGCGTTCGTTATTTTGTCCTCCAAATACTTATTCGGGTAAAGGGAGGCAAATAAATCGTCAAGCGCCGTTTCCATACCCGCGCACTTTTCGTGCCAAACCGTTATCTCCCTTACGGTTTTAACAGTGGACGCAACCTTTAAAAGCTCCGCTGGGGAGAGCGTTGCGCCCGCCGCGGCCCTTGTTACCGCATTGTTCACGTTCTGAAGTCCCGAAAATCCCGGAGCGCCGAATTTTGCGATGAATATGTAGGCGGCCTCCGTTTCGTCAAGAAGTTTTTGCGCCTCAAAAAAATCGCTTTGCGGAATAAGCGACAGAGCCGTTTCCTTTGCGTCGGCACTTCTTGCGGTATCGCTCAGCATTTGCAGAATTTTATCTAATTCCAAAGATAAAAAATGTCTGTTCATGATTTTATTTCCTTATAAAAATCCAACGTGTTAAAATTCCTTTGAAGACGTGAGAGTATGTATCTTTCCGTGATAAAGCTCAAGTCCGAAAGAGATTCCTTAGTCATTGTAAAATTATATATTTTGTCAAAATCGGAAAAGGCAATATGCCGCATTGCCCTGATAAGCCCGATTTCCAGCGGTAGCATAACCGACGCCGAAACGCAGTTTTCACAGTAAATTACTCCCTGCTCAATATCAAAATACATAGTATTTGTTTCGTATTCGCCGCATTTGTCGCAGGCTATCAAATTCGGCATATAACCCGCAACGCACATAAGGCGCAGTTCTGTTACGGCCTTTATCAGCTCCGGCTCTCTGCCGCCTTTGGCAAGAAAATTTAATGAATTGAGCATAAGGCGCAAATACTCCGCGTTCTGTTCACCCTCCTGAACGAGCGTTAAACAAAGCTCGCAAAAATACTGCGCGAGAGAAAGCTTTTCAATGTCGGCGCCGAGCTTAAAAAAACTTTCTATTGGCTCGGCCTCGTCGATAATATAGGCGTCGCCCGATTCACGAAATGAAATCTTTGAGTAACAGAACATAGCCGTCGCGTTATTCTTTTTGTTTTTAAAGCTCTTCGCGCCGTGTACAAAAGCCCTTAAAAGCCCGCTATTTCTCGTAAGAACATAAACCAGCTTATCCTTTTCACGAATATTCTGTTCTTTGAGGATCAGACCCTCTGTATTTATCCTCATCAATTACTTCTCCGAAATTGTTTTTATTTTTATTCTGAAGAGCCCTGCGGTAAACGAGGTAGTCCTCAACCTTACCGCTTTGGGCGAATTTACTCCAAATCGCCATATTGTCCATATATATCACCCGAAATTATTTTTTACAATCGAGTAAAAAATATATATGGAAAAATCTACATCAGTCTAAACCGAAATTATGAATCAAACCTTCTCGGTTGCGCCAGCCCTCTTTTACTTTTACCCAGCATTTAAGGTTAATTTTACAATTAAAAAACTTTTCCATATCCTGCCTTGCATAGGTAGATATTTTTTTTAGCATTGCGCCGTTTTTACCTATAATTATGCCTTTATGGCTCTCTTTTTCGCAGTAAATAAGAGCATCAATATCAAGCAATCCGTCGCCTCGTTCATACATTTTTTCAATGCTTACGGCTGTTCCGTGAGGTATCTCCTTATCAAGAAGTCTGAGCATTTTCTCTCGGATTATCTCCCCTGCCAAAACTCTTTCGGGCTGGTCGGTCAAAGTGTCGTCGGGGAAAAAATGCTCGGACTCAAACGAAAGAGCTTTAAGCTCATTAAGCAAAATATTCATTCCGTTTCCGTCCTTTGCCGACACGGGAACAACAGCGTTAAACTTATTAAGAGCGCTTATTTCGGCAATTCTGCCCATAAGCTTTTCCTTGTCGCGCAGAGTATCGATTTTATTTATCGCAAGCACGGCGGGGTGATTTCCCTTTTTGATTTTATCTATAAGGGCGAGCTCCGCTTCCGTAAGCCTGCCCTCGGGCTCAACCACCAAAAGGCAGGCGTCAACGCCGTCAAGGCTGTCGCTTACGGCTTTTACCATTTTTTCGCCGAGCTTTGTACGCGGCTTGTGATACCCCGGAGTATCGGTAAACACAAGCTGAATATTGTCGTCCGTTGTCAAAACTCCCATTATTCTTGTCCGTGTTGTCTGCGGTTTTGAGGAAACTATCGCTATCTTTTGCCCCAAAAGGCGGTTAAGTATTGAAGATTTTCCGACATTTGCCTTGCCGATAATCGCTATAAAAGCTGTTTTGGACGTATTCATTTTTTCTCCTTTTTTCCAAAGCCGAAAAGAATAAAAAGTACCGACGCGGCTAAGGAAAGTATAAATAAAATCAGCGCGAAAATATGTGATGAGAAATAATTAAAAAGCATTTTAAACGCCGCCGGCTGGTACATAACCGCTATTCCGCAGGCAACCGCCGCAACCGCAAACGCCAAGACTGCTCCTGCCGCTGTATCCTTGGCGATTTTGCCCAATGGAGTGTGCGTTTTACCGTGCAGGTCTACCGCGGCCTCAACAGCGGTATTTATAAGCTCGCCGCCGACGACAAGACCGTTAGCGATGAAAATCGCCGCAAAGCCCGTGCGTGTTATTTTAAAGAAATCAAATGCAAAAAGGAAAAAGTACATATAAACCATACAGACAAAATGCACTCTCATATTGCACTCGGTTTTAAGAGCCGTTATTATTCCCTCAAACGCATAACCAAATCCCTTTACAAACTTTTTAATCTCTTTCATATTTCCTCCGAAGGCTTACTCGTCGATATAATAGCTCTCGTTGCGTTTAAGCCCCATTTGAGTGAGCGACTCCTCTTCCTTTTCACGCATACGGACGGCCTCAAGCCCTCCGTTTTCGTGGTCATACCCTAACAGGTGAAGAAGTGAATGTACCGTTAAAAAGCCGATTTCACGCTGGAGCGAGTGGCCGTACTTTTCAGCCTGCGCAAAGGCGTGCTCTATTGAAATTACAATATCGCCGAGAATTTTTGCGCCCGTGCTGTGATTTATGTCATAAACCCCGTTTTCGCCTAAGGGGAAAGAGAGCACGTCGGTGCTCATATCAATATTTCTGAATTTACGGTTTAATTCTCTGATTTTTTCATCGTCAACAATAGTTACGCTTATTTCCGCGTCGCCAGAAAAGCCCTCGTTTGTAAGTACCGCGTTGCAGGAGCGGCGGATAAGCATCCGCACTCCGGTTGGAATTTTCATAACATTTTGGTCGTTTGTAATTATAACCTTTATTTTCCCGTTCATTTTTTCTTCCTCTCTTCCTGTTTTTCATACGCTTTAATAATATCCTGAACCAATTTATGACGGACAACGTCTTTTTCGGTAAAAATATTTATCGCTATATCGTCAACGTTTTTCAGTATATGCATAGCGTCCACAAGCCCTGACTTTTTGCCGTCGGGAAGATCTATCTGAGTGACGTCTCCCGTTACGACTATTTTTGAGCCGAAACCAAGACGGGTTAAAAACATTTTCATCTGCTCCCTTGTTGTATTCTGAGCTTCGTCAAGAATAATAAAGGAATCGTCCAAAGTCCGCCCGCGCATATAGGCCAAAGGAGCTACCTCAATACTGCCGCGTTCCTGATATTTCTGAAAGCTTTCCGCGCCGAGCATATCAAAAAGCGCGTCGTAAAGAGGGCGCAGGTACGGGTCAACCTTCTGCTGGAGGTCGCCCGGCAAAAAGCCTAATTTTTCGCCCGCTTCCACTGCCGGCCTTGTGAGTATTATTCTGTTAACCTCTTTTGCACGGAAAGCTTTTACAGCCATAGCCACAGCAAGGTATGTTTTGCCGGTGCCGGCAGGGCCAGCGCCGAGCGTTATTGTGTTGCCGCGAATTGAATCAACATATTTCTTCTGACCGAGCGTTTTGGGTTTAACCGGCTTGCCTTTGCTTGTAATGCAGATGCAGTCTCCGGAAAGCGCCGTAAGCTTGTCCTCGTCTCCGTCGTCCGCAAGGCTTATAACATATCGCACATTCTGCTCGGAAAGCGCCTCGCCGCGGTTAATCAGCAGTAAAAGCCCATTAACCGCTTTACACGCCTTTGAGACATATTCAGCCTCGCCTGTTATTTTGATTTCAGAGCCTCGGCTGACAATTTTTACACCGTAGTGAGACTCTAAAATCTTAACGTTTTCGTCAAAATTTCCGAAAAGGCTTACAGCCTGCTCCATTCGGTCGACGCTGATTGTTTGTTCGTACATTCCTTCACCTGATTTTCGGTATTTTTATTTCAATAAGGGCTTGCCCAAGTTCAATAAGGGACTTGCCTAAGTTGTAATCAATATATTCTATCATATTTTTTACTCTTTATCCATAGTTTTTTCAGTATAAATTTCTTTTAATTCAGCTATATTTTTCTCACAGGTTGAATAAACGGCGCAGGAATAATCGGGATTATTTTCCGAAACCGAAATTTTACTGCTTTTTACCTCGGCCGTTTCGTTTAAATCTTTTATGTGCTCACTGCATTTAAAAAGGCAAATAAGATTTTGAATTTCTTCCGGAGCAACAGTATTTTCCGAAAATGTTATACCGGTAGTTTTAATTACGCCCAGCGGCAAAACGGAATCTCCGCTTTGAAGATAAGATGCGTTTTCGCTTATTAAATCGCCGTCCGGCGCTACCCCAATCGGAAATTTCAGTCCGAAAAAGAAAATTTCATAACGCTTTTTATAATTTGTCAATGAATATAAGCAGATATTTTTCTTGGAGATTTCAAAAGTATCCTTCGTTTGCGCCCTTACAATTCCGTCGGCGTGCAAAAGTTCCTCGCTACCGTCGCGGTGGGTTACAATTCCGCTTATCAGTAAATCGCCTTTTCTTACTGCCGAGCCGACCTTAATTTCCTCGGTCCCGCACAGCACGTCGGACGACAAAATCACTCCGTCCTCGCTTGCGACAACATTTGTAGGAACGGAATCGTCATAAATATCGGGAATTTTCCTTTTTTCTCTTATTTCAATGCACAGCATACTTCCCTTTTTATTAACCTTGGCCCAGGAAATATCCGGCATATCGGCAAGCGCTTTTTCGGTTATTGTTTTGAGGTCCAAATCCGATATTTTAGCTCCGGCTTTAATTCCGTATTCTTCAAAAACCGCAAGTATTTTCTCGTCTTCAATCTCTGTATTTCCAACTACTTCAATCCGCCAGGCAAACTGCGAAAGCGTAATCAAAATCAGCATAAAAACTACCGCGCCGACAGCAAGTCCCGAACGCGCCCTGTTCTTTGAGAGCCAAAATCTGAGTCCGCATTTTTTTACTGTGCGCATTTTCATACCTGTTTTTTTTGAAATACTTCTGAGCCGTTTATAGCCGTTAATTGAAGTGGAGGCGGTTATCTCCCCGTTTGTATTTTTTATGTTCCAAAGAGATATTTTTTCTTCTTCGCAAAGATTTATGAACCGCTCGCTAAATCCGCCCCACGCTTTAAATGTTACAAATCCTATTATGTATTTTAAAAATTTTATTATCATATTTTACCGCCTCAACCAAATGAAATATCCGAAAATTCACCGCATATAACGGCATAATCGTTACCGTAATTTTTAATTACAAGGTTATTTCCGCAAAAGCATACGGTCATATTTCCTATGCTGAATTTGATTTTGCCGTCATCGTATTCCTTTATTTCACGGCACCCCTCAAGAACGGCCTCTCGGTTGCCTGTAACGGTAAGCTGCGGTGAAAAGCCCGTATTGTCAGACGGCGTAATTTTTTTCCTGACGTATTTGCCGCTCTTTTTCAAAAAATCACCTCATTTTTTTTAAGAAATATTCATTATATTTCCTACTTTAAAATATATTATATCGGGTGTGAAATATGATAATTATAAAGCCAAAACTGAATATTATTCCGCTTATTGCCGCAATTTTAATCGGGATTTGCCTGCTCGCCTTTCCGGAATCCGTGCTGAACGGCGCGAAAAAAGGCGTCGAAACATCTCTCAACTCGCTTATTCCATCGCTTTTTCCGTTTATGACGCTTTCCGTTTTTATTATGAGGACGGACGCTCTGCGTATTCCGAACAGAATGTTCGGAAAAATCACAAAATTTTTATTTATGCTTCCCGAAGACGCGGGAGAGATTATTTTTATGTCGCTTATCGGCGGATACCCCTTGGGCACAAAGCTTGCAAGCGACGCGCTTAAAAACGGTAATATAACCGAAAACGACGCAAAACGGCTCTGCGTTTTCTGTATGAACGCGGGGCCGGCGTTTACGATAACTACATTGGGCGCGGACGTTTACGGAAATGCGTCGGCGGGACTTGTAATTTACGCGTCGCTCTGTCTGTCATCTGTTATATTAGGCATATTTACAAGATTTTTATATGACGGAAAACACGCCGTACCGATTGAAAAAGCAGAAAAATCTTTTTCATCCGAAGATATTACTTTTTCGGTATGGGACGCTTTTCAGACCGTGCTTAAAATCTGCGCGTGGGTGATAATTTTTTCCTCCTTTACGTTTTGCCTGACGGAAAAATTCGGCAACACAGGCGAAATTTTAAGCGCTTTGGCTGAGGTTACGGCAGGAAGTGTCACGGTTTCAAAAATTTTCCCGCTGCCCGTTGTGACCGCTCTTTGCGGATTCGGCGGTTTATGCGTTCATTGCCAGGTTATGAAATATTTAAAGCTCTGTTCTTTGGAATACAAAATATTTTTTGCCGGCAGAATACTTAACGCCGCTCTGTCCGCAGCCATTAGTTATACAATTTTATATTTTTTTCCTTTGGAGCAAACGACGGCCTACACGTTCTCAACTGCAAGAGTTTCGGCGCTGTCGGTTTCTTTTCCTTCAGTTATAACGTTTATATTTATGTGCGTTTCTATGCTTTTGAATATTGAAAGAAAAGGAAAAGTGTGTTAAAATTACGGCGGTGATAATTTATGAGAAACAAACTTTTTAACAAAGACCAAATATCCCCCTCCTGCTCCTACTGTGCTCACGGCAGAATTTCACCCGACGGTGAGAGCGTTCTTTGCATAAAAAAAGGGGTAATGGAAAAGGACGGATTTTGCAAAAAATTCAGCTATGATATATTAAAGCGCCGGCCAAAGCGTCCGAATCCATTAAATGAATTCAGCGAAGACGATTTCAGCCTTTGATAAAAACCGAGGCTCGCATTCAATAAGGGTCTTGCCCCGTCATTAACGCTAATCTCGGTTTTTATGTTTTATATTGATTAAACGCATAAAGAAAAGCCCGCAAAAGCGGGCTTTAAATTTTTGCTCAATGTAAATCAATATTGTTCCTTTTTCTTTGAGGGAACAAGAGCCATACCGCATCCCGAAACGAGAGCGATAACTGCCGCAGCGGCAAATGAAACGCCGCCGTCTGTATTGGGAATTTCGGGATTTTTATTGTCAACGGGTTTGCCGGGCTTTGTAACCGGCTTTTCAGGTGTTACGACCGTATTCTTTTTAACCGTTACCGTAAAGTCGGCTTTAACGCCTGCCGCGTCAACATAAAGAGTGTTTTCGCCCTCGGTAATGTCCTTGTACTGCCCTACCATAATGGGGATTTCAGTACCGTTATATACTGCGCAGTCCTGCTCGTCAGTAAGAGTCTGCTTTGTGCCGTCTTTAAATGTAACCTCTATTTCCATACCGGCTGTGTCAATCATAAGAATAGACTCGTATTCGTCAAATATAATATCTTTTAATAATTCTGACTGTTCCGGATCATCGTAAGCCGCTTTTAATTCCTCATAAGTTATGCCGTTTTCTTCCATTATTGCGTCAAATTCTTCGGGAATTACGGAATAGAGTTTGTCAAACGAAAAATTCTCTCTTGTGAGGACATCCTTGTCCATATCGTATTCGGTTTTGTCAGGCATTTGGGTAATTTTAACGTCAGCAACGGGAGATTCCTCAACAGTAATCGTAACTGTGGTTGTAAGCTCATCATTTTTCTCATCTACATATGTAATTGTAGCTGTATTTTCACCCAAAACATAATTTTCAACTTCCATAAAAATCAATTCATATTCGTCAGCTGAAACGTCAAATGTTGTGCCGTCGGTATTTGTAACTGTAATAACCATCCCCGAAGGGTCGCAAATTAGCATTCCGTCAAAAGTGTCAACGCCTTCATAGTAAACTGTTCTTGTCGGCGCCGTTTTAACGCTTATGGACGCAGGCTCTGCCGCTGTAACCGAAACCGAAATAACAGCCGCAACAATCGCCGTTACAAGTACTGCACTGAGCATCTTTAAAATTTTTCTCATTTCTTTTCATCCTCCAATAAAAAATATATCAGTTTTAATTCTGATACTTTGTATTATATATCATATAAATAAATATGTCAACTAAAAGTGTTTCTTTTTATGAAATATTTTTGCTTTTTTTAGGATTATAATGAATATATCGAATTTAGGAGGTGTATTTAGGTGTATTATGATGATTTTTCTAAAAGACTGACTCAGCTTAGACAGAAAAAAGGCGTTACGGCAAGGGATATGAGCCTTTCACTCGGTCAAAGCGAAAGTTATATAAATAAGATAGAAAATAATTATTCACTGCCCTCAATGAACGGTTTTTTCTATATTTGCGACTATCTTGGAATAACCCCTAAGGATTTTTTTGATTACGAAGACGAAAATCCGATTTTAACAAATACACTCCTTCAATCCTGCGGCAAACTTACGGCTGAACAGACCGAAGCTTTGATTAAATTTATTAAAACCATTTGAAAAAAATCCCCCTGACTTAAAATCAGGGGGTTAATTTTGTGAGGGAACAAATTATCTCTTGCTCTTGAAGAGGTCAAGAATATCGTCCATATCGTCGTCGGCTCCGAAATTAGAACCTGAACTTGAGCTTATATCAATACTTTCGTTATAAGACGGCCTTTTTGCCATACCGTTTGAATCAAGGCCAAAGCCCGTCGCTATAACGGTTACAACCATTTCATCGTCAAGCTTGTCGTCAAACGCAACTCCGAAAATTATATTTGCGTCTTCATCGGCCTGAGCGCGTACAATGCCCGCCGCCGTGTCAACATCTTCAAGAGTAATATCAGGAGATGCCGTAATGCTTATTATGACGCCTTTTGCGCCGTTAATGGTTGTCTCAAGAAGCGGACTTGTAATAGCTGCGTTCGCGGCCTGCTCCGCCTTATCTTTACCGCTTGCCCTGCCAATGCCCATATGAGCATGGCCTGCGTCTTTCATAATTGAAGTAACGTCCGCAAAGTCAAGGTTGATGAAAGCGGGCATTGTGATAAGCTCCGTAACGCTGTTTACGCCTTGGCGGAGAACATCGTCGGCAATTTCAAATGCGTTTGCCAAAGTAAGTTTCTGCTCAGAAACATATTTGAGCCTTTCGTTGGGAATTACAATAAGCGAGTCAACATGCTGTGCAAGCTCTGCAATGCCGGCCTCGGCCTGTTTCATTCTGTGAGCGCCCTCAAATGCAAAAGGCTTTGTAACTATACCTACCGTAAGGATTCCCTTTTCCTTAGCGATTTCCGCGATAATAGGAGCGGCCCCGGTGCCTGTTCCGCCGCCCATACCCGCTGTAACGAATACCATCTGCGTGCCGTTAAGAGCCTCTATAATAGCGTCTCTATTTTCTTCAGCGGATTTTTGACCGATTTCGGGCTTTGCGCCTGCGCCTCTGCCTGACGTAACCTTTTCACCGATTTGAATTTTTTCTTCTGCAAGCGAACGCGCAAGAGCCTGCTTGTCAGTATTGATTGCAATAAGATGGACGCCGTTGATTCCCGACTTACCCATACGGTTGATTGCGTTTCCGCCGCCCCCGCCGACGCCGATAACTTTAATGTTGGTAATATCCTCGTACTGATTATCAATTTCGAATGCCATTTTAACATCCTCCTATGTATATAAATTTTCACACCTATTGATTTTATTCATAGGCTATTTTAACATTATTAAAATATATTTGCAATATAAATTGTATAGATTTTTTAAAAAAATCCGTACTTTTTTTCAATTTTTTCGATTTTTTCCCGTTTACGCCGCAGAAGAGCTTTCTTCATCTTTCTTATCCGAATTTTTGTCCGTATTTTTTTCCGTATTGCTTTCGGAAATATCGGAACCGTTTTCATCGGTTGAAGATTCTTCGGCCGTTTCTTCGGGGAGCTCGGTCTGCGTTTCCTCTGCCCAGTATGCTTTTCCTGCGACCGTCAAATTGATAGTACCTCTGTAATCACTGTTTTCTTCATCCTGTGTTTTAATAGCCTCTTTTGCGAGCGACAGCTTATGCGTCAAATTGTTGCCGTCGGTTTCGCCGAGTATTAAAGTTATTCTTCCCTGATAAACAAGCCTTATATCATAAATATTTGCAATATCGACAGATGTTATTCCTTTAATTCCGTATTCGTTTATCGCTGTTCTTAAATCCATAAGCTTAGTGAATATCTGCTCGTTTTCAAGCACTATTACCGAGCCCGTTTCTGCCGAAGTTACCTTGCCCAAATTCGCAACGGTTATATTTTCCCCTACAAAGCTCAAACCTTTTTCAAGCACTTTTCCGTTGCCGTCAAGAAGAGCGTACGCTCCGTCGGTCATAACGGCAAATTCCGGGGAAGTTTTCGTAACGGCAATTTCGAGCGTTGCGGGAAGCCGCCTTTTGATTTTTGCCTTTCCGATGTAAGGAAGTTGTTCGGTCAATGCTTTATTTATTTTTTTTGACGAGATAAAGACTAAATTATCCCCTAAATTAACGCCCGACGCTTTAACTATGTCCGACTCGGTATAAACGGAGTCGCCCGAAACCGTGACCGTGTTTATATTAAAGAACAGGATAAGCACCAAAGCCGTTGCCGCCAAAAAGAAAAAGCTCCCGAGCGCCGCGCGGAATATAATTTTTTTCCGCCGATTTTTTTTGTTCCGCGCAATTTTGCGGCTGACAATGCGCTCATCAACAGACATCTGGCTTTCGTAAACCGGCCTTCCCCTATTTGAAGGCTGTGCGGAATTACGAGAATGGGATTTATTCGATTTTGGTTTCTTTGAGTTCATTATCCGTCACCCTTTTAACATTCCCTCCCAAAAATGAAAGTACATTTTCGGGTTTTTCATATCCTCTGTCTATATGATATACATCTGAAACGGTTGTTTCGCCCTCGGCGCAGAGCCCCTCAAGCACCATCGCTATTCCGCCCCGAAGGTCGGTAGCCTTTACAAACGCGGGGTGAAGCTCTTTTACGCCTTCAACGACCGCCATTCTGCCCTCGGCGCTGATTTTCGCGCCGAATCTTAAAAATTCGCCGATATGCTTAAATCTGCTTTCAAAAATATTTTCCACGATTACGCTCGTTCCCTCGGCTACGGTAGTAAGCGCCATAATCTGAGCCTGCACGTCGGTGGGAAATCCCGGATACGGCATCGTTCTTATCATTTTAATCCGTTTAAGTCTGCCGGGAGATTCAATACAAACGCATCTGCCGCTCACCGTAATTTCACACCCGGCCTCTCTCAGAGGGCTGAAAACAGGGCCTATATGCGACGGTATAACGTCTTTTAAGCATAATCTGCCGCCTGTCATTGCCGCCGCTATCATATAAGTTGCCGCAACAATTCTGTCGGGGATTACCGTATGCTCTGTGCCGTAAAGTCTTTTTACGCCCTCAATCGTTACAGTGCCGTCGCCTGCGCCGTGAATTTTTGCGCCGCATCGGTTTAGAAAATCGGCTAAATTGCAGATTTCAGGTTCACGGGCGGCATTTGTTATTGTTGTGCTGCCCTCTGCCATCACCGCCGCCAAAATAATATTTTCCGTCGCTCCTACGCTCGGAAAGGTAAGATTTATATGCGTTCCGTGAAGTTTATTCGGCGCGCTGCAAAGAACGGTTCCTCCGCTTGAATCTATAATCGCTCCAAACTGTTCCATAGCGGTTAAATGAAGGTCTATGGGTCTAAGCCCGATTTCGCATCCGCCCGGCGCCGACAGTTCCGCTTTGCCCATTCTTCCGAGTATTCCTCCCAAAAAAACTATTGACGAACGCATTTCACGCATCAAATGTTCAGGTACATCGAAACGATAGACATTGCTTGAATCTATTATTACGGTATGCCCTTCTCTTTTTACCGTGCACCCGAGATACTCAAGAATTTTTATTGTTGCGTCTACATCAGAAAGGCAAGGGCAATTATGTATGACAGATACCCCGTTAACAAGAAGTGAAGCAACAAGTATCGGCAAAACACTGTTTTTGGCGCCCTGAATCGAAATTTCTCCGCTGAGTTTTCGTTTGCCGTTTATTACTATTTTTTCCAATTTATACACGCCCTTTTGCGTTTAGTCTTGCGTGACATTCTATGCAAAATCGGCGTGTTTTGTTAAATTTACCTAAGTTCCTGTCAGTTATTGCTTTTCGCAAGGGAAACTACTATTCTGCAAATTTCCGAAAGAGCGTTTGTTTTTGCCTTTTCCGCGGCTTTTGCGGATATTTCCCGAAGTCTTTCCGGGTCGTTTATAAGCTGTTTGACAGTGTCTGTCAAAAGCTCGGGGGTTAAATCCTTTTCCTCAATAAGTATTGCTCCGCCGCCCGACGCCAAAGTATCGGCATTGTGAAGCTGATGATTTTCCGCCACGTTCGGCGATGGAATAAGAATTGAGGGCTTTGCAAGCGCGCTTATTTCGGAAATTGAGCTTGCCCCAGCCCGGCTGATTACCAAATCGCACGCGGAAAGGCATATATCCATATCGTCTATGTACTCGCGAAGGTCAATATTTGTGCCGTTTCCAAACGGAATACCCTTTTTTTGAAGTTCGTTCCAAACAAATCCGCCGTACTGACCCGCCGCGTGAATAAATTTTACATTTTTTTCTCTGTAAAGCTCGGAAAGCATACCTATAACGGCTTTGTTAATTTCCCTCGCCCCTAACGAGCCGCCCATTGAAAGCACAAGCGTTTCGTTCGGTCCTACTTGCAAAGAAGCTCTTGCAAAGTCTTTATCCGCCTGCAAAATCTGCCTGCGTACCGGAAGTCCGGTCACAACGGGCGGATTTTTGCATTTCATATATTTTTCCGCCTCCGGAGACGTAAGCATTACCCTGTCTACCATTTTGGCAAGCGTCTTATTTGCTACGCCCGGAAAGGCGTTTTGTTCGTGAATACAAGTCGGGATTTTCATTTTAGCCGCCGTTCTTAGCACGGGGCCTGTAACGTATCCTCCAAAGCCGACAACGGCGTCAGGCGAAAAATCTTTTATTATTTTCTTTGCGTCGCCGCTTGTTTTAACTGCAAGGCAGGCGGTTCTTATGTTATTTTTTATACCTCTCAATGTAAGCTTTCTCGAAAATCCGCTCATTTCAACGGTTTTTATCGGAAACCCCGCCGCTGGAACAATTTTTGTTTCCATATGGTTTTCCGTACCTACAAAAAGTATTTCACAGTCGGGATAAAGCCGTTTTATTTCCGACGCAACGGCTACCGCAGGGTTAATATGCCCGCCGGTGCCGCCCGCAACAAATAAAATCCTCATAAGCTACTCCTTCTTCGTAATACTTCGGGAAACCGAAAGAATCAGTCCCATTTCCATCAGCAATATGATGGCAGACGTGCCGCCGGCCGAGAAAAACGGAAGAGAGATGCCCGTATTTGGCAAAAAATCCGATACAACGGCGATGTTGAGCGCAACCTGTATTCCTATCTGAAATGATATACCGATAACGAGAAGCGAGCTGAATTTATCATTAGCGCGAAGACCTATTTTAATTCCTCGGTAAATAAAAAGAGCAAATAAAATGATAATTGCCGACGCGCCTATAAAACCGAGTTCTTCGCAGACTATTGCGAAAATAAAGTCATTCTGCGGTTCAGCTACATACAAATGTTTTTGCTTTGACTGGCCAAGCCCCGTTCCGGTAAGTCCGCCGGAACCTATCGCGTATAGTGAATTGTTCGTCTGCCAACGCCCTTTCATAGGCGAATAGTCTTTATCAAGCCAAGCGGTAATTCTTTCGCCCGCATACTTTGCGAGAATTTCGGGGTTTATGATTAAAACCGCTATAAGCAAAATCGCCACGGCGCCGATAATGTAAAACCATTTATTTTTTACCTCGCCCATAAACAGCATCATTACGCCTATCGCCAAAATAAGAATAGTGCCGGAAACGTGATGTTCAAGGTAAACAAGCCCTGCGAAAAGCATTATTATTATTCCGTAAAAAATAACTGTTGTAAACGATTTGTAAACTACTATTCTGCCGTTTGTCTTTTGGCTTATACGGCGAAAAAATTTAATGTCGCTCGGAATTTTCCCGGTTATTATTTTGCTGTCTTTTTCAAGCAAATATGCCAAAAGTAGGATAAGCCCGATTTTGGCGATTTCAGACGGCTGAAATGTTGTAAATCCGAGATTTATCCAGCGTTTAAAACCCGGTTTATACTCCGGAAGAAACAGAACCAATACCAAAAGAGCGATTGAAATTACAGCCGCCAATTTCGCAAAATAGCGGAAATACTCATACCGTATTCTTGAAACCAGCCACATCAGCACTAAACCTACGCAAGTAAATATAAGCTGTTTTACAAAAATGACGGTGCTGCCGCCTCTGTGGTAATAGCTGTAAGTGTAGCTTGCGGAAAACACCATAACAAGCCCTATTGTGACTATTGTCATAAGCAAAAGGAAAAAAGGAATATCAATAGAGCCTTTTGCTATAAACAGATTTGTAATTGAATCCTTCTTTTTTGTTTTTTTCCCGCTTGCCATTTTCTCACCGCCTGATATTTACAATTAAAAGTTTATCCTATATTACCGCGACTACTCCGTAATAATAAATTACAATGCCCAAAGCGCATCCTATAATATTTACCAGTGTAAATACCGCTACTATTTTTTTCTCTTTCCAGCCCGACATTTCAAAATGATGGTGGATAGGCGCCATTTTGAATATTCTTTTGCCGTGCGTTGCTTTGAAATATCCTATCTGCAAAACGTCCGACATAGCCTCGATTACATAAATAACAGCGAACAGCAAGAGAATAAGCGGACAGTCGATAGCATAAGCCAAGCCCACAACCAATCCGCCGAGGAAAAGCGAGCCTGTGTCGCCCATCATTACCTTTGAGGGATAGCGGTTCCATATATAATAACCCAAGCATCCGCCCAAAAGAGCCGACGCCAAAATGCTTATACCGAAAAATTTGCTCATCAACGCCGCTATTACAAAAGCGAGCGCAATAACGGACGTTACGCTTGCGCAGAGTCCGTCGACTCCGTCTGTAAAGTTAGCCGCATTGACCGTGCCGTAAATTACCGCAATTCCGAAAATCCAAAAAAACCATTTAAGCTCAACCGCTCCGACAAACGGAATTTTTATATATGTCAGCCCGTTGATGTAAAGCGTTATAAGATAGCCGAGCATTATTGCTAACTGTGCAATGCTTTTCTGCATAATTGTAAGGCCCAAATTACGTTTTTTTACAACTTTAATATAGTCGTCAGCAAAGCCGATTATACCGAATCCGATAGCCAAAATCACAGCGCTTACAAGCTTTACTTTCATTTTATCGGGAACGGCGGTTTCGCCTGCAAAAAGATTTCCGCCGAGGATTTTATCGGTTATCAAAACCGCTGTAACGGAAAGAACAATGCTCACAACAAACATTATTCCGCCCATAGTCGGCGTCCCCTGCTTTGATTTATGCCATACGGGGCCGTCCTCAAGCAAAATGTTTTGACCGAATTTCAGTTTTTTTAACCACGGAATTACGACAAACCCCGAGCCGAACGAAATTAAAAAGCTGAATACCGCCGTAACCGCCAACGCAATATAAACGTTCATTTTTTACCTCCGTTAACTGTACTTTTTTTCGTATATTATTTCAAAAACTTCTTCAAGCTTCATTCCCCTGCTTGCTTTAAAAATAACGGTGTCGCCGTCTTTTAATTCTGCGATAAGAGCATTGGCAAGGCTTTCTTTTTCCGTAAATTCAAATACATTTTCAAGCCCCGCCGACTTTGCGCTGTCCGCCGTGTATTTTGAGCTTTCGCCGAAAGTATAAAGCATATCAATTTGTTTTTTCGCGGCGTATTCGCCGACTGCTCTGTGAGCGGATTCGGTGTAAGAGCCAAGTTCCAGCATATCGCCGAGCACAGCGATTTTTCGCCCCTTTGCAACGGTGCAAAGGGAATTGAGCGCCGCTCTTTGCGAATCGGGGCTTGCGTTGTAGCAATCCTCAATAAACGTTATGTTTCCGATTTTTTTTATACGCTGGCGCATACCCGACGGAGCATATGATTTTAATCCGTCCGCGGCTTTCTCAAGTGAAACTCCGAATGAAATACCTATTGAGATTGCGGCAAGGGCATTGTAAACATTGTGTATTCCCACGGTAGGCAATGTCACATTTTGCTTTTCGTTACCGCAAACGACGGTAAAATCGGTTTCAAGTCCGTTCTCATTGATATTCACAGCGCGGACATTGCATTTTTTGTTTTTTATTCCGAAGAAAATCACATTAAAATCAGGATTTTCAACTGTTGAAAGTTTATCGTCATCGCCGTTCAGAACAAGCGGACCGCCTTTTTTAAGGCCCTCCAAAATTTCCATTTTCGCCTTAAAAATCCCGTCTCTCGAACCTAAATTTTCAATATGTGAAACGCCGATGTTGGAAATAATGGCGCCGCTCGGCTGTGCGGCGTTCGTCAGAGCCGATATTTCGCCGAATTCGCTCATTCCCATCTCAATTACAGCGCATTCACAGCTTTCGTCAAGCCTCAAAAGAGTTTTAGGCATACCTATTTCGTTGTTAAAATTGCCCTCTGTTTTTAATGTCCTGTATTTTTGAGCCATTACACAGGCGGTCATTTCTTTTGTAGTGGTTTTGCCTACGCTTCCGGTAAGGCCGATTAGAATTAAATCTTTAAATTTATTTCTGTAATATGACGCCAGTTTTAAAAGCGCCTTTTTTGTATCGTCAACATATATTACAGGGCACGAAACGTCGACCTTTCGGTGGCACACAAGCGCCGCCGCTCCGCTGTTTGATACCTGCCGCGCAAAGTCGTGAGCGTCAAATCGCTCGCCCTTTATCGCAAAGAAAAGCGTGTTTTCGTCAATGTCGCGGCTGTCGGTTGAAATCCGAGTTATAAGCTTATCGCTTTGTAAATCGGTTCCCAACGCGTTTGCAATTTCTCTTAATGTGAGCTCCATATTTTTTCGTCCTGCTTTATAAATTCTTGTATTATCTTTTTTTCGTCAAACGGAATTTTACCGTTCGCGGTTATCTGATATTTTTCGTGTCCCTTGCCGAGAATCAATACAGTATCGCCCTTTTCGGCAATTTTAAGCGCAAGGCCTATCGCGTCTTTTCTGTCGGATACAACGGCATAATGGCATTTTGTGTCGCTCAGACCCTTTAAAATATCGCAGATTATTCTGACGGGATTTTCGGTTCTTGGGTTGTCGTCTGTAACAATCACCGCGTCGGAAAGCTCGCCTGCGATTTTGCCCATAACGGCTCTTTTGCTTTTATCTCTGTCGCCGCCGCACCCGAAAACGCTTATAATTCTGTTCTCGGTAAATCCCCGCGTGGAAGATATTATGTTCTGAAGTCCGTCGGGCGTGTGAGCATAGTCTATAATCACCGTAAAATCCCTGTTTATCGGCACTTTTTCGCATCTGCCCTCAACGCCGTTAAATTTTTTCAGCGCGTCAACGCATATGCGCGTGTCAATTCCGAGTTCCGAGCAGACGGCAACCGCGCAAAGCGCGTTATAAACATTGTATATTCCGGGCAACGGTATAAACGCTTTGTAAAATTTATCTTTGAGCAGTTCAAATTCCACGCCTCCCGACGTTGAAACGATATTTTGAGCATAGTAATCGGCAATTCTGTCTTTAATTGATACCGTAACCTGACGGCAGGCAATTTTGTCCTTGTTTTCAAAAATATTTTTATCATCTACATTTAATACAGCAAATTCGCTGTTTTCAAAAAGCCTGAGCTTTGCGGAAATGTAATTTTCCATATTAAGATGATAATTAAGGTGTTCGGGAGTGATATTAGTTATCGCGGAAGCGCAAAATTGCACGCCCTCTGCCCTGTTTTGTGAAAGCGCCTGCGATGAAATCTCGGAAACGCAGTATTCACAGCCGTTTTCCGCCATTTCGCAGAATGTCCTTTGCAGTTCTAACGGTTCCGGAGTGGTAAGAGTTGAGGAGAGCGTTTTTGCTCCCGTGAATTTTTCCACAGTACCCGTAAGACCGCATTTTTTACCGGAATACTCAAGAATATGCCTTATAAGAAACGAGGTTGTCGTTTTACCGTTTGTACCTGTAATTCCTATGATTTTGAGCCGGCTTGCAGGGTTTCCGTAAAAGTTTGCCGCAATAACAGCGAGTGCCTTGCGCGCAGACTCAACCTTTATTGAAATTTTTGCTTTTGTCCTCTTTTCGGAAACGACAGCCAACGCCCCTTTCAGTACGGCGTAAGGAATAAAATCGTTTCCGTCAAAGCTGTCGCCGTCAATGCAAACGAACAGCGTTTTCTTTTTTACTTCTGATAATTTATCCGTAACATTTTCTATTTCTACGTCCTGCGAAGGAGATATTTCTCCTACCCCTTTAAGGAGCGCGGAAAGAAGCATAAATATTACCTCATTATCAAAATATTTTAATCAGACACATCTTGGTCGGACCTAAAATATACCGTAACCGTCGTGCCGATTTCGGCTTTAGTTCCCTCGGGAATGCTTTGCTTATATGACGTTATGGTTCCCGTAGTCTGCGTTGTGCCTGAAACTTTTATATTGAACCCTGCGTTAACCGCCTTTCTGTTTGCCTCCGTTACGCTGAGGCCGATAAGGTCAGGGACAGTTTCACTTACTCTTGCCGCATTTTCCTCGGTATAAACGACTATTATACCGCCCTTTGGTATTGACTGGCCCGAAGACGGAATCTGCGAAACGACCTTATCTCCCGAGCCTACGATTCTTACCACAAAGTTTGACGTACTGCTTACAGCAGACTTTGTAGTCTGGCCTACTAAATTCGGAGCGGTCATTGAGGCGCTCTCAAGCTCTTTATCGCTGTACTGAGGAGTGATGTTGAGATAAGCGAGAACATTTTCAAACATCCTGCCCGCAACAGGCGCCGCGGCTCCGCCGCCCGTTGTTATTCCGTGCGGCTCATCTATTGCTATAAGTATTGCTATTTTGGGGTCGTTTGCCGGGGCAAATCCTGCGAATGAAGCTATATTTTCACCCGGAGAAGTGAGCTTATCGCTTGTTCCCGTTTTGCCGCAGATGTGATAACCCGCGACATATGCGTTTTTAGCGGTACCCGATATAACGACTTCTTCCATAAGCGAAGATATTGTTTTGGCCGTTTGCTTTGACACTACCTGACGTTTTACCGTAGGTTTCGTCTCTTTTATAATATTTCCGTCCGCGTCGAGAACCTTTGACACAACATAAGGCGTCATCAGCTTGCCCTCGTTCCCCAACGCCGACACGGCGGTTATCATTTGTATAGGCGTTATCTGGAAAGTCTGACCGAAGGATTCGGATGAAAGCTCTGCAATTCCCAGCTTATCTACTCCGTAATATGTAACTCCCTCTTTGGGGGCCGCCTCGGCAGGAAGGTCAATTCCCGTTTTATTTGTAAACCCAAACGCTTCAAAATACTTAAAGAATTTTTCTTTGCCAAGTTTTTGACCGAGCGTTATAAAGAACGTATTGCACGAATACGGCAGCGCTTCATGAAGAGTCTGCACTCCGTGCGCCGTTCTGTGGTAACAATGCTGATAATAATTCGCAACTTTTATTTGGCCTGTGCAATTATATGTGCTTTCGGTAGTTATAATTCCCTCCTCAAGCCCTGCGGCCGCGACAAATATTTTGAAAACCGAACCCGGCTCATAAGAGTCGCTTATAACGCGGTTCCGCCACTGGGCAAAAAGGGCGTCGCTGTTTGCCTTCTTTTTCTCATCTTCATTTTCCAACGCTTCTATTTCTTCAAGCTTTGAGGCGGACGCTATTGTGTAAGGTTCGTTTAAATTGTAATCGGGAACTGAGGACATCGCCAAAACCGCTCCCGTTTCTACGTCCATTACAATTCCGTAAGCGTATTTTGCGTCGCATTCGTCGAGAGCCTGCACCAACTGCTGTTCAAGGTAATACTGAATAGGCTCGTCAATAGTTAAAACAAGGCTGTAACCGTCCGTTGCGTCATATGTAGTTTCATAATCGTTTGGCATAGCTCCCGCAAGAGCGTTTTTTGCGGTAATTATTCTGCCCGAAGTGCCTGTAAGCTCTGAATTATAAAACAATTCAAGTCCCGATCTGCCGATGTCTTCAGAGCCAGTAAAGCCTATAATGCTTGACGCAAACGAGCCGAGCGGATAATAACGCTTTGTATCCGGGTCTATGCCGATTATTGTGCTGAGCTTTTCAGATGAATGTTCGGAAATAAAGGCAGTTAGTTCATCTTTTTTTGCTTGGTCGATTTTACCGAGTATTTTTTCGTAACCGCTGCTGCTTCTCTCTGCTTTTTTCTGTACGGTTTCGCGGTCAATCTCCAAAATTTTTGAAAGCCCGTCAACAACAAGCGTCTTTTGGCTGTCCGTCTTGATTTTTGACGGATTTATATAAACAAGATAGGCCGAAGCGCTTTGCGCTATTACCTTCATATTGGAATCGTAAATCGCGCCTCTGTGCGCGCTTATTACCGTGTCGCTCATTTGCTGGCGTTCGGCTTTAAGACGGTAAGATTCGCCGTTAATAATCTGAATCCAAAAAAGATTTCCTATAAGCGCAAGCATAAAAACAGAAAGTCCCAAAAAAGCCATATGCGACCGCAGCGCCATCTTTTTTGTCGGTTTTCTTTTCATTTTCTGCCGCTCCTCTCTTAATTGAACAAATTGCCCTATTACGAAAACAAGGAGAGTCAAGCGGACTTAACTCTCTTGCCGTTAATTTATAATTATTACTTGTTTTCGGATTTTATTACATTTGCGTCCTCGGTTTCTTTGCCGCCCGCCATAATAACACGGTCTGATGAAGAAAGGTCAATGTAAACCACCTGGTAGTCCTGTACTTTTGACATACCGAGTGTATTGGCGGCGTAATCCTCAACCTTATCCATTGAAATTATTGAATCCAGTTCCATATCAAGACGCACTTTTTCGCTCTTCGCTATACTTATTTTTTGGTCAACAGAGGCAATATCGCGGTTAATTTCGTCAAGCTGAAGAGTGCTGTATATTACAATGGCGAAGAAGAAAAGGCAAATGCCTGCCACGGCGATTATTTTCAATGTATTTCTCAATGAACGGGCGTTCTGAGCCTTGATTTGGGCCGCCGTCATACGGGGTTTTTCAAGAACTTTGAGCTCGGGCCTTGAATTTTTGGGCCTTATTTTCGGCGCGGTGCTTGCCGTTCGGGGAGCGGCAGGCTCAAAAAGCTCAATATTATATCTTGTATTTTGTGCCATCTTTCTCTTCCTTTAACCTATTTTTTCTACCGTGCGAAGCCTTGCGCTTCTGCTTCTGTTATTGCTGTTTAATTCTTTTTCGCTTGCCGTTATGCCCTTGTTTATGATTTTCCCCTTTGCGGTTTTGCCGCAGACGCATATCGGAAATTCTTTGGGGCAGGTACAGCCGACGGTAAATTCCCTAAATTTATCTTTAACTATTCTGTCCTCAAGCGAATGGAACGTAATTATTGAGAGCCTGCCTCCTATTTTTAGGGAGTCAAACATATCCTGAACCGCGCCCGAAAGCGTTGCGAGCTCGTCGTTAACCTCAATTCTTATTGCCTGAAAGGTTTTTCTCGCGGGGTGTCCGTCGCGGCGGAATTTTGCAGGATAAGATTTTTTTACTATCTCGGCGAGCTGTAAGGTCGTTTTTATGGGGAGCGCCGACCTTTCTTTTACTATATTTTCGGCAATTTTTTTTGCAAATCTTTCTTCGCCGTATTTAAATAGAATGTCGGCAAGCTCCTTTTCGCCGTAACCGTTTACAACATCGTAAGCGCTTTTGCCGGTTTTGCTCATCCTCATATCAAGAAAGGCGTCGTTATGAAAAGAAAAGCCTCTTTCGGCATTGTCAAGCTGAAACGAACTCACGCCTAAATCGGCGAGGATTCCGTCGGCCTTTCTATCGCCGAGAATGGTTTTTATATTATCAAAAGTATTGTGCACAATCTCCGCTCTTTTGTCCGAGCCGATTCGCTCGGTAATGACCGAAATCGCGTCAGGGTCGCGGTCAATAGCTATAAGAGCGCCGTTTCGGAGCTTTTCAAGTATTGCCCTTGAATGACCCGCTCCACCGCAGGTGCAGTCAACGTAAAGACCGTCCGGCTTAATATTCAGCGAGTCAATGGTTTCGTCAAACAAAACGGAAATATGTGAAAATTCCATATATGCCACCGTCAGAAAATAAACTCGTCAATATCGTCAAGCTGAGACATCGGTATAGTCGCGTTCGCAAATTCTTCCGCCGCCCAAATTTCAATTCGCTGACCGGCACCCGTTATTACCGCGTCTTTTACTATACCCGCGTGTTCAAGCTGGTCGGGAAAAAGAGTTACCCTGCCCTGCTTGTCCGCGCTCACATCAATGACCTGGCTGAAGAACGAGCGCTGAACTTTGCGGTTGGGGTGGTTAATAAACTGGCGGCTTACCTCTTCAAAGGTTTTCTTATCGTAAATATAAAGGCATTTTTCAGGGGCTTTAAAAATGACAAATTCATCGCCGAGCTGTTCGCGGAACTTTGCCGGAATGATAAGACGGTTTTTTGCGTCCAAAGTATGATTATAAGTAAAATTGAAATACACCGTCTTCACATCCTTTCTCTCAGCTTAGCAGGCAAAGCAAAAAATCAACTAAAAATTCCCCACTTTGTGTGGTTTTAAGTGTACTGGAGCCCCACTTCGCTCCACCGTATGTACATTATACCTTGCATTTTAATAAATTGCAAGCGTTTTTTTGTTTTTTTTGAAGAAATTTTGATTGGAAATTTGTGGAAAATGACGGTTAAGGCGTGTGTTTGGCTCCCCTCGCCTAAAAAAAAAAAGACGGCAGAATTTCTGCCGTCAATGCAAATGTTAAATTTTATTCGCTTTATTTTCTGAATTTCCTGATGTACCCGTCTATTGCGTTGTTTACAATCTCTATTGCGTAAGGCGCGCCCTTTGCCTCATCGACAACGGTTTCCTTGTTTTCAAGCGTTTTGTAGACCCTGAAAAAATGCTTGATTTCCTCAAATATATGCGACGGAAGTTCTTTTATGTCTCTATAACTGTTATATGTAGGGTCGCCGAACGGAATTGAAACAATTTTATGGTCGGGTGCGCCGTTGTCAAGCATTGAGATTACACCTATCGGGTAACAATGCACCAATGTCATCGGCTCGATTTGCTCCGCGCAAAGCACCAACGCGTCAAGAGGGTCGTTATCCTCGGCATACGTCAGCGGAATAAAGCCGTAATTCGCGGGGTAATGAGTCGATGTGTGGAGAACGCGGTCAAGCTTGAGCATACCCGTTTCCTTATCAAGCTCATATTTCATTTTACTGCCCTTGCTTATTTCAATTACAACGTCAAAGGCGTCGTTTTTAATTCTGTCCCTGTTAATATCGTGCCAAATATTCATATATTAAACTCCTTTATGCTTTTCAATAAGGTCTTTTCTTATTTTCCATAGGTTTTCGGAAAGGTCAACGTAATAGGAATGCGGATTTTCAAACCTCTTTACCTCTTCCCAAAGGGTGTCAATCTGTTCTGAGCAATAATCCCGAATTTCATCCACAGAAGGTTCTGAATAAACGTATTTGCCGCCGATAAAAATCGGAACGAGCATTTCCCTTGCGACAAAATTTTCAACCTCTTTTCGTTTCCAAGTAAAATCAGGGTCAAAAAGAGTGTACGGCTTTGACTCGTCAATCGTTTCATTATAAAGAGTCAGCACGTCTGCTATCGCTTTGCCGGTGTCGCAGTCAAACAGCCTGTAAAATTTTTTTGAATGGGGCGTGTTTATCTTACTGACATTTTCGGAAAGGTTGATTTTAGGAATTATCTCTCCGTTTTTTTCAACCGCGCACAGCTTGTAAACTCCGCTGAAAAGCGGCGACGACGATGAATTGATAAGCCTTTCGCCGACAATAAAGCAATCCACCTTTGCCCCCTGTGAAACCATATCAGATATAATATATTCGTCAAAAGAATTGGACGCAGTTATCATACAGTCCGGGTAGCCTGCCTCATTAAGCATTTTTCTTACCTTTTTTGAAAGATAAGTTATATCGCCCGAATCAATTCTTACGCTTACCGGGCGTTTGCCCATAGGCTTTAAAACATCGTCAAACGCGCGAATTGCGTTAGGTACGCCGAAACGGATTGTATCGTAAGTGTCGACAACCAACGAGCAGTTGTCAGGATAAAGGCGGGCGTATTCGCAAAACGCCTCATACTCGGAATCAAACATTTCTACCCACGAATGTATCATTGTGTTGATTTGGGGAATGTCAAAGGTTTTGGATTGCCGTAAGCCCGACGTGCCTATACAGCCGCCGATGTATGCCGCTCTTGAGCCGAAATGCGCGCAGTCAAACGATGACGCGCGGCGTGTGCCGAATTCCGCAACATTTGTGCCCTTTGCCGCGCGCACAAGTCTGTTTGCCTTTGTGGCGATAAGGCTCTGCTGATTCATAAAAACAAGCAAAGCCGTTTCAAGAAGTTGTGCCTGCACAATAGGCCCTCTGACTTTGACCAAAGGTTCGTTTGGAAAAACGGGAGTGCCCTCGGGAACTGCCCAAATATCACATTTAAATTTAAAATTCCGCAGATATTCAATAAACTCCTCAGAACAGCCTTGAGAAGAAAGGTATTCCAAATCTTCGTCCTTAAACTCATAATTTTTAATATAATCTATAATCTGCGAAAGCCCCGCAAATATCGCGAACCCGCCTTTGTCAGGAACCTTTCGGAAATATAAATCGAAATACGCAGTTTCCTCCCCCTTGCCGCAGCAAAGCCAGCCGTTTGCCTGCGTTAACTCATAAAGCTCTGTCATAAGAGAGAGATTTTTACCGTATGATGAATTGCTCACTTGCATCACTTCCCAAATAATATTTTACCAAAACGAAAGCCAAATGTCCATACAAGCCGAAATAAAATTACCACGGCGGACGTTTAAATTACAGTCAGCAACGTCCCTATTCCGATAAGCGCACAGCCTATGGCGGATTTTGCCGTAAATTTTTCATGCAGGAACAAAAATGCCATAACCAATGTCAGCACAACGCTCAATTTGTCGATGGGAACTACCTTTGACGCCTCGCCTAACTGAAGCGCTTTATAATAGCAAAGCCACGAAGCGCCCGTCGCAAAACCTGAAAGTATTAAAAAAATCCAGCTTTTTTTGCTGATACCCGTTATTCCCGTCTGCGCGTCGGTCAAAAAGACCATTCCCCATGCCATAGCCAAGACGACGATTGTACGAATCGCCGTCGCAAGATTTGAATTGACGCCGTCTATACCGATTTTCGCCAAAATCGACGTAAGCGCGGCGAAAACGGCAGACCCTATTGCAAACCAGAGCCACATAAGCTTTCTCTCCCGCTAATATCAAATTCAATTTTACTATTTTATTATATCACCGCCGCTTACATACGTCAACGACAGAGCGTGCAAAAACCTCATTGCAAAAACAAAAAACGAATCACATTTTAAAATAAAAAATGTCAAAAAAGGTCTTGACTAATGACTTTTGTTGTGATATTATATTCAAGCGTTGACACGCTGGTGTAGCTCAGTTGGTAGAGCAGCTGATTTGTAATCAGCAGGTCGGGGGTTCGAGTCCGTCCACCAGCTCCATCTTTGTTGTGGAATGCTTGGACTTGAATTTTTAAGCGTGAACAGCGTAAAACAAAATATGGGTAGGTTCCCGAGTGGCCAAAGGGAGCAGACTGTAAATCTGCCGTCGCTGACTTCGGTGGTTCGAATCCACCCCTGCCCACCATATGATTAGGAAACTCGGACTTTTATAGTCCGAGTTTTATTTTTTTAAGTTTATGCTATAATTTCCATAAATTTTAATTGATATGCGTCAATTTAAAAAAACACACTTTCATATTGACAATATCATACTTAGGGTACCGTAGCCGCCGCAAGCAATATGCAGTTTGCGGCGGCTTTTCATTCCTGCGGCGCCAAGCCCCTTATTGAAAATACAGCGCAATGCCGCCCGGCACCACACCGTATTTTTGTGTAAATATATTTTGTCACCGCGTCATAAAGTGAATGTTTGTATCTTTTGCCGCCCTCTCCTTCGGAGCGAAATCCGCCGTTTAATGGCGCTTAATTATCAATATTTTCTCCATACCATTTTGTCAACTACGCCCGTGTATGACTGAATGAGCTTGACAACCTTTGTTGAAACATTTTCATCGGTATAATCCGATACCGGGATACCGTAATCGCCGCATTCGTTCATCTTAACGGCTGTATCCACCGCCTGCAAAAGCGATTTTTCGTCAATTCCTGCAAGTACAAAGCAGGCTTTGTCAAGCGCCTCGGGGCGCTCCGTTGACGTGCGTATGCAGACTGCCGGGAACGGGTGGCCGACAGATGTAAAAAAGCTCGATTCCTCGGGAAGCGTACCCGAATCCGACACAACGGCAAACGCGTTCATTTGCAGGCAGTTATAATCGTGAAACCCCAAAGGCTCGTGCTGAATAACTCTGCCGTCAAGCTTAAATCCGCTCTGCTCAAGCCGTTTTTTTGAACGCGGGTGGCAGGAATAGAGAATGGGCATATCGTATTTTTCCGCCATTTTGTTTATCGCCGTGAAAAGTGACGTGAAATTCTTTTCGGTATCAATATTCTCCTCCCTGTGAGCGGAAAGAAGAATATATTTGCCCTTGGTAAGAGACAATCTTTCGTGAATATCGGAGCTTTCAATTTCAGCTAAGTTTGCGTGAAGCACCTCCGCCATAGGCGAGCCGGTCACGTAAGTGCGCTCCTTTGGAAGTCCGCAGTCCGCAAGGTATCTTCTTGCGTGTTCGCTGTACGCCATATTGACATCAGAAATTATGTCTACTATTCTTCTGTTAGTTTCCTCAGGCAGACACTCGTCTTTACAGCGGTTGCCCGCCTCCATATGGAAAATCGGAATGTGAAGCCTTTTTGCGCCTATAACGGAAAGGCACGAGTTTGTGTCTCCCAAAACAAGGACTGCGTCGGGTTTTATTTCCGCCATAAGGTCATATGAAGAGGCGATAATATTGCCCATAGTACTGCCCAGAGTATCGCCCACCGCGTTCAAATACACGTCCGGCGCGCCGAGCTTTAAGTCTTTAAAAAACACTTCGTTAAGATTGTAGTCATAATTTTGACCGGTATGCGCGAGAATACAGTCAAAATACTTTCTGCATTTGTTAATTACCGCCGACAGCCTTATAATTTCAGGGCGCGTACCGACAATTATCAATAGTTTCAGCTTACCGTTATTTTGAAATTTAACATTTGAGAAATCGTTGTTCATTTTAGTTTCCGCACGGCAATTTTGCAGTCAAAAGATATTGACAAATCTTTTTCGCAAAATACCGCTCCTTTCCTGTATTTTCGCTCTAAACCTCTTCAAAAAAAGTATCGGGACGATTAGGGTCAAAGCACTCGTTGCACCACATAAACGTAACCATATCGGTATTGCCTAAATTTTCTATATTGTGAGTATATCCCACAGGTATGTCAACAACCTCTAATTTTTCGCCCGAAACAAAGTATTCATACACCTTGTCTTCGCCGATTTTGCGGAATCGTATAACGCCGTTTCCGCTGACTACAAGGAATTTTTCATTTTTTGTATGATGCCAATGCTGACCTTTTGTAATTCCGGGCTTTGAAATATTTACCGAAAACTGACCGTTATTCGCCGTCCTGAGAATTTCCGTAAACGAACCTCTGTTATCTGTATTCATTTTAAGAGGATATGAAAATTTATCGGCCGGCAGATATGAAAGATAAGTGCTGTAAAGCTTTTTGGAAAAGCTGCCGTCGGTCATATCGGGCACGGCCTTTGTTTCTCTGCTCTCCTTGAACGAATACAGCAAATCGGCAATTTCGCCCAACGTTATGTTATACTCTGTGGGAACAAAGCAAAAATCGCCGTCTTTCGACTCGTTTCCCGAAAGAGCGTTTATAAGCTCAAAAACTACATCGTCAATATAAACGAGCGTCATTTTATGGTTCCTGTCATTGACGGTTATCGGCAGACCGTTTGCTATATTACTGCAAAAAGTGGCTACCGCGCTGTTATAATTCGGCCTGCACCACTTGCCGAATACATTCGGAAAACGGTAAACAAGAACTTTGGCCCCCGTTTCTCTGCCATACTCAAAAAACAGCTCCTCCCCCGCCTTTTTGCTCTTGCCGTAGGGATTTTGCAAAACAGCCTGAATTGACGAAGAAAGCATTACGGGGCAAGTATTATTGTACTTTTTAAGGGTATTAAGCAAATCGGAGGCAAATCCGAAATTCCCGCTCATAAAATCGTCTTCGTTTTGCGGTCGGTTCACGCCGGCAAGGTTAAATACAAAATCGCAGTCTTCGCAAAATTCGTCTAAAAGAGACTTGTCCGTATCAACGTCAAATTCGAGGATTTCAAGCTCGTTTGTTAAATCGGCGCGCTTTGCCTTGCCATCGCGGATATTTTTAAGCTCCGCAACAAGGTTTTTACCGATAAAGCCATTTGCGCCCGTAATAAGAACTTTCATTTTATTTCTCCGATTTTTTCAATTCCTCTTGGATATATTCAAGCGAAAGAAGTTTTTCTTTCACCTGTTCAACGGTTAAATGCTTTGTGTTATTTGAGTCAAATTCTTTCAGAGTATTACGGTTTTTGTCGCCGTTTTTAAAATATTTATCGTAGTTAAGCGAGCGTTTATCACTCGGAACACGGTAAAAATTGCCCATATCCAAAGCGTTTGCGCACTCCTCATTTGTAAGAAGTGTTTCATACATTTTCTCGCCGTGACGTATTCCGATTATTTTAATTTCAGTTTCGGGGCAGAAAAGCTCTTTAACCGCCTGAGCAAGAACGCCTATCGTACACGCGGGCGCTTTCTGAACAAGAATATCACCGGAAACGCCGTACTCAAAAGCAAACAGTACAAGGTCTACGGCCTCTTCAAGCGACATAATAAATCTGGTCATTGAGGGTTCGGTTATGGTTATGGGCTTGCCCTCTCTTATCTGCTCAATCCAAAGCGGAATTACCGAGCCTCTTGAGCACATAACATTGCCGTAACGCGTGCAGCAAATTTTTGTCTTTTCGGGGCTGACGGTACGTGATTTTGCGACAATCACCTTTTCCATCATAGCCTTTGACGTGCCCATTGCGTTTACGGGATATGCCGCCTTATCGGTTGAAAGACAAATAACTGTTTTTACGCCCTCGTCAATGGCGGCAGTAAGCAGGTTGTCCGTACCGATAACATTCGTCTTAACCGCCTCAAGAGGGAAAAATTCACAGGAGGGAACCTGCTTTAACGCCGCCGCGTGGAAAATGTAATCAACTCCGTGCATAGCGTTCTTAACGGAGGCCAAATCTCTGACGTCGCCGATAAAAAACTTAATTTTATCGCTTACTTCGGGCATTTTTGCCTGAAATTCGTGGCGCATATCGTCCTGTTTTTTTTCATCTCTTGAAAACACACGGATCTCGCCTATATCCGTCTGCACAAATCTGTTAAGCACGGCGTTGCCGAATGAACCCGTGCCTCCTGTAATCATCAGCGTCTTATCTTTAAACATAGCTTGCCTCGCTTTATTTTATTATAATTTTTTATGGGTAAAAAATACCCGCCGTTTTTTATAATGTTGATTAAAACCGATTTTGAGCGCCTTTGCCTATGTAAGCGAAAGGATTTTTCGCTTTACAGCCCCCTGCCGCCGCAAAAAACCGAGCAAACACCTATAATAAACTGTTACTGATAATTATATATTTCCACTGTATAAAAGTCAATATTTTAAAAGTATATTAGTGTCTGTTTTTATTGACAAACAGTTTATTTTTTGATATTATCTCTTATATAAATATAAAAAGGGGCGACTTGTATATGAAAAAAAGCTTTCTCTTTAAAATTGCGGCGGTTATACTTGCTTTTTCTCTTGTCTTAATTTTATCAGTTACTTCATTTGCGGCCAAAACGGTTAAAATGAAAATTGAAATTGCCGGCAGCGACGGCCTTGTTTACGTCCGCCTCACCGCCCCTGCGGCCTCAAATATTTCAACAATTTCGGCGGCTTTGGAATATGATTCCTCAAAGCTCGCTTTTAAAGAAATGAGCTATCTTGACGACCCCTCAATAATAAATTCAACAAATGCCGAAAACGACGGAGTTGTTGTCGCAAACACGGTAATAGCGGAATCTCTTACAGAGGAATCGAAAGTATTTACATACATTTTTACCGTTGTTGAGGGAAGTGTCGGCGAATGTGAATTTTCATTTGCCGATGTCAAAGCGACCGATAAGAACAACAATGAAATAAACATAGTCTTTGACGGCTCGCTTAAAGCCGAGATTTCGTCTCTTGAGCCTCTAACGCCCGATAAGATTCAATCTTCTTTCGACCCCGCGCCGGAATCGACTTCCGAACCGACTTCAAAGCCCGATAAGGCGGAAAATTCCGATAAGCCCTCTATTCCGAACACAGCGGGAAAAGTTATTGCGGTTTCGGCGGTATCTGCCGCGGCCGCCGCGTTAATAGGTATAACGACGGCTGTAATAAAAAAGAAACGCTCTGAAGAAAATTAAAAGAATGAACGCTTAAGCCCTATTTATTGCAATATGGCTTAAGCGTTCATTAATAACTATTTATAAATAGTTATATATAAGGGGTTTATTATGGAAACTAACAAGAAAAATAAAAAATTAGCTATAGTTTTGTCTGTTGTAGCTGTACTTATAATTTGTTTAATTGTGGCTATTGTAGCCGGGAATAAAAATAAAACAAATGTAAAAACAGGCGTTTCCACTTCTTCCACAACACAAAAATTGGAATCAAGCACCACTAAAGATTTCATTGTCGAATCTTCGACAGAGTTAGCTACAGAATTGGAAACTACCCCTACAAGCACCACAAAAAATAACAAAGAAAATAACTCCACAACAAAAAAATCAAATGTAAATTCCAATAAAAATACAACCGCAAAAGATAATGGTTCCAAAACAACAACAAAGAAATCGAATGTACCTAATACCACACAAAAACCTGTTACAACAACTCAAAAGTCAAAAAAATATATGTTTAAAAGAGGGCAGGTTCCGCCTAGAATAGTATACACTTACGAAGAAGTTAACGCATATTGTGGATATTCTGAATTAGGGAATATTATGGAAGGATGGGAATATGATGGAGATGGAAATTGGGTTACATTAGGAATAAAAGCAAAAAATGATGGTAGTATATCGATTTCTGGAGGTGGTCTTGGAGATCCTAATAATTTTTTTGATAAAATATCTAATGATAGTGATTTTATGTTTAATGAATTAATTCCTGCTATGGATAAAGCTGGTATTAATTATCATTCTAATGATTTTGTTTACGTTTATGTATATTATAATAAATGATGTTTTTAATTTGTAACATTAGACAAATATTTCTCGCATTATAATTCAGAATAATGTTGACACGGTCTAAGCACCTCCACGGTGGTAAATACTATTCATAATTCGTAGCATAATTTATAAAACAAAAACAAATTCAAAAAGGCCGGTTAAAATCCGGCTTTTTTCATTGAGATTTATCACTTTTTTATTCCCTTTCCGTTGACAAAGGTTTACTAAAAAGTATATAATATTTACGTATTTTTTATCAAGGCGGAAACCTGCCTTTTAAGGAGAGAAGTAACTTATGGTTAAAGCTATTGTCGGAGCTAACTGGGGCGACGAGGGTAAAGGCAAGATAACCGATATGCTTGCCGGCGAAGCCGATATTGTCGTCCGTTTCCAGGGCGGCGCTAACGCAGGTCACACTATAATAAACGAACGCGGAAGATTTGTCCTTCACCTTATGCCCAGCGGAGTCTGTTACGAAAATGTAAAATGCGTTATAGGCAACGGCGTTGCGCTTGACATCAACAAATTTTTTAACGAACTCGACGGCCTAAAAAAAGCCGGACTCAATCCCAACCTCTGTGTTTCGGACAGGGTTCAGCTTCTTATGCCCTACCATATTCTTCTTGACGAATACGAGGAGGAGCGTCTCGGCAAAAACGCTTTCGGCTCTACAAAAAGCGGTATCGCTCCGTTTTTCTCGGATAAATATGCAAAAATCGGTATTCAGGTAAACGAGCTTTTTGACGAGGAAACGCTCAGGGCGAAATTAAAGAACATATGCACCCTTAAAAATCTTACGCTCAAATATGTGTATAACAAGCCCCTGCTCTCCGAAGAGGAGCTTTATGAAACCTGTATGCAGTATAAGGAAAAAATCGCCCCGTATGTTTGCGACACCCATAAGCTCTTGTTTGACGCTGTAAAAGAGGGCAAAAACATACTGCTTGAGGGCCAGCTCGGCACACTTAAAGACCCCGATTTCGGAATTTACCCCATGGTCACATCATCTCCCACCCTCGCAGGCTACGGCGCTGTCGGCGCAGGTATCCCTCCGCATGAAATAAAGGAGATTGTCGTTGTTACAAAGGCTTACTCCTCCGGCGTAGGCGCAGGCGAGTTCGTTTCCGAAATACTTGACGAAGAGGAAGCTCAGGAGCTTAGAATACACGGCGGCGACAGGGGCGAATTCGGCGCAACAACGGGCAGACCGAGAAGGGTCGGCTGGTTCGACTGCGTTGCGTCACGGTACGGCATAGAATGCCAAGGCGCGACAAAGGTTGTAATGACCGCCCTTGACTGCCTTTCTTATCTTGATGAAATTAAAGTTTGCACAGCCTATGAGCTTGACGGAAAAATTGTTAAAGATTTTCCCACCACGCCGGATCTTAAACGCTGTAAGCCTGTTTTAACAACGCTCCCCGGCTGGAAAAGCGACATAAAGGGAATTAGGGAATACAATGCCCTTCCGGAAAAGGCAAGACAATACGTTGAATTTATTGAAAACGAACTGGGGCAAAAAATTGATATGGTTTCAAACGGCCCTGAAAGAGAGGCAATTATTTACAGATAATCCCCGAAAAACATAATACACATATATAAAAATTCGCCCCGCAAATTTGCGGGGCGAATTTTTCATTGTTTGGCCATCAAATAAAGCGTTTAAATTAACCGAACCATTTATCCGTTCCGTCGTCCGGGTCAAAATCGCCTATTGAAAGTGTAATAATATCTTCAACTTCATAAACGGTAACGTCGAAGTCGGGCTTTAAATATTTACTCATAATGTATCCCCTCTCATTAGTCCTTAGGCATATATGCGCTGTAAAGAGTGTTAAATTCCGTCATGGCAACATCGTCAAAATAATAATAAACACCGTTGCAGTAAACATATCCAAGAGCATATACGCTTTGCTCTTTATCCGCGTCGGGAATATCGGAAATAAGGCAAGTAAAAATGTAATCCGCGCCGTCGCCCGCGTGCTGAATATATTTTACCGGCTTTTTGATATAGTTTTCATCTGTGATACGGCCCTCGGCTACCGCTTTGGCTGTCTCAATGTCAAATTCGTCAACATTAGCCGCCGAGGCATATACAAAGCCTATATCCCCTATTTTTTGAACCGCCGTTTCCTCTATTCCGAAAGATTTAATAAAATCTTGCTGTGAAATTTTGGCAACTGTCCTTACGTCGAACGCTCCTTTGTAATTAGCTTTACTGCCGTCGGCGCCGATGCCGTGGAACCTTATCTGCGATTTGCTGTATTGAACCACCGAGTCCAAAGGAATGAATTTGTAGGACTCTTCTTTAGCATAGGTTTCGGCATAAGAACCGCGATAACCGTAAATTATGAAATTTTCTTCCTCAACATTAACAAAAGCCCAATCTCCAATACTTGTCACGCTGTTAGGTATTGTTATGCTTTCAAGCGATGTGCAGCCATTGAAAGCCAAGGTGCCAATACTCGTTACGCCTTCGCAAATCTCCACGTTTGCAAGCGATGTACAATCTTCAAAAGCATTGGATCCAATATCCGTCACACTGCCGGGTATAGTTATGCTTTCAAGTGATGTACAGCCATTGAAAGCCTCTACTCTAATGCTCTTTACGCCTTCGGGTATAGTTACGCTTTCAAGCGATGTACAGTTATTGAAAGCATCGTCTCCAATGCTCGTTACGCCTTCGGGAATGTCATAAGAAACGTCCGGCTTTCCGGCGGGATATTGTAATAATTCTTTTTGGGCTTTATCAAACAGAACTCCGTTTTTACTGCTGTAAACCGTATTGCCCTCTGACACATCAATGTCTGTAAGCGATGTACAACCTGCAAAAGCATCGTATCCAATATCCGTCACGCTGTCGGGTATTGTTACGCTTTCAAGCGATGTACAGTAATAGAAAGCCAAGGTGCCAATACTCGTTACGCCTTCGGGAATTTCTACGTTTGCAAGCGATGTACAGCCATAGAAGGCCTGTTCTCCAATGCTCGTCACGCTACCGGGTATAGTTACGCTTTCAAGCAATGTACAACCTGCAAAAGCCCCGTCTCCAATGCTCGTTACGCCTTCGCAAATTTCCACTTTTGCAAGTGATGTACAACCTCCAAAAGCATAGTATCCAATATCCGTCACGCTGTTAGGAATTGTCACGCTTTCAAGTGATGTACAGCAATAGAAAGCCTGGTCTCCAATGCTCGTTACGCCTTCGCAAATCTCCACGTTTGCAAGCGATGTACATTGAAGGAAAGCTCTTTCTCCAATACTTGTCACGCTGCCTGGTATAGTTACGCTTTCAAGCGATGTACAGCCAAAGAAAGCCTCTTCTCCAATGCTCTTTACGCCTTCGCAAATTTCCACGTTTGCAAGCGATGTACAATCTCCAAAAGCATCGTATCCAATATCCGTCACGCTGCCAGGTATTGTTATGCTTTCAAGCGATGTACAGTTATTGAAAGTATCGTCTCCAATGCTCGTTACGCCTTCGGGAATTTTTACGTTTACAAGCGATGTACAGCCATAGAAAGCCTGTTCTCCAATGCTCGTCACGCCTTCGGGAATTTTTACGTTTACAAGCGATGTACAGCCATAGAAAGCCTGTTCTCCAATGCTCGTCACGCCTTCGGGAATGTCATAAGAAACGTCTGACTTTCCGGCGGGATATTGCAGTAATTCTTTTTGGGCCTTATCAAACATAACTCCGTTTTTACTGCTATAAACCGTATTGCCCTCCGAAACATCAATATTTGTAAGTGATGTACAACCTACAAAAGCCGCGACTCCAATGCTCGTTACGCCTTCGCAAATCTCCACGTTTGCAAGTGATGTACAGCCTGAGAAAGCTCTGTTTCCAATGCTCGTCACGCTGTTAGGTATTGTTACGCTTTCAAGCGATGTACAGCCAAAAAAAGCGTATTCTTCAATGCTCGTTACGCCTTCGGGAATATCATAAGAAACGTCCGGCTTTCCGGCGGGATATAGCAATAATTCTTTTTGGGCTTTATCAAACAGGATCCCGTTTTTACTGCTGTAAACCGTATTTCCCTCCGACACATCAATATTTGTAAGTGATGTACAACCTAAAAAAGCCGCGTATCCAATGCTCGTTACGCCTTTGGGAATTTCTACATTTGCAAGCAATGTACAATATCCGAAAGCCGTGACTCCAATACTTGTCACGCTGTCGGGTATTGTTATGCTTTCAAGTGATGTACAGAAAAGGAAAGCCCGATCTCCAATGCTCGTTACAGTGTACCCTCCAAGCTCTGAGGGAATATCCAGATTGCTCTCATTGCCGTAATAATTGGTAATTACGCAAGTTTTCTCATCTTCTGACAGAACTTCATACTCAAAATCTCCGCTGACGTCGGCAAAAACCGTCACCGATTCTATCGGTATTAAAGAAATTAACATCAGCACAGACAGAAAAACCGATAAAATTTTCCTTGATTTTTTGTTCATATGGTCATCTTCTCCTCCGTAAAATATTATTCATATATTTACCGACGCTTTATTTTACCACGCAAAAACGCCGATTTCTATACTCTGTCAGCATACACTTGGAAAGTTTTTTAAAATATTCTTCTTCGATTTGCACCTATATAGGTGCATAAATATATTATCATACGATTAAAATATTGTCAAGAAATTTTTGTGCCTATTTAGGTGCATTATTAGTCGGTGATAATATGAATGCAAATTATGAAAAACAATTTGGAAAAAATATCCGTGAAATTCGTGAAAGCAAAAATATGACTCAGGAGCAATTAGCCGCTAAATTGCAAGTTAACGGCTGTGACATTACAAGAAGTGCAATCGCAAAAATTGAAGTCGGTCAACGCCACGTTTACCCCGATGAAATTAAACTTATAAAAGAGGTTTTGGAAACTACTTTTAATAAAATGTTTTACAGTATATGAATCTTTATTTATCAGCTTTTTCTTTTTAGCTTATATCTTTTTTTATGTCTTGAAATGACGCTTTAAATTGTATATAATATTTTAACAGTCGACAAATTTATCTATAAATTTAAGGAAGGCATACTGAATGGAAAAAATTCTTGTTTTGGATTTCGGCGGTCAATACAATCAGCTTATTGCCCGAAGAGTGCGCGATAACAACGTTTACGCCGAAATATTACCCTATACGACGCCTATTGAAAAAATCAAGGAAAATAATTACAAGGGTATAATTTTTACGGGCGGACCGAACAGCGTTTACGATGATAATTCGCCGCATTACAGCAGTGAAATCTTAAATCTCGGCATTCCGGTGCTCGGAATTTGCTATGGTTGTCAGCTTATCGCATTTATGCGTGAGGGCAAGGTCTCATCCTCCCCCGTTTCGGAGTACGGAAAAATCGAGGTTACGCTCAATACCGACAGCTTGCTTTTTAAGGATATACCCGAAAAAAGCGCAGTTTGGATGAGCCATACCGATTATATTTCTCAGCCGCCGCAGGGCTTTAAAATCATCGGCACAACGGATAACTGCCCCTGCGCCGCTATGGAAAATCCCGAAGAAAAAATATATGCGGTACAGTTCCACCCCGAGGTTACACATTCCCGTTTCGGCAAAGAGATACTGCGCAATTTCCTGTATCTTGTCTGCCGTTGCTCCGGCGACTGGATAATGGACGACTTTATCGAAAGAACCGTAGCCGAGCTCCGTGAAAAAATCGGCGATAAAAAGGTAATTCTCGGCCTTTCGGGCGGAGTTGACTCGTCCGTTGCCGCCGCTCTCATTTCCCGTGCTGTCGGCAAACAGCTCACCTGCGTTTTTGTAGACCAAGGGCTTATGCGTAAGGACGAGGGCGATTTTGTGGAAAAGACCTTCACTTCGCTTTTTGATATGAATTTTGTGAGGGTGAATTGTCAGGAGCATTTCCTTTCAAAGCTCAAGGGCGTTACCGACCCCGAGGAAAAGAGAAAAATAATCGGCACCGAATTTTTCAATGTTTTTTGGAACGAAATTCGCAGGGAAAACGACAAGGGATTTTTTGCCCAGGGCACAATTTACCCCGATTGCATCGAATCCGGCAAGGGCGACGCCGATGTTATAAAGACCCATCACAACAAGGTTAAAATGCCCGATGATGTGGAGTTTGAGGGCCTTATAGAGCCGTTGTGCGACCTGTTTAAGGACGAGGTGCGCGCCGTCGGCGAAAAGCTGGGAATACCGAGGGAGCTTGTCTGGCGCCAGCCGTTCCCCGGCCCGGGACTCGGTGTGCGTATTATAGGCGAAATTACCGCGGAAAAGGTTAAAATTTTGCAGGAGGCGGACGCAGTTTTCCGTGACGAAATGGCAAAATCGGGCTACGAAAGCGAATTGAGCCAGTTTTTTGCGGTTCTCCCGAATGTAAAAACCGTCGGCGTTATGGGCGACCACAGAACATACGAGCACCTTATTGCCCTGCGCGCCGTCACAACCGATAATTTTATGACTGCCGACTGGGCGCAAATCCCCTACGACCTCCTCGCCCGTGTTTCCAACCGCATAACAAACGAGGTGGAGCACGTCAGCAGAGTAGTCTACGACATAACCTCCAAACCCCCAGGAACAGTGGAGTGGGAATAAGTTGAGAAGTCGTAAAAACCCAGTATTTATGCGGGTTTGCAGACTTTCGAGAGGTCTTTTGATAACAATTT
>CANQFC010000009.1 GCA_947598155.1 uncultured Clostridia bacterium
TTCCGGCAACTCAAACGGTATTTCATCTTCTATACATTTCACCGTACCATCAGCGAACTGCTCATAATGTAAATTATACCGTTGTTAAGTATATTCGTTTTTTAGAATAAAACGCATATTATTAAATAAAGCACAGCCGAAAAATCAGCCGTGCTTTCACAAGTTTTCACTTTATTCTTTCTTCTTCCTATTCGGAAAGCTGCCCTCAAGCCACTCTTCAAACTCCGCAAGGGTGATTTTGCCGTCGGAGCATTCGTCGCGCTTTGTCATCGCTTGATATTTCCATTTCTTAAAATCGGGCTCTTTAATCTGCCTTACACGCACACGGGCGGCATAGCGCTTATAATACTTTTGATATAACGGAATGGAGGCATTGTCTGCCATTTTCTTTTTATAGTTTTCTTGTGCGGCTAAGTCCTGGCAGTTGCGGGTTTCGCCCTCGGCAATGCGGTCGCAGTAATTGGTGTCGTAGTTGCCCTTCATAATGAAATACTTACCGCAGCGTTTGCACTTTCTGAATCGGACATTGTGTTCGAGCATTTTAGTAAATTCCATTTCAAGAATTTCAGCGACCGAGCCGAACACATATTGGCGGCTGATAAAATGCGGCAAATTTATCAAAGCTACAACTTTTTCGGGAGTTGTTCCGAATTTTTCGGCAAGCTCCTTGTGTGCATCATTCGGTACCGAACTTTGAGAAAATCTTTCTTTCAGCCCTTCAATATCCATACCGTAAGGCATTTCTTTTCCGCTCATTGTATTTGAGAAAGCCACTTCTTCCGTCCTCTCCAAGAACGGTGACAAACCTTTTAGAGAACGGTAAATATAAAACCTTTCCGACGGCAATCTGTCCGCCAAAGCTTCGGGATAATAATCTTCGTCAAAGCAAAATTCAATCATCTCACGATATTCCTGTTGGAGTCTCAAAAGATAATTGCCATACCATAATGTTTGCTTCTTTTTATCGCCTCCTTTTTTGAAAACAGGGGGACAGATAGCGGAATATAAAGAGGCGTAGATTATGTCTTTGATACTGATTATGGTTTCGGAATATTCGTAGTATTCTTCCACTCGCTCCTGCAATTGACTGTAAATTTTCTCCGGTTCGTCTTTATGAATCGGAGATTTTTCTTTTTTCACGCCTTCTTGCTGTGCGAACTTGTAAAGCAGGTTTTCAATCTCAACCAATTTAAGTTGTTCCTGAATTGCCGATTTGAAATCCGCATATATGAAATCCAATATGCCCTCGCCGTACTGCAAGTTAATTCTTGCACCGCTCAGAACATTATTAAAAGGCAATTTCGGAAAACCTTTATCTTTATCCCAAAGATATTGCTGTTCTCTGTATTCGGCGCCTTCAAAATCTATTTGAAATCTGCTTGCAAACACATCTCGTTGCTTTTTATTGCGCTCTATGTATTCAGGCAATTCTGTATCGTTAGCAAAGTTTTTTGCGGTGATTTCTTCTCCCGTATATTCCTCAATGAGATGATTCATAGAAAAATATTCATTTCCTTCATCGACCGTTATATGAATTCGCTTGTCATCTTTGCTGAAACCGGCGTAGTTATAGAAATATTTTAACCTGACATTTTCCCTGTCGGAACGGTTCAGGTTGTAAATCTCGTTTTTGGTGGGCTTGTATTCAGAGTAATCTTTCTTCATTTTCTCGCCTTCATTTTAGAAAATCAGTTTTTGAACAGTTTTAGACAATTAACATAACTCCAAACAACATTATACAAAAGCATTGCCTTCGTGTCAATACACAGCTATAATAAATTTGCAAATCGAAATTGTACTAAATTTGATTTTCTAAAACTGAATGACCGTCCGAATGGGATATGACTTTGCGATGACAGTCGGAGACGACGAAAGCGAAGCAACGCCGCTGAGATAGGGGCAGGGATAACAAAAACGACATTCGGGCAGAACGGCGAAAGGCAACAGCAAGAGTCCTCCTTTCGACTGTTGCCTCGTACATAGCTGTACAAACCGTGCAGCTTTTTTCTCACAAAGGAGGTTAAGAAGATGAGAAAAACAGAATTGAAAGAGCTTTACAAGATGATGTTTCCGGACTATCCGGACATCGTTACGGTAGCTCAGCTTCAACAAATGCTCGGTGTAAGCCGACACTTGGCATACGACCTGATTAACAACGGATATATCTCCGGCGTTAAAATCGGAAACGCTTTTAAGATTCCGAAGGTCAATGTCATCAATTATGTTATGGAAGAAGGTGTGAAGAATGCAAGTTGAGAAGCTGAAAACGATTGATGCGGACACGCTGCTGTCAACGCCGATAAGGAAAACCTTATTTGTGGTTGACGGCTTGATACCGCAAGGACTCAGTGTGCTTTCGGGTTCAAGTAAAATCGGCAAGAGCTGGCTTATGCTTTGGCTCGGTATTCAAGTGGCGAGAGGACAGCCCGTGTGGGAATTTGAAACCCACAAGAGCGATGTGCTTTATCTTTGCTTGGAAGATACTTACGCAAGAATACAAAGCCGCCTGTATCAAATCACAGACGAAGCACCGCCTGAACTTCGCATTGCAACAACGAGTTTTCAAATCGGCAACGGCTTGGACAGCAAATCGAACAGTATCTTTCCGACTTTCCGAAAACAAAACTTGTCATTATCGACACCTTTCAAAAGGTACGAGATTCAAAAAGCACCGGCGGAAAAAGCGGAATGTATGCAGACGACTACGATGATGTTTCGGCGCTGAAAAATATTTCGGACAAGTACTGCATCGCTGTTATGGTTGTTCACCACGTCAGGAAACTGAAAGATGTCAGCGACCCATTCAACGAGGTATCAGGCTCCACAGGTATCACAGGTGCGGCAGATACGAATTTTGTTTTGAAGCGCAGTCGTGCCAATGAAACCGGAACCCTGCTTGCCACCGGTCGAGATATTGCATATCAGGAGCTGACCTTGAAGTTTGATAACCGCAGTCACTTGTGGGAATTAGTCGAGCGAAAGGATATGGAGGATATTCACCGTGAAGAAATTCCGAGGTTTATTTTCCGGCTGGTTGATTATATTTCGGAACATAAAGAGTGGCAAGGCACTGCAACAGAGCTCTTAACGCAGGTGAACGAAACCGAGGTTACACCAAATGTTGTGACCAAAATGCTTGCCCGATTTTCTTCGGAAGTTTTTCAGCCGCAAGGCATCGAATACAAAACAAAACGCACCGGCACAAGCCGACTGATTTACTTAAAAAAGAATGACGGCAATGACGGTGATGACAATAAATACTCTATATAGGAAAAAGCCGTCACAGCCGTCACTATCGTCACTTTTTGAGAAAGTGGATATATGGCTATACAGGTAATGCCAATCCGTAAGGATAGCGAGCATAGGCTTTGTGTTGCCCACAAAACCGGCGGCAAATTGCCGAAAGGGACTTGCCGCCCCTGTAACCCCGATTTTTAGGAGAAAGGAATGAAAATATATGAGACAAAGAACAACTGCAATCAATATCCGAGTGACTGAGGGAGAGAAAAGAAAAATGGAAACTGCCGCTAAAAAATGCGGACTTTCGCTCTCTGCTTACCTTAGAAAACTCGGATTGGGCAAGGAAGTTCAGGCAACCTTGCCGCAGGAATTTTACGAAGCTTACCGAGGTTTGACCTCACTTCGTGACAATTGGAAGTCGCTTTCAGAAGCCAATGTAAATGCAAACTTCAACGATGTTGTGAGCAAATTATTGAAGGCTTATCACTCAATCGGTGAGCCGGAAAGCGCAAGTGATTCGCCGTGGCAGTAACAAAAATATGGGCTATAACCGACAGCGTCAGCCGTGTTTTGAGCTATGCGGCGAACCCGGACAAGACTATTTACAGCGATATTTGCAAGGCACTTCACTACGCAAGTGACGAAAGAAAAACCGTAATCGGTGAAGAAAAAGCTATGTATGTAACAGGCGTAAACTGCACCGCAGAAACCGCTTTTGCCGAGATGAATGCAGTTCAGGAACGCTTCGATAAGACGGTCGGCAATGTGGCTTATCACGCATATCAGAGTTTCAAAACAGGTGAAGTCACACCGCAACTTGCTCACAAACTCGGCGTAGAGCTTTCAAAAAGAATGTGGGGCGATCAGTACCAAGTGCTGGTCGCTACGCACTTCAATACCGGCACATATCACAACCATTTGGTCATCAATTCGGTGAATATGTGGAACGGTAAGAAGTTTAACTGCAACGAGGGTGCATACTGGAAACTGCGCAGTATTTCCGATGAGCTTTGCAAAGAAAACGGTCTGACGGTTATCAAAAATCCTAAAGGAAAGACGCCACGCAAGCTGTACTTTGCAGAAAAGAACGGCGAGCCTACTCGATACAATTTAATGCGTGAGGCGATAGATAAAGCACTTTCGATGAGTACAAATCCCAAAGCTTTTACCTATGTTATGAAACAGCTTGGATATGTAATCGACCTTAACCCATATCATAAGTACGCCACCATTCGCTCTGTCAACAGCAAAAAAGCGACTCGTTTGTACCGCTTAGGAGAAGCCTATGACCGTGATGCAATCTATGAGCGAATGAGAGATACACTGAAAAACAACCCACAGGAAGCTTACCGCTTATACTATGAGTTTACCGAAAAAAAGAGCTTTGGTGTAACAATTCAAAAGGCGCATTTTGTTAAAGGCAACTTAAAAACAGCCAAAAAGATTACGGGTCTTAAAGCGTTGTATTTCAGATATTTATATCTGCTGGGCGTGCTTCCGAAGAATAAAAAGCATAAGCCGTTATCGCCCGAAATGCGTGAGGCTTGCCGTTGGCTTGACCGCCACACCGCACAGGTACAGCTCATTTGCGACAATCACTTAACCGATATTTCCTCTGTGGAATCGTTTATAAAAAACGCAGATTCGGAAATAAAACTCATATCGGATTACCGCAAAATGCTCTACCGAGATATTGATTCTTGCCACGATCCCGACGAAAAAGCAAAGCTTGTTGCCAAGCGAGATGACTGCACAAAGGCTCTGGCTCAACTACGAAAGGACAAGAAAACAGCGGCAAGGATTATAGAGGATAACCCTAAAATCAAAGAAAACATTCTCATTGAGGAGAATATGCGCAGCCGATATTTCGGACTAAACAAATCAAGAAAGAGAGGATACGAACGATGACAAAACGAAAATCAGATTTTACTTTACCGACACTAGACGACCTGTTTACAACGCAGGCTGAGCGTGACGACGCAAAGCTTGAGCGTGTGAAGAACATACCTCTTGACAAACTTCACCCTTTTAAGAATCATCCCTTTAAGATATTGAATAACGAAGAAATGGAAAGAATGATTGAAAGCATACGCAAAGTCGGCACAATAACTCCGGCGCTTGCACGACCGTTGTCTGACGGCGGCTATGAGTTAATCTCTGGACACAGAAGGCTTGCGGCGTGTCAGGTGCTCGAAATTGAAACTATGCCGGTTATCGTCCGTGAAATGTCAGACGATGAGGCGGTAATCGCAATGGTGGACGCCAATCTGCAAAGGGAAACAATACTGCCAAGCGAAAAAGCCTTTGCGTATAAGATGAAACTGGACGCCATAAAGCACCAGGGTAAAACTTCTGTGCAAGTTGCAGAGAAGTTGCTTAGTGTAGAAAAGGTTGCCGAAGAAGCAGGTGAAAGCAAAGACCAAGTGCGAAGATATATCCGCTTAACTTACTTAATTCCCGAACTTCTCGCAATGGTAGATGACAATAAAATCGCTTTCAACCCTGCGGTAGAAATCTCCTACCTTGACCGAGAAGAACAGCTCACTTTGCTTGACGCAATCAATATGAACGACTGCACACCGTCACACGCACAGAGTATCAGGCTGAAGAAAATGTCGCAAGACGGCTTGCTTACTGCCGATGCGGTCTACGCTGTTTTATCGGAAGAAAAACCAAATCAAAGAGAACAAATCAAGCTGCCTCGTGATGAGCTTCGCAAATACTTTCCGCAAAATTACAGCGATGAGCAAATCAAACGGGATATTCTAAAAGGCTTGGAGCTTCTGAAACGCCAACGAGAACGCAACAGAGACGCTCGTTAATTCGAACCAAAGTGTACAGCGAGTGACTTTTGTAGAATGGAAAGAACTATGCCGGCAAGCTATAATAGGCTTGTCGGTGTAGGTCTTTCCTGTGATGTACAATGAAAGGAGTTAAAAATAATGGTATCAGGACACCTACAAGTAAAAAAAGGTTTTTATTATGTAGTGCTAAGCTACTATAACAACAACGGAAAACGCCGTGTGAAATACTTTTCCACGGGACTGCCCGAAAAGGGAAACAAACGAAAAGCCGAAGCCGAGCTTGTGCGAATCAGAAGTGAATTCGTGCCCCCGCAGGAAGTCGGCGAGCTTGCTTCCGATATGCCGTTTGCAGACTACCTGCTTGAATGGTTGGAAATCGTCAAGGTGCGTGTAAAGGCAACCACATTCAGCTCTTACGAGCAAATGGTGAAATCGGTGATTGAGCCGTATTTCCGAAAGAAAGCGGTAACGCTTCAGTGTTTGGAGGCAAGACACATTCAGCAATTCTATTCCGAAAAGCTGAAAACAGTCAAGCCAAACTCGGTTATTCACTATCACGCTGTTATTCATCAGGCGCTGAAGTACGCAATGAAAACCGACCTTGTTACGCAGAATGTGGCAATGAAAGTGGATCGCCCGAAAAAGAATGATTATCAGCCTGTATTCCTTGATGCAGAAGAACTGCAACATTTATTTGAAGTAGTCAAAGGGACAAAACTGGAACTTCCTGTTTTAGTCGCCGCTTTCTACGGCTTGCGTCGTGGCGAGGTCTGCGGACTAAAATGGGACGCCATTGATTTTGAGCGTGGCACAATCACCATAAGGCACACGGTCACTTCTCTGCAAGTGGACGGAAAAACAAAAATGTACGCACAGGACTCTGCCAAAACAAAATCCAGTATGCGTACACTTCCGCTTGTCGGCAGCTTTGCTGAGTATTTCAAAGAAGTAAAAGCGGCACAAGAAGTCAATAAAAAGGTCTGCGGCAACTGCTACAACTACGAATATGACGGTTATGTCTTTGTAGACGAGCTTGGTGATTTAATGCGACCGGAATATTTGACAAGCTATTTTCCGCAGTATATTCAAAAGCACGGTTGTAAAAGAATGCGTTTTCACGATTTAAGGCACAGTTGTGCAAGCCTGCTTCTTGCGAACGGCGTACCGCTGAAACAAATTCAGGAGTGGCTGGGACACAGCGATTTTTCCACCACCGCTAACATCTATGCCCACCTTGACTACACTTCAAAACTGTCGTCGGCAAAGGCTATGGTCAGCGGAATGGCACTGCCCGAATCGGTGAATTTCGGCAGCAAGTGGACCGAAATTTCAGATGATGGCGAAAAGAACTGATTTTAACGGTTCGAATACGCCAAAATGCTCGAAATCGCCTTGTTCTTTCCAAAAAACGGCCTGTTCTTTCCATAGTTTTGAGCCGATTTTGAGCAAACGAGCAAAAAAGAAAAGTCCGGCAAACCCGCTTGTTTACCGGACTTTCTGGCGGAGAGTTAGGGATTCGAACCCTAGGTTCCTTTTGGGAACACAGCATTTCGAGTGCTGCACCTTCGACCACTCGGACAACTCTCCGTGTATGTGATTCCGCATTTCTTCCAAAAACTTTTGGAAAGAACTGACGGAAAGAACAACAAAATATTCAATTTTCGAACCGAAGAAAACCCCTGATTTTACGGGCTTTTTAAGCGGAGCAAACAGCCAACTCTTCAAAAAATTTCGAGTGCTGCACCTTCGACCTCTCGGACAACTCTCCGTGTATGTTAAGCCTGAAATTCTGCGAAAAACCCAAGGACAGAACAGCAGGACAGAACAGCAAAATATTCAATTTTCGAACCGGAGAAAACCCCTGAATTTACGGGCTTTTTAAGCGGAGCAAACAGCCAACTCTACAAAAAATTTCGAGTGCTGCACCTTCGACCTCTCGGACAACTCTCCATTTTATGAAGACTATTTTACCAAACCTTTTTCAGTTTGTCAAATATAAATTTGTCGGATATTGAAAGAAATAAAGATATGTGTTATTATTTATGTATTCTTGCCGCGGAGGACTTATGAAAAAATTTGTACCGCGCTATTACAGCGCTTTTAAATGCAAGGCGGGGGAGTGCCGTCACAGCTGCTGCATCGGCTGGGAAATTGACATTGACCCCTCTGCAATCAAAAAATACAACGCATTAAATACGGATTTCGGGCAAAAGCTGCGAGATAATATTGATTGCAAAAACGGTTGCATATGTTTTAAACTCGGTAATGATGAGAGATGTCCGTTTTTGAACGAGCGTAATCTTTGCGAGATTATTTTGAATTTGGGAGAAGAAAATCTTTGCAATATTTGCGCCGATCACCCGCGCTTTCGGCATTTTTACTCTGACCGTACAGAAACAGGGCTTGGAATTTGCTGTGAGGAATCTTGCAGAATCATTCTGTCTGACTGCAACCGCTTTTCTCTGATTTCCGACAGCGATGATATTGAAAATCTTACTCCGACGGAGGTTTCATTTCTTAACGAGCGCAATTCTGTTTTAAAAACTGCCGAAGATTTTGACAGCGTTTTTGACGCTATCAATAAAATAAATGAAAAATACAATTTAGATTCGATTGAATTAAATCCGCAAAAAGCGGCCGATTTCTTTTCATCGCTTGAAACGCTTGACATCGCTTGGCAGGATAAGCTCTCCGCCCTTAAATCAGATAAAACGGAAACCGCGTCAAAAGGGGCGCATAAAGCCTTTATTAACCTTTATAAATATTTTCTGTTCAGGCATTTAACCGATAATGATTTTTACGGCGCGCTGAAATTTGCCGAGATAAGCGTAAAGCTAATTTGGAAAATCTGTGAAAAAACGGGTTTTTCATTTGAAAACATATGTGAAATTGCGAGAATGTATTCATCTGAAATAGAGTATTCCGACATAAACGTCGATAAGGTTATTGAATTTGCGAGGTAAAAATGATAAAACAGTTTATAGGTACAAAAGAATTTTATAAGAGAATAATTGCGCTGACGCTCCCTATAATGATTCAGAATCTAATCACAAATTTCGTCAATATGCTTGACAACGTGATGATAGGCAAGGTCGGTACAACCGAAATGGTTGGCGTTGCAATATCAAATCAGCTCATTTTTGTGTTTAATTTGTGTCTTTTCGGCGCAATAAACGGAGCGGGAATATTCGGCGCGCAATTTTACGGAAACAAAGACCATCAGGGAGTGCGCCATACATTCAGGTTTAAGCTGATAATTTCCGCTTTGCTTACCGCTGTCGGCTGTGCGATATTCTTTTTTGGCGGTAAAATGCTTATCGGCGCATATCTCGGCGGTGAAGGCGATTTAAAGGACGCCGAGGCATCCCTCGGATTCGGTTACAGCTATCTTTTAATTATGATGATAGGATTCCTGCCTTACGCATTGACACAGTGCTTTTCAAGCACACTGCGTGAAATTGAAAAACCGATGCTACCAATGGTTGCGGGTATAATGGCGGTTGCGGTCAATCTTATTCTAAATTACATACTGATTTTCGGAAATTTCGGAGCGCCGAAAATGGGCGTTAACGGAGCGGCCGTTGCAACAGTTGTTTCAAGATTTTCCGAGCTGTTAACGGTCGCCGTATGGACTTTAGTCTATCGAAAAAAAATTCCGTTTATTATCGGCGCATTTAAGAGCCTTTATGTTCCTAAGCCGCTTATTAAGCAAATAATATTAAAGGGTATGCCTTTAATGCTCAATGAAACTATGTGGTCCGCCGGAATGGCAATGCTTAATCAGTGCTATTCCGTAAGGGGGCTTGACGTCGTTGCGGCTAATAATATTATGCAGACGTTTTGGAACGTTTTTTCTGTGGGATTTTTGTCGCTGGGTGTGGCCATCGGAATAATAATAGGTCAGATGCTCGGTGCGGGAGAAACTCAAAACGCAAAAGACAGCGCCAAAAAGCTTATAGCGTTTTCGGTTGCCGTAAGCATTGTTATGGCGTTTGCGTTTGCTTTCTGTGCAAAATTTATACCTATGGTTTACAATACAACTCAATCTGTGCGCAGTCTTGCGACTTTATTGATGCTGATTATGTCTGCGGCAATGCCTTTGGAGGCGTTTGCAAATGCGTGCTATTTTATAATACGCTCAGGCGGCAAGGTCGTTGTAACGTTTTTGTTTGACAGCGTGTTTATCTGGTGTATAAGCGTGCCTGCCGCGTTTATTCTGAGCAGATACACGGATGTAAATATACTCGTTCTGTTAGCTGCTATACAGGGTTTGAACGCCATAAAGTGCCTCATCGGCTTTGTTTTTGTGAAAAAAGGCAGTTGGATAAGAAAATTGGTTTCAAATTAAAATTAAAATAAAAAAGGGTACGCATTGCAGCGTACCCCTTTAAAATTTTAGGCAATAATTCGCTCTGAAAAATCATTGCGCCCCGTTCGCCTGTAATTTTGCCTGTCGGTTATTTGCCATGCTTTCAATTTTTGAGAAACAGGGTCGGTAAACGCAGAATGTCAATTTCAAAAGTTGCATAAAGAAACGGGAAAAGCCTATGTTCAGAAATAAGAACCTGCCTCCCTTTTTGTCAACGCCCCAAAATAAGATACACGCAAGCATCCAAATAAAAATGCCGTATGAGAGATCGCTTATCTGGACGAAAAATTCATTTAAAACTCCGCCCATAGCCTCCCTTAAATTCTGAAGCGCTAAAATATATTGAATATCCAATACCTTTCAACCGCCTTTCCTGACATAAATTGTCAATCATTGTAATGATTTAATATTGTACCACAACTTAAATATTTTGGCATTTTTCATTGAAAAATAAATTTATTCTCGGTGAGGGTGTTGAGGTGATGATAGTTTATGCTTGCTTTGTAAATACTATTGACAAAGCGCTTTGTTTTTTAGTAAAATAAAGGTGAAAATAAATATAGAAAGGAAATTGTATATGAGCGATAAAGAAAGAGCAATGCAATTACTTGATAGTGTCCCCGATTACAAAATGGGATATGTTATTGCATATTTACAAGGAATTACTGCTGATGATGAAGATGACGAGACTTTCTGTGAAGGTTTAGTCGCTGAATACGAGGCGGATAACGAAAAAGGCAATTTCATTTCTATTGATGAAATGGCTAAAATCAGTGGAGTAAGTTTGTATGAAGTATGATATATTGATTGACAAACCTGCTCAAAAGTTTATTCTTAGACAACCGCCTGAACAGCAAAAAAGATTACTACTCGCTATAAGCAAGTTGCCATTTGAAGGCGATTTTAAGAAAATGAAAGGCTATACGAATTACTATCGTTTGCGTGTAGGCGAATATCGTGTTATTTATACGAAAGAAGACCAAATTCTTGTGGTTAGGGTCATAAATGTTGGTAATCGTGGCGATGTCTATAAAAAATAAGCAAAAGCGGTGAAAAAATCTTCACCGCTTTTTCGTTTGTATTAAGCATATACACCCCCGGTTTTACCGAGAAAAAGAAAACCTCCAAGCATAATTTTAGGCAAAGTTAAAGGGCGTTAAAAACGCCCTTATTTGGTGCTGGTGACCGGACTTGAACCGGTACGGTATTGCTACCGAGGGATTTTAAGTCCCTTGCGTCTGCCTATTTCGCCACACCAGCGAATTTTAATTGTAACGTAACTTAACCCCGCGCGGTGAGGTTTTGGCGGGGGAGGTGACGCCCTATCCGCCGTTTTGGAAAGCCTATTTATTATAACTTAATTCTGTAAAAAAGTCAATAGAACGCACAGTATATTTTTACATCGGACCTTTTCTGTAAGCGTAGCGGATAAGCTTTGCTGTTTTCCAGCGTTTAAATTTAGTTTCTGTTTCACCGAATTCCATAATCTTTTTTGCTCCGTCCTCCCAAGGCGGTACAAACGGGCAGTTTGGATTATGATTTTTAATAAACGCGCAGGTGGAATTGAACATTTCCTTTTCAATTTCAAAGTCACGCTCTTGGAACGGACGCCAGTTTGTGTGAAGAGTGCCGAAAACATACAGCATATCGCTGCAATGCCAGTTTCGGTTATTGTCGCCGGGTAAGTCGCGGTCAAACATATAGATATAGCACTTGTTTTTGTTGTGCTTTTTAACTCTGTTTGCCCAGAGAGTATCGGCAAAGCGCAAAACAAGCGGTATCATATCACAGCTTGTCATACCTATAAGGTATGAAATATCCGGAATTTTATCAAGACCGAAATTTTCTTTTTTAAGATATTTGCCGTCAAATACGGGAAAAGCATAGCGCATAGCCCCGCGTGTGCCGTCAAAAATCGGCCACCAGGCATAAAAAAGCTTTTTTGGGTCTGCGGTTCGCAGTTCTTCTATTGAATTTACACCGGCGTTTTTAACTACTTTGTCCCAAAAATTTCTCGTTTGCTCAGGAGTATATGGCCGTGAGAAAAGGCGCATCAGAGCGGTTGCGCTCATCATAAAAGCGCCTTTAAAATAATTCTTGCATTGGTCGCTTGAAAGGTGAATGTCAACGCTCATAGAACCTGCGCTTTGCCCCATAACCGTAATATTTTCGGGGTCTCCGCCATAGTCCTCAACATTTTCTTTTATCCATTTTAAAGCTATGTATTGGTCGTAAAGACCGTAGTTCCCGCAAAGGCCGTTTTCATCAGTAAGGTCGGGGTGCGAGCAAAATCCCCACGGCCCTAAGCGGTAGTTAATTGTAATATAAACAATGCCGTTTTCGGCAAATTTTGTGCCGTCAATATGCGCCTCGTTTCCGCTTCCGCCCGTAAATGTTCCGCCGTGAATGTAAATTGCGACAGGTAACTTTTCGGCATTTTTCGGGGTATAAATATTTAAGTATTGGCAGTCCTCGCTGTATGTAAATTCAAGTCCTTTTCTAAATTCACGGTGATAAAAAGCATTGCACTGCTCGTCGGGTTCAAAGCTTCTGCGCTGATAGGAGCAGTCGCCCCACTTTGTCGCGTCGTAAACTCCGTCCCAAGAGGTTATTTGAACAGGGTATTCCCATCTTTTTGCGTCAGCGTATTTTATCCCTTTAAAAAGTATAAATTTTCCTTCGTCAATTCCGCTTATTTTCCCGCATTTTGTTGTGATTTCAACAGTTTGCATATTTACACCCCGCAAATATTTTTACTGTTTAAATTATATATTTTTTTGTTTGCAGTGTCAACAAAAAGAGAGGGGAAGGAGCTTAAAACTTTTTTATAGTGAAAACGGCGCTCTCTAAAAGCTTAGAATCAAGGTTTTCGTGAGTGACAATAATAAAATCTCTTTTCCTGCTCTCTTCTTTAATGATTTCAACGGCGTGTTGTTTTAATTCTTTGTCAAGCCCCTTAAAAGGCTCGTCTAAAATTACAAGCTCGGAAGGGTAAGCAAGCGCGCGGGCAAGCGCGGCGCGCCGTTTCATTCCGCCGGAAAGCGAATTGGGCGGCGAGTCCGATTCTTCCTGAAGCCCCAGAGCGGACAAATATTTTTCCGCGGTATTTACATCGCTGACCGCCGCAACGTTTTTAAGAACAGAAATGAACGGAATGAGCCTGTCCTCCTGAAACATAAAGGATATTTTCTGAGCGGGCACGCTTATTTTACCGCTGTAATTCTCAAGACCGGCAATCATTTTCATAAGAGTCGTTTTTCCGATTCCGGAAGCGCCGCGTACAACTAATATTCCGTCAAAATTCAGCATACAGGAAAAATTTTCAAATACCGTTTTATCACCGTACTTTTTCGTAAGGTTATTTACCGCTATGTTCAATGAAATATCCCCCTTTTTTTACGGCTTTTTTGAATATCAGTTCAAAAAGCGAAACAAAAAGTTTTTCAAGAACAAGACTTATCACTATAATAATACCTGTCCACGCAAAAAGCTCTGCCGTTTCCATATAAACCTGAGAATTTTTTAGCGCGTATCCGACAGTACCCCGCGACATACAAATTACTTCGGCGGCAACGCCTGCTTTCCAGCCGAGCCCTATCGCCGTTTCACAGGCCGAGGCAAACGACGGCACTGCGGAAGGCAAATAAATGTATTTTAGTTTTTTTCCGAAACCGAATTTGTAAGCGTCTGCCATTTCCAAAAGCTCACTGTCGGCAGAATTTATACCTGTTAAAATCCCCGCCGCCGCAATCGGCATCACCATTAAAAAGGTTATGAAAACGGGTACGCCGTCACGCTCAATCCAAATAAGCGCAAGTATAATGAACGATACGACGGGCGTGGTTTTTACGGCGGTCAAAAACGGTTTAAAAATGCTTTTTAAAATTTCCGAAAACGAAATAAGAGAGCCGAGTATTCCGCCTGATGCTATGCCGAGCATATAACCGACGGTTATCCGAAAAAACGAGCGCAGGCATACGCTGTAAAATTCCTTTTGGGTCAACATTTCCCTGAGGGTAACGGCAACGCTTAACGGCGACGGAAATAAAAGCTCAATACCTATCTTCTTGCTTAAAATTAACCAAAGCCCAAGCCAAAAGGCAAGGGCTAAAGATGCGTTTAATATTTTTTTCGGTACTTTTTTTAATTTAACCTGCATAATAGAAGTCGTCTGCGGGCATTTTGCCGCCTATTGATTTCGGGTCTGCGTCAAAGAAAATCTGAAGATTCGCGGAAACCGATTTTTTCATTTCTTCGCCTGTAATAAATACGATGTTGCAATTCGGAATAGCTTTTTTAGCCATAGCCGCTTTCGGAATGATTGAATATTCCTCGCAAAGCGCGGCGGTTTCATCTACGGAATTTACCGCAAAATTGATTGACTCCTTATATTCTTCAAGGAATTTTTTAACCGCTTCGGGGTTTTTCTCGCAAAAATCCTTTGTTGCGATTACACACCCCTGAATAAGGGTGAGGTTTGTTAATGATTCAAATTCTTTTGTAAGGTCAATAGCTATTCTTACGTCTTTGTTTTGCATTAGAGTTGCGGTAACCTTCGGTTCGGGGAGCATCGCAATTTTTACTTTGCCGGACGCTACTTTTGCGGCAAGCTCATCGTGAGACGCCTCATATTGAACCTCTACCTTGTTTGTAAGACCGTTCTTTTCAAGAAGATAATTGAGAATATATTCGGGAGTAGAGCCTTGGCCGGTTGCGTAAACTGTTTTGCCCGCAAGGTCTGAAATGGATTTTATATCATTGCCGTTTTCAAGAATGTAAAGCACGCCCGCTGTGTTGACCGCAAGAATCTTAATTCCGCCGTTTGTCTTGTTGTAGAGAGCGGAAGCAAGATTTACGGGGACTGACGCTATTTGGAAATTTCCGCTTACAACGCCGGGAACCACTTCGGTTGCGGGGTCGGAGCAGAGAGAAAAATTATAATTGTTAGCCGCCTGACCCTTTTTTTGATTATCCATAAGCTTAACTAAGCCGATACCTGTCGGGCCTGATAATGTTGCGATGTTGATGTCGACCGCTTTGTATTGTTCGGGGGTGGGCGATGACGCAGACGTTTCGTCTCCTTTAATCTGTTTACCGCACGAAACGAGCGCGAGCATCATTACCAATGCCAAAAAAATTGAAAGTGTTTTTTTCATTTTGATTACCTCTTTTATAGTATAAAAATTTTTTTGTTTTCACGGCGGATTTTACCGCTCTGTTCAAGGGAGTCAAGAACTCGGTAAAGACTTGCCCGGCTAATATCGAGAATCTGCGACAGCTCTTTCATTGAAACTTGTATTTCACATTGACTGCCCTGATTTTCCGAGCTCTTTTTTAGATAGCGCATAAGCTTTTCCTCAGCGGACTGCGCCGTATATCCCTCAATTTTATCATTCAGAAACGTAACTCTGTGCGAAAGATATTTAATATAGGCCAAAGCCGCCGCCGAGTCGTTCTTCAAAATAATATCCATTCCGTCTTTTGAAAGCACGGCGGCCTTTAAAGGGGAAAGGGCTGTTACAGTATTTTGGAAAACCGAAATATCGTTATAAAGAAAAGCCGCTCCGTAAACGGAATACTTTTCAAGGCGGCTTATTACGGTGACGCCTTTCCTCACAATTGCGGTGCCTTCAAGAATAACGCAGATGCACGGTTTAAAATTTTCTTTTGAAAAAACCGTTTCGCCTTTTTGAAAAACTTTAATTTCGGCGTATTTTTCGAGCACTTCCCTTAATAATTCTTCACCGCACGGCGCGAAAATATCAGTCTTTTTGAAATATTCGGCTATATCGGGATTTATCTGTTTACTCATAAAACCGCCCAAAAGTGTCTTAAATAATACATATTTGCTATGCAGAATAGTATCACATTTTTAAACGGATGTCAATAGAAATAAAATATATATTTTACTGCGATTATTAAAAAAGCCGTTGTAAAAAGCGATGAAATATGTTAATATTGAGTTAAATTATTGAATGGAGGTATTTTTTGTGAATTACCTTATAAACCGTGAAAATTTCAGAAAATTTGAGATAAGCGAGATAGGTAAACTGCCGCCTCGCGCTTATTTTATTCCCTATTCTTCAAAAAAGGTTCTGAGTGAGCAAAGCGTTTTGACCGAAAGGTACAACAGCGACAAAGTTCATATTCTTTCCGGGGAGTGGGATTTTAAATATTATGAAAAAGATATGCTGATTCCCAACAGCTTTTACACTGACCGTGTGCAGTTTGACAAGGTGCGTGTTCCGAGTACTTGGCAAAGGACGGGTTACAGGGAGCCGTGCTACTTAAACACCCGTTATGAGTTTGAACCTACTCTTTACCCCGAAATTCCGCAGGATGTTCCTATCGGCATTTACAGAAAAACAATCAATATAGAAAATACAGACAAGGTTAGAATTATAACGTTTCTTGGCGTTATGTCGTCGCTTGACCTGTATGTTAACGGCAAATTTGCAGGTTACAGTGAGGGCTCTCACAACTCAGCCGAATTTGACATTACCGATTTGCTCGTTGAGGGTGAAAATGAGATTCTTGCCGCGGTAAGCAAGTGGTCAACGGGAACATACCTTGAATGTCAGGATATGTTCCGTGAAAACGGTATTTTCCGCGACGTGTATATTACAGAACTTGAAAAAACATATATTTATGATTGCTTTGCAAATTCCGAAAGAGTAGGCAAGGGAAAATATAATCTTGATGTTTGTCTTGATATTATGGGCGCCGCCGACGGCTGTACGGTACTCTGCGAGCTTTACGACGGGGAAAATCTACTGGCGTCTGTTGAAAACGATGCTGAAAATAAGATGACGGTTAAATTCGGCGAGCTTGACGTCAAAGAATGGAATGCCGAAGAGCCTTATACATACACGCTTTACACAACGCTTAAAAAAGACGGCGAAACCGTTTCCGTTATCCGAATGTTCATAGGCTTTAAAACGGTTGAGATAAAAGGCAATATTTTCCTGTTTAACGGCAAACCGATTAAATTTAAAGGCGTTAACCATCACGATACAGACCCCGTAAACGGCTATGTTTTAACTCCCGAGCAAATTGCCGCGGAGCTTAAAACTATGAAAGAATTTAACATAAACGCTATACGCGCTTCGCACTATCCTCCCGACCCGACTCTTTTAACGCTTGCCGACCTTATGGGCTTTTACATTGTTGACGAGGCGGACATTGAAACACACGGCGCTTTTAATTGCCGCAAAATCGCTCCTACTCCAAACCTTATCAGCAATGATTTGAAATGGGCGCCGAGGTACATTGACAGAGTAAGCAGAATGTATTACAGGGACCGCAGTCACCCGTCAATCACAATGTGGTCTCTCGGAAATGAGGCCGGCGGCTGGAAATGTCAGGACGCTTGCTATGATTATCTTAAAGAGCAGGGAACTTTAATTCCCGTTCACTATGAGGGCGTTATAAGAACCAAGAGAATGGCTTATGACGTTATTTCCGAAATGTACCCTTCGCACAGCCACGTTGAAAAAGTTGGCAATAATACCGAAGAATCCCGCTTTGGCAAAAAACCGTTTTTTATGTGCGAGTACTGCCACGCTATGGGCGTAGGCCCCGGCGGAATGGAAGAGTATTGGAAAAGTATTTATGCTCATGACAATCTTATGGGCGGCTGTATTTGGGAATGGGCGGACCATGCCGTTTACCACGGTAAGGATGATAAAAAATATAAGACGGAATACACATACGGCGGCGACCACGGCGAAGAAAAGCATGATAAAAATTTCTGCGTTGACGGTATGATGTATCCCGACAAAACCCCGCATACGGGCGCGTTTGTCATAAAGGCAGTTTACAGACCCGTCAGAGGGCGTTATGTAAGCGGAAAAATATTTGAGTTTACGAATACAAACCGCTTTAAAAACAGCAATTATCTCACAATTCAATGGATTCAGAAAATAAACGGTGTTGAGGTTAAAAACGGCACGTTTACGCCCGATATTGAGCCTATGCAGAAAAAGGTTTATGTAATACCGTTTGAAGACTATTTGAATACTGACGACTGCCACATCGACTTATTATATTTTGACGGCGAACACAGAGTCGGTATTGAGCAGGCGGTTTTGAACGACGTTAAAAGCTTTATTCCCTCAAACGTTGGCGTAGGCGAGGTTATTCCGTCGCTTAACAATGATATTTTAACGGTTAATTTTGACTCTGGATTTGTTAAATTTAATCGGCAGACGGGCGAAATGACAGAGTACTGCGTAAACGGAAAAAATTATTTGAACGAAACGCCGGCAAGCGGTAAGAAAGGCTTTGCGCCCAATCTTACCCGCGCCTCTCTTGACAACGATTCATTTGGATTTCCAAAGCTTTGGGCAGTAGCCGGGCTTTACGACGCCAAAACGGTATTAAAGAGTTTTAGCTTTGCGGATAAATCATATTACACCGTTGTCGCGGCGTCTTACAGCGTTAAAAAATCTTTTAAAAAACTGTTTGACGTTTCAATTATCTATAAAATCCACAGCGACGGTCTTGTAAACGCGGAGTGCATTCTGAATAAAGGCCCGTTTGGCCCTCTTGAAATTCAGCGTTTCGGCGTTACTGTTGAACTTCCAAAAGATTTCTCTGAAATTGAATTTTACGGCAGAGGCTCCGATGAGAAAATGGAAAACCTGTGCGACCTTAAGGCGCACTCGGCTGTAGGTATTTATAAAACGACGGTCGAAGATATGCACGAGCCGTACATAATGCCACAGGATAACGGCAACTGCGGAGGCGTTAAATATTTAAAGCTCTTTGACAAAGACGGAAACACATTTACCGTTTACGGCGACCCGAAATTCAGTTTTTCCGCGCACAATTACACTCAGGATTCATTAGAAAGGGCAAAGCACAGAGAGGAGATTGAATACGCCGACTCCTGCGTTCTTTCAATCGACGGATTTATGCGCGGCACGGGTACGAACACATGCGGCCCCGACACGCTTTCAAATTACAGGGTTAAAACGGACAGAACGCTTAAATTCAGATTTTCATTTAAGGCGGAGTAGCTTATGATTGAATATAAGTGGTTTGAATCGGGCGAGCCTTATAAAGACTGCGCCGATATTCGCAAAGAGGTTTTCTGCGATGAGCAAAAATACCCGATTGACGCTGAATTTGACGAGCTGGATTCAGCGGCGCCTCATCTTGTCGTGTACAAAAACGCAGTCCCTGTCGGCACAGGGCGAGTGGTTTATGTCGATGAAAATTCCTGCCATATCGGCAGAATAGCAGTCAAAAAGGCGTACAGAAAAGAGGGCATCGGCAGAGCGGTAGTAGAGGAGCTTCTGCGCCGTGTCAAAGAGGAAAATATTTCTACTGTCACTATTGAGGCGCAGACGCACGCGGCAGGTTTTTACGAAAAATTTGGGTTTGAATTATTAAGCAGTGAGGTAATTTACGATTTACACGTTCCGCATTATAAAATGATGTTGGATTTAAATAAGCATAAGTAAAATAACAAAGAAAGGGCGGCGCAGAGCAGGGGAATATTTCCAAAGTTTTTGCGCCGCGCGGCGTTTATTATGAAATTGAGTTTTTCTGTTCCCGCGTCAAAAATTAAGCTGAAAAACGCGCTTTTTCACAGCGGCGACAATTTTTGGGAGCAAACATCCTTGCCTTTGGGCAACGGCACAATAGGCATTTCGGTGTTTGGCGACGTCAAAAAAGACTGCGTTTATTTTAACAATAAAACGCTTTGGAGAGGGGGCCCGTCCCCTAAACGACCCGATTACAACGGCGGGAATATCACCAAAGAAGATAAAAACGGAAAACTGCCGAGAGATTACTATAAGGAAATCAGAACGGCTTTTGAAAACGGTGAGGATGAAAAGGCGAGCGCTCTTTGCGAAAAGCTTGTCGGGAGCGGCGATACAGACGCTTACGGCTCATATATTTGCAGGGGAAAGGTGAATTTAAAATTCAGCGATATTTTTTCGTTTACTGATTACTCACGCGAGCTTGATATGGAGAACGCCGTTTGTGATGTTTCTTATAAAGCAAAGCTTTTTAACGGGAAAACCGTCTTAGATACGAGAAGATATTTTGTTTCATACCCTGACAGTGTCTCTGTTATTGAATTTAAGCGTGAGGGCGGCGCGCTTTCGTTTGAACTTGAATTTTGCGAAAATGACGCTCTTAAAAGCAGATTTGAATATTCCGAAGGCGGTCTGACAATATTTTCCGTCGTTTCGGATAATTCTCTTAAATGCGTTACTTCGGTGAAAATAAATACCGACGGTAAATTTTCAGCGCACGGCAGAAAGATTAAATTTTCAGGCGGAACTTACGTTTCGTTTATCACTGCCGAAGAAACGGATTATATTGATACGTATCCGAATTACAGGAAAAAAGATTTTAACGAAAGTGAAACGGCAAAAGAGCTGTGCGAAAAGGTAAATTGCCTTTCAAATAAAGGGACAAATAAAATTTTTAGCGAACATTCGGCGGATTTTTCCAAAATTTTTAACCGTACTTCGTTAAGCCTGAATGGCCGCAGCGCTCTTCCCGCCGATGAATTGGTCAGGCGTTACGGCGAAAACGGTCAAAGTGACCGCAGGGCTGAGGAATTGCTTTATATGTTCGGGCGGTATCTGCTAATTTCGTCTTCAAGAGAGACTGACCTTTTGCCCGCTAATTTGCAGGGCATTTGGAACTGCTCGAATGCGCCGAAATGGAGCAGTGATTTTCATTTAAATATAAACCTTCAAATGAATTATTGGCCCGCCTTTTCGGCAAACCTTTCAGAGTGCGCTTTGCCGCTTATCCGCTATGTAAAGTCACTGAGGGAACCCGGCAGGGTAACGGCGCGGTATTATACCGATGAAACCTGCAAAAACGGTTTGGAAAACGGATTTTTATTCCACACGCAAAACACGCCTTTCGGCTGGACTTGCCCGGGCTGGGTATTTGACTGGGGCTGGTCGCCTGCCGCTGTACCATGGATTTTACATAACTGCTTTGAGTATTATGAATACACAAAAAATTCAGATGTTTTAAGAAACGACATTTACCCTATGCTAAAGGAAACTGCCGAATATTTTGGCAGACTTCTTGCAGATAACGGGGAAAGGCTTGTGACGTATCCGTGCTATTCGCCCGAACACGGACCGAGAACTATGGGCAATACATATGAGCAGGCTCTTCTTTGGCAGCTTTACGACGACGCGCTGAAAAGCGCAAAAGCCCTTTCTATTGACAGCGATTTATGTGAAAAATGGCTGAATATTCAGTCGCGGTTAAAGCCGTATGAAATAGGCTCCGACGGGCAGATAAAAGAGTGGTATCAAGAGACGTCTCTCGGCTCAATAGGCGAAAACCATCACAGGCATATGTCGCATCTTTTGGGGCTTTACCCGTGCAATGTAATGAATAAAGAAAAGGACCCCGAGCTTGTTTCGGCGGCAATTATTTCAATGAATCACAGGGGGGATAAGAGCACCGGATGGTCAATGGGTCAGAAAATCAATACTTGGGCAAGAACCGGCGACGGCGGCCGCGCGCACAAGCTGATTTCAGATTTATTCAAAAACGGCATTTACCCGAATTTTTACGATTACCATCCTCCTTTTCAAATTGACGGCAATTTCGGATATACGGCAGGGGTAAATGAAATGTTGATGCAAAGCCATTGCGGCTTTATTGAGCTTTTGCCTGCTTTGCCGCCTGTCTGGAAAGACGGCGAGGTAAAAGGACTTATTGCAAGGGGCAATTTTACTGTTTCGGAAAAATGGGAAAACGGAAAGCTGAAATTCGCCGAAATTTATTCAAACAGCGGCGGAGATTTGACAATAGCTTATTTCGGCGGTAATTTTGAGGCGTCATTACCCAGCGGAAAAACGTATAATTCCGTTAATAATAGGTTGGTACTTCCCACAAATATAGGGGACAGAATAACAATTACGCTTTGATTTTAATATTAAAAAAGACAGCTTATTTGTGAGGCTGTCTTTTTGCTTGCGGCGAGTTAAAATAAATATAATTAAACTAAAAAATGAGCTCGGCATAACCGAACTCATTTTAATTTTTTAAAGTTTTTGCGGACACTTTTGCATTTTTGCCGTCTTATATTATGAAAGCAAATTGCATCAAAAGCGGAAATTATTTCTTTTTGCTGTCTTTGCCCGCGGCTTTTTTAGCGGCTTTTTCTTCACGGATTCGCGCTTTCATAGCATCTTCCTCAGCTTTAAGCGCGCCGCTTCTTCGGCATCGGCTAAAAGCTTTGCCTCGTGTCTTGCCTTAGCCTCGTCGTAAAGGGCGTCAATTTCTTCAAGGTGAGTGTAGTTTTCAGCCTGTTCAATAATCTTCTTTGCATCAAGATAAGGCTTTGCAGCACGCGCAAAATAAGCCTGTTTATCCATTTCCGCTTTGGAAGCTTTTCTTGCCGCTTCACGGTTAAAGTTCTGTGCTTTAATCTCTTTTTTGATTGAAACGAACTTCTCCGCGTCGTTTTTCTCTTTGGCGTCTTTTAAATCGAGATTTAGCTGACGAAGGCGTGCGTCGCATTCGTCTTCTTCATCGAAATATTGTTCAAGAGCCGCAAAATCTGGCTGAGTGAGCTCAGAGACATTTTTAAAATACTTGTCAATGGCTTTGCGTGAGCTTTTTTTGCTCCTTGCGAGCTCAATGGCAAATTTACGAAGTTCTTTTTCGCCTTCAGTGCTTTTCGGCATTGCCTTTGCTTCGGCAAGCTCAGCTTTAATTTCCGACATATCGGCGGAAAGAAGAGCGTTTAAACCGTTATTGTATATTTCCGTGTAACTCTTGAGCTGATGTTTCATAGTATCGGTCGTAAATTTATCAAGCTCGGCGCATACAAACTGTGAAATTTCAATTTCCTCGTTAAATTCCAAATCTTTGTAGTAGTTCTTTTTGGCGGATTTTCGCAGTTCTTTGTCATTCTTTATAGATTTATAGCTGTTTTTATCGACTGTTCTCGGGGGCAAAACCGCCGTTTCTCTGGCGTTGCGGATAATATCGATTGATTCGACAAGCTTGCCGTCGTTAATGATACCGTTGCCGTAATCCTCAAACAGAGCGCGTACCTGAAGTACTCTGACAATTGATTTTTGCTTTTTTTCGGTAAAATCATACCAAATGTAAGGAATTACGTTCAAAAGAGCGCCGAAAGCCGAAACAATAATGAGAACGTGAAGCAGTTTTAAGAGAATATTCGTATCGTATAAAGCGGAATACGGGTTTATATAGTTGTTTTGCCCGTTTGCGAGTTGTTGCTGCAAAAGCTGACCCACTGTTTGGCCGTCTCCGAGCATACGGTTAAGAATATTGGGATTAGACGTTACTGATATTGCTGTTGCCTCATTGATGCCGCCTCTTTTATAGATATACGGAAGAACGGCTGAGGTCACAAGGGCGATTACCGTGCCGATGGTGTTGATAGCCGAGAACATTCCGTCGATTCGCTCGCCTGTTATATACTGCTGATAGTCGCGAATATCGGCTTGAATTGCGGGGTTAAGAATATGCGCGAACGAGCCCATAAACGCGTTGAGATACAGGCATCCCATAACAAGCCATATTGTAAGATTATCGATCTTATTAGTAAACGGTAGCATCATAAGTATGAAAACAATATTAAAGATGTTTGTTATAACAAGAACGGCCTTTTTGCCCCATTTTTTGATGCAGAACGGCGCGAGCAGCATTCCCCATAACGAGGCGTTTCCGTAAATAGTCACAACTAAACCGTAAACATTGCCGTTGCATACTCCTCCGTAGTTGTAAAGCCAGTAAAGAATGTTTGCGTATGCGGTTTCAAGAAATCCTATCCACGTGGCAAGAGAGATTATCCAGAAATACTTGTTTTTGGCAACGGCGCGAAGCGCGTCGGACAGTTTAATTTGAACAACATGAGTTCTTGCCTGAAGAATTTTTTCTTCTGTATATTTGTAGACAACAATGCAAAGCAAAATACCGATTACCGCGAGAATCGGGTATAGAAATCTATATACACGTATATCCGTTGTGTTGGTATGGAAAATGTTTTTGGCGATAATTGGCGTAAAAAGATTTACAACCGTCGGAGCGAAAGAGTAAACTACGGCTTTTACCGACGACACGTCGGCTCTTTCTTGCGTGTTGGGGGAAAGAACGTGAATAAGATTTTCGTAGGCGTCATAGAAGAAATAGTAGAAGAAATTTAAAATAAAGTTAAACAGCATTATAAGCGCGCATTTGATGATGTAGCCGTATTGGAGCGATCTTGCGCCTTGTCCGCTTCCGAGAGTCAGCGCCCCGGGGAATAAGTCGTACATCTTTGCATACGGAAACCAAACCATCAATACGCACACAATGGCGGTAGGTATTGCCATTGTAACTATGTAAGGACGGTATTTACCCGCTTTATTGCGGGTGTTATCAATAATATTGGCGCGGATGCCCGTAAGCGGAATGTTTGACAAAACCGCAACAACGTACATTATGTACATATCCGTAGGGTCCACGCCGAGAGTGCCTGAGATTAAGGTATTTCCTGTTGAGAGCAAACAGGCGGTGCCGAGAGTAATAAGCATATAAGCGCCTATTCCTCCGCCCGAATATGCCGCGATTTCACGGAAAGGCATATATCTGCGGGGTTTGGGAACGCTCCAATAGCTTTGAAGATCGGATAAAAATCCTTTAATTTTTGTAACTAACTGCATAATCCCACTCCTTAATAAAATACAATATTATTTTACCATACAGCAAAATTTTAGTCAATAAAACATAACTCTTTTCAAACGGCTTAACTTACAATTTTTATGCCGTTTTTTTGTGCATTCTGTATTGACAAAATGTAAATTTAATAAGATAATAAACAGGTAAATATTTTTTTCAAATATTTCAGACCGTTAAAAGGAGCGTGATAATTGTGGATACTTACCGAAGTACTAATGCGGAACCTCCGAGTACGAACTGCGTGTTATCCGCAGTTGTCACTTTGAGCGTTTCACTTCGTTAAAAAATTAAAGAGGAGTGAAAATAATGGATGAAATGTTTGAAACAGTTGTTGAAAACATTAAAGAACTTCTGCATGAAAAAAAGTGGGCAAAGCTGAAAGATATTCTTGAAGATATGAACGAGCAGGATATTGCCGAGCTTTTTATGGAGCTTGAAGAGCGGGAACTAACTTTTATTTACAGACTCCTGCCGAAAGAGCTTGCCGCGGAGGTCTTTGTCAATATGGAGCCTGAGTATCAGGAGGCGCTGATACGCGCTTTTTCAGACTCGGAGCTTCGTGAGGTTCTTGACGAGCTTTACGTTGACGACGCGGTCGATATTATTGAGGAAATGCCCGCAACGCTTGTAAAGAGGATTTTACAGCATACCGACCCCGAAATGCGCAAAAGTATAAACGAGATTTTGCGCTATCCCGAGGATTCGGCAGGCAGTATTATGACTACCGAGTATGTGGATTTGAAACGGAATATGACAGTTTCCGACGCGTTTACCAGAATACGCAGAACCGGCGTTGACAAAGAAACGATATATACTTGCTATGTTACCGACAGCAAGCGAAAGCTGAAAGGCGTTGTAACGGCGAAAGACCTTTTGCTCTCCGATGAGAATGATTTAATCAGAGATATAATGGAAAGCAACGTTATTTCCGTCTCAACAGTTGAAGATAAAGAGGTAGTCGCGGATATATTCCAAAAATACGATTTTCTTGCTCTGCCCGTGGTAGACGGAGAGGAAAGACTTGTAGGAATTGTCACGGTTGACGACGCTATCGACGTTTTGCAGGAAGAGGCAACGGAAGATATTGAAAAGATGGCGGCTATTACGCCTACCGATAAGCCGTATCTTAAAATGGGCGCAGTAGAAACGTGGAAAAAGCGTTTTCCGTGGCTGCTTATTTTAATGGTATCCGCAACATTTACAGGCAAAATCATTCAGCATTTTGAGTCGGCGTTACAGGCTTATGTAATTCTTACCTCATTTATTCCGATGCTTATGGATACAGGCGGTAATTGCGGCGGTCAGGCGTCAGTAACAATTATCCGCGGCTTGTCGCTCGGAGATATTGAATTTAAAGATATATTTAAGGTTATATGGAAAGAGTTTAGAGTTGCATTGCTGTGCGGCATTACGCTTGCAGTTGCAAACTTTGCTAAAATGATGATAATTGACCGCGTTAATATAACTGTTGCGGCCGTTGTCTGTATGACGCTTGTCTGCACAATTATTGTCGCAAAAATAATAGGCTGCACATTGCCTATTTTTGCAAAGGCAATTAAGCTTGACCCTGCGGTAATGGCAAGTCCGTTTATTACAACGATTGTAGACGCGCTTTCGCTTTTGGTATATTTTACTATTGCAGGATTTACCTTAAAACTTTAAAAAATATCCCATACATTTTCTGTATGGGATATTTTACTTGCGTTATTTGATTGACTTTTATTGTCGAATAAAGTATTATATAAGATATATAAGAACTTTTAATAAGGGCATTGCCCTGCCATTAAATAATTCTTGATAAACGGTGGTTAAAATGAGAAGAATATATAAAATAGCTTTAGTACCGGCAGTTGCAGCAGTAATAATATCGCTTTTATTTGCTTTTTCTTCCTCGGCGGCGAATGTAAGGTATTCGGTGGCCGGCGCGAGCGGAAATAAAGGCGACACAGTTACCGTCAGCGTAAAGCTCTCATCGGACGTTGCGATTTGGGGCGCCAATGTAAGCCTTGGATTTAACGCAAACGAACTTCAGTATGTAAGCTGCGCAAAGGGCGGTCTTGTTTCGGGAGGCAGTCTTGTAAGGTCGGGCTCCCAAATTAACTTTTCAGGAATGTACGGCGGAAAAAGCGGAACCGTTTTTACAGTTAAATTTAAAATTTTAAAGGACTCGGGCTCGTCCGCTCTCACGCTTTCAAGTACGGAAAATACAGATTCGGACGGTAAAACTTATTCCTGCTCATCGTCCGGGGGAAGTGTTACGGTTGTAAAATCAGTTACGGGCGTGTCGCTCAACAGCAGCAGGTTTACCCTGAAAAAGGGTGAAACGGCGCAGCTCAGCGCAACAGTTACTCCGTCTGACGCAACTAACAGAGCGGTAAGGTTTACTACGTCCAACAGCAGGGTAGCCACAGTTTCCGCAAGCGGCAAAATAACAGCCGTCGGCGGCGGCACTGCGAAAATTACGGCAACGGCAGGCGGAAAAAGCGCCGTATGCACCGTAAGCGTTAACGTTAAACAGACGGGGATTACCGTTTCCGGTTCAAAAGACAAAACAGTGAGCGAAAGCGCGTCGATTAAGCTGACAGCGGCCAAAGTTCCTGCCGACGCCACCGACAGTTACGCCGTGTCGTGGAGTTCTTCCGACAGCTCTGTCGCTGCCGTTTCCAATGACGGCACCGTTACAGGCGTAAAGCTCGGCAAAGCGGTTATCACTGCAACCTCTAACGGGTGGACAGCCTCTTACAACATAACCGTTACGGAAAAGCCTTCCGAAAGCGATACCGAGACCGACTCCTCATCGCAGGAAACTTCGAGCGAAGAAACGAGCTCTTTTGAAAATGAAACTTACAGCAGTACAACCGCCGCCGTTGAGGAAGTCAGCGAGGAGCCAAAAACTGTAAAAAAGACTTATTATTATACAATGCTTGTTTTGACAAGCGTTACCACGGCATTGGTTTGCGTTCCCGTAACGGCGCTCGTTACTTCAAATATTTATAAAAGCCAACTCAAAAGAAAAGAAGAAAATCCGTTCGGTAAATACGGCGAATAAGAGGTAATTTATGCTTAATATCGGTTGTCATTTGTCAGCATCAAAAGGTTTTTTGAATATGGGGGAAACGGCAGTTTCGCTCGGCGGAAATACGTTTCAGTTTTTTACTCGGAATCCGCGGGGCGGCAGTGCAAAAGATATTGACAAAAACGACGCGGATTCGCTCGTTTCGTTTATGAAAGAAAACGGATTTGCGAAAATTCTTGCCCACGCGCCCTATACGCTCAACGCTTGCGCCAAGGTGCCGAGTATTCGTGAATTTGCTTACAACACAATGCTTGACGACCTGAAAAGAATGGAATATCTGCCGGGAAATATGTATAATTTTCATCCGGGAAGTCATGTGGGTCAAGGCGTAGAAACGGGCATTGAGTTAATTGCCGATTTGCTTAATTCTATTCTCTGGGAAGAACAGCAAACCTGTGTTTTGCTTGAGACAATGGCAGGCAAGGGGAGCGAGGTAGGCTCGCGGTTTGAAGAGTTACGGCAAATTATAGACAGAGTTAACCTCAGCGGTAAAATCGGCGTTTGCTTAGATACCTGTCACGTTAACGACGCCGGTTACGACATAGTGAATGACCTTGACGGCGTTTTGAACGAGTTTGATAAGAAGATAGGTCTTAACCGACTTAAAGCGATTCACCTTAATGACAGTAAAAATCCTTTGGGGGCGCGCAAAGACAGGCACGAAAAAATCGGAGACGGGTATATCGGCGAGGCCGCGTTTGAAAAGATAGTTAACCACCCCGTACTGCGGGATTTGCCGATGTTTCTTGAGACTCCCAATGAGCTTGAAGGGTACAAAAGGGAAATCGCGTTGTTAAAATCTCTTCAAAGATAAAAATAAAAGCGGTAGGAATTGAAACGCTCAATTCTTACCGCTTTTTAAATGCTTTAAATTTATACAAACTCATATAAGTCGATGACGCTGTCAATTTCCTGTTTCGCGCATTCAAAAAGGTTTTTGCCGAGTTCGGAAAATTCATCGCTGCCGCAAATCATCGCGAAAGCTTTGCCGATTTCCTCAGAAATATTGGCACTCTTGCGAAGGGCAAGGTAGTAAAAGCTGTACTCTGCGCCGTCGTCAAGCCTGTCGTAAAATTCAAACGCGCTCGTCTTAACGGCGTCATACATTCTGTTTACGGCCGTGTTTGAAAGAAGAGGCGACGGGAGCGAGTGGTTAATGCAGTACTCCGCTGTAAACGCAAGCAGGACTTTGATTTGATACATAATATCATCGTCAAAATCCAAAACGCCTACCTCTTTTGACAGGTCTTTTATCATTTTTTCCTCGTCGACAAAAATATCTGCAAGATGCTTTCCGAGGGCTTTCGCTTTTTCGGAGTTGCCGTTAATTCTGTGGCGCTTCATTTCAGCGATAACAGAAATTTCGTCAAAGTTTTCTTGGGATTTGGTTTTATCGTTAAAAATTTTAATATCGCTGTCGTCGGGCATAATCTAAGTCTCCTTTGAATTTATGCTTCTGCCTGAGATTCGGAATTTTGAGCCAGTTTCTTTTTTTGGCGTTTTTGTTTTGATTTGTATGTCAGCAATGAATGGATTTCATCATCTGAGGCGGTAAAATCGCCTAAAGATACTTTATATTCGTTGTAAAGGCCGTGAAAATCACTTCCGCCGGTCACAAGCAGTTTTGCTTTTGACGCCTTTTTCCGTAAAAACGCCTGCTGTTCTTCGTCCGCGCTCGGGTGAATGACCTCAATTCCGTCAATTCCCAACTCAATTAAGCTGTCAATATAGTCTTCACAGCCCGAAAGAAACGGGTGCGCAAGAACGGCAATTCCGCCGGCCTCGTGAATTGAGTCTATAACGGATTTTGTGCTTTCGTATTTAGGAATAATAAGAATGTTGTTTTCGCTCTCTTTTGTGAAAAGCTGTTTATAAAGCTCTCCGTTAAACGATTCGGCATATCCGCACTCAATAAGCGTCTGCATAATGTGCTTTTTAAAAATATTAGTGGAGCCTTTTGCGGATTTAGCGAAAAATTCCGCGGGAATATTATAGCGCTTTGCAACCTGAAGCATCATAAAGTGCGAGGCTCTTTTTCTTGCAATGGAGTTGCGCTTGCAAAGCCCCTCGAGCATATCCGGAGAGTCGGGGAGGTAGCAAAGAATATGAATATTTTTATCCGCCTCCTCAAAAGTGGAGGAAAATTCAACGCCGGGAATAACTTTAATCCCGTGCCTTGCGCCTATGACTTTACCTCTGACGGTGCCGGTAAGGCAGTCGTGGTCGGTTATTGCAATAACGTCAAGCCCTTTTTTTAATGCGAACAAAATAATTTCCTCAATACCGAGCGACCCGTCCGAAAGTCGTGTGTGACAGTGTAAATCTCCTCTCAAAATATATACCTCCGAAAAAATAACGTAAAAAGGCGTACATACCCTCAATATATAACATCATTATATACCATATATGCTAAAAAATCAAGTAAAATGTTGAAAAATTGTCAATTATAGTAATTAACTAACTAAATTTATGTAAATATACATAAATTTTAATTATATTTCCACATTTTGCACAAATTACGCATAGTTTAAATTTTACTAAAAAAACGGAAATCGGTAAAAAAGAAAGGACAGCAAAATTTCGCTGTCCTTTTGATGTTTATTCGCTTAATTTTATTCGTCTATTTTCATTTTCTTTCCGTATTTAATTTGATTCGCTATAAATCCGGCACCGAAAATCAAAATGAGCGGAATAAGAAGAACTATAATACCAATAACTGCAACGGCGATTATGGCGGGGCCTTTTCGGCTCTTGATTGGGTGCTCGGGCTTTTTTTCCTCCGGAACTGGGCCCTGCTCGCCCTCACCGTAATAAGGCATAATGGGCAGAACCGTGTTATAAGACGGAATCCCGCGGTTGTGAATAAGCGGTTCGGCAAAATCATACAAAGAGTCTGCCGTCTTAATGAGCTTTCTCACCTTTATGTGCAGAGCGTCAAATATTGAGTCAAAAATGCTTATAAGACCCATTGCAATTTTGTAATGAGGGTCGTCCGGGTCATAAAGATTTTCACCGCCGTAAAGGTTGAGCACCATTTTGATGATAAAGTCAAGTACGCTCTCGTCTTTAATCGGCTCCCAGTCCTCTTCTTTAAGCCCTGTTTCTTTCTTAGTCCACTTGGCAACTGTGCCGATTTTTAGTTTGTTGATTATCTTTGCAATGGGCTTAATCAGCCAGCCTATTTTATAAATTAGCTTTTTCTTGATTGACATAGCGGTAACCATTGTCGCGAATGTGTCCGTGTCGCCGGCGGCGGCCTTTACCATATCGACTATCATACCCGCGAGCTGATTTGAGAGGTGGCTTTGCATAGTGCCGCCGTGAAGCTCGCAGTTTGGCATAACAGTTATAAAGTCTGTTGTAGTGCTGACAACATCTTTTGCCGGGTCAAGAACTATTGTGCGGATAGTGCCCGGGTAGCCGACGGGGGAGGCTGTCGCAATGTCATAAAAAGTGTTTCCGCGCTTGGATATGTATTTGTCTATGCTGTGAATGTGCGTGTGCCCAGTGAGCATAAATTGAATACCGAGGTCTGCGTACTGCTCACGGCGGATGTCAAAATCGCCGTGCATATCGTTTTTGCCGATAAGCCCGTAAATGGGCGAGGGCGCAATCAACGGGTGATGCGTCATTGAGATAATAAATTGACCGTTCTCCTTTGCGTCCTGCACCTGAGCCTTGAGCCACTCAAAGCAGTCGTCCGAGATGCCGCTCTTGCCTGTAAGGTTAGTGTCGTCGTTTATTGCGAACAGCCGATAGCCGTCGGCAAGCTGAATAACGTATGACATACTCGGCATATGAAGCGAAATAGCTTGGTCGGGGCCGAATTCACGGTACATTTCAAATAAATCCTCACGCTTTGCGGCGGGAATTTTCGTCTTTTCGCCCGTTATGAAAGAATCTGTCTGCCCGTCGTCCTGATAATCGTGAGTAGCGGTAATGACAAAAACACGTTTTCCGGCGTTTTTGAGGTCGCGGAGCATTTCAATAAATTCTTTGTGCGAATCAAAATCGCCGTTTGTAGTCGTGTCGCCCGAAAGCAGAACAATGTCAGTCCTGTTGTCGGATTTTATCTGCTCAAAGCAGGCGGCGAGTACTTCTGCGGCGTCTTTAAGCAAAAGCTGACTTTTTGAATTTGCCTTTTCGTAGGCTTTTCCGCTTGTTCCGAGCTTTTTGGAATAGTAGTGTGTGTCCGTAATAACCGTCAGGGTTAAGGGATTTCTCGTATCCATAATGCACCTCTTTATATTAGTTTATAGCTTTTGAATTTATCTCTTCAAGCAAGTCTTTTATAAACTCGTCAACCGACTTAGAATCGGTGCCGCTTTCACCCCGTTTTCTGACTGAAACAGTGCCGTCTTCAGCCTCTTTATCGCCGATAACAAGCATATAATTGATTTTTTGTAGCTGAGCCTCGCGGATTTTATAGCCGATTTTTTCGTTTCTGTCATCGACCTCTGCTCTGATGCCGTATTTTTCAAGCTCTGCCTTTATTTCAAAGCATTTAGCCTGGTGACGGTCCGCAATGGGAAGAAGTTTTACCTGAACGGGGGAGAGCCAAAGTGGGAAGGCACCTGCAAAATGCTCTGTAATAACTCCGATAAATCTTTCAACGGAGCCGAATACAACGCGGTGTATCATAACCGGGCAGTGTTTTTCGCCGTCGGCGCCCGTGTATTCAAGTCCGAAACGCCCGGGGAGCTGATAGTCAAGCTGAATTGTACCGCACTGCCAAGTCCTGCCCAGCGAGTCCTCAATGTGAAAATCCAACTTCGGGCCGTAAAACGCGCCGTCTCCCTCGTTTACAGTATAGGTTTTACCTACGGATGTAATTGCGTCGGCAAGGGCTTTTGTGGCTATTTCCCAATCTTCCTCTGAGCCTATGTGGTCATCTGGCATAGTTGAAAGCTCAATCGTATAAGGCAGACCGAAAAGTGAGTAAACCTCATCAAACAACTGCGCTATTCTGGCGACTTCATCGCGAATCTGCTCGGGAGCCAAAAGAATGTGGGCGTCGTCCTGCGTAAAACAGCGCACGCGGAACAGGCCGTGAAGAGCGCCAGAAAGCTCGTTCCTGTGAACCTTGCCAAGCTCCCCGTAACGCAGAGGAAGTTCCCTGTAAGAATGCGGCTCCAAATCATATACAAGAATTGAGCCGGGGCAGTTCATAGGCTTAATTGCAAAATCCTCGTCGTCTATCACGGTTGTGTACATATCGTCGTGGTAATGCTCCCAGTGCCCCGATGTCTCCCAAAGACTTCTCCTCATAATCTGCGGAGTCGATATTTCAAGATAGCCCCATTTCTTGTGAACCTCGTGCCAATAATCTATAAGCGTGTTGCGAAGAACCATACCTTTCGGCAGGAAAAATGGCATACCCGGAGCCTCGTCTCTAAGAGCGAAAAGCCCCAATTCTCTGCCCAATTTGCGGTGGTCTCTTTTCTTTGCCTCCTCTATTCTTGCAAGATGCTCCTCAAGCTCCGACTGCTTTGGAAAAGCTATGCCGTAAATTCGCTGGAGCATTTTGTTTTTTTCATCGCCGCGCCAATATGCGCCTGTGCAGGAGGTCAGCTTGAACGCCTTAACCGCACCTGTCGACATAATATGCGGACCTGCGCAAAGCTCATTGAAATCGCCCTGCTTGTAGAATGTGATTTTCTCGCCCTTGTCCGCGTGTTCCTTTATAAGCTCGTATTTGTAAATTTCGCCGTTTTCCGTGAAATAATCGAGCGCTTTCTGCGGCTCCATTTCATATTTTTCAAGCGGTAAATCCTCTTTAACGATTTTCTTCATTTCGGCTTCGATTTTTTCCAAAATATCCGGGGTAAAAACTGTTTCGGAGTCAAAATCATAGTAAAAACCGTTGTCAATGGCCGGGCCTATTGCAAGCTTTGTTTCGGGGTAAAGTCGCTTAACCGCCTGCGCGAGTATATGTGAGGCAGTGTGCCAAAAGGTCTTTTTGCCGTCAATATTCTCGCCGAAGGTTACAATTTCGACCGAGCAATCCTCATTGACGGGAGTCCTTAAATCGCAGTATTCGCCGTTAATCCTGCCGCCTACCGCCGCCTTGTAAAGCCCCATACCAATGGATTTGGCGATTTCGGCAACAGTAACGCCGTTTTCAAACTCTCTCACATCGTCTTTTAAGCTTACTTTAACCATAAATTTTTCTCCTTTCAAAAAGAAAAAGCATTCCGTCCCCAAATAAAAGGGATGAAATGCTAAATAATACATTCCACGGTTCCACCCGTATTGCGGATATAATCCGCCGCTCAAAAAACCTTAACGCGGTTACACGGAATATCTTAATCAACGCTTTCGACATTCACTCGGGAGCGGTAGCGAAACCAAAAACCTTGCCGCCCTTACAGCGCCGGGGGCGGCTCTCTTAAAAGGCTTAAACAGGCCCGCTTTCTCCGTCAACGATTTATATAGATTTAATTATTTCAATTTCCAAACGGAACCCGCCTACAAAGGCGAAAGTACATCTTATTTATATTATATAATATACTAATTTATATGTGTTGTCAATGAAAAAAATAAAATTGTTAATAATTTATTTACAAATATTTCCTTGACATTTTTTGCTTGCGGGGGTATATTATAAATAGAGTTAGCACTCTAACAAGGCGAGTGCTAACGAGCACAAAATGAAATACGGCGGTGGGGACGTGAAACTGAGCGAGCGTAAAGAAAAAATACTTGCAAGCATTGTTGAGTATTATATTGCAACAGGCGAGCCGGTCGGTTCAAAAACTTTGCTTGAACATTTGCCCCTCTCTGTTTCAAGCGCGACTGTCCGCAACGAAATGGCGGAGCTTTCTGCCTTAGGATTTATTGAACAGCCGCACACCTCGTCAGGGCGTGTGCCGTCGCAGCTCGGTTACCGATATTACGTTGACAATCTTATGAATCAGTATGAGTTGCCGCTGCAGGAAAAACGCCTTATCGAATCCCGAATTTTAAGTGCGTCGGGCGAGCCTCAGCAGATTTTAGAGCAGGCGGGGCAGGTGCTCGCGGAGCTTACAAACTGCGCCGTAGTGTCGACGACCCCGTTTGACGAACACGCTGTTATCCGCAGGGTGGAGTTAGTCCCTATCGGCGCGCGCACTGCTATGATGATAATGCTCTCATCTTCGGGAATACTTAAAAGTAAAGTGTGCAGGCTCGACTGCGAGCTGACTTTAGACATTATCGAGCTGTTTTACAATGTGGTTTCAAAAAATTTTATCGGCAAATCGGCCGAAGAGGCAAGCGTCGCTAAAATTCAGACTTTGGCGTTGTCTTTAGGCAATAAATCGCTGTCGGTATCACCGCTTTTGATAACTCTTTCCGATTTGGCGCGGATGACCGAGCAGACTCAGCTCCTTTTGGAAGGCCAGTCAAATTTACTTAATTATACCGATTACGGTAACGCTTATGAAATTATGGAGTTCTTGCGGCAGTCGGACTTTCTTGCGTCGTTTTTCTCCTCAAATAAGAACGAAAACGCGCCGAGAATACTTATCGGCAAAGAAAATCGATTTCGTGAACTTCAGGATTCATCGGTAATTTTCTCAAATTACAAGGTGGGCGGAAAAGAAAGTGGTACTCTCGGGCTTATCGGCCCTACAAGAATCGACTACGCAAGGCTTATTCCGAGCTTAAAATATTTAACCGAAATCGTGGGCAATATAATGTCCGATACGTTGGATGAGCAGTGAGAAAAATATAAGAAAGGAAGGCGCGGCGCTAAGAAATGATTATTTAATATCGTTTTGTGCGAATACCGCACCGTATGGCGATTAAAATGAGCAAAGAACAGAGCAAGAAGAAAGCGGCGGAAGAAGTTACCGAGGAACCCGAAACTTCTGAGGTAACTGAGGAAAAGGCCGAGGCGGCTCAGACTGCCGAAGAAAAGCTTACGGAAGAAATCAAAGAGGTTAAAGACAGCCTTTTGCGGATAATGGCGGAATACGACAATTTCCGCAAACGCAGTCAGAAAGAAAAAGAGGCTGTATATGGTGACAGCAAGGCAAGCGTAATAGCGGAGTTTTTACCGCTGTATGACAATTTCGGCAGAGCCGAAAGCCAGGAAATAACCGATTTGGACTCGTATAAAAAAGGAATTGATATGATTTACAGCCAATTCGGGGAAATACTTAAAAAGCTCGGCGTGGAAGAATTCGGCGAAACGGGCGATAAATTTGACCCGAATATTCACAACGCGGTAATGCACGCAGAAGATTCCGAAATGCCCGACAGCACGGTTCAGGAGGTTTTCTCAAAGGGATACAAATTGGGAGACAGAATTGTAAGGCCGGCAATAGTTAAGGTAGTAAATTAAATTAAAATAAGGGGCTTGCCCCGTTAATGGCGCGGCAAGGCGCGGCAACAGCCCGCTAAACGGGCATAGGGCATCTTGCCTACGTTATAAAAAACTTTTTGGAGGTATATATTATGGCAAAGGTAATTGGTATTGACTTAGGTACAACAAATTCATGCGTTGCGGTAATTGAGGGCGGCGAGCCGGTAGTTATCTCTAACGCAGAAGGGGCGAGAACGACTCCTTCGGTAGTGGCGTTTTCCAAAACGGGTGAAAGAATGGTAGGCCAGGTCGCAAAGCGTCAGGCTATCACAAATCCCGACAGAACCGTTTCTTCAATCAAAAGGCATATGGGCTCTGACTATAAGGTAGATATTGACGGCAAGAATTACACACCTCAGGAAATTTCGGCAATGATTCTTCAAAAGCTCAAATCCGACGCGGAAAGTTATCTCGGCGGTAAAGTAACCGAGGCTGTTATCACTGTTCCGGCCTACTTTACGGATTCACAGCGTCAGGCAACTAAGGACGCGGGCAAAATTGCGGGTCTTGACGTAAAAAGAATTATAAACGAGCCTACGGCGGCCGCGCTCGCATACGGTATTGACAAGGAAGAGGATCAAAAGGTTATGGTTTATGACCTTGGCGGCGGTACTTTCGACGTATCCATTATCGAAATGGGCGACGGCGTTCAGGAAGTTCTCGCGACTGCCGGCAACAACCGTCTCGGCGGCGATGATTTTGACCAGAGAATTATTGATTGGCTTGCCGATGAATTTAAAAAAGAACAGGGTATTGACCTGCGTTCAGACAAAATGGCTATGCAGAGACTTAAAGAGGCGGCTGAAAAGGCAAAAATTGAGCTTTCGGGAGTTACAACCTCACAGATTTCCCTTCCGTTCATAACAGCTGACGCGACAGGCCCCAAGCACCTTGAAACTACTCTTACAAGGGCAAAGTTCAACGAAATGACAGCAGACCTTGTTGAATCTACTATGGGCCCCGTGCGCCAGGCACTTTCGGATTCGGGTCTTGAGCCTTCACAGCTCAACAAAATCCTTATGGTAGGCGGTTCTTCAAGAATCCCCGCCGTTCAGGACGCGGTCAAAAAATATACGGGCAAAGAGCCGTTTAAGGGCATTAACCCTGACGAATGCGTTGCGGTAGGCGCGGCGATTCAGGGCGGCGTACTCGGCGGTGAGGTTGAGGGTCTTTTGCTCCTTGACGTTACGCCTCTTTCACTCGGTATTGAAACTATGGGCGGAGTAAATACAAAGATTATCGAGAGAAATACAACTATTCCCACAAAGAAGAGCCAGATTTTCTCAACCGCTGCCGATAACCAGACCTCTGTCGAGGTACACGTTCTTCAGGGCGAAAGAGAATTTGCAAGAGATAATAAAACCCTCGGCGTATTCCACCTTGACGGTATTCTCCCTGCAAGGAGAGGTACTCCGCAAATCGAGGTAACGTTTGATATTGACGCAAACGGCATTGTTCACGTTTCGGCTAAGGATTTAGGCACTCAGAAAGAACAGTCAATTTCTATTACGTCTTCGACAAATATGTCTAAGGAAGACGTTGAAAAGGCTGTTAAAGAGGCTGAGCAGTTTGCCGAGGAAGACAAGAAACGCAAAGAGGCAGTCGACGCGCGAAATGAAGCGGATCAAATGGTTTACCAGTGCGAAAAGATTCTTGCGGACGAGGGCGACAAGTTCTCCGAAACAGATAAAACCGATCTTCAGACAAAGATTGACGCCCTTAAAGAGGCTCTCAAGGGCGAGGACATCGACGCTATAAAAGCAAAGCAGGAAGATCTCACTCAGCAGTTCTACAAGATTTCCGAAGAGCTTTATAAGGCGGCTCAGGCGGCAGGCGCTCAAGGCGGCGCGCCGAACGGGGACGCGAACGCTCAAAATTCAGGCTCCGACGGTTATTATGACGCTGATTTTAAGGATGTTGACGACAACAAAAACTGATTACCGATAAACTTACGGGCAGGGGCGCTTTGCCCCTGTCCGAGCACTCGTTTTAGGAGTTACTTATGGCAGATAAAAGAGATTACTATGAGGTTCTCGGAGTTGACAAAAACGCGACGGAGGATCAAATAAAAAAAGCATACCGTCAAACTGCTAAAAAATACCATCCGGACCTGCACCCTGGCGATAAAGAGGCCGAGGAAAAGTTTAAGGAAGCCAACGAGGCTTATGAAGTTCTGTCCGACGCGGATAAAAAAGCGCGTTACGACCGTTTCGGCCACGCGGGCGTTGACCCGAATTACGGAGCGGGGCAGGGCGGTTACGGCGGTTTCGGAGGAATGGATTTTGACCTTGGCGATATTTTAGGCAGTATGTTTGGCGGCGGATTCGGCGGATTCGGCGGAAGGTCCAATCCCAATGCGCCGCAAAGAGGCTCTGACACACAGGCAAGCGTGACGATTTCTTTTGAAGAAGCGGCGAAGGGATGTAAACGCACCGTCGACTCAATGAGAATCGAGGCCTGCGCTGAGTGCCACGGCAGCGGATGCGCGTCAGGCTCTTCGCCAAAAACCTGCCCAGAATGCCACGGCAAAGGTCAGGTTACAGTTCAGCAGAGAACGCCGTTCGGCGTAATTCAGACCACAAAGCCTTGCGGCAAATGCGGCGGAAGAGGCACTGTTATTGATAATCCCTGTAAAAAGTGCGGCGGTTCGGGCAGAGTGCGCAAAGCGTCAAAACTTGACATAAATATTCCCGCAGGCGTTGACGACCGGCAGATTATTACCGTAAGAGGTCAGGGAAACCGCGGTTTGAACGGCGGCCCCGCAGGCGACCTTAACATAGTGGTAAATGTTCGTCCGCACCCGATTTTTGAGCGTGACGGTTACAATGTTTGGGTTGATTTGCATTTAACATATATGCAGGTAGCGCTTGGATGCACCGTTCAGGTTCCCACTCTTGACGGTAAGGTTGAATATACTATTCCGGCAGGCACACAGCCCGGCGACGTTTACAAACTCAGAAACAGGGGAATCCCAAACCGTTCCGGAATGGGAAAGGGAGACCAGCTTGTCAGAATTATTGTCGATGTTCCCAAAAAGCTTACCGAAAAACAGCGTGAGCTTATTAAGCAGCTTGCTGTTGAGTTCGGCAATACCGAGGGGCTTGACGAAGGCAAGAAAAATATTTTCGGGAAAAAGAAAAAATAAACGAACATAAAAACGCTTTAAAGAGTTTTGGCTCTTTAAAGCGTTTTTTCGTTAATAAAGCGTTTTTGAAACAAAATTAAATCTTGTCAATATCAAACCAAAACGTTACGCCGTTGTTTGAATTGAAGGCGCCGTATTCGTTGCCGTGCAGGTTTTGTATCGCGCTGACTATTGAAAGTCCCAAGCCGAATCTGCCCTCTTTACGCGAACGGGATTTATCCGCTCTGTAAAACGAATTCCAGATTTTTTCTATATCCTCGTCGGCGATTTCTTTGCCGGTATTGAAAACAAACACGCGGACTTTTTTCTCAAGCGGTTCGCAGTAAATTTTTATTCGTTTTTCACCGTCGGCATGGTAAACGGCGTTTGAAATAAAATTGTTAAGCACCATATTGAGCTTTATTACATCGCCGTTGCACATAATGTCTTTGGGAATATCGGTTTCGCAAGTGATTCCGTTTTCATCAAACACAATTTTTTCGCTGTCCGTGTATTCGGTGATAAAATCAAACAGTGAAAAATCCTCACGCTCAAGTCTGCTGTCGCCGATTTCAAATCTTGACAGCTCAAGAAGTTCAAAAACGAGCGCGTTCATCTTTTCACTCTCTTTTATTATTATGCCGCAGTATTCGCTCGCGCCGTCGGTATCGCCGCTTTTAAGCATAAGCTCCGCTCCTTCGGCATAACCGCGCACTATTGCTATGGGAGTTTTAAGCTCATGCGAAATGCTCGAAATAAATTCTTTTCTTAATTCGTCAAGAGTTTGCTTTTTTTCAATATCGTCCTGTAACTTTTGATTTTTGCGGTTTAAGTCTTGCAGTGTAACGTCAAGCGAACCGGAAAGGTTGTTGATACTCCCTGCGAGTTCGCCTATTTCATCGTTTGAATTTATATCAAGCCTTTCGGAAAAATCCATATTTGACATTTTTTCCGTAATCCTGTTCATTTGGATTAAAGGCTTTGTAAATCGTTTTGAATAAATGATAAAGAATATAATTACAACTATGAAAATAAACAGAATCGACGCCCAAACAAAATACAGCGCGACTCCCGCGTTGGCCTCAACATTGGCTTTAACGCTGAAAATCTCAATTTCCAAGCCGCTGTTAAGCGTACAGGTGTAATCAATGTACTGCACGCCGTTTGTTTCACGCAGGTCAAGCACCGAGCCGTCGTCGTTCGCTTTGTGTTCAATGATGACGGTGTTGCCTCCCGTCGGGACAAGGTTTTTTTGGCTTAAATACAGCGGATCTCCGTCGGGAAAATAAATGTCTATCGAAATATTGTTCTCAATCTCGATTTCCTTTACCGTGCCCAAGTAAACTCCGGATTTTAAATCGAGCGAGTTAAGGTATTCGGCAGTCGATTTAATTTTATTTTTTTCGTTGTAATAATAAAATTTGCCCAAAGACGTCGTATTGATAATAAGAATAACCGCAACCGCAGTAAGTAAAATAGCGGTTATCTGTAAAAACATCTTTAATCTGATGCTTAAACGGCGCTTATTCTTGTTCATTTACATCACTTTCCTGAATTTTATATCCTACGCCGTAAACGGTTTTCAAATGCTTGTTGCCCCATTCTCCGAGCTTTGTGCGCAGTCTTGCCACGTGGGAATCAACGGTGCGCGTGTCCCCGTAATAGTCAAATCCCCAAATATCGTCAAGGAGCTGTTCGCGGCTGTATACTCTGCCTAAATTGCCGATAAGCTTTAAAAGAACATTGTATTCTTTAAGCGTAAGCATTATTTCTTTTCCGTCGATAAATACTTGGTGAGCGTTTTTGTCTACGGTCAGACCTTCAATACTGTTGTACGCAGGTTTAACGGGCATATGCCCCCGTTTTAAAAGAGCCTCTATACGTTTCATTAAAAGGACGGGGCTGAAGGGTTTGGTAACGTAATCGTCGGCTCCCGATTCAAAGCCTTTTAACTGGTCAAATTCCTGACTGCGCGCCGATAAAAGCAAAATGGGAACATCGGAATTTTTCCTTATTTCACTGCAAACCTCCCAACCGTCTTTTTCAGGCATCATAATATCAAGAATAAGCAGGTCAGTATCCGCGTTTTCATAAAAAATATTTAAAGCCTCCCTGCCGTTTTCGGCCTCAAGGACTGTGAAACCATCTTTTTTAAGAAAATCCGACACAAGCCGTCTTATAAGCTGTTCATCGTCAGCGATAATTATTTTTGCCATAAAATCACGCTCTTTTCAATAAGGGGCTTACACCCGCCATTATATTTTTATTTTAATTAAGTAAATCTTTTAGTTTTGATTTCTGTATAGCTTTGCAGAGCAAAATTCCCAAAGTAAAGCAAACCGCCAATTCTCCCGCGGCAACCTCAAGTCCCGCGATGAGAAACGCTTTCCATTGAAAAGCGCCCGGCATAAGGTACGCAATCTCCGCGCCTACGAATATTCCGTTGAAAATGCAGGGGAACAAAAGCGAGAGCACGGGGATACCTTTAACTCTAATCTTTCTTGTAAGGTAGCCGAGCACGGCAGAAATAAGTGTAGCCGACGTGCCGACAACAATGTCTATTACACCGAGCGTACTCGACATATTACTCAGCAGACAGCCTATTGTAAGGCCGGGAACCGCGGCGGGAGTAAATGCGCACAGTACGCAGAGCGCCTCAGACACTCTGAACTGAATTTGCCCGTAAGCAAGTCCGAACATCGATGAAGCAGCGGTCAACGCGGCATAAATAGCCGCAATGACCGCCGCTTTCACGGCAAATAAGGTTTTTTGATTCATTTTTATCACTCCGTAGTTTTGTTTTGTGTCAGGATGGTTTCGAACTGACATTTTATTAAAAATTGCCGTTAATTACTGCTTATAATTTTCGGCAGCTTTTTAATCCGCTCATTAAAATAGCTTTTTTGGGTGGCAACCACGCTGGAGCCCATTGACGAGAATAATTGCCTGATAACTTTTGAAAACAGCGCTCTGTCCTGCTGGGAAAGCCCTTTTACGGCGTCAAGCGCAAGGGGTATATTTGAAAGAAGATTTTCCATCCACTTTCTGAAAGTGGGGGAGTTTGCCTCGTTTGTTTTTTCGATAATCAGGAAAAGCCCCTCAAGAAACTGCTCCCTTTGCTCTGGGGAAAAGCCGAAAACCCATTCGTTAAAGGTACGGTCAATAATTTTTGCGCGCATAATAATTTTTGTTCCCGCTACAAAATTTGTGCCGTCGACCTGCCACATAAACGGGTCGTGCTGATAAAATCCGATACCGTCGCTTTTAACTATCTGCACAGTGGATTTGTCCGTCAAAATCATACCTATCATCGATTCTTCGGGAACATATTTTGAAATTTTCGGAAGAGTTGAAAGATAAGTCTCGTCGTTGACAAATTCCTCGGTAAATCCGGGGTTGTCAAAGGCGATTACCTGTTTTATCTTTTTCTTGTTTTCGTCTTTACAGTAAACGCTTGAATAAATCGCGAGATTTCCGCCCTTTGAATGGCCCGTAACTATGACCTTTCCGCGCAGCATCGGAATGACCTTGTCAACATAGGCCACCGAAATTTCCTGCGAGCTTACGGGGTATTTATACAGCATATCGCAGTTTTCTTTCCAACCGAGTATCGTTGAGTCCGTTCCTCTGAAAGAAATTACGTTAAGATTTCCGGGAAAAACAAATACAATTCCGCAAAACTGCGTGTCGCTGTCTTTTTCGGAAATTTCTTCGTAAAACTTCGCTCTTACCTTTCCGTACCTTCTTGAATAAGCTACCGCGTTAAACAGTTTATTGTTATTTAACGTATTGCGAGGAAGTTGAAAAATGCCGCGGAAATTTTTATGCTCCGCAATTTCCCTGAGGTAAACGCCCTTTGACTGCGAACGGGTGTCCTCAACAATTCCGCTGTAATTGAGGTATGAAAGCTGGGCAAAAATAAGAGCGTCAATTTTGTTGAACGGAATTTCGTTAAAATCCGTGTTGGCGTTTAAAATAGCGTAATCGATAATACTGTTTGGCATTTTATCACCTTATTCAAAAGAATATATACATATTAAATATTAAATAAACCGAAAAAATTATATCACATTAAATATCCTCCGTCAACCGATGACGATTTTAATTGAAAAAATATAATATTTGCCTTGACAACTGATTTATGCTGTGTTACAATACATCTACCTCGAAAATGAGGGCTTTATTTTTGTGCCCATTTTTGAGGCAGGCTATATATCGCTTTTAAAAGCGACGAATTAACGGAGGTGCCGAAAAATGAGAGTTAAAATCACATTGGCTTGCACGGAGTGTAAACAGCGTAATTATGACACTATGAAAAACAAGAAGAACACTCCTGACAGACTGGAAATGAATAAGTATTGCAGATTCTGCAAGAAACACACTCTCCACAGAGAAACAAAGTGATCGGAGGTAACAAAAATGGCTGACAAAAAAGAAAAAGCCGCTTCCGAAGTTAAGAAGAGCAATGCCGACAAGGCCGTAAAGAAAGAAAAGGGAAACGTTTTCCAAAAGATAGGCAACGCTTTTAAAAAGGCGGGCAGTGCAATTAAAAATTTCTTCAAAAACTTCAGGGGCGAATGTAAAAAAATCACTTGGCCCTCAGGCAAAACAGTTCTTAACAGCTCTCTTGTTGTTATCGCCGCAATATTGATTGTAGGGCTTGTAATACTTGTTTTTGACACAGGTATTTCAGAGGCTATTGACGCTCTTGTAGGTCTTGCGGCAGACCATAAGGCAAAGGAAGCGGCGGAAACTGCCGCAAGCATAATTTTCCCGTTCATTATGGGCTAACGGAGGGACAAGAATGGCTGAACTCTCCAGATGGTTTGTTGTTCACACCTATTCCGGTTATGAGAATAAGGTTGCTACAAACATTGAAAAGGTTGTTGAGAACCGAAAAATGCACGACCTTATCCTTGACGTAAACATTCCTATGGAAACCGTTACCGAGGTTAAGGACGAGCAGAAAAAAGAAGTTGAAAGAAAAGTTTTTCCCGGTTATGTAATGGTTAAGGTCGCCGTATTTGAAAATGAAGATACCGGCGAGCTTGAAATGACCGATGACACTTGGTATGTAATCCGCAACACGCGCGGCGTTACAGGGTTTGTCGGCCCGGAAAGCAAACCTATTCCCCTCACCGAGGAAGAGGTTTACGCAATGGGCGTTGAGAAAAAGGTTATCAAGATTGACTATGAGGTAGGCGATATGGTAACGATTATTGACGGCGCGTTTGAGGGCGTTGTCGGCGTTGTCAAAGAGCTGGATACGGACGCAGGTACCGTTTGCGTTACAATCTCTATGCTTGGCCGCGATACTCCCGTTGAGCTTGAGCTTGACCAGGTAGAAAAAACAGAACAAAAATAATTTGGTAATCAGCGTAGAATACGCTTTTTATGACGCTTCTTCGGAGCGTTGTGGGAGAAACGGCGCGAGCTTCCGTTTCGCCATACCACGAATTTTGGAGGTGCTAAAATGGCTCAGAAAGTAATAGGCTTTATTAAGCTTCAAATTCCTGCCGGCAAAGCGACACCGGCACCGCCCGTAGGACCGGCACTCGGTCAGCACGGAGTTAACATTATGGCGTTTACAAAGGAATTTAATGAACGCACAAAGAACGATATGGGTTTGATTATCCCTGTCGTTATCACCGTTTACGCAGATCATACGTTTACATTCGTAACAAAAACTCCCCCCGCGGCGGTTCTTATTAAAAAGGCGTGCGGAATTGAGAGTGGTTCGGGTGTTCCCAACAAGACAAAGGTTGCTTCAATTACAAAGGAACAGATTCAGAAGATTGCCGAGCAAAAGATGCCCGACCTTAACGCTTCTTCTGTTGAATCTGCTATGAGTATGATTGCAGGTACTGCCCGTTCAATGGGTATTACCGTAGTTGACTGATCTCCTTGTGGGAGGAAAATCAGATCCGATTAACCACTTTTTTGGAGGAAATTATTATGAAACACGGAAAAAAATATATTGAGAGCGCAAAGCTCGTTTCAAAAACAAAACTTTATGATACAGCCGAGGCGCTTGAAATTGCAGTAAAAACCGCAACGGCAAAATTTGATGAAACCGTCGAGGTACATGTTCGTTTGGGCGTTGACTCACGTCACGCAGACCAGCAGGTAAGGGGCGCTGTCGTTCTTCCCAACGGCACAGGTAAAAAGGTTCGCGTTGCCGTATTTGCAAAGGGCGATAAAGTTGACGCGGCGTTGGCCGCAGGCGCCGAATATGTCGGCGCTGAGGATTTAATGGAAAAAATTCAGGGCGGATTTATGGACTTTGACGTCTGCATTGCCTCTCCTGATATGATGGGTATTGTAGGCCGTCTCGGTAAGGTACTCGGCCCGCGCGGATTGATGCCGTCGCCTAAGGCAGGTACTGTTACTCCCGATGTGGCAAAGGCAGTTACCGAGGCTAAGGCAGGTAAAATTGAGTACCGTCTTGACAAGACAAATATCATTCACTGCCCGATAGGCAAGGCGTCTTTCGGAGCGGATAAGCTCAGGGAAAATCTTGACACGCTTATGGACGCAATAGTTAAGGCTAAGCCCGCGGCGACAAAAGGCCAGTATATTAAGTCATGCGCGGTTGCTACGACTATGGGCCCCGGCATTAAGATTAACCCGAACAAATTCGTTGCTACGTCAGTTGCCGAATAATTTAATTTGTTATTGACAAACCTTTTTAGGTGTGTTAATATAACTTTGCTTGCCGAAGACAGTAGGTGCATTTTGCGTAAAGGTTTTACCCTGCCTGCCGAGGAAAAGACTTATTTACATTAAAGTTTTGAGCCTCTCTGTCTTTTGGCAGAGAGGTTTTTGTCTCATAAAGCAAGCGTAACATTTTAATAGGAGGTGAATTCGTTTGCCAAGTGAGAAAGTTTTAGAAATCAAAAAGCAACAGGTTGCGTCTCTTAAAGAAAGAATTGATGGCTCTGTTGCGGGCGTAGTTGTTGACTACAAGGGCATCAGCGTTGCCACAGACACTCAGCTTCGTAAAGAGCTTCGTGAAGCGGGCGTTGAATACACCGTTGTTAAGAACACACTTCTTAAACGCGCTATCGAGGGTACGGCTCTTGACGGTATGTCGTCAGTTCTTGAGGGGACAACAGCTATCGCTACAAGTAAGGAAGATCACGTTGCCGCAGCCCGTATTCTCCACAAATATGCGGATGTAAAGGACTCAACATTCAGCATTAAGACAGGCTATCTTGACGGCGAGGTTATCAGCCTTGATATGATTGACAGTCTTGCAAAGCTCCCGTCAAGAGAGATTTTGCTTGCAACTGTTTGCAATGCATTCAATGCGCCTATTGCCGCTTTCGCAAGAGCTATTCAGGCTATTGTTGACAAAAACGGCGAGCCGGCTCCGGCGGCAGAATAATTTAAAAATTTATTACATTTATTTATTTGGAGGTATAATACCATGGCATCAGAGAAAATTGCAGCAATGATTGAAGAAATCAAAGCTCTTACAGTTCTTGAGCTTTCAGAGCTCGTACACGCAGTAGAAGATGAGTTCGGCGTTTCCGCCGCAGCAGCAGTTGCAGTAGCAGCTCCCACAGCTGGCGTGGCAGCAGCCGAGGAAGAGAAGACGGAATTTGACGTTGAGCTTACGGAAATCGGCGCTGAAAAGATTAAGGTTATCAAGGCTGTTCGTGAGATTACAGGTCTCGGCCTTGCCGAAGCTAAGGCTCTTGTTGACGGCGCTCCTTCTAAAATTAAGGAAGCAATGCCGAAAGATGACGCTGAGGCCGCTAAAGCAAAGCTTGAAGAAGTCGGCGCAAAAGTTACTCTTAAATAATTTTAAACAACCGAAAAAGGCGCTTTTACAGAGCGCCTTTTTTGTTGTTGCAAGTTACTGTTAACTGTGTTAGAATAAAAATATATATCCGAAAGGGGCTTTTGCCTATGTCAAAATATACCGAGCGCGCCGAATATTTATTTAGAAGCGGATATAATTGCTCGCAGGCGGTTTTTTGCGCATTTGCCTGTGATTTTGGGCTTACGGAACCTCAGGCGGCAAGGGTTTCGATAGGGCTTGGCGGAGGTATAGGCAGAATGAGGGAAATTTGCGGCGCTGTTTCGGGTGCCGCAATGCTTGTCGGCCTTGCAAGGCCCGATTTTGACAAGGCAAAGGTATATGAAACGGTGAGGGAAATAACCGAAGAATTTAAAAAAAGCCACAGTTCCATTATCTGCAAGGATTTATTAGGGATTAAAGAAGTGGATTTTAATGAAAAGCCTGAGCCGAGAACACCTGAATTTTATTTAAAAAGACCGTGTCTTAAAATAATCTGCGATGCGGTCAGCGCAACCGAAAAAATACTGTTTTCAAAGGAGACGAACTGATATGGCAGACGTTTACGCATATTCCCGTGATGACAGAATAGTAATCGGCAACAGCTGTATTGAGCGCGTATTTCAAAACACGAACGACAAGCTCCGCACAGAAAAAATAGTGAATAAACGCGTTGAAGGCACAGTTTCTTTGGAGCTTACGGATTTTTCCGCCGAATTTTTCGTAGGATTTAAATACAAGGGTGTTCTGCGTGAAAAGACGGTGTTTTTATCGTCAAACGAGTTAATTCTTGACAACATAAATATATTCAAAAACAGGGTTGAGTTTATTTTTAAGCCATATGCCTTTTCGGGCGCAAGAATGACCTTTATTTTAAATTATGAGGTCAACAGCGGCAGTCCTTATATGTCAAAATACATTGAGATGATTGTAGACGAACAGTTTCAGCAGAATATCGTAATAGACTGTATCGACTGCGAACACCTGTGCTTTAAGGATTGCAAAGATTCTTGGTGCATAGGTAAGGTTGAAAAAGCTCATCTTAGCGGTTACCACAATTCGCTCGGCCAGCCTGTTTATTTAAACGGTATGTTTTTTGCGAGTACTTTTCCTTTGGCAGACGCAAATATTTCGGACGGTACGGCGACAATCCGCTGTTTCAGCGGCAAGCGGTTTGACAAACTGAATTTAAGCTGCGGAACGACTTTCCGCACGTGGAACACCGTTTCGGGTGCGGCGGCAGGTACGGATTATGTTACCGTGCGCAGGGAATTTCTCAAATATATACGTTCAGTTTCAAGAAAAAATCAGCCGAGATTTCAGTATAATTCCTGGTATGACCATATGCTGGACATAACCGAAGATAATATAATGAAATCTTTTATAGAAATTGAGGACGGTATTTCTAAGGCGCTTATTCCGCCCATAGATTCTTACGTTGTTGACGACGGGTTCAACGATTATAACGGCGATTTTTGGAATTTTAATTCAAAATTTCCAAACGGATTTTCAAATTCCGCCAAACTCGCAAAGAAACTTTCGTCAAATTTCGGTATGTGGTTAGGGCCCCGCGGGGGTTACAATTCAAAAACGCTGACGTTTGCGAAAAGAATTGAAAAGGCGGGAAAAGGCGGATATAACCGCGCGTCGATGGACATTTGCGTTGCAGATACGCGTTATATAAAAAATATTACCGATTATTTTATAGAGACAACTGACCGCTTTGATATAAATTATTGGAAACTTGACGGATTTTTGCTTAAAGCGTGTCCGTCAAAAAAACACGGGCACATAACGGGCGGTTTTCACGATATGTACGAGTACACGGAAATGTGGGAAAATTGGCTCAACATATTCCGCAAATTACGTATTCACCGTGAAACGAACGGCAAAGATTTATGGATAAATCAGACCTGCTACTGCAACGCGAGTCCTTTTTTCCTTCAATGGGTCGATTCCTTTTGGATTCAGAACAGCGATGACGTTGGTTCCCTTGAAAAGACAAAGAAAGGCGAAAACCTGCTGACGGCGGATGCGGACAGACTTCTTTCGTACCGTGACAGCAAATATTACGACTTTTTCATAAAAAGGAAGTACCAATTCCCGCCGGAATACCTCTATAATCACGACCCGATTTACGGCAATACCGCAAAGGTGTCAATGACTGACGGCGAATACAGAAAATATTTGTTTATGATAGTGGCAAGGGGCTCGTTCTTCTGGGAACTCTATTATTCTTATAATATGCTTTCTCCGTCAAAATGGCGCATAAACGCCGATGTATTCCGCTTTATAAAAGATAATGCCGAGATACTTAAAAACTCTGTTTTCATAGGCTCAGACCCTGCGGACGGAGAAATTTACGGTTATTCGGCTTGGAATGAAGACGGCGGAATAGTCGCTCTTCGCAATCCGTCTTTTAAAACGAAAAAGTTTATATTTAAACTCGGCATTGATATGGGATGCGCTGAATTTTCTGGGGAAATGCTCCGAGCGAACATTTACCCTTACACGGAGAACTGCGACGCCGAGACATATTCTTACGGGGATTCATTTACAGTAACGTTAAACGGCGGCGAGGCGGTTTTAATGAAATTTTCCGCCAAAAAAGATGACGCGCCATCGCTCATATACGGCAGATTTGCGTCGCCAAACGAGCTTTTGCTGTTCTTTGACGGCAGAAATTATATGTCGTCCGATATGATTTCGTCGGACAAAAAAATTGCCTCGGTTGATTTGCTCGATGATTACAGCACAGTTAAAGTGACTTTTGAGGAAAATGTGCAAAAGGCTTATATCTCTTTTACCGCGAAAAGTATGTTCGGTTCACTTGCGGACGGCGAAATAAGCGCAGTGAATTACCCCGATTTTGTTTGCAGTGAAAATATAATTCCAAACGGGCGCGATTTTACTGTCGCGTTTTCCTTGGAAAATATATCCGAAAACGACGACCTTTTGAAAACCGACGATTTGTCGCTGAAAGCGTATGACGGCGGAATGCTTTTGAACTTTTGCGGCGAGAAATCAAAGCTCAATGTAAAAACGGCGCAGGGGGACAGAATAACGCTTGTCTGCGAGCCGAATGCGCTTATAAAGCTTTACAAAAACGGGGAGCTTTTAGGCTCGTTATACTCCGAATCATATGTGAACGCTCTTTTCGGAAAGAAAATAGAATTTTCCGAAAACGCGTCCGACATTTTAATTCTTTCAAGAGCTTTAAAATATGACGAAACGGAGATGTCGTTATGAGAGAACTCAATGAAAGGCTTTTGGCCAAAACCGACGGCAAGGCAAATGAAGGCAACATCATAACATTTGATAATGTCCGCATAACCGTTATCGGCGACATACTCATAAGAATTGAAACTAACGGTTTTACCGACCTTCCCTCGCAGACTGTTTGGTACAGAAACGGCGGAAAAACCGCATTTAAAACGGAAAAGAACGGCGATGTTATACGCATTGTAACTGAAAAAGCAGAATTTTTCGTTAATTTAAAGAGCGGAAAATTTCTATTTGCGGTTGTTGGCGGCGAACAGCTTAAATATGACAAAAGCCTTAATATGAAAGGTACGACACGCACTCTTGACCAAACCTTCGGCCCCGTTTCGCTTAAAGACGGAATTCTGTCGAAAAACGGCGTAACCGTTATGAATGACAGTAAAACACTACTTTTAAAGGGTGACGGAAAACTTGAAAGCCGTCAAAAAGGCTCATCTGACAAATATGTTTTTGCATACGGAAAAGATTATATCGGCTGCCTTAACGCATTTTATTTTATAACCGGAAAGGCTCCGCTTATTCCGCGTTTTGCCCTTGGAAACTGGTGGAGCAGATACCGCGCGTACACTCAAAAGGAATATGAGGATTTGATGGATGAGTTTATCCGCCGCGATATTCCTATTACGGTAGCGACGGTTGATATGGATTGGCACTGGGTAAATGTTGAGGAAAAATTCAATTACCAAGGCGATAGGGGACTTATATGGAAAGGCGGATGGACGGGTTACAGCTGGAACACCGACCTTTTCCCCGATTACAAGGGCTTTCTTGAGGGGTTACACAAGAGGGATTTAAAGGTAACGCTGAATTTGCACCCCGCGGACGGCGTGCGCCCGTTTGACGATATGTATGACCAAATGTGCGAATCCGTTGGTCAGGACAAAAACGAGCAATACCCTGTTCAGTTTGATTTAACCGACAGCGCTTTTATCAATGCGTATTTCGATGTTCTGCATCACCCTTATGAAAAGCAGGGAGTGGACTTTTGGTGGATAGACTGGCAGCAGGGCACAAAGAGCAAAAAGGCGGGGCTCGACCCGCTTTGGCTTTTAAATCATTACCATTATCTTGACATCGCAAGGAACGGTAAGCGTCCGCTTATTTTGTCACGGTATGCGGGACTCGGCTCGCACCGTTATCCTTTGGGATTTTCGGGCGATACCGCTATGAACTGGAAAGTTCTTGATTTTCAGCCGTATTTTACCGCGAATGCCGCAAACAGCGGTTACACTTGGTGGAGCCACGACATCGGCGGGCACCATTTCGGCGCTCACGATGACGAGCTTTATATCCGCTGGATTCAATTCGGAGTATTTTCACCGATTCTCCGCCTTCATTCAACAAGCTCAGATCTTCTCGGTAAAGAGCCTTGGAATTTTTCGTGGGCGGCTAAAACTATCGGAACTGAGTTTATGCGTTTGCGCCACAAGCTAATTCCGTATATCTATTCTATGAATTATCGCTCTTTTAACGGGGGCAGAGCGCTTTGCGAGCCAATGTATTATACATATCCGAACGACAAGGGCGCGTATTCTGTAAAAAATGAGTATATGTTCGGCTCGGAGCTACTTGTTTGCCCTGTTACCGCAAAAATAAATAAGCGTACAAAAACAGCGTTTACAAAAATATGGCTGCCCGAAGGGCGCTGGACTAATATTTTTGACGGCAGAATTTATAAGGGCGGTCAAACGGTAACAGTCACAAGCCCTATAAACTCAATTCCCGTTTTGGCAAAGGCGGGGGCGGTTATTCCGATGTCTGAGGATTTGGGCAATTCGTGGCGCAATCCCGAAAATCTTGCCTTTGATATTTTCAGGGGAAACGGCGAATTTGAGCTTTATGAGGACGACGGTGAGACGACGGAATTTGAAAAGGGCGATTTTTCGGCCGTTTCTGTCAGCGTTAACGAGCTCGGCGAAAACCTTAAAATCACGGTTTCCGGCGGAAAACAAATTTCGTCAATCCCCGAAAAACGCTGTTATATATTTAGATTAAAGGATATAAAATCTTTTGACGGCGCTGAAATTTATGTTAACGGCGCAAAGACCGAGGGAGATATACAAAACGGTGAAATCCGCCTTTCGGGTATTTGTGTTGAAGACAGAATAGAAATCACAGTTACGGGCATTACCGCCAAAACCAACAAGAGCGTCCGCGAAAGAGTTCTCGACTGTTTCGTAAAATACAACGGTAACAATAACGCAAAATATGCGCTGTATATGGGCTTTAAAACTGACGACGCGAATGTTCTCCGCAGAAAAGCGCTGAAAATAAACAAAAAAAGCTTAAAGCTTTCTTTGCTTGAGGCAATTGACGCTATGGAATAAATGATTTTATTTAACTTCTGATTTTCCCAAATCGGTTGTTGCCGCGCCCCGCCGCGCTTAATGACGGGGCAAACCCTTTATTGAAAATCTTTAATATAATAAACCTTTGGAGCATTTATAGAATGACGGGGAAGGCTCTTATTGAAAATCGCGGCTGCCTTTGCGGGCGGCCGCTTTTTACTTTTTTAAAAAAAATATAAAAAACACTTGACAATTGAATATACATTCAACTATAATACGATTGAACAATCATTCAACTGAAGAGGTGCGCATATGCCAAAAAACGAGTATATCTGCGATTGCAATATGGTGCATGAGGAAACGGTTTCCGATACTGTGGCAAAAATGCCGAGTATGTATATGATGAATTGTGTGGCGGATTTTTTTAAGATAATGGGCGATTCAACAAGGTGCAGGCTTTTGTTTGCCCTTTTACAGAATGAAATGTGCGTTTGCGACTTGGCGAATGTGCTTTCTATGACTAAATCCTCAATTTCACATCAACTCAGCAAGATGAAAGAGGCGGGTATGGTAAAATCGCGGCGCAGCGGAAAAACTATTTATTATTCCCTTGACGACTCTCACATAGCTGAGATTTTTGAAGTTGGATTACAACATGTTAAACATAAAATATAACGGCTCTTATTAACGCTGTCAAATATCGGCGCGCTGCGCCTTATAAAATTCGGAGGCTTGATTTATGAAAACAAAAACTGAAAAAAATATTTTAACGGCTTTTATTCTTAACCTTTCATTTTCAATATTTGAATTTATCGGTGGAATTTTTACGCACAGCGTTGCAATTCTTTCCGATTCGATTCACGATATAGGAGACGCCGCAAGCATAGGAATATCGTATTTCCTTGAAAAGAAAAGCAAAAAACAGCCAGATGACGTTTACACCTTCGGATATGCGAGGTATTCCGTAATCGGCAGCGTTATCACAACCGTAATTTTGCTTGTCGGCTCTATACTTGTCATAATAAACGCCGCAAAAAGACTTATAAATCCCGTGGAAATCAATTATAACGGTATGATAATATTTGCAGTTATCGGCGCTGTCACAAATTTTGCCGCCGCATATTTTACCCGTGAGGGAGACTCTCTCAATCAAAAAGCGGTAAATCTCCATATGCTTGAGGATGTTCTTGGCTGGGTAGTTGTCTTGATAGGCGCGGTAGCTATGAAATTTACCGATATTTCGGTTATCGACCCGATAATGTCAATAGGCGTTGCGCTGTTTATATTTATAAATACTATCAATAATCTGAAAGAGGTCGTTGAGCTTTTCCTCGAAAAAACTCCCGACGGCATATCAATAGATGACATTAAAGAGCATATTACCGAAATTGACGGCGTAACCGATGTTCACCATATTCACCTTTGGAGCTTGGACGGCGTATTGAATTACGCGACAATGCACATTGTCACAAACGGTGACTCCGCCGACGTAAAGCAAAAGGTGAGAGCGGAGCTTGCCGAACACAATGTTATACACGCGACTTTAGAACTTGAATTGCCCGACGAAGCGTGCTCGGAGCATAATTGCCATATTGATTACGATTCCTCGCCGTCGCATCATCACCACCACCATCACCATTGAGAAAAGCGGAACCGAAAGTTAAACTTCGGCGTTATGTTTCCGTTTTGTTTGAAACACCCGGTTGAGTTTCAAAAAAGATAAAAAATTTGAAAAAAAGTTGTTGACATTTGTCACTTGTTTTGTTATTATATACAAGCGCTGTGAAACAGCGAAATTACGGACCTTGAAAATTAAACAACGACGAGAAAGGAACCCTGGAGAAACCTGAAGAAGTTAGAGCTTTAAGAGTGAGAGCTTTAAGAGTAAGAACTTTAAGAGTAAGAACTTTAAGAAGGTAAGTACAAGAAACAGTAATTCATATCCGGATAATTAAGGAATGGATTAAGAGAAACGCTAAGCGTTTTGAGAAGAAGAGTAAAGAGCTAAAAGAGCACTTTAGAAAATGATTGATACAGACGGAAAGCGTCTGAATTGATACAATTTTTTAGAGAGTTTGATCCTGGCTCAGGA
>CANQFC010000010.1 GCA_947598155.1 uncultured Clostridia bacterium
TCCTTTGGTCTCTTCTTTTTCAATTTCTCCTCTTTACTTCCTTTGTTCAGTTTTTAGGGTGTATTTGCACCATTAGCCTGTCAGTAACCACTGACAGGCTTTTTTCCATTTATTGACAAATTAAGACTTTTATGTTATTATTAAAAAAAGCAAACTGCTTGTCGGCAGGTTTTTTCTTGATTTATTGATATTTATGTCTGTATGTGACATTATAGTTATATAACTTAGCCTCTTGCCACGTTTAATGGCGGGGCAAGCCTATTATTTAAGATATATGTTAGGAGAGTTTTTATGCCTTTTATTGATGTTAAGACCTCGGCACAGCTTAATTCGGACAAAATTGAGCAAATTAAATCCGAGCTCGGCAGAGCTATTTCTTTAATCCCCGGCAAGAGCGAAAACTGGCTTATGGTGAATATTGCGGATAATTGCAGTCTTTATTTTAAAGGCGCTGACAGTAAAAATACTGCCTTTGTAAATGTGAGCGTTTTCGGCGAAACATCAAAGGCAAACTGTGAAAACTTAACTGCCGAAATCTGTAAAATTCTTGAAAATTCAGCCGCTATCCCGTCGGACAGGGTGTATGTAAAATTTGAATTTTCCGATTTGTGGGGATATAACGGATTTATGTTTTAATTTTTGGGGTGTGAAAATTGAATGAAATCTATGAAATCGGTTAAAGCGTTTCTGTTTTGCATTGCGGCGGTTTTGACTGTGCTTTTTGCAATCGCTGTATCTAAACCCGGCAATAAAATCAGCATTGGTTCGGATTCTGTTTCCGATAATTCAAATAGCGCCGCGTCCGGTTTTACCGAGGATACGGCAACAGTTTATGATTTTTCGGATTTAAATGAAAGCGAATCTGAATCTGAATCGGAATCAGAGCTTTTGGCTGATGACGCATCGGAGGATATAACGTCTGAGGGTATATCTTCCGAAAGCGTTTCGCAAAGCGAGCCGTCAGTTACCGAAACAAAGTCTACGGTTACTCTCAAGCAGGAAACCACAACAAAAAAGCGCGTTGAAACTAAGCCGAGCAATACAGAAAGCCCGAGTGTTTCTCAGACGCAGAAGGAGACCGCCGGCGTTAAATCTACGCCCTCTGTCAAATCTCCTGATAAAGACCCTGAGCAAATGACGGTTTATTACACTAAGACGGGTAAGCGCTATCATTATGCAAACCCATGCGGTAAAGGTACATATTATCCCACGACTTTGTCTGAGGCAAAGAAGATGGGGTTAACACCGTGCCAAAAATGTGTGTTGCATTAGATTTAAACTCCTGTGAATTTGATTTACGGGAGTTAATTTTTTGTTTTCTTGACAGCATAGTTCACTTATGATATATTTAATTAAATTATTTCCGTAAAAAGGGTGAGATTATGGTGGATTTCGGTATGCCTACTCTGATTGAAACGAATGCTCTTGAAGATTGTGCCGCGCTTTGCAGTCAACTTGGGCTGAGGTTTGTTGAGCTGAATATGAATCTTCCGCAGTATCAGATAGACAGGATTGATACCGATGATTTTTTGAAAATCGCGGACAAATACGGGATTTATTATACAATTCACCTCGATGAAAACTTAAATGTAAACGATTTTAACGGCCTTGTTGCTAACGCTTATACAAAAACAGTGCTTAAAACAATAGAAACTGCTAAAAATCTTTGCGTTCCTGTTTTAAATATGCACCTTTCAAAGGGAGTTTACTTCACTCTGCCTGACAAAAAGGTCTATCTGTTCAGTGAATATAAACAGCATTATATTGACAGCGTAAAACGGTTTATAAATATATGTGAAAACGAGATTGGGGACAGTTCTCTCAAAATTTGCATTGAAAATACAGACGGTTTTACGGATTTTCAGCTTAAAGCTTTAGAGCTGTTTATGAAAAGTTCTGTATTTGCTTTGACTTTTGACATAGGCCACGATTACTGCATAGGAAACCGTGATGAAAGCGTAATACTGAATTACGGTGAAAAGCTGTTTCATATGCATATGCACGACGCAAACAGCGACGGGAAAAATCACTTGGCTCTGGGCACAGGCGAAATGGATTTGCAGAAATATTTTGACTTGGCTGAAAAAAATAAATGCCGCGTTGTTTTGGAGACCAAAACGGTGGAAGGACTTAAAAAATCTTTGAAATATATTATGGACAGAGCATAAGAATAAATTTTTAAAATGACGGGACAAGCCCCTTATTGAACCTATATCGCACTTTTATTACAATTCATACAAACGCCGATAACCCGCATAATATGTAGATTTTTCCAAAATATCTTTTAAATAATAAAATTAAGCTCTGATGAAAATTTCGCATCAGAGCTTTTTTGAATTATTATTCGATTAGGATTTTGTGGGTATCAATAAATTCCCTCAGCCATCATCGCGTCCGCGACTTTTTCAAACCCCGCGATGTTAGCGCCCGCAACAAGGTTATAACCGAGTCCGTAACGCTTTGCCGCGTCAACCGAGTTGTTATAGATGTTGACCATAGCGCTGTGGAGCTTTTCATCAACCTCTTTTGCCGTCCAGGCAAGGCGCATTGAATTTTGGCTCATTTCAAGGCCTGATGTGCAAACGCCGCCCGCGTTAACCGCTTTTGAGGGCGCAACGACAACGCCGTTATCCATAAGGTAAGCGAGGGCATCGTTAGTTGTAGGCATATTTGAAACTTCTATGTAGTATTTTACGCCGTTGGCGACGATTTTTTTGGCCTCTTCCATATGAACCTCGTTCTGCGTAGCGCAGGGGAGCATAACGTCGGCTTTAACGCCCCAAGGCTTTTCGCCTTTAAAGAAACTAACTCCGAATTTTTCGGCATAGGGCTCAACAATGTTTTTGCCGCTTGCGCGAAGTTCAAGCATATAGTCGATTTTTTCATCGGTCGTTATTCCGTCCGGGTCATAAATATAACCGTCGGGACCGCTTATTGTGATTGCTTTTCCGCCAAGCTCGGCAATTTTTTTAACCGCGCCCCAGGCAACATTGCCGAAGCCCGAAACCGCAAATGTCTTTCCTTTAATTGGCTCGCCGTCATGCGCAAAAACTTCGCTTGCATAGTAAATTGCGCCATACCCCGTTGCCTCAGGGCGGATAAGCGAGCCGCCGTATGAAAGGCCCTTGCCTGTAAGAACGCCGTTTTCATAAGCGTTTCTGATTCTCTTATACTGACCGAAAAGGTATCCGATTTCTCTTCCGCCTACACCCATATCTCCTGCCGGAACGTCTATATCAGGACCTATGTGCCTGTAAAGCTCGGTCATAAAGCTTTGGCAGAAACGCATAATTTCGCCGTCGCTTTTGCCGGCCGGGTCAAAGTCGGAACCGCCCTTGCCGCCGCCCATAGGAAGACCTGTAAGGCTGTTTTTGAAAACTTGTTCAAAGCCTAAGAACCAAATAACGGACGGATTAACGTTTGCCTGGAAACGAAGTCCGCCCTTGTAAGGCCCTATTGCAGAGTTAAACTGAACTCTGTAACCGCGGTTTACCTGAGTTTTGCCGTTGTCGTCAACCCAAACTACCCTGAATGAAATAAAGCGGTCGGGGTTAACCATTCTGCCGAGAATGTCCTTTTCAACATAGTCGGGGCGCTGCTCGATAACCTTTTCAAGCGAGCTTAAAACTTCTGTGACAGTCTGAATAAATTCAGGCTTGTCACAGTCCCGCGCCTTTACTGAATCAATGACGCTTTGAATGTATTCGTTCATAAAAAAACGAACCTCCTTATTAAGTTAGAATCATAACAGGTTAAATAATACCACTAAAGGAATATTTTTTCAATATTTTTTTAAAATCCAAAGATAAAAATATTATCAGATTTTGTTTACTTTTTTGTTTACTAATAGTTTAATTTGTGGTAAAATCAAAATAACAAAAACAATTTGGTGTAAATAATGCAGACGTTTGTTACAAAATCTGAAAATGAAACCGTCATTTTAGGGGAAAGATTGGCCAAAACCTTAAAAAAAGGCACGGTAGTCGCTTTTTACGGCGGGCTCGGTATGGGGAAAACTGCTTTTACAAGGGGGTTGGCAATCGGGCTTGGCGCCGAAAGGAGCGTTTCAAGCCCCACTTTCGCAATAGTTAACGACTACGGCGGCGAACCGCATTTGTATCATTTTGATATGTACCGCGTTGAAAGCTGGGACGACCTTTATTCAAGCGGATTTTTCGATTATTACGAAAGCGGCGGTGTATTGGCCGTTGAATGGAGCGAAAACATTGAAAACGCTCTGCCCGAAAATACTGTTCGTGTGGTTTTTAGGCGCGGCAGTACCGATACGGAGCGCATTATTACGATAGACGGGGGCGAAATATTGTGAAAATACTTTCAATAGATTCATCGTCTGTCAGCGCTTCAGCCTCCGTCACCGAGAACGGTGAAATTCTCGCGGAAGAGTTTGTAAATAACGGTTATACCCACAGCGTAACGCTTATGCCGATTATTGAAAAGGTCTTGAACACAAGCGGAACTTCCGTTTCCGATATTGACGTTCTTGCCGTAACGAACGGGCCGGGGTCGTTTACCGGCGTCAGAATCGGAATTGCGTCGGCAAAGGGGATTTGCGACGCGTTAAAAATTCCCTGCTTTGCGGTCTCTGCGCTTGAAGCCGCCGCAAAGCCGTTAAGCGCCCAAAACGTGCTTGCGGTTTCCGTTATGGACGCGCGCTGCGGTCAGGTTTATACAGCTTCGTTTTATATGGGAAAGCGTGAAACCGAGGACAGAGCAATAATGATTTCGGAACTTTTAAACGAATTAAAAAAAGAAAAAAGAAAAATTGCGCTTATAGGCGACGGTTCGTTGATGTGTTATGAAAAGCTGAAAGATGAAATCGGCGGAATATTTGTTGCCGATGAAAAAATCAGACTTGTCCACGCTTCAAATATCGGTTTTTTGGCATACGAAAAAATCAGTAACGGTGAAAAAACCGAAAAATCGGAAAATCTGCTCCCGTTTTATTTGCGCGCGCCGCAAGCGGAACGAGAATTAAAATCAAAGAAACTGAACGTTTAATATACAACAGAGGTGAAAATAAATGATAGCTTTAGGCGCTGACCACGGCGGTTATGAGCTGAAAGAGGCAATTAAAAAGCATTTAAACGAAATGGGGATTGATTATGTTGACTGCGGAACGGATTCGCCGCAGTCGGTTGATTACGCTCCCATAGCAAAAAGGACCTGCGAAAAGGTGATTTCCGGCGAGTGCGAAAAGGCGATTCTCTGCTGTGGAACGGGGATAGGCGTTTCCATAGCGGCAAACAAGGTAAAAGGGATTCGCGCGGCTTGCTGTTCGGATTATTTCAGCGCCAAAATGACGCGAATGCACAACGACGCAAACGTCCTTTGTATGGGCGGCAGAGTTGTCGGTACAGGCTTGGCGATTGAGCTTGCGGACGTTTTCCTCAGTACCGAGTTTGAGGGCGGCAGACATCAGCGCAGAATCGACCAAATATCCGAAATTGAAAATTCGTAATTTTTCCCGAATGTAAATGAAAAATAAATATATGAATTTATTAAAAAGAGAGGAATAAAAAAATGGCAAAAATATTTGTTGCGAACCATCCGCTTATTCAGCACAAGCTCTCAATTCTCCGTGACGTAAAAACGGGTACAAAAGAATTCAGGGCTTTAATTCAGGAAATAACGATGCTTCTATGCTATGAGGCCACACGCGATTTGCCGCTTGAGGATAAAATTGTAGAAACGCCAATGGGCAAATGCAACGCAAAGGTGATTGCGGGCAAAAAGCTTGCGTTCGTCCCGATTTTGCGCGCGGGTACGGGTATGCTTGAAGGAGTTTTGGAGCTTGTTCCGTCTGCTAAAGTGGGTCATATCGGGCTCTACCGCGACCATGAAACGCTCAAACCGATAACTTACTACTGCAAGCTCCCGGCAGATATTTCCGAAAGAGAAGTTTTTGTCATTGACCCGATGCTTGCTACCGGCGGTTCCGCCATTGACGCTATCAACAAGGTCAAAGAGTTTTCCCCTAAATCAATCAAATTTATGGGTATTATAGCCGCTCCGGAAGGAATAAAAGCGCTGAGCGAGGCTCACCCCGACGTTGATATTTTTGTCTCGGCTCTTGACGAAAAGCTCAATGAAATCGGCTATATAGTTCCAGGTCTCGGCGACGCAGGCGACAGAATTTTCGGAACAAAATAAAATATGATGGCGCGTAAGCTCACTATTGAAAAAGCTTAACTTGGACGGGCAGATTTTTCTGCCCGTTTTTCTTTATTTTTTTGCAAAATAATGGTGACAAATTTATCAAAATATAGTATAATCAACTATGTCTACAATTTAGGCAAGTCGTCCCCGCCGCTTGACAGGCAAGCCGCTTAATTTATTGGGTTATTATGTTAGTTGGAGGAAAACGTATGTCAATCGTCAAAAAAGAGGCTTATTTTAATTCTTCAAACGGAGTAAACAAGGTACATACTTTAATTTGGGAAGATGATTCCCTAACCCCGATAGGCATTTTACAGTTGACTCACGGTATGGCGGAGCATATTGAAAGATACACTCCTTTCGCCGAGTTTATGGCGTCTAACGGATTTATAGTCTGCGGGAACGACCATATCGGTCACGGCAAGAGCATAAACGACCGCTCTGAAATCGGCTATTTTGCGGAAACAGACGGCGACAAACGCTTGGTAGACGATATGCACATTTTGACTAAAATTATGAAAAAAAGAAATCCCGGTATTCCGTATTTTCTGTTCGGCCACAGTATGGGTTCGTTTTGCGCCAGGGTCTATGCGGCTCACTTCGGTGAAGAGCTTAACGGCCTTATTCTTTGCGGCACGGGTGAAGTACCCGACATTTCCTCAGCGCTTTTAGGAGTTATGGACGCAATTTGCGAAAAATACGGCGATAAACGCCGCGTTGACGGAATAGGAGATTTTTTGAACAGAGGCGCCTCCTTGATTGTCGGCGAAAAAAACAGTCCTCTTGCGTGGCTTTCCGTTGATGCGGAAAACAGACTTGCCTATTCTAACGACGACCTTTGCGGATTTACATATACTCTTCGGGGTTACCGCGATATTTTCGCTTTGATTTGCGAGGCCTGTGAAGATTCTTGGGCATATAAGCTCCCCCAAAACCTGCCGATTTTTATAATTTCAGGCGCAAACGACCCGGTCGGTTCAAAGGGCAGGGGCGTTTTGGCGGTTGCCGACAACCTTGTCGACGCAGGCATTGAACCGGAGGTTATACTGTACCCCGGACTTCGCCACGAAATACTCAATGAAGAAAACAAAGACAGAGTTTACTCCGATATTCTTCAGTTTATTCATTCTTGCTATAACTTAGGCAAATGATGTCACCCGCCTTTATAGGCGGCGGGTTCCATTTTCGCAATCAGTGGGGGATTTGTTTTCCGCTGATTCCTCAGCGCGGTTTACACCGCGCCTCTTGCCACGCCACTTTACGGGGCGAGCCACTTATTGAAAACAAATTAAGGAGACCTCAAATTGACACAGTTCGTTGAAGAGGAAAAAATAACAGAACAGTTGGAAATTGCCGAGAGCGTCAAGGAGCTATTACTGATGCGCTTTGGCAAACCGCCGCTTGCGTTTGTTCATACATACGGCTGTCAGGGTAATGTTGCGGACAGCGAACGCCTTAAAGGCGTCCTCGCGCAAATGGGATTTGAGATGACCGAAGATATTGAAGAGGCAGATTTAATTCTTTACAACACCTGCGCTATACGTGAGCACGCCGAGGACAGAGTATTCGGCAACATAGGCGCGATTAAAAAGCTTAAAACCGCAAAGCCAGAGCTTATCATCGCTCTATGCGGATGTATGACTCAGCAGGAGCACATAAGAGAAAAAATTTATAACAGCTATCCGTTTGTGGATATTGTTTTCGGCACGCACGCGCATTACCTTTTGCCTCAGCTAATGAAACGGTATTTAACACGCCGAAAGCGCGTGGTTTCCGCGTTTGATATTGACGGTGAAATTGCCGAGGGAATGCCTGTTTACCGTGACAGAACAGCTAAGGCGTGGCTGCCGATAATGTACGGCTGCGATAATTTTTGCAGTTATTGCGTTGTGCCCTTTGTGAGGGGCAGAGAGCGCAGCAGAAAATCTGCGGACATAATTGACGAAGCAAAGCAAATAATAGCGGAAGGGTATAAGGACATTACGCTTTTAGGACAAAATGTTAATTCTTACGGAAAAGGTCTTGACGAAAACATAAATTTCGCTGAGCTTTTAAGAAGAATAAACGCTTTAGACGGGGACTTTACTATTCGTTTTATGACTTCGCATCCTAAGGATTGCACCCGTGAGCTTATCGACACAATAGCGCAGTGCGAAAAGGCGTCAAAGCACATTCACCTGCCGTTTCAGTCGGGGAATAACAGGGTGCTTAGGGAAATGAATCGGCGCTATACAAGAGAAGAATATCTTGAACTTATAAATTATGCCAAGGAAAAAATTGAAGGTCTTTCGCTCACAAGCGACGTTATTGTCGGTTTCCCCGGGGAAACGTACGAAGAATTTTGCGACACGCTTTCTCTTGTGAAAGAGGTTGAGTTTACATCTTTGTTTACGTTTATTTTTTCACCGAGAAAAGGTACGAAAGCGGCCGATATGCCGGACATTGTGCCGCGCAGTGAAAAGACAAAATGGTTTAAAGAGCTTTGCGACCTTCAGGAGTCGATAGCGGCGGAGCATAATGCAAAAATGAAAGGCAAAACGTTCCGTGTGCTTTGCGAGGGCGAAAGCAAAAACTGCGAAGGAATGCTTGCCGGCAGAACCGATGGAAATGTTATTATTGATTTTAAGGGCGACAAGTCGCTGATAGGCAGATTCTGCCGTGTTACGGTTACCGAACCGCTGAACAGAATAGTGAAGGGCGAACTTAAAAAGTAATAAAATTTAAAATATTTAAGGAGTTAAAACAATGGACAATCTTGAAAAACTTACAAGAGAGCTTGGCGCTGAGATTCAAAAGGACGAGCGTTATCTCAAATTTATTGCCGCAAAAGAGGCAAACGACAAGGATGTCGCTTTAGGCGAGCTTATGGGCAAGCTTCAGCTTATCCAGATTTCATATCAGCATGAGTCCTCAAAAGAGGAGCCGAACGAGGGCAAGCTTAAAGCTTACGACGAGGAATTCAGAGGCGTGTACGCGGAAGTTATGCAGAACAAAAATATGCGCGTTTATGAAATGGCAAGAAAAGATATTGACGATATGATGAATTATCTTACGGGAATACTCGCGCTTTGCGTAAACGGCGACGACCCCGCCACATGCGACCCGAACGCTCATAACGATTCCTGCGGAGGGGACTGTTCCTGCTGCGGCGGAGAATGCGACTGCAATCACGAGTAATTTTCACGAAAGAGAGGGGGCATAAGATATGGCAGAGCTTTCACCTATGATGAAACAGTACTTTAAAATTAAAGAAGATTACAAAGACGCTATTCTTATGTTCCGTCTTGGCGATTTTTACGAAATGTTCTATGACGACGCGAAAATAGCGTCGAAAGAGCTTAATTTGGTGCTTACCGGAAAGGACTGCGGCCAGGAAGAGCGCGCTCCGATGTGCGGCGTTCCTTTTCACAGCGTTGATTCATATATTGCAAAGTTAGTCTCAAGCGGCTATAAAGTTGCAATATGCGAGCAAACTGAGGACCCGGCGCTTGCCAAGGGAATAGTCAAGCGCGACGTAATAAGAATTATAACGCCCGGCACGGTTATTGAAAGCTCAATGCTTGACGAGTCAAAAAACAATTATTTGGCGGCCGTATGCGCTTATGACGGCAAATTGGGTTTGGGATTTATTGATATTTCAACGGGTGAGGTCAACCTTACCGAATTTACGGAAAATATTGAGCAGAAAGCGGTTAACGAAATAGGCAGGTATAACCCTTCCGAGGTTATCCTTAATAAAGAGGCCGTTTCGTTTCCGAGGCTCAGCGAGTTTATATCCAAAAAGCTTGAAGCGTCCGTTGAAATATTAACAGATGAATTTGATTTTGAAAAATCCTCGGACGAAATAAAAAATCACTTTGATATTACCGATTTAACGTCGCTTTCGCTGAACGGAAGGGAGAGCGCCGTTAAAGCGCTCGGCGCCGCATTGCTCTACTTAAAATCAACTCAGAAAAGAGAGCTTGACAATATTAAAAACATAAACTTTTACACCGACGCAAAATATATGAAACTCGGCGTTTCGGCAATAAGAAATCTTGAACTTATTGAAACAATGCGCGACCGCAACGCAAAAGGTTCGCTTTTATGGGTGCTTGATAAAACAAAGACCGCTATGGGCAAAAGGATGCTGCGTTCTTTTCTTGAGCGCCCGCTTTACGACTGCGCCGAAATTTCAAGAAGGCTCAACGCGGTGGACGAGCTTTATTCAAAAACCGAAATCCGTGAAAGCGAAATGAAACTTCTTTCGGGCGTTTATGATATTGAGCGTCTTATGACGCGCGTGGTTTACAATACCGCCAACGCGAAAGAACTGCTCTCTCTTCTCTCCACACTTAAAAAGCTCCCCGAAATTAAGTTAAATATATCAAATTGCGAATCTGGTCTTTTAAAATCCGTATACAACGATTTGGATACTTTGGAGGACGTCTGCGCTCTTATTGATGCGTCTATATCCGAGGACGCGCCGTTTTCTGTCCGTGAGGGCGGTATGATAAAGGACGGCTTTAACGCAGAGCTTGACGAACTTCGCAGTATAGTAAACGGCGGCAGAGGAATCCTTACGAAACTTGAGGCGGAGGAGCAGGAAAAAACAGGCGTAAAAAAGCTGAAAATCGGCTATAACAAAGTATTCGGGTATTTTTTTGAGATTCCCAATTCCTATAAGGAGCTTGTCCCCGAACATTACATTCGCAAACAAACGCTTTCAAACTGCGAAAGGTACATAACCGAAGAGCTGAAACAGCTTGAAACCAAAGTGCTTGGCGCTCAGGAAAGAATAATAAGCCTTGAATACGAAATACTTAATTCTATACGCAAAAAAATTGCCGGCGAATACATCAGAACGCAAATCACTTCACGTTCGCTCGCTCTTTTGGACGTAATTTGCTCTCTTTCGTTTGTCGCCGTGCAGAACAATTATACAAGACCGGATATTAACGATAAAGGCATAATCCGTATTTCAGAGGGCAGGCATCCGGTAGTAGAGGCGCTCCAAAAGAACGCTGTCTTTGTTCCAAACGACGCGATTCTTGACAGAGAAGACAACAGAATAATGATAATTACCGGGCCCAATATGGCAGGTAAATCCACTTATATGCGCCAGATTGCGCTTATTACGCTTATGGCTCAAATGGGCTCGTTTGTACCTGCCCGTTCGGCGGATATAGGGATAGTCGACGCGATTTTCACACGCGTAGGCGCGTCTGACGATTTATCGTCGGGTCAGTCAACCTTTATGGTAGAAATGAACGAGGTCGCTGAAATCTTATCTTTTGCAACGTCCGACAGCTTGGTTATACTTGATGAAATCGGCAGAGGCACTTCTACTTTTGACGGAATGAGTATAGCAAGAGCGGTAGTTGAATTTTTGGCCGATAAAAAGAAAATCGGCGCGAAAACTCTTTTCGCTACCCATTACCATGAGCTTTCCGAGCTTGAAAGTCAGGTCAGCGGAGTAAAGAATTACAATGTTGCCGTTAAAAAACGCGGAGATGATTTAACATTTCTCCGCAGAATAATTCCTGGCGGCGCAGACAGCAGTTTCGGCATTGATGTGGCAAAGCTCGCGGGCGTTCCTGACGCAGTTATCGGCAGAGCCAAGGTGATTTTGCGCGCGCTTGAGGACAATGACTTAATGCATCCGCATAATTCTATACCTTTAGATTCCGATGTTTGTGAGGATGTTCAGATTTCCTTTGACGACGGCAAAAACGAAAATATTATTGAGCGGCTCAAATCTCTTGACGTAAATGTTTTAACGCCGATTGAGGCTATGAGCATATTAAACGAGCTTTCAAGTGAGGCAAAACAGTAATAACTGTATCATTTCGTTAAAAGGAGGTGCGGTCAATGGCAAAAATAAATCAACTTCCCGTTGAAATTTCAAATTTAATAGCGGCGGGCGAGGTCGTTGAACGGCCCGCAAGCGTTGTAAAAGAGCTTATGGAAAATGCCGTTGACGCAGGCGCCGACTCAATAACGGTTGAAATTCAAAACGGCGGAATAAGATTTATCCGTGTTTCGGACAATGGATGCGGCATTGCTCGGGGCGATGTTAAAACCGCTTTTAAAAGCCATGCCACAAGTAAAATTTCAACTGCCGATGACTTAAATTCAATAATGACTTTGGGCTTTCGTGGGGAGGCACTGCCTTCAATCGCCGCAGTTTCCAAGGTCAATATTATAACCCGAACCGCCGATGAGGAATTTGGAACGAGCCTTAATATTGAAGGCGGAGAAATAACCGGTATTTTTGACGCAGGCTGTGCCGTCGGTACAACATTTGTTGTCCGCGAGCTTTTTTATAACACGCCTGCGAGAATGAAATTTTTAAAAAAAGACGTCAGCGAGGGCAATTTTGTTTCGGCGACGGTGGAAAAGATAGCTCTTGCTAACCCAAATGTGTCGGTAAGATTTATCCGTGACGGTAAAAATGCTTTTATGACGTCGGGGGACGGCGAGCTTAGAAATGTTTGCTATTCGGCTTTCGGAAAGGATTTTTGCGACGGGCTGATACCTGTCGACTCCGAAATCAACGGAATCCGCGTTCACGGGCTTGTTACTCCGCCGTACAATTCAAGGGGCTCAAGAGGTATGCAGTATTTCTTTGTAAACGGGAGAAGTATTCGCAATTCAACCGTAACCGCCGCGTTTGAGTCCGCTTATAAAAACACCGTTATGGTCGGCAAATTTCCGGGCGGAGTACTGTTTATTGAAATAAATCCGGAAAGGATTGACGTCAACGTTCATCCGTCAAAAATCGAAGTCAGATTTTCCGATGAGCGCGCGCTTTTCGACGCGGTTTTTCACGCTGTTAAAACTGAAATTGACAGTATTGACAGCTTTAAACAGGCAAAATTTACGCATGCCTCTGCCGTTAATGCTAAGACAGCGCAGGCAGTATCCGCAAACACGTTTCAACCGTCGGTTTCAAGTCGGCCGAATCCCTCATTTGAAAGCGTGTTTACCGTATTTGATTCGGTCAAAAACTCAAATTATTATCATACGGACGGGGAAGACAGCGATTTAAAAATTGACTTTCCCACTGTGAAAAAAGAAGAAAACATTAAAAACGGCGAAACAGAATATTTTGTTTCCGACGCTCAAAATACGGATTTTAAAATTTTGGGCGAAGCGTTTAAGACGTATATATTCATTGAAATGGGCAATTCCGTGTTCGTTATTGACAAACACGCCGCTCACGAAAGGATAAATTTTAATAAACTAAAGAAAGCGCATCATAATCTCGGCAGTCAAATTCTTATTGAGCCTGTTTCCGTGTCGCTTGGTAAAGAGGAGTACTCCGCCGTACTCGAAAATCTTGATTTGGTAAGCAGGGCGGGCTTTGACGCGGAGGATTTCGGAAACGGTTCGGTAATAGTGAGAAGCTGTCCCACTCCGCTTGACAGTCAGGAAATCGCGCCTTTGATAAGCGAAATAGCGGGATACCTTCTAAAAAATAAAAAAGATATTTCAAACGAACGCCTTGATTGGATTTACCATAATATTGCCTGCCGAAACGCTGTAAAGGCAGGAGATAGCTCCGACCCCGCAGAGCTTTATGAGCTTGTAAAAACCGTAATCGGCGACAGCGAGGTGCGGTTTTGTCCTCACGGCAGACCCGTTATGATAGAGATTACAAAGAGCGAGCTTGAAAAACAGTTCGGAAGGATACAGTAATGGATAAAATACCTGTAATTGCCGTTGTCGGGCCTACTGCATCGGGTAAAACGGCGCTTGCCGTTAAAATAGCCCAAAAATTTAACGGACAAGTTGTTTCTGCCGACTCAATGCAGATTTATAAGGGTATGAGTATCGCAACGGCAAAGCCTACCGAAGAGGAAAAGGGCGGAATAGAGCATTTCCTTGTTGATTTTTTGCCGCCTGACGTTCGGTTTAGCGTCGCTGATTATGTTTCAGAGGCAAAGAAGGCTATAATGCAGATAAGCGAAAACGGTTTTTTGCCGATAATCGCAGGCGGTACAGGTCTTTATATTGATTCGCTTTTGCAGAATATTTCATTTTGTCCGCAAAAAACCGATGACAGTGTGCGCCAAAGGATAAGCGGCGAATACGATCGCTTTGGCGGTGAAACTATGCTTTTACGCCTTGAAAAGGTTGACGCCCAAACGGCCTCACGGCTCCACCCGTCGGACAAAAGCCGAATTGTGAGGGCATTGTCTTTGTTTGAGTCAACAGGAATAACTATGACCGAGCAATATGAAAATTCAAAGCTTTCGCCATCACCGTACAATGCTTTGTATATAGGAATAAACTACCGTGACAGAGAAAAGCTTTATTCCCGCATAAACAGGCGCGTTGATACAATGCTTGAAAACGGGCTTTTAAAAGAGGCTGAGGAATATTTTGGTTTAAGCAATGATTCTACCGCGTCTCAGGCAATAGGATATAAGGAGCTGGCGCCATACTTTAAAGGCGAGCTTACTCTCGAAGAATGCGCCGAAAATCTTAAAAGAGAAACGCGGCGTTACGCCAAAAGACAGCTTACTTGGTTTAGGCGGAATGAAAATATAAATTGGATTTACCCCGATGATTATGAAAATCCCGACGATATTTTAAACGCCGTTTTCGGCATTGCGGAAAAATTTTTAAGGAGCAGTGAAAATGAATAAAACAAAGCTCAACAAAAACGCTGTAAAATATATATTCGGCACTGTTCTGGGCGTTATTATAATAATTTACTTTATATATCAGGTAATACAAATAAATTCAGAACCGTACAAAACAGAAACGGCGATTCAGCGGAAAATTCAAAACACAATAGAAACAAAGGCGTTTGTCGTTCGTGACGAAACCTATCTTACCGCCACGGGTCCAAGCGGCACAATAGTTTCAATAGCCGAAGACGGTAAAAGAGTGGGCAGCGGTGAAACAGTCGCTATTTCATTTAAAACGCCTGAAAGCGCCGCGGTCTATGTTAAAATCAACGACCTAAATTCCGAAATCGAGTATTACAATCAGCTTAAAAATAAGGTCGGCGCGGGCACAAATTCACCGTCGTCTTATAACAATATGGTAAATTCGGCGTGCGTTGAGTACATAACCGCCGCCAAATCCGAAATTGGCAGGGATTTTGAGGACGCTCTTGGCGATTTAAGAGACGCAATTACCACAAAACAGCTTGCCGTGGGCAAGGTAATTTCAGTTGATGAAAAGCTTGCCTCTCTTCAGGCACAGCTCTTAGAAATTAAGGATAAAGCTTCGGGCTATACGCCGATAGCTTCCCCGAAACCGGGCTATTACATCGGCTCGGTTGACGGCTATGAAAATTCCGTAAAATACGGCGATGTAATGAAGATGGACGTTTCAACAATTAACACTCTGCTGTCATCTTCCCCGTCGGAACCGCCGGAAAACGTGATGGGCAAGCTCGTAGACGCGTTTAATTGGTATATTCTTTGCAATGTGCCATATGATGTTTCGGGCACCTTAGAGGTAGGAAAAACGGTTAAAATAAAAGTTCCGAATATGTCGGCTGATACATTTGAATGTACTATTGAGAAGAAAGGTGATAAGGACGGCGACAGCATACCCTTGATTCTCAAATGCGGACTTATGAACCGCGACGTCGCTAAACTGCGGATTGCAGATATTCAAATAATAACCGATGAATTTATGGGCTTCAGGATTTCAAATGACGCCGTCAGAGAAGTGGATTCCCAAAAAGGAGTTTATGTATTGAGAGGAAACACGGTGCAGTTTAAAAAGATAAATATTATTTATTCTTCGGAAGAATATTCAATAATTGAAAGCAGCGCCGATGATTCATCATATATTCGTCAATACGATACAGTTATTACGCAAGGAGTTGATTTATATGACGGAAAAGTCATTTCTTGAACAGCGCAAGGCAGATATATGCTATAACCTTGACGTTATAAAAGAAAAAATAGCGAACGCCGCGGTTAAATCCGGCAGGAACCCAGAGGACGTCCGGCTTATGGCGGTCACAAAAACAGTCGACCCGATTTTTATAAATTTCGCCATTGACCACAACGTAGACCTCATCGGCGAAAACAGGGTGCAGGAGCTTTTAAGAAAGAAAGACGAACTGCATTTGGACGGCGTCGAAAAGCATCTTATCGGTCACCTGCAAACGAATAAAGCGGGGCAGATAGTCGGCGTTGCGGATATGATTCAGTCGGTAGACTCTGTAAAAATCGCAAAGGAAATCGCCAAGCAGTCAATAAAAAAGGGCATAACGACAGATGTTTTGCTTGAAATCAACATCGGCGCCGAAGAGAACAAAACCGGCTTTGACGTAAGCGAATTTACGGAAAGTGTGTATGAAATAGCCGAAATAGGCGGAATTAACGTAAAAGGACTGATGTCAGTGCCGCCAATATGCGAAAATGATACAATACTTTGTAAATTTTTTGAAAATATATACAATATATATGTTGACATTAAAGGAAAAAAGATAGATAATATAAATATGCAAATCTTGTCGATGGGTATGTCGGGAGATTATGAGCAAGCAATTTTATGCGGTTCGGAGCTTGTAAGAATAGGTTCTGCAATTTTCGGCCCGAGAATATATTAGGAGGATTATTATGAGCTTTTTGGACAAAATCAAAAATATCGTAAATGTTGACGAGGACGGATATTATCCCGACGACGACCCTCAGGAGGCCGATTACGGCACAAACGACCGCTTCTTTGAGGCGAACGATGAACGCGCTCCGAGAAACGCTTACCATAACAGAGCGCAGCGTCAGTCAGAGCAGGACAAGGTTGTGAACATTCACACCACCGCTCAGCTTCAGGTTGTTCTTTCAAAGCCCGAAAAATTTGACGAGGCTTCCGGCATAGCGGACAATCTTAATGAAAAAAGGACGGTTGTTCTTAATCTTGAATCGGTAAATAAGGAAACTGCGCGCAGACTTATTGACTTTCTTTCGGGCGTTGCTTATGCCAACAACGGTCAGCTTAAAAGAGTTGCGAACAGCACGTTTATAATAACACCCTACAATGTTGACGTTATGGGCGACCTTATGGAAGAACTTGAAAATAACGGTATGTTCTTTTAACCCGCCTAATATAATGTAGGCAAGATGTCACCCGCCTCTGTGGGCGGCGGGTTCTGTCTTGGAATCAGGAGGGTTTCCCTCTGATTTCTTAGCGCGGCTGTTGCCGCGCCTTGCCGCGTTTAATGGCGGGGCAAGTCCATTATTGAATTGTGGGTGCAGTTGAACTGCGTTTCAAAATATGCCTGTGGGCAAGATAGGAAGGTAACTTATGCTTACACCTGATAAAATCAAAGAAAAACAGTTTCAATCATCGGGCAGGGGGTCATACCGTGCCGATGATGTCGATGTATTTATGAATGAGGTTTCCGCATCTTATGAGAAGATGTTTAAAGAAAACGGCGACCTTATCCGTAAAATAAGCATTCTCGCAAAAAAGATTGAGGAGTACCGCGCAGACGAAGAGAGCCTTAAACTCGCTTTGCTTAACGCTCAAAAGCTTGCCGACCAAATAATTTCGGAAGCTAAAGAAAAAGCTGAGAAAGATTCCGCCGAGGCGGTGTCAGCCGCGGAAAAACAAGTATCCGACGCTAAAGCGGAAGCAGAGAAATTATCCGCAAACAGCAAAAGGGAATCTGCCGCAATTATTGAAAGCGCAAAGGCGGAGGCCGAGCGGATTATTGCCGACGCCAATCAAAAATCAAACGAGATTCTCGGAAATATAAACCGTAAAGTGACTCACGAAACGCTTTTGTTTGATATGACGAAAAAGGAAGCGGCCGAGTTTAAAGGCAAGCTCGTGGCTATGTATAAAGAACATATCAACCTCATAAATCAGCTACCTGATATTGTCGACGAACAGCTTGACGCCGCAAGTAAAAAAACGGCGGAGTCCGACGGTGACGATGCTCCTGAAAATGATATAAAGGCAGAAGAACCTGAAAAAGAGGAGGAGACTCAGACCGAAACTCCGGCGGTGGACGAAACTGATGAGAAAGACGCCGCGGAACAGGAAATTTCCGCGGAAACGCCTGCAAAAAACTATGAGGATGTTTATTCCGATTCCGCAGAGCAGGGAATTCAGTCCGATTCCGAAGAAGAGGATAGAAAACCTGAAGGCAAGGAAAACTCTTTTAAGCTTGATTTAAGTAAAATAGATTTTTCTGACGATGATGAGGAAATTAAAGATGAAGAGCCTGCCGCGGCACAGAATTTATTTGATAAATTAGCGGAAGAAGATACGAAGGAAGAACCGCTCAAAGATAATGAAGACGGCGAGGACGAAAGCTCTGGCTCTGTTTCTTTTAAGAATTTCTTTAAGAAAAAATAATTTGAGGGTAAATAATGCGTCGAATAATTACAGTTTTATCTGCTATCTGTTTGGTTACCGCTGACCAGCTTATAAAACTGCTTGTGATTGCGCGCCTTAAACCTATCGGCAGTCTTGGTGTTATTAACGGATTTCTGCGTTTAAATTACGTTGAAAACACGGGGGCTGCTTTTGGTTCATTCAGCAGTCATACGGCAATATTGTCCGTAATTACGTTTTTGGCCGTAATAATAGGTTTTTACTACCTTTTGAGCGGCAAAATAAAATTCGGGCTTGAATATGTCTGTATTCTTGCGGTTATATCGGGCGGTTTAGGCAATCTTATTGACAGGGTGTTCCGAGGGTATGTTGTCGATTATATCGAGCCGCTTTTTATTGATTTCGCGGTTTTTAATTTTGCCGATATTCTCGTAACCTGCGGCGCTGCGCTCTTGATATTTTGGCTTATAAAAGATATGGTAAAGGATTCCCGTAAGACGAAAGCGGATAAACAGAATGAAGGATTTGATAATTGAGGTAAACGAAGAAAACGCAGGCGAGAGGATAGATAAATTTTTATCTGTCCTTGTTGTCGATTCGTCACGCACTTCAATTCAAAAATCCATTGAAAACGGAGATGTTTTTGTCAACGGAAATAAAGTAAACAAGAAATATAAGGTGCAATTCGGAGACGAGGTCAAAATTTTTGAGCAGGAGCTCAAACCTATTGATGCCGAGCCGGAAAATATTCCGCTTGACATTGTTTTTGAAGATGAACACCTTATTGTCGTAAACAAACCAAGGGGTATGGTAGTACACCCTGCGCCCGGTAATTACAACGGAACGCTTGTTAATGCATTGCTTTATCACTGCAAAGGCTCCCTTTCGGGCATTAACGGGGTTCTAAGACCGGGAATAGTTCATAGGATTGATAAAGATACAAGCGGTCTTTTAATCGTTGCCAAAACGGATAAAGCGCATTTGGGTCTTGCGGAGCAAATAAAGGAGCACTCCTTTACGCGGGAATATAATGCGGTGGTTTGCGGCCACCTTAAAGAACAAAACGGTACGGTAAACGCTCCGATAGGGCGTAGCGTTAAGGACCGCAAAAAAATGTGCGTTACAACGGCAAACTCGAAGAACGCCGTAACTCATTACTCGGTAATCAAAGAATACGAAAAATATTCTCACATTTCGTTAAAGCTTGAAACGGGCAGAACTCACCAAATCAGAGTTCATATGGCGTATTTAGGGCACCCGGTCGCGGGCGATCCCGTTTACGGTAACGATAAATTCAGCGCCTATCTTAACGGGCAGTGCCTTCACGCAATAAAAATCGGCTTTGTCCACCCCGTAACAAATAAGTATTTGGAATTTACAACTGATTTACCGCAGTATTTCAATGAATTTTTAAATAAAATATCTTAAAGAGGTAATTATGATAAAAAAAGACTTTTCAGATTGGCTTGTCGTTTCCGACATTGACGGAACGCTTAACAATAAACTGCGTCAGCTTCCAAAAAGAAATTTAGAAGCGATAAAGCGTTTTGTACTGCAGTGCAAAGGCCATTTTACTCTTGCCTCGGGCAGAAACGTTCAGTCGCTTCGCAAGCACTTTGAAAAATTGCCTATATCCGAAACACCCGCAGTCGTTCTTAACGGAGCGGGCGTTTACGATTACAAAAACGAGAAAATGGTAAGATTTTCGCCTATAAATCCATCGGCTATCGATATTGTCAGAATGGTTTACGAGCGTTTTCCGTCTGTTGAAATCGAGGTTTTGACCGATAAAACGATTTACACGCTTAACTCAAAAATATTCTGCCCCGTAATGGTAAGAGCGGATAAGCTAAATCATACTGATTTTAAACGGTTCAGCCAGCTTCCAAGAGAAAATTGGGGCAAGGTAATTTTCCTCGGAATGCCTAAACTTATTACCGAAATAAGAAAATATATCGACAGTATTCCCGATAAAAAAGCTAATTTTATGTCAAGTTCAATTTCTTCCTTTGAGATGCTTGAAGAAGGCGTTCATAAGGGAATAGGCGCTATGGAAATTGCGGAAATGTACGGTATTGATTATAAGCATACAGCGGCAATAGGCGACTATTTTAACGATTACGATATGTTAAAAACGGTTTATTTATCCGCTTGTTGCGGGCAGGCGCCTCAGGGGCTTAAAGAAATCGCAAAATACCACGCCTGTCACTGCAATAAAGGAGCGGTTGCCGATTTGCTTGAATACATAATGGACAGATATGAGGAGGAAACGTAATGGACGCTAAACTTAAAAAAGAGTTGGAAATATTTGCGGTAAAAGAAAGACTTTTATTGCTTGAGGGTATTTTCAACGCCAAGGCGGGGCATCCCGGCGGGTCGCTTTCAATAGCAGAACTTCTGGCGTATCTTTATAACGTTGAGATGAATGTTGACGCCAAAAATCCTAAGGACCCGAACCGTGACAGATTCGTACTTTCAAAGGGCCACGCGGCTCCCGCTCTTTACGCGGCGCTGTCGCTTAAAGGATTTTTCCCGACGGAGGACGTAAAAACTCTCCGTAAATCCGATTCTTACCTTCAGGGTCACCCGAGTATGACTAAGGTTCCCGGCGTTGATATGAGCACAGGCTCGCTCGGCCAGGGAATTTCCGCGGCGGCGGGAATGGCGCTTGCCGCAAAGCTTGACGGTAAGGATTACAGAGTTTACACAATTCTCGGCGACGGAGAAATTGAAGAGGGCGAGGTTTGGGAGGCCGCAATGTTTGCTTCGGCAAAAGGGCTTGATAATCTCCTTGTTATCGTTGATAATAATAATCTTCAGATTGACGGCACCGTAGAGGAGGTCAATTCGCCTTATCCGATAGCCGAAAAGTTTGATGCGTTCGGCTTTAATACAATTAAAATTGACGGCAATAATTTTGATGAAATTGAATTTGCCGTTCAAAAAGCAAAAGAATTTAAGGGCAAGCCCACGGCAATTATCGCAAAGTGCGTTAAAGGCAAAGGCGTATCTTATATGGAAAACGCTGTGAATTGGCACGGAGCGGCGCCGAATGAAGAGCTTTACAATACGGCGGTTGCCGAGCTTACGGCAGAGCTTAAAAATTTGGAGGCGTAAAATATGAGTGAAATTATTAAAACCGCTACCCGTGACGCATACGGCAAAGCTCTTGTTGAGCTTGGCGAAACCGACAAAAAAATAATAGTTCTTGACGCGGACCTTGCGGCGGCGACAAAAACGGGTATGTTTAAAAAAGCTCATCCCGAAAAATTTGTTGACTGCGGCATTGCGGAGGCTAATATGATGGGCGTTGCGGCAGGTCTTGCATCATCGGGATACACGGTATTTGCGTCGTCTTTTGCGATGTTCGCGGCAGGAAGAGCGTTTGAGCAGGTTAGAAATTCAATAGGCTACCCGCATCTTAACGTCAAGATAGGCGCTACGCATGCAGGCATATCCGTAGGCGAGGACGGCGCAAGCCACCAGTGCTGTGAAGATATCGGGCTTATGAGGACAATCCCCGGAATGGTGATTCTTAACCCTGCCGACGATGTTGAGGCAAGGCTTTGCGTTCTTGCCGCCGCCGAGCACGAAGGTCCTGTATATATGCGCTTTGGCAGACTTGCCGTTCCGAGAGTTTTTGATGAAAATTACAAATTTGAGATAGGAAAAGGCAGTGTTCTTAAAGAAGGCGCGGACGTAACGATTATTGCGACAGGTCTTATGGTAAACGAGGCTCTTACGGCGGCTGAAAAGCTCGCGGACGAGGGTATATCGGCAAGAGTTGTCAATATGGCAACTATCAAGCCGATTGACCGTGACATAATTATAGATTCGGCCAAGAAAACAGGTGTTATTGTTACCGCCGAAGAACACAATATTATCGGAGGGCTCGGCTCTGCCGTTACCGAGGTCGTTTGTGAAACGGTTCCCGTACCTGTTCTCAGAGTCGGCGTTAACGATACTTTTGGCAAATCAGGCCCCGCCGTTCAGCTTCTTCACGAATTTGGACTTGACGCAGATAATATCGCGTCAAAGGCAAAAGAGGCATTAAAGCTTAAATAGTCAAAATTTATTTATAATCGAAAAAGCCCCGTGATATTTTTGAACTGCCCCAGATTGTGCAGACAGTACAAAAAAGCCTATTTGATGTAGAAAATTAAATTTTAAGCAACAAACT
>CANQFC010000011.1 GCA_947598155.1 uncultured Clostridia bacterium
TTCCGGCAACTCAAACGGTATTTCATCTTCTATACATTTCACCGTACCATCAGCGAACTGCTCATAATGTAAATTATCATCACCTTTGAAGATGACGGTATCATTCTTTATGTCTTTGGCTTTTAGTTTTCCGTCTTTAACCATTTGTTGTTTTTCGGCACGAATACGCTCCAACAAAACAGAAGCAGGTTCATCATTCAGGTCTTGAGGTACAAGCTTGCCACGGATAGCCAAATCCAAGATTTTTTGTCTTAATGCTTTGGTATCCATTATTCCTCCACCTCACCGATAAGTTTTTCAAGCTCGGCAACAGCAACAGCGATATTCTTAGACTTTTCCTTGATTTCTTCAAGAAGTTCGTTAAGAGTACGGTCATCATTGCCGTTGGTGCTCTTAATCCAAGTGATGTCAAGGCTTGTTTTATCTCGAGCACAGATTTCATCGTATGTGTATCTACGCCATCTGCCGTTCAGGTTTTCCGCGCTGTATGTTTCTTTACGGTCAGTAATGTCCTCTGCATTGTAGCATTTTACAAACTCATCAAAGTGGCTCTCTTTGAGAGGATTGGTTTTACCGAAAGAAGGCATATCGGAACGAAGGTCATAAATCCAAACTTCCTTCGTATTGTTCTTATCGGAAGTTCCACGGGTGAAGAATAACACATTGGTTTTGACACCCTGTGCGTAGAAAATACCTGTAGGTAAGCGGAGAATTGTATGGAGGTTGCATTTTTCCATCAAGTCTTTACGAATACGCTCACCGTCACCATCTGCAAACAAAACATTATCAGGTAAAACTACGGCAGCACGAGCATTTCCGTGGGTGTTCAAACTACGGTAAATATGCTGCAAAAAATTCAACTGTTTGTTGCTTGTAGGAAATGTGAAGTCATCACGGGTAGCACGCTCTCCGCCTTTTTTAGTTCCGAAAGGCGGGTTTGTTAACACAACATCATAGCCCTTCATCTGCTGTCCGAAGTTAGAAAGAGTATCACCTAAATAAATCGGACCGCCTATGTCGTGAAGCATTGCATTCATAAGAGCAAGACGGTGAGTATCGTGAACAAGCTCACAACCCGAAAAAGCTTGTGTGCGTTGAAATTCCTGTTTATCAACAGGCAAATCAAACAAATCGTCTGTGTGGTCTTTTACATATCTGTCTGCGGCAATCATAAAGCCGAAAGTACCGCAAGCAGGGTCGTTGCAACGCTCGCCCGGCTGAGGTGCCACCAATTTTGTCATAACATTTATGAGCACACGGGGTGTAAAATACTGTCCTGCACCTGACTTTTTCTCGGTTGCGTTCTTTTCCAACAATCCTTCATAAAGATTGCCGAGTCCTTCTTCTTTTGCACTGTACCAGTCAAACTGGTCGATAGTGGTGATAATCTTTTCAAGGTTTTTCGGCTCGTCAATATTGGTTTGAGCGCCCTGATAGATTTCACGAACACGACCGGTGCAATTCTCGCCAAGGTGCTCCAAAAGTTCTTTATAATAGCGTTTGAGCTCGACACCTTGTCTTTTTATAAGCTCGCTCCAACGATATTTTTCAGGGATTGATCCCTCAGTATTGGTTTCCTTACACATTTTCAAGAATAAAATATATGTAAGTTCGGTAACATACTGCTGATAGGTAATACCGTCGTCACGTAACACATTACATAAATTCCATAGCTTTGATACAATTTCCTGATTGTTCACGCTACATTTCCTCCGTCCTCATAGAGATATTTGTTTAGCTCTACTATTATTTCATTAAGTTTGCCGCCGAAACGACGGTCAATTATTGTGAATCCGCCAGCATTTTTGAAAGCGCCGATTTCAAAAATCTGCTTGTCCAATACAGTTTCTTCAAGCATTACTTTTTCAATTCGATTGAGCCAATCTAATTGCGTTTTGTTAAAGGTATGGTTTAGTCTCAGCTTTGCAAAAGCATTCTTAACACGGGTTTCGTGGCTAATCAGATTTGAGCCAAGCGCCTGTTGGCGGATAAATGCAATGATGTCCGCAACAATATCTTGGTTAGTCATTTCTTTCCAAGCCGTGTTCAGTTGATTTTCTGTGAAATTATGCCTATCGAGTTCGAGCTTCAATCCTTTAAGACTTTCTCTCGTAAGCTCAGATGGCTTTGTGCAAACTGTTTTTAAGGCAGCAATCGTATTGAGGTTCGTACTGATAAACTCCTTGAATGATTCCAAATAGTCTTCAGGCTTTTGACCCTCGCCGTAACCCCTTGTGCGTTCAACCACCTCATCGGGATGATTGTCGATTACAACAGGGCGTTTGTGTTGTACCTTATCTCTATCAAGAACAAGGAACGCTTCTTTATTCTTGATAATATTATCTACCAAGCTGCTCGTTTCAGTTGAAGAAACAAGCGGAACGCCAACTGTTTCAAGAACATCAGCAGACCTTTTAACATTGTTGTTTCGGATGCTTTTTGCAAAGCTATCAATGTCTTGTCCGCCTGTTAGATAAATAAACTGCTCAAGTGCTTTTTCACTGACATTAGAGCGTTTACGTTGCAATTTTGCAACGATAGTGTCAATTAAGTATGCTTTTTCATCATCTGTTTTCGCAACAGAAAGACCGCTCAGTAAATCCTCAAATGTAGTGCTCGGATTTGTGACAACCGGCTTCATATTGCTGACATCTTGTAAAGATTCATATACGCCGACCGGGTCGTAAATCTCAAAGTTGGTTTTGCCGATAGAAGGGCAAAGTCTTGTCGCACGACCAAGCATTTGCTCAAATAGGATACGAGACTTTATGCGACGCATAAAAACGAGATTTACAATTTCAGGCACATCTATGCCTGTGGTAAGCAAATCAACTGTAACAACAACTTTGGGGTTAGATTCATTTTTAAATCGTTTAATGGCTTCTGAAATTTTCTTTTTGTTTCCGCCGGCAACACTTCCGGTAATCTTCATAACAGCGTCGTTATCAACCCCGCCTTCTGAATAAATTTCTTTTAAGATTTTGACAATCAGATCAGCGTGGTTATCATCTACGGCATAGATAAGTGTCTTACCTTTGCCGTCAGGGTTCAGATCCCAAGCAATTTCATTCAAAACAGTTCTGTTGAAAGGTTCGGTTATTACCTCTCTGTTGAAAGAATCAATCTCAAACTTCATATCATCTTCCAAGTCAGCGCTATTCATAACTTCGCCTGTTACAGGATCATATATTGCAAGCTGTTCGCCCTTTTGGTAGTTGATTCCCTCAACACGAAGCTTTGTTTTGATATTATGCGGGGCATCGTGGTCAACCAAGTATCCGTCAATAACAGCTTCACGATATGAATAATTGAAAACAGGTTTACCGAATATTTCGGTGGTATGGAGAGCAGGGGTAGCTGTAAGAGCCACTTTTACTGCATCAAAGTATTCGATAACTGTACGATATTTACTGATATAGTCGTCCTGATTTCGATAGAGCATTTCCGTTTCGCTCATTTCTTTATCAAGAATGTAGCCACGGTGAGCTTCATCTACGACAATCAGATCATAATCGGTAACGGAAGGCATTGTGTCACTTTCCGGATAAAGAATACGCTTTACAAGGCTTTGAACAGTTGCGATGTGTATTTTAGTTTCTTTATCAATTTCTTTTTCATCAAGACCTTTGATGTTATAAATAGAGTCCAAGGTCATCAATTCTTCAATCTTGACTTCTCTGAATACATCTGCTGCCTGCTCACCGAGTGCGGTTCTGTCTACCAAAAACAGTACTCTCTTAAAGCGATCGCTTTTAATAAAACGATAGATCATTCCAAGAATTGTTCTTGTTTTACCTGTACCGGTCGCCATTGAAAGCAATACTGTTTGTTTCCCGTCTATAACAGCTTTTTCGGCGGCTTCAATCGCTCGAATTTGATACTCACGCAAATTCAGTCCGTCAGGATCACGGAGCAAGTCAACAGGAGTATTTTGAAGTGTAGCATTTGCACTTGAAATGTCTTTTTCAAGTAGTTCCGTAATACCTTGAGGACTTATCCAACCTTGTAAGGCTTTTGGAGCGTTGGAATTGTTGCGCAAGTCAAGAAACCAAATACCCGACTTTGTTTCGATTTGCTTTAAGTATTTTCTGCCGTTGGTCGCAAAGACAAACGGTACTTTATATGAACCCCACTGATTAATCACATATTCATTATGCTCAGGCTTAATCAATTGAGCATAATCCTTGCACTGATAGTCAATAACTGACGGAATATCAATATTTACTTTTTTAGCTTCTACAATGCCGACAAGCTGCAAACCGACAAAAAGAGCATAATCGGCATATCCACTCTTAGACACTTTTGAATCTGTAGGCCATTCTGCTATGGCAAGATTCTTGCCTTTTTGAGGGCGTGTTCCCTTAGAATAGCGAAGGTTGTTTGTATCTGCTTCCCAACCGTATTTGCGCAGTTGTTCATCAATGAGATAGCGTGTTTCAGCTTCGGAAAGTTCCATATTTTCAGAAGTGGTTTCGGCTTTTTGAACACGCTCCGTTGTGCTTTTGTTAGATGCTTGCGTGGATACAGATTCTACTTGGTGGGAGAGGGATGCAATCTTATCTTCTTGTTCTTTAATAATAGCCTCATAATCAGGCAAAACGACTTTCTCAGGCATAACAAAGTCAGCCGGAATATAGCCCCAATCGCCATACACCTCCATAAACCAAGTAGAAAGATTATATGTCATTTGAAGCAAGATTTTTGCGTCGTCAACAGAGTCCTCACCGCTGTGGACAGCGTTATTCCTTGTTTTTCTTATCGAATATAAAATATCGTCTATCTTCTTAGGAATCAAACCTTCACGCTTGAGCAACCGAATACGGTTAGAGTGGGTATTATCAACTGTCGGTTCGGGAATATGCTCAAAAGCAAATATTTCAAGAATCAGACGTTCTCCAAACATACCAAGCTTATATATACAAGCATTAGGATCGGAATAAAGATAGTTTTCTGCAGCGGCACCGATTTGTGCTAACGCAGGCCAATATCTTTTCAAATATTCGAAGTTGGATTTCATAAATATCCTCCTTGGTTCCGATAATAATGAATTATCGGAAGTTAATAGGTAAAATGTATACTGGATTATTCGTCTAAACTGTAAAACTCATCTAACACATAGGTCTTAACCGGTGTGATGTACAGTTCATATCTTATAACCAGTCTTACTAATTCGTTGCCGTCAATCAGTGTAATGGGCGAACCTTCTCTTGCGGCAACTCTTGCAGCATTGGTAAATCTACCGTTTGTGATAAACACACCGTAGTCTGCTTGATACTTATTCATAGCACCTAAGAACTGGTTTATTTCCGGCTCGGATACGGGAGCTGCGTTATATCGTTTGCATTGGATGACTACTCGTTTAGTTCTGAAATCATTTGAATCAATATGGTAGCCGTATCCGTCGATTCCTCCGTCATTGCTGATCTGAACGCCTTTTTCAGTGAACTCAACGCCCATTTGGTTTAATAATGCTCTGGAAAAAGCTTCGAACTTTTTGGGAGACATTTTGGCAATAGCGGTAAGCAAATTTTCCTTGAAATCGTCTTTGATTTTTCTTCGGCTTGTGTTTCTTCTTCGTTGTCGCTGACATTAACAGTCTTGTTCTTTTTGTTGTTTTTGCTGAGTTCTTCCCAATGCTTCTTGGATGGCTCAATAATTTCTTTTTGAACATCAAGCTTATCAACATCAAGATATAATCCTTTTTCTGTTAAAGTAACAGGAGATGAATCTGTGTATGTCAACAAGTCATTAAAATACAAATCTTTAATCACAAAATTAAACTTGAAATTAAACTCTTTATATGTGTTGCCGGTTTGCTTTGATTTCTTTTCAAGCACAGAATATTCAGCGATTTGGTCATCCATATCTGCAATGCGTTCTTTGATTTCAGAACGCTCTAATTGACCGCCAGCTTCCTGTAATACTTTCAAGATAGGTTTAATCAAATATGCGATTTTACCTTCTGAAGATAAAGTCTTTAAATTCATAATCAATACCTCAATTCTTATATGTTAAACTAAAACTCCCAATATGCCGTTAACTCTACGGATAATTGCTTCTCTTTCAGGGAGTCAATAATGCGCTTTATGCTTCCGACGAACTTTCCTGTTTGTTCTGCAAGCTCAGTTTGGTTAACGGACGGGTTCTTTCTTATTAAACCCAACACGGCCAGTACTTCCAAAGTGCCAATTTGGCACTTTGGGACTATATAATGTCACTTTGGATTTTTACAATTCTTCCGTTTTGAAGGCTGTAAATCCTTCATAGTAATAACTTTGGTCTATGCTTTTCATATAGACCTCACGGCTGTTGATTTCGTCCGTAAGCGCACCTTTCAGCAACACTTTGATTTCCACATCTTTAATCGGACTGCGCTCCATAGCAAGGAGATAATCTTCTTTATCAACCTTGCTCCAATCGACAACCTTGCCGATTTCGTTCTTTAAGATATGGTCGAGCCAAATGCGGGTGCTGCGACCGTTTCCCTCACGGAAAGGGTGGGCAATGTTCATCTCAACATACTTTTCGATTATCTCATTAAAGGTCGATTGCGGCATTTTATCAATGTTATCAAGAACTGCTTGCAAATAGATAAGCGGCGCAAAGCGAAAATTTCCTTTTGCAAGGTTGACTGTGCGGATTTCGCCGGCAAAGTCAAAAACATCTTCGAACATATACTTGTGGATTGCCTGCAATGTATCGAATTTGCCTGCCGGAAAGGAATCAAGAAGTTTGTTATCAAATAATTGTGTAGCTTTCTTTTTGCTGATTCGTTCTTCACGGGCAAGGTCGGCTGAATCGGTAATGTTTAATCTGTTCTCTAATGTCATTTTATTTGCCATTATGATTCGGCCGTGATATTTTCTATTGCGTACAGCGGCAGATTCAAAAGCCAATCTTCCTTCTTATAATCAGCCATTGAAGTACGAACAGACAATTCAGGTTCAAACCTCTCTCGATAGGTTTTGAGACTCTTTGCTCTCAGGTTCGTTTCGGCTTTTACTTCAATAGGAACAATCTGTTCACCGGTATCAACGACAAAATCAATTTCGCAAGAGCCTCTGTCATTTGTGTAATAGTAAACGCCTAAGTCTTCAATCGTTTTTAATTGCTGGCAAACATATTGTTCGGTCAAAGCTCCTTTGAATTCAACGAAAAGGTCATCGCCGTCAAGAAGTGTACGCTGACGAAGACCTGTCATACATCCGAGGAGTCCAACATCGACTATGAAAAGTTTGAATGCTTTCAAATCCTCATAAGCTTTCAACGGAATGCCTGCCGCATTAACACGACTGACCTTGTGCACAAGTCCGCAATCGGAAAGCCACATAATCGCAGTTTCATATTCTCTTGCTCTGCCGCCTTCACGGACAAGACCATAAATAAACTTCTTATTTTCTCTTGCGAGCTGCGACGGAATACTGTTCCAAAGCATACGGATTTTCGGGACAATCTCGTTCGGTGCGTGTTTTGAGAAGTCTTGTTCGTATGCCGCAAGGATTCTTTTCTGAATCGCACGAACCTCATTGAAATCTTTACTTTCGGCAAAACTTTGAACTGCTTCCGGCATACCTCCGACAAAATAGTAGTGTTTCAATGCGTCAATATAAGTTTGCTTAAAGCTTGTGATCATTTCATAATCCTGATTTTTCAAAAGCTCTGCAAAGCGTTCGTTGCCGGTTGCCATTAAAAACTCACCGAAAGAGAGAGGATAGAGCTTTAAGAAATCGACCTTGCCGACAGGGAATGAGGTGCCCTGATGTAAAGCAATTCCCAAAAGAGAACCGGCGCATACAATGTGATACTGCGGGGCGTTCTCATAAAAATATTTAAGAGAAGCAAGTGCTCTCGGAACTTCTTGAACCTCGTCAAAAATCAGCAGGGTGTTGTCCGGATTGATTTTGCGTCCGGCATACAATTCCAGTCCCATAATCAGGCGGTCTGTATCCAAGTCTGCTGAAAACAAATCCGCCATTCTTGAATTGGAATCGAAGTTAATATATACAGTATCCGCATAAGCCTGTTTACCAAACTCCTTCATCAGCCAAGTCTTGCCGACCTGTCTTGCGCCTTCAATAATCAACGGCTTGCGGCGCTTACTGTTTTTCCATTTATATAATTTTTCAATCGCAATTCGGTACATACTGCACCCCCATATTATAAATCAGTATTAGTATATCACTATATGCCAAAAAATGCAACGATTATTTGAACATTAAATCCGTTTTTTACATCGAACTTAGTGAAAACGCTCTTACTTTATTAATTCTGTTATTCCAAAGTATTATCTCAAAGTCTCAAAGTATCAATTTGATACTTTGGGATAGCTATGAAAATAAAAAATCAGTGCCAACGATGAATTAATTTCAAAGTTAGCACTGATCTTAATTAGATAAGCAGATAATATGGCTTATTCGTTATAATTGCCCATATATGACTTCATTATTTACCATTTCTGCCGCTCTGTTTCGAGTATTATTCATCCTCCTCACCCATGCCATTTGGTCGGCAGCTTTGAGTTGTTCGGTCACACCTTCTTTTTCGGCGAGTTCTTTTACCAGCCGGAGAAAAAGTTGTTGTGCCTGTTCTTCGATGTCGGCAAGGTGGGAATATAGTTTGCCGGAAGTGAGTAAATTATAGTACAGCACCTTATGATGTTGTTTCAAATATCGTTTGTGCCTTAATGCCCACACGCCGATGTTACCCGGTTCTTTTTCCGCCGGTAATGATAAGTCCGGTAAAAGATAGTCGCCAACCTGTGTATAAGTACCGCCGAGTTGTTCAAATAATGTGTCAGTCATAGTAAAAACCTCCTTTGATACTTAAATTGTATCAAAAGAGGTTTTCTTTTTCGAATGTGCGATTTGTAAATTTGCAAATTATGCTCGTGCCAAAAATTACAACGAATATTTCCGAAACTGTGCCACTTTTTACGGCGAACATAGCGAATATTCACTCTTTTGTTTTCAATCCTCGCATCACTTGCCAACGGGGGAATTCTTGAAGCGCCCGGATATGCCAATCGGATTTGCGGGTAATAGTGCGAAAGTATTTCGAGCAGCAGAATTCTATTAAATAGACTTTCGGAATGTGATTCATATTGTTTCTCTTAAACGCTTTAAGATGTCCTTTCCTGCACCAATCATTTATTGACGTTGTACCGTAACCGATTACTTTTGATATTTCGGTCGCAGTCAGCACATCAAGATATTGTGCAAAAAGTTCCGTGTAATACAGTTTCATATTTTCAAGAACCTGTTCGGGTACTTCGGTTTTCATTTTCACTGTATAGTTCCCCTTGTACCAACCTGCCGGTGCTGAATAGGATTCGGGAAATACTTTTCTCTTTTCGAGATATGTAATAACGTCAGCCTTTTTGATTTTGTAACAGCGAGTTTTCTTGCCCGTGTATTCGCACGGTATCTTGCCGCTGCGAAGCAGATACAAAGCCGTTGATTTGCTGATGTGGCAGATTTGATAGAGTTGGTCTTTGGTAATAATATCGGGAATCGAATCCCAGTTGATTGCGGTTTCATTCATAGCAATACACCTCGTAAATATTTTAGTCGGTGCGGTTCTTTCCTGTGTATTGCCGTTGTTGATGTGTTTATTCTGTTCTTTCCGCAGTTCTTTCCAAAATAGTGCCTGTTCTTTCCGAAAACAGCGAAAATGCCGTTATTCGAACTTTCCTTTATTTATCGGAATTTTATCGGTATAACCGCCAAAAAAGCCTTTAATATCAAGCATTTCGGCGAATACAAAACTTCCCCAAACAGCCTTCAAAAATCACTAAACTGCCATTAACCCATAAAACTCGAAATGGTTGACTTCTGTGTCAGCTTTGTCCACCCGAAAATCCCCATTTTACGGGGCTTTTGCTCAGTTCAAAAATTGAATATTTTGCTGTTCTGTCCTGCTGTTCTGCCTTTCGGTTTTTCGCAGAATTTCAGGCTCAACAATACACGGAGAGTTGTCCGAGTGGTCGAAGGTGCAGCACTCGAAATGCTGTGTTCCCTTAAGGAACCTAGGGTTCGAATCCCTAACTCTCCGCCAAAAAGTCCAGTAACCATGCGGGTTTCTGGACTTTTTCCTTTTCTGGCAAAGCGTTTTCAGAGCACCGCATTTTTAGGGCAGAACAACATTTTATTCTTCGGATTTTTCATTGGCCACTTCCGATTCTTCGGTCAGGTCGCTCCATTTGCTTTTGAAGTCCCCGGCCTCGGGCAGCGGCATTCCGCTCACCATCGCCTGCGCCGAGGAGAGCTTCGAGGAATAGTCCAAATGCGCATAGATGTTGGCAGTGGTGCTGAAATCCGAGTGACCGAGCCACTCCTGAATCTGCTTGAGGGGGACGCCGTTGGCAAGCAAGAGGCTGGCGCAGCTGTGGCGGAGATCGTGAAAGCGCATTTTCCGCAGCCCGTGGCGCTGAATGAAAGCAGGAAATTGCGAGGTCAGATAATCCGGTTTCATGCGTTCGCCCAGTTCATCTACGAAAACATAACCGTCGTATTCGTAATTGTAGCAGTTCCCGCAGACTTTTTTGTTCAGCTCTTGCGCCTCCTTCACTTGCAGGAAGTATTCCCGAAAGCTGCCGACCAGCGGCAGGGTGCGCATACTGGATTTTGTTTTAGCCGAGTCCTGCTCGATGATCTGCGTTTTTCCGTTTAACTGAACGGAAGTCACGGTGCGCTTGATCGTGATTGCGCCTCGCTCAAAGTCGATAGCGTCCCATTTGAGACCGCAGACCTCCCCACGCCGCAGACCGTAGAAGGCGGCTACCAGAACCGGCAGCTCCAGCTTAGTGCCCTTGATAGCCGTGAACAGCTTTTGCAGCTCCGCTGCGTCGAGAAACACCGGCTGAAAATCGTTCTTTTTCGGCCTGTCCACCTTCATTGCCACGTTCTGCGTTACCAGATCGGTTTTCAGTGCGTATTTCAGCGCCTGATGAATGACGGCGTGGTAGTGGATCACGGAGTTAGGCTTGACGGTTTTCAGCTTTTCCGTGTAGAATTGCTGAATGTGCCGCGCCTCCAAGCCCCGCAGGGTGTACCCTTTCTTGCGGAAATACGGTTCAATCGTGCTTCTCACCATGTTTTCGTAGGAACAATAGGTTGCAATCTTCACACGCACCTTCACGATTTCCAACCATTGCAGCAGATAATCCGCAAAGGGCATATCCGAATTTAAGTCCTCCACCTCCTTCGGCGGCTCGTAAGTACTGCGGATGCGGGCAAGCTCCGCCTCCGCCTTTCGTTTGTTTCCCTTTTCGGGAAGTCCCGTCGAGATCCACGGCCTGTGCCGCTTGCCGTTGACATCGACGTAGCTGAGTACCACGTAATAGTACCCTTTTTTGGTTTCCAAGTGTCCTGATACCATTTTTAACTCCTTTCTTTTCTTCGGCAAGCAGGACAGCTCACACCGACAAGGACAGTATACCTTGCCGGTGTGGGTTCTGCCACTGTGCGATTTTGTCTTTTGAAAACGCCGGTCGGCTCGAATTTACCGGGCGTCCCGGTTTCGCTCCCGCTGGCGCTTTAAGAGCTCCAAGCCTTTCAGAATGTCCCGCTTGATCTGCTCATCGGTGTACCGTGGCGGGAAAAATTCTTTGAAATCCTCCCGCCGGAAACGCAGCTGCTCTGCCTGATTCGGCTTTTCTTCGCTCATCACGTCGTAAATATCCTGAGCGCTGAGAACGCCCTCCTGCGCCATTTTCTTGAGGCGGATCGCCTGTGCGTGGGAAGGGGTGCAATCGTTCATAGTCATGGCGTCGAACAGGGTTTTCTGCTCCGCCGGTTCCAGATAGGAAAGCTCCACGGCGGGATTGAATGCGATTTTTCCATCGTCTACCATAGAGAGCAGTTCGGGGATTAAGTAAGTTAAGCGGATATATCGTTGAATTTGATTCCTACTTTCTCCAGCATCCAAAGCCACCCTTTCATCGCTTCTTATAAACTTCGTCCCAAGTTGGGACGAAGCTACACCCTGATGCTTCAGTGCCTCTAACTTCATCTTGTAGGCGAACGCCTTTTCACTGGGTAGGATGTGTTCCCGCTGCAAATTGGCGTCCACCATTGCGATCATCGCTTCATCGTCTGTCATCTCCCGGACGATCACCGGCATAGTCTCCATGCCCAGCACCTGACACGCCGCCAGTCGCCGATGCCCGGAAACAAGCTCATACCCTCCATCCGGCAGGGGTCTCGCCAGCCCCGGGGTCAGCGTTCCGAATCGCCGTATACTCTCGATTATGCGCTCCATTTCCTCGCCGCTTTGCACCTTAAAGGGATGATCCTTGAAGGGGTGAAGCTCCTCAAGCGGAATCTCTTTTACCCTTTCGAGCTTTGCATCGTCCCGCTCCTCCTGCGTGGAAAATAAATCGTCCAAGGTCGGTAAAGTAAAATCGGATTTTCTCTTTGTCATCGTTCGTAATCTCTCTTTCTTTGTTTTTTCGGAGCGTAAATTTCCTGCCGCATCCGCTCCTCAATGCGGATATTTTCTTTGATTTTGGGGTTGTCTTCTATCAGCCGCCCGGCGGTCTTGATATCCCTTCGGAGCTCCGCAAGGACAGCGGTACAGTCGTTCCGTTTGGAAACAAGCGCTGCCTTTTCCTCCGGCTCACGGCACCGGTCGATCTTTCGGTAGAGGGTCTTTCGGTAGTCGGTCAGGAGCTTGATTTCTTCCTTGCTTTTCCCGATGAACGCCTCCACAGAGGGAAGATCGTGCAGCTTGTGCTTGGCAATCAGTTGCACCTGTTGGGAATATCGGTCGATGAATCGCCATGCTTCCCGCATCTCCGGGGAGAGCGGTCGGTGCGGTTTGTTCTTCGGGATCACGCCCAACAGGTAGCAGTAATGCAGGTACAGCGCCCGCAGGCCGGCCACTTTTTTCACGGTTCTGAAACTTCCTTTTAGCGGGAACTGCCGCCGTTGAATCGTCATACCGAAGTCCTTTTTCCCGGTAAACTCCCCGTACAAGCGGTACGCCTCCTGCCAGTTGTTTCGCTGGTTCTCCAGCATTTTCGCATACAACGATTCCCGGTCATAGGCTTCTCCGAGGCGGTATAATCGGGTGGCTTTTTGGCTGTTCACCGAACGGATCGTGGCGTATTTGTGATAAGGATTCAGGTCGATCACATAGCCTAAACGCCGCATCACGTAGCAAAAAGTCTTCTCGTTAGTACTCATGGTCAGAGCCCTGTCGATGGCTTCCCGCATCAGGTTGTACCGGGTCGGCTCGCCGTTTTTCTCGGCAAAGTAGATCTTTCTGGGTGTCTTACCCTTGGGATTTTTCAGCACCGTCAGCCCATATTCGGCGCAAAGCTCATCGGATAGATGGCGGAACTTCCAGTAAGCGCCTTCGTTGCAGTTGAACTTTTTGCCGTCCCACATTCCCACGGCATTCACTACAAAATGGTTGTGGTAGGTGCCGGTGTTGAAGTGGGTGGCAACCAGCACCTGATACCGGTCGCTCAACATTTTCTGTGCCAGCTCCACGCCGATCTGGTGGGCAAGTTTTGGGGAAACCTCGCCCGTTTTGAAGCTCTGGTAGGCGTGATAAGCGACGTTGCCGGTAGTCTTTCCGAAGCGTTCCTGCACGGCGATCATCTCCTCCGCCGCCGTTTCCGCCCGGCAATTCACCCCGGTGACGTACATGGTTTTCTCGTCCCCGATGACAGTTTTCTCATTGTTTTCGGCGTAGTGAAGGATGCTTTTCATCTCCGAAAACTCCGTCTTCTCCGGGTTCCTTGCGTATCCGACCACCCGCCCGATGCTGTCCTTCACCGGCCAGATTTTCGTCACTGCCACGGCACATCACCTGTCTTTTGGGAGCCTTCTTCGCCGCCGTTTAGGTCGTGATACGCTTCCAAAAGCAAGCGAACGGACTCCTCCAAGGCACGGTCGATCTCCGTTTCCTGCATCGTTTTTCGCCGGTCTTTCAGCAGCAATAAGAGTCGATACGCCTCGTAAAAGCTCTGCGGAGAAGCCGCCCGAACCTCCTTTCCGAGTCCCACTTTCCGCAGATATTCGGAAAGGAAAAGGCCGCAATAGCGGGCGGACTTCTCCAACTTTTTCTTTTCATTTTCGGTCACACGAAGGTTAATGGCTGTCTTTCTTAATCTCATAATCAATACTTCCTTTCTCTTTTTTAGAGGGGTAATAGGGGGCATCCCCTTTCGGCATCCTGCCGCCGGTTTTGTGGGCAACACAAAGCCTATGCTCGCTATTCCGTCCTCTTGGCATTACATCTGTCCATCTTTTTCAAAATGACGGTTGTGACGGCGGTGACGGCTCTTTCGCTATATAGCGCTTTTGCCGTCATCGGTGTCATTGCCGTCACTCATTCTGAACTGCATCAAGCGACTTGCACCCGTCCGTTTGGTCTTGTACTCGATGCCCGCCGGCGTAAGTACCTCCCCGGCAAATCGCCCGAGCATTTTCGTGACGAGGTTGGGCGGGGTTTCGGCTTCTTCCATTTCCGAAAGCAGCCCGGTCGCCGTGCCCGTCCATACGGGCTTGTCTTTTAGGAACTCCACGAGCCGAAAAAGGAACGGTGGGATTTCTTCCCGGTGCAGGGCTGCGCAGTCCTTGTGCTCCACGAGCTGCCAGACGTTGTTTTCAAAGCGAAGTGTGAACTGTTGGTACTCAACGTCTCTTCCGCTGACTAGCAGCGTCGCCGTGTCTTCGTCCCGCTTGCGTTTCAGAATGATGTTCGTGTCCGCTGCGCCGGTGATCCCGGTGGAGCCGGAGACCTCGTTGAAGGGGTCGCTGGCATCTTTCATTTTTCGCAGGTGATGCACGAGAACAACAGCGATACGGCGGCGGTCGGCGATAGATTTTACCGCCGAGATGTCATCGTAGTCGCTGGCATACATACCGTTTTTTCCTGCGGCGCTCTGGGCGTTGCGTACCTTCTGGAGCGTGTCGATGATGACAAGCCTCGTGTTCGGAAAGTCATTCAGCGCTGCCTCGATCTGCTCCTCCAAGCCGCAGCCCAGCTTACCGCAGACGGTTGCAAAGCGCAGGCCGGGCGGCGCTTCATCGGTCAGCTTGTAAAGCCGCTCTTGAATCCGCACACGGGTATCTTCTAAGCAGAGATAGAGGATGTCACATTGGTGCGTCGGCAAATCCCACAAGGGAAGTCCCTCTGCCACCCGCAGACCGAGCCACAGCATGAGCCAGCTTTTTCCGATCTTGCCGGAGCCGCACAGCATACTCACGCCCTGCGGGATCAGGCCGTCCACAATGAACAGCGTCTTTTCCATCGGAGTCGAGAGCAGCGTGTCGGCGTCCACGAGTTGTAATTTTTGAGACATTCAATTCACTTCCTTTCTTCCGTCCTCAGAGAGAACATAGTTGATTACATTGACCTTCGGCACTCGAAAGGCGTTCCCGATTTTGACGCCGGGAATATATCCGTCTCCGATAAGCCGGTAGGCCAGCGGTCTGCTGATGCCCAGCATCGCTTGCAGCTGGGCGACGGTTAAGATGTCCGGGTATTCCGGGAACATCAGCTTGTAAAGCTCTTTGAGCTCTGTTTTTTTCATAGCGTTTAACCTCCTTTACTGCTATGTATAGGAGGCAGCCGCCGTAAGGAGGCGACGCTGACGGCAGCTGCCCTTGCCGTTTCACCCGACTGTCGTTTTTCTGTCCCTGCCCCGGAATCTCACCGCAGCGTCGCTGCGCTCGCTTCCTTTCGGAAGGTCATCGCACGGTCATATCCCAATCGGACGGCTATTCAGTTTTCAAAGGTCACGAGAGAAACTTCCCCTCACAGATTTGGAAAAGGAAGCGGTTTTGCACCCCCTGTTCGGAAAAAGTCCTTTCACTTGTTTGGACTGGGGGAGGTGTTTCCAACCCCCTCGGGAATGAAATTTTTTGAACCCTCTCACTTGTTCCGACTGGGAAGGGTCAAAACTAACCCCCCTGCGGAAAATTTTTTCAAAAGTTCTCTCACTTATTTGGACAAAGGGTACCGAAATGAACACCCATTTTTGCGCCCGTGAGAAAAAATCCCTCCACTTGTTCCGACAGAGGGAGGTCGATATTCAACCGCTTTTTGAAATTTTTTTAATTTTGAAGGGTATCGATTTTCATAACGCTTATACGGCTGTGAGAAAAAGTCCTCTCACTTGTTCCGACTGGGAAAGCCCATTTTCCAACCCTCCTTGCAAAAAATTTTTTGCCTCCCACTAATTCGCACTGGGAAGGGGTCAACCACAAGTCATTTTTGAAAAATTTCTCTCATTATGTCTGGACAATAGACGGCGTTTTTTAAGTCAGTCGGCAGATTTTTCTGAATTTGGGCAAAAAATAGAGCGCCCGATGTTACTCGGACGCTCTGTCGTTGCACGATTGCGCATAATCGTAAAAAACTTTGAAATATCACAGATTATCTTGAAAACAGGATGATTTTGTGCTATACTATTAATGGATTTTTATAAGTACGACCCCTGCCGGGAGAAAGGACGAAAAATATGGCAGTATCCTATAAGAAATTATGGCACTTACTTTTGGATCGGGATATGAAAAAGAAAGATTTGCAACAGGCTGCCAATTTAACTGCCTATGCGATCAATAAGCTGAGCAGAAACGAAGCGGTCACTACCGATACGCTCGCAAAAATATGCAGAAGTCTTGATTGTACGGTAGATGACATTATGGAAGTTCTGCCGGAAGATAAATAACTCCCTTAATTAAGAAGAAAAGCAATTGATTTCGGAGGAACAAATATGCCGGATAAGAATTGGCAATTTGAACTTGAAGAATATATCAGACAGGGCGAACCGGAAAGAGCTGAAAAAAGCGAAGCTTGGCAAACGGCTATCGGCTTGCAGGCGGTTGACGGGCTGAAAACCTCTGATTATTTGCTGGATACCGCAAAGGAACACATCGAGGGCAAAATCACTATCGATGAAGCGCAGAAGCGTATTTTCAGTTATTACGAGCAGAGAAATACCCGCACGGAAATCGAAAATGGAACAAAGGAAGCCGACATCGTTTCCGCAAGGATCACTAAGCTTTTGGGCGAAAAGGCGTTTCAATTTTCTCCTGCCGAGTGGATCACCATTCACCGCAGATTGTTCGAGGGCGTATTTGACCACGCCGGACAAATCCGAAAATATAACATTTCAAAAAAGGAATGGGTGCTGAACGGCGAATCGGTTATCTACGCCGATTTCAACAGCATAAAAGACACTTTGGAGTATGATTTTGCCACCGAAAAGCAGTTTTCCTATGAAGGATTGTCGGTGGAAGCATCGGTAAAACACCTTGCAAAATTCGCATCGGATATTTGGCAGATCCACCCCTTCGGCGAGGGAAACACAAGAGCCACCGCCGTGTTTATGATCAAGTATATGAAAACCTTCGGGTTCCGTGTCAATAACGATGCATTCCGTGAAAACTCTTGGTATTTCCGTAATGCATTGGTCCGAGCAAACTATAACGATTTGCAAAAAGGTGTTCATTCCACCACAAAGTTTTTGGAATTGTTTTTCGCAAACCTTCTACTCGGTACAAATTACGAATTAAAAAATCGCTATATGCACATTGATTTTGTGGATGAAACTGCCTCCCAAAGTATCAACGCTAGAGTTCCAAAGTATCAATTTGATACTTTAGACTGTTCTTTAGAAGAACTTGCAGTTTTAGAATTAGTTGCAAAGAACCCGACGATAAAGCAACAACAGCTTGTAGAAGCAACCGGAAAATCAATCGCAACGATCAAACGAATTATGAAATCGCTACAGGATAAAAAATATATCCGCCGTGAAAGCGGCAAACGCTACGGAAAATGGGAAATATTGGTTTAAATCTTAGCATTCCACATATATCTTTTCCTGCACCTATTCGTGCGAAATTTGTAGATGATTGCGGGAAAATATCGAAGGAGGCCTAACAGTGATTTTAGATAAAAAGCAGATGACTGAAGAAGACATCAAATTGCAATATATAACTCCGGCAATACAGGCAAAATGGGGACT
>CANQFC010000012.1 GCA_947598155.1 uncultured Clostridia bacterium
AATATTAAACTTGAAGAACAAGGTGTTATTATGCTATTACGACTTGGTTTTCTTGGGTCTCAAAAGCGTCACGAATTTTGGCAAAAGTATCCGCCATGCAAAATTTTACCATTATCCAAACGTCCAAGCTTTACGGGGCACGGAACCGATAGTCAAGAATACGCTTGGTTTTGCTGGGGACATTTGCCGCTTATATACCAAAAAGATAAACGCGCAATTCAAGTTATCTAAAAATTGACTTTTAGCGCAGAATTTGGTATAATATATATAGAAAATAAGGGAAGCGAATATGGCAAATAATAATTATACTATAAATGATATTGAATCCCTATCCTTCCGCGATGGTGTACGTCTACGTGTTGGTATGTATTTAGGTTCTGCCGACATGCAAGGTGTATATAATGCTATCCAAGAAATTATATCTAACTCCATTGATGAATACTATATGGGGTATGGTAAGAAAATTACGATTAACTTGGAAGGAAATAAAGTTACTATTGCAGACCGTGGCCGTGGCATTCCGTTTGGTATAAAGGAAGATGGTAGTAATGTACTAGTGGATATCTTCAGTAAACCACATACAGGTGGTAAATTTAATGATAAGATATATTCAGGTGTCGGAGGGTTGAATGGCATAGGGGCCAAGGCAACATGTCTCACTTCACTAACATTCACCGTTGTATCTTGTCGCGGAGGTGAGGCGGCGGCAGCTACTTGGTATAAGGGTAACTTAGATTCGTATCGTACTTTTGATACAAAATGCTCCGATGGTACAACAATTACTTTTGAGCCAGATGCAGAAGTATATAATGTTGAACCGATTAAAATAGATTTTGAAGAACTTTGCGAACGCTGTAAGAATTTATCATTTCTTACTAAGGGGTTGACCTTTGAACTTGTTTGCGGCGATGATAAGCGGACATATTGCGCGAGTAATGGTTTAACTGATTTGTTGGCTGAATATGTAAACAAACCCATCCACAAAACTCCTATTTACTTAGAAGGTAAAGAAGGTGATGTAACGTATGAAATTGCGCTACAATGGACAAAGGGTAAGGAGCGTTCATTCACATTTACTAATGGTCTATATCAAAGTGATGGTGGTACGTCTATTACGGGCTTAAAAACCGCAATCACTTTGTTCATGAAAAAGAAGTTCAAAGGTGAATTTGATGGTGATATGGCGCGCACAGGATTGGTATATGCAGTATCTTGCAAAGTGCCACAACCTTCGTTCTCAAACCAAACAAAAACGAAAATTAACAACCCTGAACTTCGTGGCATATGTCAAAAAGCTACTGGGGCCGCCTTAAGTACATTCGAAGTCACCAATGCGGCAGAAATGCAAAGTATTGTAGACTTTTTGGCTTCCGAGAAAAAAGCAGAGCAAGCCGCAGAAAATGCGCGGAAAAAGGTTTTAGAAGCCACCAAGAATATTGAACAAAATCAAAAACGTAAAGTATTTGCAAGTGATAAATTAAAGGATGCAGAATATCTAGGGCCTGACAGCATATTGTTGTGTGTTGAGGGTAACAGTGCTGCCTCCTCTATTGCAGTGGCACGTGATGTAAAGAGATATGGTATCCTTGCATTAAGGGGTAAGGTGATAAATTGCCTTGCAAATAAGGACGAGGATATTTTTGATAATGAAGAGATTAAGTTGCTTTTATCGGCAATGAATATTATCCCTGGAAAATATGATAGTAAGAAATTACGGTATGGAAAAATCGGCATATGCACAGATAGCGATAGTGATGGTTACCATATTGGGTTACTTATCATGGCAGCACTGCATTACTTGGCACCTGAATTCATTGAGGAAGGGCGTTTGTGCTGGTTGCGGTCGCCGCTATACATCGTCAAGAATGGGACGAAAGAAACCTATTACTACACCGATGAAGAAATGGCCTCTCGAAAAAGCACTGGTGGTGTTGTCCAACGTAACAAAGGTCTTGGCTCTCTTTCCGCAGATCAAGCACATGCTTCAATGTTTACTCCAGAGTTTCAACGCCTTGATATCCTGCATCCAGACGCTTGTTCCACCGACTTGCTCGAACGTTTAATGGGTGATAAACCCGCAGAACGTAAAGAATATATATTTAATAATGTTGATTTTAGTACAATAAAGGAGTAATATGTCAGACTTATCCCCTATTATTGAAGAGAGTTTCCAACAGTATAGTGGTGCAGTTTTGCAATCTCGTGCATTAGTTGATGTGCGCGATTGTATCAAACCGTCTGCGCGTCAAATCTTTTATTGTATGGAAACGGATAAATTTACACATGATAAGCCATTTCGTAAAACGCTAAAAGCAGTTGGTAGTGCTATGCGTATGTATATACACGGTAAAGTTGGTTGCCGTGTCTAAATTGGGGAAAAAACTGGAAAGCTAAATTAAGATGCTAATCAGAGGTGAAGGTTATAATAATTATAACCAGCCGCAACGCATAGGAAGTGAAAAGATATAATCTTCCCACGAGGCCCCAACAGTTAAAATTAGTGACATTATAATAATTATAAGGAGGTGATTAAATGACTCTAGTAGAATTAGCAGAAAAATATCATGTACGTAGAGAAACAATTTCAAAACATGTTCGTAATGGCAACATACAAGCTATGAGATTATCCAATCGTCATTATGATGTTAATGAAGAATCTTTTTTGTATTGGTACAATAATTTGTATCATAAAGAAAAAGCAAGCCCAACTAAACGTAATTGGAACAGACATATTTTTGATATAATTGACACACCAGAAAAAGCATATTGGCTTGGCATGCTAACTAGTGATGGTTGTGTAAAAAATAATGGGTATTCATTTTCACTTGATCTGGGTGGGCGTGATAAAGAACATATTTTGAAATTTTTACATTTTCTTGGCGGAACAGATGATATGTTACAAATTACTATTCATCCAGATACTAAGAATGAATTAGCTCATGCACAATTATGTAGCAAAGATTGTTGTGAACGTTTGATGGAACTGGGTATTACTCCGCATAAATCAGGCCATGAAAAATTTATCTATACTAATTTTAATGCAGATTTCATACGAGGTCTTATTGATGGCGATGGGTATATTAGACAAGATTTAACAGAAATTGGTCTTGTGGGCTCTTATGAATTGTTAGACGCTGTACAACAAATATTTTTGACAGAAATTAATGTACAACCAAATGCAATCATGGAACATGGATGTATTTATAAAATTTCTTATCGAGCTAAGACAGCCATTTATAAAATAGCACAATACTTATATTCTAACCCAGTTGTTTCTTTGTCACGGAAACAAGAACTGGCAGATAAAATTTTAACTGAAAAGATATGCTAAACTAGGCTGGAATTAACCAGCCGCTGTAAATGAACGAAAGTTCTAGAGTATGAGATAAAAAGCTCATAGATAATCACATTTGGACTCAAGCTGCGAAGGTGTTATCATGCGTGCGGGCCAGCCATTTGCAATGCGTTATCCGTTGGTGGAAGTTGAAGGTTCCTATGGTAACTTAATTGAAAGCGGAAATTGGGCTGCGCCACGTTATACGGCTTCACGTTTATCGGCGGTAGCAGATCATCTTTTTGAGGACATAGATAAAAATACAATTACTGAATGGCGCGATAACTATGATGATACAGAACAATATCCTGCAGTTCTACCTTCCAAGGGTTATTACAATATTTGCAATGGTAGCTTTGGTATTGGCGTTGGTTTATCATCTTCAATCCCACAATTTAATATAAAAGACGTTAACGCCGCCTTACAAAAACTTTTACTCGACCCAACCGTTAGCGATGATGAGCTTATTTGTCTGCCAGATTTTGCGACAGGTGGTTATTTATTGAATGCTGATGAAGTAAAAGTAAGTTTGAAAAATGGCACGGGTAAAGCATGTCAACTTAGAGCAGCTATTGAGTATGATGTAAAAGATAACTGTTTGGTCGTGTCAGAAATTCCTTATGGCGTTTATACTAATACTATTTGTGGTGAACTTGAAGCCATTCTTGAATCTGAAGAAAATCCTGGCATTGAACGTTTTAATGATTTAACGGGTAAAACACCTTGTATCAAAATTTATTTGGTAAAAGGAGTAAACCCCGATAGTGTGCTTAAATATTTATACAAAAATACAAGCTTGCAATATTGGTACAGTATTAACTTGACCATGTTGGATAATGGGCGTTTCCCTAAAGTTTATACTTGGAAGGCCGCTTTACAAGCTCATATCGACCACGAAAAGGTAGTATATAGAAAAGGTTTCGAATATGATTTGCAAAAGGCACAAGAACGTCTACACATTGTAGAAGGTATTCTTATTGCACTCGCAAATATTGACGAAGTGATTAAAGTGATTAAAGCTTCTGCAACTACTCAAGCGGCGAACAAAGCCTTGCAGGCCAACTTCAATTTGGACGAAGTACAGGCAAAGGCGGTGTTAGATATTAAACTTAGCCGTTTGGCACATTTAGAAGTCGAGAAGTTTGAACGTGAAGCAGAAAGTTTGAAACAACTTATCGCACAAATTAACAAAATTTTAACAACTGAAACTTTATTTAATCAGCAGCTTATTGATGGCTGGAATAAGGTAGCAGAAAAATTTGGTGATGCTCGTCGCACTAAAATTATGACGCCTGAGGCGGCCGCAGCGACCGAAGAAGTACAAACAGCTCCATTGATTAATTTAGTATTGAATAACGGGCAGTTATTGGCGCTTGAGCAGTTTGATAAATACAATTTGGCGCGCAAAGGTAGTCCATATAGTAAATATAGTATCAACTTCGGCTATCAAAGTACTACAACAAGTACAACTTATTTCTTTGACCGTGCTGGCAAGGTTTATAAGTATGATAATAAAAAGTTGAAGGTTGGCGGCCTAAATGATTTACCAGCTATGGATATGGTATGTGCTATTAGTGATTTGACTAAAGACTATGTCATTACTTTAAGTAAAAAAGGTATTATTAAACGTACACCTTCCGAAGAATATCGTAAAATGACTCGTGCGGCAGCGGGCTTAAAACTTAAAGACGGCGATACATTATTTGGAGCTTGGGCCGCGAATGACAATGATAGCATTTATATTATCAGTAAGCCTGGTAAGGTTGTCAAAATCGGTTTAAGTTCATTTGCCGCAACTGGTCGTATGACTGTGGGTGTTAAAGCCGTAGATGGTGAAGTGATTAGTGCCACAGTCGGTGCTGACTCTGATTTATATTTCATGTTTGGTAATCAGCATGGCAAATATACTTTAGGTAGTGACTTTGAAACCAATGGGCGTACCACAACAGGACAGACAGTAGCAGACAATACAACTGTTATTGCACTTGTGGATAAATTTATTTATATTGTGGAAAAAGATAGCAAAATTACTCGTTATACTTCAAAAGGTCTAGCAACAAAAAGCAAGATAGCTGAAGGAGCCCAAATTACGAATGAGCAAATTGTAAAGACGATTATCTAAATTTGTTTTTGCAAGAAAATTGTGATATAATATATATATAAAATGAAACAGGAAATATTTTCCGAGATGAAGCCCATCTTCTCTAATTTCCGTATCAATATTCTAAAAATTGTTTTATAAAAAGGAGAATTTAATTATTATGGCAGATGAAAAGATTGTGTTAACCGAGAAGTGCGCGAAGGTTCTTGCTTGGTTGCAGGCAAACGATAATGGCGAAGAGGGTTACTTTGGTACCGATATCGCCGAGGCTACTGAGCTTAATCCCCGTGGCATTCACGGTATCATGAACTCTTTGGTTAAGAACGCTCTTGTTGCGAAGGGCAGCAGAGTTGCTGATTTCGTTGCTAAGGACGGCACCAAAGGCCAGAAGCCTTACACCACGTATTACCTTACCGAAGCTGGTCGTTCTTTCGTAATCGACGCAGAGTAAGTTTCACCAGCACGATTAAATAATTAAGGCAAACGGGGATGATTAATGGGCGAATTGTCCCCGTTATGTTTGTATTTATACTTTGTTAATAGATTAATCGTAAAGTTAAAATAGTAATAAATATATAAATAGAGGAAAATAAAAATTATGAGTAGAGCAAAGGTTAATAAAGTATATATCGTCGGTGAAGTTGTTGAAGTTTCTACCGAAGTTCGTGCGACTAATGATGGTCGCGGATATATTAATGGTAAGATTGTTGTTAAGTCCGTTTTGAATGGCATTGAAAATCTTATCGACGTTAAGGTACTTGCATTTGAAAAGACCAAGAGCGGCGAGACAAATCGTCTTTACACCAACTATACGAAGTTGGATGGGTTCCTTAATAAGCGCGTGGCAGTAACGGCTGAGCTTCGTGACGGTTCAATGGTTCAGCAAGCCAGCGGTCAACTGTTGCACTTTAATGAAATTTATCTTCGTTTCATTAATCCCGCTAAGGCTGACATGGTCGACACTGCGACATTTGAGTTCAGTGGTTTCGTTGTAAAACCTTTGTATGAACGTAAGAATAAGGATGATGAATTAATTGGTTATCGTCTTGAGGTTGCTCAAGCTAACTTTAGCGATACAAATATCAGTGTCATCCGTTTCGATGTCGACAAACAGGACGTGAATATTGCACAGGCAATTGAAGCTAACTATGAGGCGGGCACTACGGTTTCCTTCAGCGGCGTAATTAACTATATTAGCACCGCAGAGACCCGTGTTGAAGAAGTTGCATTTGGCGAAGCGACACCTAAAACTTATATCCGCAGTGAGAAAGTGTTCCGTATCACTGGGGGTAAGGAGCCTTATGGCGATGAGGATCCGCTTGCATATCCTATGGACGAAATTAAGAAGTTTGTTGCCGACTATAAGACTGCCGATGCCGAGAGATTGGAAAAGGCAAAGTCCGCGACAGAAGACTCAACTCCAGCACCTTCAGCGGGCGCCGCGGCAATGCAAAGTCGTATTCGTCCTAGCTCCTTAATTTAGGAGGAATATAGAATATGGCAGTCAATTTAGACAATATTCAACCGAATGTTGTAACGTCAGAAATGTCCGATAAAATTTGACTGTTCTATGGGGAAATGGCTACGAGAAAAACTTCGGTTGCTTGTGCCTTTCCCCAACATATTCTTTTTGCATTTGATATTGGGTATAAGTTTATCAATGGCGCAATGGCGGTACCGATGCAAACTTGGAGTGATTTTAAGAGCGCGGTTAAGCAGTTGGATAAACAGAGTAATCGAGAAAAGTACAAGGTATGCGTCATCGATACGATCGGAATGTGCTATCAAGCTTGTTATCAATATATGCTAACCCAAATGGGTGTGTCTGAGCCTGGTGAGGCGGGCGCATTCGGTATGGGTTGGAAAAAGATTCGTAACGAGTTTGAAGTGACAGTGCGCTCTATCGTACAGAAAGGTTATGGTTTGATTATGTTGGCGCACAGCGATGAAGTTGAGCGCGAAGATAAGATTACGAAGAAGAAAACTGTTGTCACTAAAATTGACATTGATAAACGCCCTGACTTAATTATTAAAGGTTTAGCTGATTTTACTTTGTATTTAAGAAAAGAAATTAAAGATGGCACAGCAGATGTTCCTACTGTTTATGCGTACTCTGATTTAATTGATATTGATACAAAGTCGCGTTCCCGTTATTTTAATCCTCGTTTTGAGTTTACATACGAAAATTTGCAAGCTGAACTCGAGCAAGCAGTGCAAAAGCAGTATGAGGCTGAAGGAAGAGTGTATAGTGGTGAACAAGTAGTAACAACTAATCCATATGCTTCGACAAGACCCGATTTCGAACAGTTGCAAAAAGATACAATTGCTGTAGCGAATTTACTATTAAATAATGGCTACGGTGACGATGTACAGGATATTTTGTTGAAAATCTTTGGCGGAAAGAGGTTAAGCGAATTAACCGAATCAGATGACAACTCCAATAAGTTAGAAGTAGCGTTGACTACTTTTAATGATATAAAAGCCAAGGCGAGACTATAATATTGTATGACAAAGCAAGAATTACAAGCGTTCATTTGTGACATTTTCCAAATAGATGAATGTACGTCGCTAATTCTTCGGCAGATAAACAAATATGTAACAGAGCGCAGGTATGACTACAAGAATATTGCCCGCGCTCTTTCTTATTATGTAGACGTACAAGGAAATACTTTAGAGTTAAAATATGGTATTGGTATTGTGCCACTGGTCATGAATGACGCATTAAAGTATTTCGAACAATTGAAACGCCAGCAAGAAGAACAGCGACAAGCGGCAGAAGAAGCTAGCAAGAAACAAGCACCAGTAATAGCAAAAATAGATGAAATAAAAGGTCACAATACCATTCGTAGACCGCATATTGATATTTCATCTTTAACATAGAGGTTTTATGGATAAAGTTAATCAAGCTCCATTATTTGACCCAAAAGCGGCACAATATGTGCTGGGTTGTTTAATGCATCAACCTTCAATTTTGTATGATAATGAAAAATATATTTTGACGGTTGATGACTTTAGTAATAAAATTTATACAATCTTGTTTGGAGCTGTATATAACCTATCCTATACAGGAACAGAGTTGATTACGCCACCGAATATTGATTTATATTTAAGCGGTTATCAGACTCAATATGATTTGTATACACAAGCAAATGGTAATGATTTAGCGCAGTTAATTTATGAAATGACTGAAGACTTTGATATGGCGCAGTTCAATTATTATTATGAGCGCATTAAGAAGTTTTCAACATTGCGCGAGCTAAAAAATAAGGGTTTTGGTATTAATGAGTTTTATAATCCTGACTTTTTGAATCAAGCCGAAGAAGAAGAACGATTTAATAAATTAACTGTACAAGATATTCTAAATCGTATCCGTAATAAAATTCAGCTCGTTGAAAATCATAATTTAACCAAGCAAGAAGCGACAGGGCAGTATGCGGCGAAAGGTATTCGAGATTTAGTACAAAGTTTGAAGTTGCAACCAGAAGTTGGGATACCGTTGGAAGGTAAGTACTTTAATTATACGACCAGAGGATGTAGAAAAGGTAAAATGTATATGTATTCTGCACCATCTGGTGGTGGTAAAACAAGGACCATGGTTGGTAATGCCTGTGCAATTGCGTTTCCCCATATTGAGTTGGGTAAAGTAGTAATGCCGCCAGTATTGCAACCTGTATTATTTATCGCAACAGAAATGCAAGCTGATGAAATACAGACATTAATTTTATCTTGGATTAGTGGTGTAAATGAAGAAAAGATATTATTAAATACATGTACTCCAGATGAGGAACACTTATTGTCAATAGCAATTAATATAATGGAAAAGTATGAGAAGAACTTTATCATTGAGGCCATTCCAAATCCTAATGTACAAAGTTTGAAAAGTATGATTACCAATTATATATTACATGATAATATAGAATATATTTTCTATGATTATATTTTCACCTCTGTTGCATTGATGGACGAATTCAAACAGGTAGGATTGAGGGAGGACGTTGTACTCATGATGCTCTCTAACACTCTTAAAGAGGTTGCGGCTAATTATAACGTCTTTGTAATGACAGCGAGTCAGTTAAATGGTGATTGGGCGAAGTACACAACGCGTAATGCAAATTGTTTACGTGGCGCAAAGAGTCTGGCAGACAAAATTGATGTTGGTTGTATTGGTGTACGTTGTGACACTGACGAATTGAATAAGGTACAAGATTACTGTACGCAGCTTGGATTGCGACAGCCCAATATCGTTATCGATGTATATAAAAATCGACGCGGCAAGATGTGTGATGTAAAAATATTTAGATGGTTTGATTATGGGACGTGTCGCGCTGAAGATATTGTAGTAACTACACAAACCGATTATAAAATTTTGAATGACGTTCCTGTATTAGAATACACACAAACATATGAAGATTTAAGAAAGTATGAGTAGTATTGATTACAAAGCTATTCAAGATGCACTAACTCCAGAAGATATAAAACGTATTTTAAGTACATACGATGTTAAACCGTATATAGAGGCTGTAAACTATATTGTTTTTCCTACGGTATGCCATAATTTAACGGGTGGCAGCCCCAAGCTATACTATTACAAAGATAGTCACTTATTCAAATGTTATACCGAATGCGGCGACGTATTTAATATATTTACACTATTGGTCAAAATTAATAAATTGCGTGGCACACCCATTAGTTATGCCGAAGCTGCGCGGCAATGCGGTATACATGGTTTATCATTTTTAGAAGGTGGCCGTATTAAAAGTGTAGAAGATGATATAAATTATTTATATAATTTGCTAAAAACACAAGATGTCTCTATTCATTTGCCAACATTAAATGATAGTATATTAGACCGCTATATATTTGACGAAAACGCATTAAAGTTATGGGTAGATGAGGGCATTAGTTATAACACAATGCGTAAATATAATATTCGTTATGACCCGATAGAAAATGCAATTATCATTCCTAACTACGACATCAACGGAAATTTGATTAGCTTGCGCGGCCGCTTCACCAGTGCCGATAGTGATGTAAAATATCGACCGATTATTTATAATGGCAAAGTATTAAGTCATCCAAGTTCAATGTCTTTATATGGAATACATATCACTAAAGAAGCCATCAAGCGGCAGAAGCTAGCTATTATTTTTGAGGCGGAAAAAAGTGTCCTAATGATGGACACAATATATGGTGATAATAATACAGCAGTGGCTACGCTCGGTAAAAACTTATCTATGCAACAAATTAAAATGTTGTTAAAACTTGGCGTGCAAGAAGTTATGCTGGCTTATGATGCAGATTATACAGATTATCCAACTATGGAGTTGAAGCGGCAAGAATATCAAAAAATAGCAAATGTTCTTAAAACTTATTTTAATGTATCTATTCTTATGGACTTAGATTTTAATAAACTTCAATATAAAGATAGCCCAATAGATAGAGGGAAAGAAGTATTTGAAGAACTATTAAAAACGAGGATTTATATATAATGGTTAAATACAAACTAAAAGATCCATGTGTTGATCCCAATTCAGGGACACCATTGGAAGATTACTTACACCTATTAGGTATTAAAAAGGTTGATAGTTTTTTGGGTGTACCTGATAGGACTGATGAATTAGCACCCAACCTTTTAATTAACGTAGACAAATGCGTTCAAAAACTATATGCGGGCTTTACGCGCGGAGCAAAGTTCTTCTTACAAGTAGACAGCGACGTAGACGGTTACACTTCTGCATCAATATTCTATCAATTTTTTAAGAAACAATTTCCTGAAGCTAATATTGTATGGCATTTACATGAAGGGAAAGAACATGGTGTATTATTAGAAGATATACCAGAAGATTGCGATTATGTAATTATCCCAGATGCTGGTAGTATGCAATTGGAAGAACAACGTATACTGGCTGAGCAAGGCAAAATAGTAATTATCATGGACCACCATACTGTAACAGCGTCCTATGCACATCCAAACGTTATTATTGTCAATAATCAGTGTAGCCCGCTTTTCCCTAACAAAGCATTAAGCGGCGCTGGAGTTACATTTAAGGTTATTCAATATTACAATATGCGTTATCCGAATATGTATGTGAAATATAGCTACTGGTATGATTTGGCCGCGTTAGGTATTGTAAGTGATATGATGAATATGACAACGTTAGATAACAACTATATTGCATATCAAGGATTTCATCATATCCATAATGAACTATTTAAGGCTATCTTGGCTAAGCAAGCGTATTCTATTAGTAATATAGTGACCCCTACTAAAATTGATGTGGTTTTTTATGTAACACCACTTATTAATGCTGTCATTCGATTTGGTACACAAGAAGAGAAAGAATTAATTTTCCGTGCATTAATTGAAGAACCTACTAGCGATTACATCGATACCACCTATCGCGGACAGCAACGGCATGAAAGCTATTATCAATATGCGGCTCGCATAGCAAGTAATATTCGTGAGCGACAAAATACCCAAAAGTTAAAATGTTTCGAGTTCCTAAAAACTAAAATTGAGGCAGAACATTTAGATGAAAATCAAGTCATTGCAGTTATTGCCTCTAAAGATGATGCTGTACAAGTACCACAAAGTATCACTGGTCTCATTGCCATGGAACTTATGAAGTACTATGGTAAGCCTACATTGGTATTGCGGCCTAAAGTAGAAAATGGCGAACTAGTTTATGCAGGTAGCGGCCGCGGTAAAGATGCAGAAGGATTTAGTTCATTCTTGCAGCTGGTGCGCGATAGTGATTATAGTGATTATGGTGAAGGGCACGCAATGGCGTTTGGTGCTTCCATTCATGCGGACCACTATCAAGATTTTATTACCGAGTCCAATGCCAAATTGGCAAATGTTGAATTTGATAGTGAGTATTTGGAAGTTGATGCCATTTTTAATCAAACTAATATTAATGAACAAATGTTATACGAGTTCGCGCAGCATAATGAGTTGTGGTGTAATGGCATTCCGCAACCCAAAATTGTATTAACAAGTTATTATCATGGTGACGCACGCATCATGGGCAATGACCAAAGCTCAGTAAAAATTATGATTGGCAATATTGCGTGTGTAAAGTTTAAGGATAAAAAACTTGTAGAACAGTTAAAAGAAATAGATAATGCAAAACTAACTATTATTGGCCGTCCACAATTAAATGAGTTTATGGGGCATACGACTATCCAGCTTATGATTGAACACATTGAGTTCGAGCCATTCAAAGTCCAAAGTTTATTTTAAGGAGATATATGGAAACTTTTGAAGAAATTTGCACTGCTTATGGATTACAAATTCGCGAACCAGATGGTAATTTAGCTACATTTGGGCAAGTCTTAAAACAAATTTATTATGATTGGGATATACACCAACTACAAGATTTTATGACCTCAGTTATGGAATTAGAGACCAAAAAGGGCGAGGAGATATTCGAATATCATGTCTGTTAGTTTAAGTAAGATATATGATACTCTCAACACTCGTGATTGGCAAGGATTAAATATTAAAAATGCCATTACATTGTGGAATTGTAAAGCATTTGATATTCTTGCCAATGTGTATAAAAAGCCACGTTATCTTACCGAACGTGTTGCGGCCGATGTGACGAAAGACTTTTTGTGCATTTTTAAGTATACAAACAAACAAACTGAATCGTCAGATGAAACAGCAAAAGAAGTATTAGATTTCTTATATACTAATTCACAAAGTATTGCTAATGCTTATAATATGACAGATTTAATCTATTTGCTGGGCACTAATTCAGAACAGCCAGACTACAACTACTCTATGGTCAATCGCTTAACCATTTTGCTTGCAATGGCACTTAAAAACGACGTAAAAATTGACAAATAACATAATTTGTGATATAATATAAATATATAATAGGCAAGAGCCAAAAAGGAGAATTGATGGAGAGTACTTACACAAGCCTACACAATCACTCTGAGTATTCAAACATTAAACTTATTGATGCAATTAACACTGTAGAACAATTATTGGACTATGGTTTTCAATTGGGATTAAAGGGTGTAGCAATTACAGACCACGATTGTATTAGTGGACATATTAGAGCATGGAACTATTACAATAAACACTTTAATGAAGAGCAACGTGCGGCATTTAAGTTAATTTTAGGTAATGAGATTTATTTATGCCGCAATGATTTGACTGCAGAAACGCATCAAAAGGGTGAACATTTTTATCACATGATATTACTCGCAAAAGATGATGTTGGGTATGAACAAATACGTCAGTTAAGTTCTCGTGCTTGGGGTCGCTCATATATGAAAAATATTATGAGAACTCCAACGTATAGTACAGATTTGTTTGAAATTATTGGAGCCAATCCAGGGCACGTTATTGCTACAACAGCTTGTTTAGGTGGTTTTTGCGGCGTACAATTCGCTAATGGTAATTATGAAGGTATCGAACGTCATTTAGCAGCAATGGCTGATTTATTTGGATTTGATAACTTTTATATTGAGTTGCAACCTTCTTGGAATAGTGACCAAATTAATTATAATCGTTATATGTTAAAAACGTATTATGGTAAATATAATTTTACGTTGGCAACTGACTCACACTATTTGACAACCGAAGATAGAGAAGTCCACAAAGTATTCTTAAATTCAAAAAGTAGCGGCGACCGTGAAGTGGATAGCTTTTATGCATCTGCGTACATGATGAGTTTTGATGAAATTAAAGAATATTTTGTTAGCGAAAAAGGCACTAATTGCACAGAAGAACAGTTTGATAGCTTTTGCCGCAACACGAATTTAATTTGTGAACAAATAGTTGGATATAATTTGAAACGCACCTCAATTATTCCTAAGATTAAATATGATTTGACGCAAATAATTAATCCATTTTGGACGCAAATTATTAAAGACTATCCAGAGCAAACCAAATATTTAAGTATCGTTATGGACGAAGGTCATGCGGCTGACGTAGCTTTGCTTAATATGTTGGTAGAGCCGTGGAAGGTAAAAATTCCAAGAGATAAAGAAGAAAAGTATGTTGTTGAACTTGATTATGAGTTTGAACAACTTTATGATATAAGCAAGCAATTAAATCAGCCTATGAGTGACTACTTCATCACAATGGCAAAGATGATTGATATCATGTGGAATGAGGCGGATAGTTTGGTGGGGCCTGCACGTGGTTCCGCGGGTAGTAGTATTATTAATTACTTGTTGGGTATCACACAGATCAATCCATTGGAACAACCTGTGGCACTACCCTTCTGGCGCTTCCTTCATAAAGAGAGGCCTGGCCTTCCTGATATCGACGTTGATTCCGAGGCGAATAAGCGGGTGAAAGTATTTAACAAGGTGCAAGAGTACTTCCAAAGTATCGGTGGTGATATGATTCATATTTGCACGTTCGGTACTGAAGGTAGTAAATCTGCATTAAATACTGCGGCGCGTGGCTTAGAAATTGATGATGATATAGTATCATATATCACTGCCATGATTCCAAATGTCCGTGGTTTTGACTGGACATTGGAACAGTGTAATATTGGTGATGAAGAACATACGCCAATTAAGGCATTCCAAGATGAGATGAAAAAATATCCTATGTTATGGAAGGTTGCGTCTCGTATTGAAGGTTTAGTCACTCGGCTGGGTTGCCATGCAAGTGGTGTCCTTGCATTAAATGAACCTGCTTGGAAAAATAATGCAATAATGAAAACCAGTAAGGGCATTATCGTGACTGCCTGGGATCTAGAAGATACGGAACAAATGGGCGGGGTAAAGTATGACTATTTGACCGTACAGGCGCTCGACAAAATCCGTACATGTCTCAATTTATTATTGGAGGACGATGTTATTGCATGGCAGGGTAGTTTGCGTGCAACTTATGATAAATATATCCACCCTGACGTTATCAATTATGATAATAAGGAGATGTGGGAAAGTTTATATAATCGAGAAATCCCTTCATGTTTCCAATTCGATACACAACAAGGTAGCCAAGCAGTGGCATTAATTCACCCACATAATTTATTGGAGTTACTCACTGGTAATAGTGTCATGAGACTTATGGCAGAAGATGGTGGGGAATTGCCACTGGAAACATATGCCAAATATAAAAAAGATATTGGGTTATGGTATCAAGAAATGCGTGAAGCGGGCTTAACGTCTGAAGAGATGCATTTGTTGGAAAAGTATTTGTTGCCTGTATACGGAGTCGCCGCCTCACAAGAATCCATGATGTTGTT
>CANQFC010000013.1 GCA_947598155.1 uncultured Clostridia bacterium
CTTATTAGATGACAGATTACATGATGCAAAAGATATGTTGATCGAACGTTTTGAATATATTGCAAAACAATCACCTAAGAGTGCAAGATTTCTTTACGAAAATAACTTAATGGCTGGTTATGTTCCTGAAGAAGGTATTCGTTCTGCGTTAAAACATGGTACACTTGCTGTTGGTATGTTGGGTATGGCAGAAACGTTACAACTTCTTATTGGCAAAAACCATACTACTGAAGAAGGTATGGCGTTAGCTAAACGTATTTGCCAATTATATAAAAAGCGTTGCGCAGAATTTAAGGATGAATATAAATTAAACTTTGGGGTTTATTATTCGCCATCCGAAAATTTATGTTATACTGCAATGTCCAAATTTAAGACAAAGTATGGCATAATACCAAAAGTAAGTGATCACTCTTATTTTACTAACAGTATGCATATACCAGTATGGGAGAAAGTAAATGTTTTCGAAAAAATCGATTTGGAAGCGCAACTTACTGGTTATTCTAGCGCTGGTTGTATTACCTATGTGGAGCTAGGTTCAAGCTGCAAGAATAACTTAGAAGCTATTGAAACTATTGTAAATTACGCAATGGATAAAGATATTCCATACTTTGCAATTAATGTGCCTAATGATACATGTATGGACTGCGGCTATACCGATGAGATCAATGATACATGTCCACAATGTGGTGGTCATAACATACAGAGGTTAAGAAGGGTAACAGGTTAGTGAAATAGCCGTGCTATAAAGTAATTTATAGTATTATAATTGGGCAATATCGGTAAAAGCTACATATACAAATAACGTGAGAGAATGAGAAATAAATTTTATTAAAGGAATTTTTTATTATGACAAGAGATGAACAAATTATTGATTTATATCTAAATCACACTGAATTGACAGTTGCAGACATTGCAGCCAAATTTAATGTTAGCACTGGCACTGTTTCTCGTATCGCACGTATCAACAATTTACCCAGACGAACGGGTAATAATCCTCGTTTCTCAAAAACCGAAGAACAACAAATTATCGCTGAATATCAACAAACTGGTATTTCATTATTACAACTAGAAAAAAAGTATCATACAGGTTATAATACATTAAAAAATCTGTTAGATAAATACAATATACCAGTTAAATCTCTATCTAAAATATCTAACCCAGATTTAGACGAATATTATTTTGCTACAATTGATACGCCAGAAAAAGCTTATTGGATTGGTTGGTTGATCACTGATGGTAGTATAAAATATTAGCCAGAACAAAGTGATTATGAAGTATCTATTAGTTTACAACCAAGCGATGAAGATATCTTACATCTTTTTGAGGCAGATTTAGGCGCAAAAGATAAAGTTTATACCAGTGCTGGATATTATAAACGATTCGCACTTGGTAATAAACAAATTGTAACTGACTTAGTTAAATTAGGTATTACTCCTAATAAAAGTTTTACAGTTACAGTACCAACAATTGATCCAACACTGCATCCTGCATTAATTAGAGGGCTATTCGATGGTGATGGCGGATTTTCTACATACACTCGTAGTAGTGGCCAGCACTGCCAAGAATTAAGTTTTTGTGGAAATTTATCTGTCATAACTTGGGTAGCTAATACATTATTTGAAGCATTACCAACGTTAACACATAATTCAGTTACGACGGAAGCTTCTATATATCGTATTCGTTGGAGCAGTAAAAAAGATATTTGTTTAATTAGAGATTATATATATCAAAATCATAACGGTCATTATTTGAAACGAAAATTTAATGCTATATATGCTAATACCGAGACAACTATTTAGATTACGTAAGGCTAAATAGCGTCGTAGAGCGTAGGGATTGAATAAATATAATATCCCCAAGAGTGTCCAATATCTAAAATATTTTAGATAAAAATGTACGCCGATCTTATAAGAAATTATAAGAATTAAGAGATAAAAAGCTCTTAAGATAACATCATGTATTTAACAGGAAACTACACCTCTGCTTTCAACCCAGGGAAACAGGATGAGGTGAAAGATAGATACACCCATACTGATCAAATAAAACTTATATAACAACAGAATTGCTACCGACGGATGACAGGCGGCGAAAGCTTAAAATAAACTAGCTCAAGTCGCCGCTTGTCGACGTTATTATGAGGATATAATGTACTATTCAGGAATTACAACCTGCGATATTGCTAATGGGACAGGTGTACGCGTAGTATTATGGTGCAGTGGTTGTTCATTACATTGTCCAGGATGTCATAATCCTGAAGAACAATCATTTGTGTATGGCTTGCCATTTGGTGAGTTAGCTATGCAAACTCTCATTGATTCATTAGCGCCGTCTTATGTTGCAGGGTTAACTATTAGTGGCGGGCATCCATTAGAAGATTGGAATGCTCCGATTGTGCAAGAAATTATTACTACTGTGCGCGCTCATTTTCCCAAGAAAACCATTTGGATTTATAGCGGTTTAACTTGGGAAGAAATTATGAAAAATGATACTTATTCTGCTATTATCGAGCAATGCGATGTGTTAGTCGATGGTCGTTTTGAATTGGATAAGCGCGATATTACTCTTGCTTTCCGTGGGTCTATAAACCAACGTATAATAGATATTAAACAAACATTAAAACAAAATAAAATTGTAGAGGTTATGAAATAATGGATTATCTTAGCTGAATCCTTGTTGCTGTAATTGCGCTCATTGTGGTCGCCGCAGTGGCTATCGTAATTGTGCGTGTGTGGAAAATGCCAGTTGAAGAGCGCAAAAAGATTATTTGTCATTTTTTGGCGGGCCTTGTTACTGCTGCAGAAGCCTTATATGAGGGTGAGGGGCGTGGTAAAGAAAAGTTAAAATGGGTTGAGGAGCAATTCCAAAAGACTGCGCCATGATTCCTAAAGCTCTTGTTGGCTGTAACCAAGACAGCTGATTTAGATGAGCTGATTGAGCTTGCCCTAAAAGAAGTGAAAGGGGCATTTGAGAAGTAGCATCACAATTTTATAAAATTGGCTCAGAGGACTGTTTTTACAGTCCTTTTTGTCGTGGGAAAAAATTGACAATACAAGAGAATTATGGTATAATATAAATATAAAATATGAGGTGACGTATGGAAGATTTAGTTATTGGTCAAAATACTTCTGTGCCATACCGTATTTATATAACCCATTTAGATAAACAACTTGTATTAGAAGATATAAATAAAATAGAAGTTATGTTTGGAAAAATACGTAAGGTTTATACAGTACAAGAAGCTGATAGTGGCATTTCGTATAATCCAAAAGATGGGTGTTGGTATGTTACACTCACAGAAGAAGAAACATTAACTTTCCGTGATACTGTTCCTGTACAAATACGTGTCCAATTTACTGATGGTTCTATACAACTTTCATGTATTCAATACATTGGGGTACAGCGTGCATTATCCAAAGTGCCTATCGATACTGTAGAACCCGAGGTTGATGATGAAGATTTAGATCATAATTGTTTACCTCTTACTCCAGCACCTACAGTAAGTTGCGGCACTTCCGTTTATAATTATATGGTGAAGAGAAAATAATATGGAACAGAATTTAATATTCCATTTAGGAGACCCTAGAACACAAACTGCTGGAGAGAACTTACATTTTGATATTCACCAAGCAGAAAATATTTTAACAAGCGGTATTTATCAATATAGCACTCGTGGTGAATTACCAAATGTGGGCAAGGATAATTATTTATACTATGTACAAGCAGAGAATGCTGTATATATGTGAGATGCGGTCAAATTACAATATATATGCTGTGGCCGTGATTATAATGAAATAGATTTAATTGATTGTGGAACAGCCGCAACTGAGGTAAAATAGAATGGCAACAAATACATTAAAAACCAGGCTGTTGTTGCGTAACGACAGTTTAGAGAATTGGGAGTCTATCAACCCCGTTTTGTTAAAAGGTGAGGTTGGTGTTGCATGGAGCGCAGATGTTGCACAGCCACCACGTTGTAAAGTTGGTGATGGTGTAAATACTTGGCAAGAATTACCATATGCAACTGTAGAAGTAGATGGTACTTCAGTTGTAGTTAAAGATAATAAATTAGCACTAGCTGGTTTTGGTGATGAGTATGTTGCAGAAGATGGTTCTTCAGTTCCTTTCGAAAAAGGATTGCAATTAACTGTTGACCAAGATGAGGGCGGTGCGTTCAAATTAAAATGGTTTAAGCCAAGCACAGCTGTTACCGACCAATTACGCAAGGATTTAGAGAAAGAGATTAAAGACCGCGAAGCAGCTGTTACAACTGAACAACAAGCACGTGAGACGGCCGACGAGCAATTAACGACAGACTTACAAGCTGAAGTTGACCGTGCTAAAAAGGAAGAGCAGCGGCTACAAGGCTTAATTGACGTCATTCCGCGCTTCGAAATTAAGGTAGTAGATGAGCTTCCAGTTGACGATATTAGCGAAAGCACCATTTATCTATTGCGCAATAGCGAGACATCAGAAGAAACAAAAAATATTTTCGATGAATATGTTTATTCTGGTGGTAAATGGGAACTTTTGGGTAGACAAAATTTAGACTTATCCGATTATGCTACTCATAGTGAAGTTGATACTAAAGATGCCGCAATTAAAAAGGCTTGTTTAGACGAATTAGAAAAAGTTCGTGCAGACTTACAAGCTAAAATTGATGCAATTAACGAAGAACTTAAACGTGTAAACCACAACACTTATGTTGCGGGCGATGGTATTAAGTTTGATGAAGTAGACACTAATGAGTTAGGCGACAAAACTGTGACCATTAGCGCGCTACCATATACTGGCGGCTCTGGCATTACAATTAGTGCAGCACGTGAAGTGTATATTGCGGATGAAGCTATTGAAGACCATCATATTAAGAATTTGAATGCAACAAAATTATTCTTGAATGAGGATGATACATTAATCTTAGATGGAGGTCAAGCATAATGGCGGCTGGGACATTAAATAATTTACGTATTTTACATAAACGTTATACTACAGAAGAATGGGCCAATCATGTATTACAAGCTGGTGAATTTGGTTTAGATTTAACCACATTAGAAGTTAAAATTGGTACGGCGGCAGACCAAGCTTGGACAGATGCTCAACCTGTTGGCCGCAAAATCAATGTGGTAATTAGTGGTAGTGGTAATGCAGTTACTAACGCTACTTTTGATGCGGGCACTTATACTTTAACCTTAACCAAAGGTAACATTAGCATTGGTGTGGCGAGCCTTGCAGTTACAGATGATGACGTAGTAGTTGGCGCCGCTAATACGTCTACAGGTGCAGTAACCTTGACATTAAGCCATGCTAAAAAAGGACCAGCCAGTGGTTTCACAGGTGGCGCAAGTACTGCTACATCTGCTAAAATTCCCAAAATTACAGTAGATAAATATGGTCATGTTACTGCAGTTGAAGAACAAACCATTACTATTCCTACTTTGCCCACATTACAGCAAGGCACTAAAGATGGTTCACTAAAATTATCAAATGGTAGTGACGTTGTTGTTAAAGGTTGGACAGAATTAAAAGCAAAAGTAGATGGTAACACTACTGCTTATACATATAAAAATAGAACAGATGAACAATATATTGCCGACTTAAAAGATAAAACGAAATTTAAGGTCGGTGATAATATTTACTTTGTAGATAAAAATACTCCTGACCAGTGGGTAGGTGCAGTATTAAGTGCCGCAGACACCAGTGGTTATTGGTACACACTATACGATTTAGAAACAGATACTAACGGTATAGTGCATGGTACTGGATTAACTGCAGATCAAGTAGTACTAGGTAGTGGTGGTTCTAATGTAAAAGCATTAGCGGCTGGCACAAATGGCACAGTATTAACTATGGTAGGTGGAAAAGCTGCTTGGGCCGCCTTACCAAATGCAACTGCCAGCGCATATGGTCTGGTTAAATTAGGTAATGATACTGTACAAACTGTTGCGGCTGGCACACCTACAACAACTGCTGGCAAGACATACGCTATCCAGAAAAATGCGAGTGGTCAGTTAGTAGTTAATGTCCCTTGGACAGATAATAATACAACCTATACAGGCGGTAATGGTGTTAAATTAAGTGGTACTCAGTTTGTTGCAGATTTAACTGATGCTACAAAAGCTACTGTCGCTGCCACATACACTAAAGCAACTGCGGCAAATAAATTCTATAGTGTACAATTAGATAGTGCGGGTCATTTAGGTGTAAATGTCCCCTGGACAGATAATAATACTACTTATAGCGCTGGAGCAGGTTTAACATTAACTAGTACGACTTTTAAGGCCGCATTAGTAAACGAGACAAAATCAACTAATGCTGCAACATATACTGCTGGTGGCACTAGCAAATTCTATGCAGTTCAGTTAGATAAAGATGGTAAGCTCGGTGCTTATGTGCCGTGGACGGATAATAATACCACTTATGGAGCTGATCGTGGTATTAGCTTAGTAAGCGGTAAATTTGGTCATAGTAATACTGCTATTACAGCAGGCGCAAATAAATTTGGTGCGATTAGTTATGACGCATATGGACATATTACTGCATTTACGGAAATTAACACACTAGATGGTAATGACGCTGCCGCCTAGTGCAGGAGGTAGCCCATGGCTGTTAGAAATATAAGATTTCAAAATAGACGATATACAAACGATCAATGGGCTTCAAAAACACTAGAAGCTGGTGAAATCGGTTTTAATACTACAAATAAGGAATTACGCATCGGTACTGCAGCAAAACAATCATGAGCAAATGCACATCCTATTGTGACTCGCGGGAACGGTGAAGCATGGGATATTAAAGCACAAGGTACGGGTAGTGTTGCTGGTGGTGTTAATCCTGTTCATTTGGGCTACATGGATTGGGCGCGTGCTAACCGTTTTGCATTTATGCCGAACGAACAAGTTACTTGGGAACGTTCAGAAGACAATGGCGCGACATGGAAAACATTTACACAAGATGCCGCAACCACCAGCACATTTTTTACCAGTGCAGCGGCTACTAATGTATACTTACCCGCAGGAACGCCCACAGTAGAAAAAAATACTACCAATTATTGGCTGCGTATTACAGTAGATGCATGGAAACCAAGCACCACCACCAATGAACGTTATTTTGCTCGTTGGGCTACAACCTGCATTTGGGTTAGCACCAATGGTGTTTCAGGGCTGCAGGTATTAATAGAAAAAGCCAACATTGGTAGCAATACTACCTGGTCTACCGTAAAAAGTTGAACTGCATTAACAGGTTGAAATGGCGCCAATGATATAGGACACACTGCTATTGTATTTGGTGGTGCCACAAGCCAAACAAACCAAGCGCAGAAAGTACGTTTTACGTTCAAATGCACAGGATTTAGTAGCGGTAAAGAAACTGCCCGTCCATCTATCCAAAGTATCGCGGCATATGGTGAGTTAGCGTATAGTGTACCGAATAATTTAGCGAGACGTGATCACTTATATAGTTGGGATACCGCCCAAACAATGCTATTGCCAGGTTCTATGAAGCTTGGCGCTAATAAAATTTTATATGGTGATTACACATTAACCGTTCCAAGTAAAACTGGCACCATTGCTTTAACATCTGATATTAAAGATACTAATACTGCGCACAGCCATAGCGCTGGAGATGGTTTAACGGTAAGTGGTGCTGGTGGTACAACTGGTGATACAAAATATTCACATGCAGTTCCTACGGGAGCTACCGCAAAGGCATATAGTGGTGGTAAGATTACAGGAATTACCACTGATAAATTTGGTCATGTAACTGCAGTAACTACTGGCACTGACACGGATACAAATAGTGCACATGCTCACACTGCAGGTGTTGGTTTAGTAATTAGTGGTAGCGGCGGCACCAGTGGCACTACAGATTATAAAGTTGCATTAGTAAACGAAGCAAAATCGGGTAATGCAGCTTCATATACGGCAGGTGGTACGTCTAAGTTCTATGCCGTACAATTGGATAAAAATGGCAAATTAGGGACGTATGTGCCATGGACGGATACAAACACTGACACTAAAGTAACTGCAGTTGGTAATCACTATGATCCAGCTGAAGATACTAATGCGCAGCTAAGTGCGGCCGCAAGCTCTACTACTGCGGCTAGTTGGAATTCAACTTCATTAGTGACAGGTGTCAAAGTTAAACGTGATGCTAAAGGACACGTAACTGGGATTACGGTTGATTCAATCAAAATGCCCGCCAACCCTAACACTAATACTACTTATACCCTTAGTATTAACAACTCTGCTCTTACTCTTACACCTTCTTCTGGTAATGCGCAAACTGTACAAATTCGCTGTTTGCAACTGCCAGATACTCGTAGCGAGGCTATTAATCCAAGTACATTACCAACAGGTGTATATGGCTTAGGATTAAAGTCTGGCACCACGGTAAATATTAGTGGTGTTAGTGGATATTCTGGTGTTGTTAGTGTTAAACAGTGGAGCGATGCATCTGGTGGACAAATTTCATTATTAGCATTTAATGATAAGGGTGTATATCATTTATATGCTGACCAAAAAGACACCACAATTAAATCAGCTAATTGAAAGAAATTAGCATTTGAAACTGATGTTGTTACGCGTACTGGTGGTACTACATCATCACCAGAAGCTGTTACAGGTGTTAAAAAATTTACAACTTATAAACTTGGAGATTCATTGTGGACATACAATGCCACTACCAAATCCGTAGAATTAAGTTTTTAATATATAATTAAGGAGGGTACATGATAGTATTACATATTCCATGTTTAGCGAATAATACTGATACAGTTGGAAATAGTTATAGTAGTGCTACTGGTACTGCTCCAACTTATCCAGTAGATTACACGGCCCCACTAACTAGAAGTATGCAATTTGGCGCAACGGCTAGTACAATTACTTATACACCACAGTTACATCAAACAACGAAGATGTCTATCGCATTTTGGTACAAATGTGGCACGTTAAATAGCGGGGCTAGTGGATCTTGGATGCCGCTTATTATATTGCGCACCCACGCAGTAAATGCGGGCGAGGCTAATTTTAGACTTGAGCGGCATAATACAACTAATGAGTCATATACATGGTATAATAATGGTAACTTTACCAATTCTAGTGGTGTAGGTGACACAGCAACATTAACCACGAACAAATGATACCACATGGTAATGAGTGTTAACTTGGAAACAGGTTACTGGGCTAAATGAGTAACACCATTAGGCGGCACAACTACTGCTACTACTGGTACCATTACACCAACGCAACAATGTTACTTTTTGAATAGTTTAATTATTAACAAAATGGCCCCATTTAGTAGTGCAAACTATAGTGATATTCGTGTGTATGACCATTTAATTTCAGATTATGAAGTAGCTGAACTTGTGAAGCGGCCGCTTTGCCATTACGATTTTAATGTACCATTTGAAAGCATGACTTCTGGAATAGCAGATATTACTGGTATGGGTAATGATGCTGAAAAGATTGGCACACTAACGTTAGATAGTGATACGCCAACGGGCAACAATAGTATAGTATTTAGTGGTAGCTCTTCTTATATTACATTGCCGCGCACTTGTATGGTTGAGGGTCCATTTACTTATAATATATGAGCATATATGGGTGATTGAACTACATATAGTAGTATGCGTTTAATTTCCAGCACCGAAGGCGGCGGTTGAAACTTAGAAGACGCTGATAATAATATCCGTATGTCCTGTTATGATGGATTAAAAAAAGGATATGTTGTCCCCTCATTTATTGCCAAGTCTACTATCAAATCTGGCTGGCATATGTGGACATTCATGTTCAACGGTAGTAAAGCCCAATATTATTTAGACGGTCAACTAAAGGGTGAAAGCGCCAATTATACTAGTGCACCTAATGGTAAAGTGGGTTATAATGCTAATAATCGCATATTTATAGGTTGCGAAGCTGGTGGTAACGCCAATCCTGCAGGTAATTACTTCAAAGGGAAAGTATCTGAATTTCGAATATACGCATCTGCATTAACAACAGATGATCTAAATAAATTATATACACAAAGATTAAATATAGATAATAAATTTGGATTTAATATAAATTCATTACAAGAAATAGCTTCGTTGCCGCATGAACGTACATTAGGTACCCAAAATGGCATAACTATTGCTTACAATTCTGAAAGTGATATTTATACATTTACTGGTACCTCAACAGTGGCGGGTGGTTTTAGTCCATTTTTATTCATACCAATAGACACCCACGTCAGCGGGAAGAAAGTCACTTGCGTATTAGAATATGTAGGTGGCACAATAACATTGTCTACTACATCTGGCGCCGCTTACGCATGTCCAGTTATGGATGTTGCAACTAGTGCTACTGCGAATGTTGGTACACGGCAATATACAGATATGGGTTCATACCCAAATGCGACAGCACCTTTAGTAACACGTTCAGTTACTTTAACTGATGCGTCAGCAACCGCCATGAAAGGCGTAAGAATATGATTGCACACTCGTGGCGCAAGTACAACCTATTCTGCAACAGTAGTAAAGTTTGAAAATTACCAAATGCGCATTCATGTATTTTACGACAGTGCGGCTTTACCAACTTCGTTTATCGCGAATAGTAAATCTGTATCAAAAATGCGGCGAGTAAGTGAATTGGGTATACCAGTACGATATTTGCGCCTTAATGCAAATGGTAGTAATTCTAATACAGCGAATCATATTATGAAATGAGAAGTGATTACTACTGATGGGCAAACAATAACAGTAGCAAGCGCATACACAGAAGATCACGCAAAAATTATCGAAGGTTATTTGTCATTTGCGGCAAGTGCTACAAAACCATATTTTAATGTTTCATCGCAATGCACTGCGGACTTGGGCGCTATATATAATGTAGCCGCAATTCGTTTAGGACGTTATTATGATGGGCGCTATTATTATCAAACGAAGTTGTCAGTATCAGTAGATAAGAATAAATTTATCACAGTTTGAGATAGTCATAATACTGGAGCATATGCTGCAGATAAATCTACCGATATTAAATACCAAACATACGTTGAGGTGGCTGACGGTACATTATTCTCCGTTACGCCAGATCAATTATATATAAATTCACCAGGCCAAGTAATCACACGGCAATTTACAGAGGGGTAATTAGTTTATGGCTGTTTTAGGTAATACATTAATAATAGGGGAATTACGGGTGGCCCGCCCAGGTAAGTTGTCTGTTGCGGTTATTACGACAGATGATGCGGCGACATCTACTACACCTGGAGTAGTAAAATTAGGCAGTGACACAGTTCAAACAGTCAGTGCCGCTACGCCAACTACCACAGCAAGTAGAACTTATGCAATACAAAAGAACTCTACAGGACAATTAGTAGTTAATGTCCC
>CANQFC010000014.1 GCA_947598155.1 uncultured Clostridia bacterium
GCAGCTTGTGCTTTGCTGAAGTATTCGTCTCTATCAAACACTGTAATTTTTCCTCCACTTTCATTCAAGAAGGTTAAGAAATTCACAAAATTCGCAGCACACTTATCAGCAAAGGCACTAAAGTCTTCAACATCAAAGAACCCAGAACCCTTAAATGCTGGTGTTTCATCATCACCAAGCACACTTAAGCCAATAAATACACCATCAGTAAACTGGATATTCATGAAACGTCCCGCACTGTCTCGATTAACTTTATATTTCAAGCTATCAGATTTAATTTCTAATGAATGTTGTTTACCAACTATTTTTTTGGCTACTTCACCAATATTATCTGTACGTTCAGTGTACAAAATAACATCAGTTACCGCAAAAGTGTTGCCGCTTTCTTCATCTTCTTCGTACTCAATTGTCGCGGATTCAGGCACAATACCATAAATGAATTGTTCTGAATGATGCCCGCGAAAATCTTGTTTTTGCGAGTCCCAAAAAGCTACCACTGGTGTGTTTGGTAAACTTTTCAAAACTTTATCGGAGAAATCCTTGGTGAATAAACGATGATCAGGAGTTTCACCGATATAGAAGATTTTTAGCTTGGCTTTCGAATACTGTTTAGTTTCGCCAACTTCTACATCTTGAATAAATACAGGAACACTACTTGGTATTTTCATTATCTTTTACCTCTTGTTGTTCCTCTTGTTGCTTTTTCTTATCGTCAGGGGCTTCCGCATTTTCGTCATCCGCAGCCTCAGGCTTTTTCGCCGCATCACCTTCGTCGTCAGTATCTTCGTTATTCGTATCACTCTTAACACTATTATCATTCTGTGTGTATGAAGTTGATAATGGCTTAAGCTGATCTAAATGTAAGAAGTCTTCTAACTCAATCTTCGCGCCGATGTGAATTTGCTTCACTCCTGTACTAATAATATATTCAATCTTACTAACGCCAAGAGTAGCACTGTTTTTATATAACTCAATCATTTCTGCTTGATTATAAATTGTAACAGGCAACATAATAATATCACACTGATATCCCTTGAAGTTGAAAGAATGATTAACAGTTACATTATAAAAATTCATAAGCTGTTGTATGTATTTCCAAACAACTGCTTCATCACGTTTTAGTGCGTATTTCAAAGCTTCAACAGAATTTGCATTAAACAAATTGTGGTTTAACCCCGAAGTATCATAGATGCTATTATACGCGTTATCTAACGTTTTATTTTCTTTGCTATCATCTTCCCCTATTGACAAAACATCCAAATCACCAAAAGTTGTCATCAAGCGAGTATGCTCATTATTAGCTAACAAGCGCGCTAATGACTTGTGGAGGTCACTCATTTCATCAATGTCGATAATAAGTTTATCTTCCCAAGTGGGAATTTTATGGGCGATGATTTTATCCAATAACTGACCGTTACGCTCTAACTCATTGTCCAAATAATCTTCATATTGTTTAATCCCAAAAATGGCATTCAACTTGGTAGGGAATCCATATTTGTTCATAACAATGGCGGCCGCATATTTAGGGTCAACCATTTGCCAACGCATATTATTCTTATCGGTCAAATACGCATTGTACATTGTACGAAGTTCTTTTGGATAGTAATCTAAAATTATTTCTAACTGGTCTTTTGATAAACCTAAACTGTCAAAATACTGCATATCCATTTGATATGTGTATGTACCAAATTGTGTCACAGCATTTAAGCGGCAATATTTAGGTGGAATAGAAATGGTCGTAATAGTTTTAGATGAAGTATTCTTAGTCGTCATTAAGAAAGCCGCGCCATTAATGATAAGTTCATGTAAAATCATGGGGAATGTAGTTTCGATAGACAAACCATCCACTACTTCACCCATTAAATTATACATCTCTTCGTAATCAGTCGCAGAACCTTTCTCTTTTACCAAGCGCGGAATATATACATATTTCCACGAAAACATATTGCAGAAATAATCTACAATGTTCGCAAAAACTGGATTAAATGTATATAATTCAGCGGCATACTGACGAGGTTGATCAAGGCTGGCAATAGCATAGTAATTACTTTCTATTGTCGGAATATCCAAACTATTAATGGTAGATGAAACATTCTTCGTTTTATTTACATTGCGCAGAACTGATTCATCTGACTCATACATTTCTTTAATTTTAGTACGAGTTAGTTTGAAACGTGCAGTATCTTGTAGGGGCTGTTGTTCAATTTCTTTTTTCTTATCTTTTCGCGCCATGGCGTCGACCCCCGCTTGAAGTATTTGGTTTGCTACCACAAGTGGTAACAAATACTGCATTCATTAATTTGTTATTGCGCTTACGTTTACGTTTATAATAGTCTTGCTCAATATACATTGAGGCGGCGTAAACGCCATATTCAGCCGCAGAGAAAAAGTCTTTCTGAATTTTCTTATCACGGCGGTCTACACGCATTGTATTAGAAATATTATCACTTGTATCGATGATAATAAGATTCTTAAGCTCTTCTTCCATTAAATCCATATATTTGTATGGTTGCAATAAACGTCTGCGTTTAATGTCGGAAGCGGCTTGGAAATTCTTGGTCTGTTGAAACTTTAAGATAGCTTCATTAGATTTTATAAGAAAACGCACCGAACCATTGCTTATGCGGCTAAAGAAGAATTTGTGAATACGTTCACCTTCTTTACCACCAGATTTAATCTCATAGCAAATAGTACGATCTTTAGGATAATTAATAAGGTCACGACGCGACCCCTCTGGAGGGTTAATGATACCATATCCAGGGAGAGGAATTCCACTGTTCCTATCACTGGTGGGTTTATTTATCCAGTCACGTAATGCGGCACCGCATTCTGTAATCTTATATTTCTATAAGTGTCGGACTATATTTTCTCTCAGGATTGTCAATCCATCAATGAGTGTACTCTTTCCACACCGTATCAATAGGTGCGTACTCTCCCACAACAGGAGATAGTCTCTACAGGCTGCCATAACGGCTTCCCACGGGATTGCCCACGCCTAAACTCTTTTTGACATAAAAGTATAACGTTTGGGTTTAACCGTTAGCATATACAATGTATATACCCAACTGATTAGTTGTAAAGTACATAGGGACAAGTGCCATTTTATCCCGTTAGCGTCATAAATAAACATTCGTGCATCGTACAGTGCAATTGTTTTCTTTAACTCATTTGCCACCACCTCATAGTCGGTGCTATTAATGGTGAACAAATTCACTCCCTTAAAGTTGAACATGTATTCCTTAGGAGTAACACGGAATATTATAACTGCTGTATCAGCACTACCATCCTTAGCCATATCGGCCGCCACGATATAAAATTCATCATCATTAAGCTCGGCCGCTTTATACTCCGCACGGATGATTTTACGAAGAGCTGTAATTGTATTGGCTCCAAACACTTGGCCACTTTGCGCACCAGATCAGCGAGAAACATATTCACGCTCCATTGAATCCTTATCAAAGGAAGGAGATGAAATAATTTCGCGCATTGTCTGCTCTTCCAAGCGGCCATGCATAAGTGGTATAATATAACTACCACCCAATATCATGTAGTGATCTGGGTCAAGAGCACAGTAGCAAAGTGTCTCTATGTTTTTATCATAGGCAAAGGTTTGCATATACCCAGCCGTCGTTATGTAATTCTTCTGTGCCTGTGGTTCATAGGGATTTAATTTACCCATACGATTGGTACGAGGAGAGTTCATTAAGGGGATAATTTCCTCATTGATTACAACAGGATCCTGTTCAATAACTTCCTCAAACACACCGAAATGACGTCTCATCCCTCTGGGGTGTCCACCTACCACGTCAAATATACTACCACTGGTAAAACGGAACTCCGCGTAATCACTACCCTCTACATAAGCTGCTTTTGTACCGCGCTTCTGCATTTCATTGGCAAGTAACGGGAAACGCACCCATAAATCCTGAATCACCTTTTCCTTTGCAATTTGTGCAGCTTGTGCTTTTGTACCAGCTGTAACGAACCCATTGCAACGCGGCACCAACATACTGTGTAAATATGCCATATAGAAGGCCAAGAATGACTTACTAAATGCACGAGTAAAGGTAGAATAACACTGACGGTGTCGCGCCATACAACGCACTACAATGCGCTGCGCAAAGAACATACTAAAACTGCTGCCCTTTGGGGTCATAATATCCGATAAAATATCAGGATAAACTAAAAATGTATTAAGTGCTTCTGTATATAAATCAAGTTTTTGCCGCACTCGTTCACGCCGCAATACTTTAACATTACTCGAATTAGAAGAGTTAAGAAAGGTTATATAGTCATCAATTTCTGGCTCAATATATAGCTCATCCGCATTAGAAGTAGTCATCGTCGTCTATATCAACTCCATCTAATGTTTGTTTCTCTAATTCGGTGTCTAAAGCATGATTCGCAGCGGCCGCGCTGTCTTGAATAATTTCTTCAATAGATAATTCCGCCTGAGCGTCTTTCGCCGCTTGATTTTCGACGGAAGCCTGATATGTTTGGCTAATATTTTCAAAAATGGTACTTAAACCAGTGCAATCTTGTACTAAGTCGCGTATATACTTCTTGATATCGTTAATGGTCTTATCAACAATATCACGTTCAACGCCATCATAATATTTATACTGGCCGCCGCAACGCTCAATTTCATCAGCTAAATCGGCAACAGTGCTAATTACATCACTATTAGCTGCCGCAATAACATTATCAATTTGCGCGGTTTTAACAAAGCCCGCATAGGCAGATGACAATTCTTTCATTGCTTTAGCATCGCCATCCATAATTGCGCGGTCAAGTGCAACAGAAATTGTACAAGCTTTTTTAATCGCGTCAATTTGTAATGGGTTGGTAATGTCATTAGCGCGCAGTGTACTAATTAGTAAGTTCTCCAATTTTACATATTCGTCAAACGTATAATTGGGACCCCATTTAGTCGCATTACGTTCCATGAAAGACTTCTTTAATGGCGCAACACGGTCTAATAATACTTCGAAGGTTCTAGCTTGCTCCCACTCTTCATTTGCTTTGCCCCATAAATCCGCAGTTACACGTTGGAAATACAAAGTTTTATTATCGGTTTCAAAATAAAATTTGGTATATTGTGTAAATACGTTGTCGCCGCATTTCTGCTGCAATTCAATCCATTTTGTAGGATCGAATGGTATATTATAGGTGCGGCAGAAAAAATCCGCTTGTTGCAAATTGGTAGGGTCTAGTTCTTTCGCCAAACATTTATTACATAGGCCAGGAGAAATTGGGTTATTTGAAAAAACAATCTCGGCAAGTCGCCCGCACTTTGGACATTTACTTGTCTTAAATTCTATCATTATTTCTTCTCCTTATTCTATATAAATATTATACCACAATTATGTGAGAATGTCAATTTTTCCCAGGACTTTTATTTGGCCCATTCACGCCCACCTGCAAATTGGAATGTGAAAACGTACTAAAATTTATGCAGCTTGTAAAAATTTGCTTTTAGCGGCAATTTATGATATAATTATAATATAAAAAATAAGGAGAATTAAAATAGATGACAAATAACACCTTAGTCGCCGCAAAAACATGGTATGAATCAGAGCTTGTGGCAAAATTGAGCGATGCGCTCGGAGTAGAGAAAAGTAAAATTACAGCTACTTGGACCATTAGCGGCTTTAAGACCATTATTGACCTTACTCAGGGTGAATTAGTGACCAAGTATACCTTAACCTATGAAGGCGGCAATTTAACTATGAGTGGTATTTCATATAAGCAGATTTTCACCGAACCCGAAGATGAAGCCGCTCGTACGCTTACTGGCATTCAGGCGAAAAATGTAAGTATTGATTTGGCTACTTTGAGCGCATTGGCGCAATTAATTAATGGTGTGTTAGAACAAGAGTATACTGAGCCCACGGAAACCGCAGAACCCGCAGACGCGCCTGCAACCCCTGCTGAACCCGCCGCCGATACTCCTGTATACCCCGATGAAGAAACTTGGGATGGCAATGGAGATGCAGAATACCACGAATAGTTGCGGCATTGAAATAAAAGAGAATAGGGAAATGGAAGGGATACCAATGCCCTGCCGCGTAGAGGACGCAGTGCCTAAGTGCTTGTGCCCGCAATGCCCCAACTACTATCTCTGCCATTATGCGCCCAAAGATTGGTTTAATCCTCTAAAGTTCGCAATTCCTACGGATACCAATAACGTAGATACTAAAGACAAGTGTGAGGCGGCCGCGGACGCTATGGTCGTAAATTATAAAATGGAAGGCGCGGACATTCCATATAGTAATCTTGCAAACTATAGCACTGATAAAGCTTCGGTCGCCGCATCACGTCAGGCAGCGCTAAATACATTAGACGCGGTCAAGCCAAATTCGTTAGGTCCCACGTATCCTACCGAACCCCCCGCCGCCGCATCGTCCCCCACCCTTACCGACCTCGCTATCGCCCTTGCTGAACAGTACGCCCGCAAAAACATTACTTATGGTGATAGTTTTGGCAAATCGGTGCGCAAATACGGTCCCATCTCCGCTTTAACCCGCATGTCCGATAAATGGAACAGAACGGAAAATCTTATACTTGGCGGCAGTAATCTTGTTGCTACCGAAAGCCTTAATGATACATTGATCGATTTAGCCACCTATGCGCTTATGACCGTTATGGCATTAAATGACGAGAACGCACTACAACAACTTATAAATGACATGAAGAACTCCTAGTTTAGGGGTTCTTTTTTTTGTGGGGGAAATAATTGGGAGTGGGGAAGAAATAGGGGAAGAAGAACGGAAAGAAAAATAATGGAAGGGGAAGGGTAAGAGAAGAAATAAGGGAAGTAACAATAACGGAGGTAAAAATTACATCATACGATCTTTTGCCCACACCCGTCACCCTTGGCAAAAAATTATGCGCATAAAAACGTACCCA
>CANQFC010000015.1 GCA_947598155.1 uncultured Clostridia bacterium
CATTAACAAATCACCAACCTAGGCTCATCTTGCCCTTTATAAATCAAATCAAACACCAACGGAGTAGAGAAAATCTCCCCATTATATGCACTTAAAGTCGGCACAGTAATTAATGAAGCCGCAGGGAAAAACATATACAAATCATGTGAATATTTATTAGTATTGCCCTTAACTTGCACTTCCAACTGCCAATATGGATAATGCGGCATCTCTAAACTGAAATTAACACTTTCACGCCGCACCTTGTAAAATACTAAATATCTCTCTTCAGCTCACTCGCCAACCAATTTAGCTTCTTCTAACATCCAATCCGTCACTAATTCGTGCTCTTTATCAAACACACAAATACTATGCTCTTCTGCGGGTACTTCGCTTAAAAATAATGTGTCGCCGTCCACAAAGCATTGTTCACGTCTTGTAATTAAAGCTTCTTCGGCCGCCTCACGCTGCATAATCAAATCCATTATTTTATCATTTAGCGTCAAACCCGTAATTGCAATTCTATATGGACGAGCATTTTGTGCCGATATAATAGGTTTAACCCCATTCGCAGTGGCTGTATTCTGTTCGTACTGTAATTGAAAATTTACATCTTCCAACACAGTATATGGCATATTAGCTTTATAAGTTTTCTTACCCACTTGCATATCTCCTTTAGGAGACATAATGATATCTGCTATTTGCCCGAATTCGTAAACATTATTTGGCATAATATACCTCCAATTCTATATTATCATTATACCATAACTTTATTAAAATGTCAAGTTTTCTCAGGGCAAAAAGAAATCCCCCAGGGATTAACCCTAGGGGACAAAATTTGTTATTTAAGAAAGGATTAAGCGCCACCTGGAGCTTTCAAATCCTTATAATCTGTGCCAGGAATCCACATCTCAGCACGTTGTTTCTTGAAGAAACTATCCTCGCGAATTTCATAGAAGATACTACGTACTTTTTGGTCTTTGGTATCATGCACATCAGTCACACTTACAGAACCATTAAGGTCAAATACGGTAGCATCACCTTCTGCATCCTGAGTAAGTGTAAGAATACTATCAGGTAAAAACTGAGGAACAAAGAAGAAGACGTGCTTCTTTTCACCAGTCTTTTGGTCAATATAGAACGTATCACCTTCAAGCGCGAAAGGTCCAGGATATTTGTCTGTAATCGACAAGCGGCTGCCAGGTACTGTAATCTGTACAATATCATCATCAAAAATATCAGTCGCAGTATAAGCCTTCGGACCATCTTCTTCTACACTAGTAGGGGTAGGAGACTTCCAAGTCTTGGCAATAGTTACTTTACCATCTTCTACCTTAAATCCATTATCATCATCCTTAGCAACAGGAATACCATTGATGCGTACTAATACTAAATCAGCCTCATCCTTAACAGCTAAGCCAGGAATTTCATATTCATATCCCGCACCAACTACCTTGCCACGGCCAATATACTCTGCATAACCATCGTACTCTGCACCAAAGAATCTAACCAATGTAGAAGCACGACCAAGAGCATCCTGGATTTCTGCAGTCATTGTTTTACCATATTTAACAAGAGGGTTAATATACTGACCACCAGTGATTGTCTTGGTAGGACCTTCCATTGTGAAGTTAGCAATCTTTAATGTATCAATATATTCATATGCGGGCACGAAGTCTTCAGGAAGCATACCACCAGAAGTATCTTGGCCAGCAGTTTTGCAGTTTCTCGTTGCGAAATATGCTTTCTTAGGAATGAAAATGCAGGCATTCATAACGGTAACAATACCGAATCCCTTCATTAAATCATCAAAAGTTACTGCCATTATAATTTACCTCGTAATTTAATAATGATCTATTTCTCCACTCCCATCAGTAAAATCAAACAAGACTGCATAACCCACTAATTGTTTGGTAATAATGAGTTCGTCAATACTTGTGAACTCCAAGGGATTGGAAATACTAAATTTTTTATTGTTGAGCAATTTAATTACTCTATCTGCAATTTCAAGCGGGCGCACCTTGCCGCCAATAAGGTCTCAATGGTCTACATTGACTACAATGTTCACTTGTAACACACCATCCAATTGAACATCTTCACCAGCAGTGCCATTATTAAACAAGACATTTATTAACGCATTTTGTGCTAAGTCGTTCTTATTTTGAAACTCATAAATAGGATAAATGGTAATGTATTTTTCAATCTGTGCGGGATCGGGCGATACCATTTGCAAGGCATTATTACTGTCATTATACAATAGTTTGCGCAACACCTCGTCTTGCTTTAGTGTATTACGTATTTCATACAATGTTTTTTGCACTAATTCTAACATGAGCGCGTTACCACCTTAAATGTATCTTTAATAACATTACCATCACTATCTTGAATTTCAATCGTTAGTGACTCAGTGCCAAAAGGCACCTTAAATTTCACTATATCATTAGTCCGCTTCACAACTTCTACAGGAATATTCGTTCTAAAATGCCCATTATGCGTAAGCATTTCAAATTCCTGGCCCGCTTCGATTTCATCATAGGCACAAATAGTTGTCTCATCAATATCTGCACCTTTTTGAAAGAAATCTAAATCTAATGATATATATGCAACACCCTTGTTAGTGGTCGTATCCATATCAATCACTTTCCAAGGTTTGTGGTCTATTCTAAATTTTAACCCCGTCTTTAATCATGGATAGTATGGCATAATTAAAATCGGTTTATCATTATTCGTGATTAACAAATCTTTTGCCAGTGGGGTTTCCAAATACTTTGCAAGTGAAGCAACAAAATAACCCGCGTAATGCTTATCTTCTAAACTAAACAGCACATTACATTGGTAGGCTTTTTGCTTTTTATAATATGTATCTAATACCAAATCAACATCTTCAAACACAAAGTATGTTCTATTCTTCCACAGAAAGTAATCGGGCTTTAATAGCTCTTGTTCCCGCTTATCTTCATCTGTTTCCAAATACGTGAAAACTATAGCTGTATCTGGGCCTTCTTTTTCGTTGATAATCAATCCCGCTTTTTTATCCAAATGAGTACGAATAACATGAATTGTTGTAGCAGAGGTGCCATTCTCAATAAAGTCAGTTTCATACTTCAAGCGGCAACACGCTTCATTGCGCATTCTGCTGCGGAATAACTGAAAATTAGGCATTCACATCTCCAACGGCTGGACGACCGTTTTTGTTTACTCTGCTATAGTCTTCTTCTGTCTTTCGAGCCGCAAACATTAAATCCATAAACATTTTGTCAATGCTCTGCAAAAGATTACCGCTTGAAAATGCTTTTACATCTTTATCGGCATACAAGTTTTCATAGTTGCGCTCTTTCGATGCTTGATATTCTACCCAATAATATTTCATCCAAGCGATGATAACCAAAATTTCTTTCATGGTTACCCCTTCTTCGGTAAAATACCAACCATCTACATAACTTTCATCATGCTTTACTTCAATCTTAAAGCGATCTCCAAATGCTGGGTTCATGGAAACCTCAGGCACAGGGCGGTAAAAATCATATGTAAGTGGCACTTTTGGAAACTTAAAGCGCGCAATAGCCTTCTGAGCTAACAACGCCAACTCTTGCTCAAGCTCTTCATCAGTATAGGAAACTAATGTACAGCTACTCAAAGAACTTAAAAAGTAGGGATATAGACAAACACTCCAGTATTGTTCTCTATTCGCCATCAACTACAAGCTCCACTCCAAGTGCCTTTTCTAAATCAGCAATCATAGAGGTTGAGATATCGCCAATGTTTTCACGTGCTAAAACAATTACCTTCTCCTTATTCACAGTAGTATCTAACCATCCTCTAACCTTAACACGATTACCGCTCTTTAAGGCTTTAAGAATTTCTTCATCTGTTGCAATTGCAACCGTTTCTTCTACTGGAGCGAAGATAGAAGCCACTTCCTTTTCGTACTCAACCTTGGGTTCGATAGTAAAATAACCATCTTTGTACATTTGATCCAATGTTGGATCGACAAATACACCCAAAGCAAATGTACGTGGCACACGAACCTTATTCGTACCGTTAGGAATTTCTACACGACGATTAATGGCAGAGGAATCATACGCAGGTAAATTCAGTACGAGACCTCCTTTACAAAGTTTAACAATATCGTATGTTCCAATTACTTTTGCGTCCATATAAATCTCCTTTTTGATATAATAATGAAATGGGGAGGACAGAGGACAGCCGCCCTCCCCACAAATTTATAAATTAATATTTACCAGAACTAGCTAAACTTGTATCTGTGTAAACACAAACGTCATTAGCAAGGAACAAACCAACACCGATTAAGCGATGCGCATCTTGTTCCATAGAGCCGCTAGGATGCTTGGTCTCTTCGATATGTAAGTCGCCCTTCAAAGCAATCTTGACAGGCTTTGCATCGGAAGGAAGAATGAACAAGTCACCTTCATTGAATACCCACTCTTTATTGGTTTCATCCATTAAGTAGTTAGGTAATTCAACAACAGGCACACCTTTATAAATAGTGACGATACCCTTTGCACGACGTTCATCCAACTCCGCAGCAGGAATATTAGGATAAGTCTCAGCCCAACCAGTAGCATTCGTTACTTTAGCAACTGCACTACGGAATCCCATAATAATAGGAGTACCGTAAGCGCCAGCAATACGAATTAACTTATCTACTGCGACGTCATCGAATCCGTTACCAGAAGCAATATTCGCAGCGGGCGCAAGCGTTTTAGCAGTACGAAGAGCCTGCATTGTGCGGATATAAATTCTCTCCTGGAAGCCCTGCTGAATATTAGCCATTAAATCAGCCAAAGAAGCAGTACCAAGTAAAATCTCTTCAAGAGTTACAAACACACCAACGGTTTCAACCCCAACATCTACTTGGAAGCTCTTGTTGTCCAATCTACGAGCCTTATAAATACCATCGCGTGCGCCAGGAACGATACTTCTGCGGGCACGGACCTTACCAAGACCCTTAACCTTAAACAAGCACTCAGCATCACGAGCAAAGGTCTGCACTTCGGCGAAACCACCAACTACGTCGGTTAACGCCTGAGGCATAAGCTCTTCAATAGCCTCTTCAATTAAAGCGAAAATTTCGGGCTGTTTTGCACGAATCTGACGAGGAGTAGCATTCTGAAGACCATAGGTTTCAAGAACCGCGTTAATGAAAGCCTGGTTAGCATCGTCGGCAGAGAATTTGCTTACATCGGGATAAATAGCACCCTTAACTAAATTCTTTAATTCAACTGTATTAGCCATGTTTTCACCTCATTATTCCCCAGCGACAGGAGCAAGTCTGAAGCATGTAAACTCGACGCCCTCGTCACCATTAGGCATAGTAGTAGGAGTAGCAATGAACAAGCTGTCGTTATCTACCGCAGACTGAAGTTCAAGCACACCTGTAGCACCCACCTTAGCAGCCTTAGCGCCTTCATAGGTACCAGTATAGTTGTTTGTAGTAAATGTGTCGCCTACATAAAGTCCAATTGCTCTAGGATATGCAACGCCGTCTACAACTTCCACAGCGAATCTATTAAGTTCGTCAAGGAAGGTATTTAATTCTTCTGTGAAGTGAACAAAAGGCTGAGCGTGTTTCTTTGCATCATAGTTCTCAATAGTGCCATCGGAACCAAGACCAACGATTAGACCATTTTCGATGAACTTGTACTCACCCTTGCTAACAGTTGTGATAGCTTCATTAGCCTTAAACTGTGCAAGCACTTGGCCCGTTCTCAAACCAGTAAGATTGTTTACTTCCATATACTTAAATGTGGGTAAGTATCTTGTAATCATACTTGTTTAACCTCGTTTATCTATTTTTATATTTATTTACTACATCTGCTACGTTATTGGCATCATAGGCGGCAACAGGTGTAATGTAACTAAAATTAACTGGCGTCTTGCCATATTCTTGTTCGCGAGCGCTGACTGCGGCATTTCTAAATTTCAATGCCAAAGCCGCTTCAAGCTGCTCTAAACTAAATTCATCAACGCGATTTACAAAATCCGTAATTACATCTTCTGCTAAATCTTGTTTGTATTCGTTGATTTTATTGAGCTTTTCAACTCTTCTATAAGTTTCAAGTTCTGTTCGTTCTCCGTCAGATAATGTGGAAGTACAAGTATTTGCGGCTGACTCTGTCACTTCTCCATTTTCTTCTTCTGTTGTTTCGGGAACTGTGGTTGTTGTTGCATTAGCTACTCCTTCGGCTGGAATATCTTCAACAACGTCTGCGGTGTATTGAGTCTTTTTCTTCTTTTCCTCATCATCATCGTCATCGTCGGAGTCAGGAGTATCAGTATCAGGAGCATCGGGTGCATCAGGTGTATCACCTTCATCCTTATCTTCTTCCTCTTTCTTCTTCTTTTCCTCGACAAAACTAGACTCAGCATGAGCAGTTTCTTTCTCTACATATTGCACAACGCATTCTACAGGATTAACCAAAGACATCTGGCCATCTTCATTCTTAATTGTATATTTCACCAACATCGAACGATTCTCATCAGCATTCCAGGTGCTAACAACGGCATATTCGGTAGTGTTCTCCAGCAAATACCCATACACTCCTAAGTTATCTAAGCATCTGTAAATGTCTTCTTGGAAACCTTGCATTGTTTGAGCGAAAGTTGCAGCTTGTGCTTTGCTGAAGTATTCGTCTCTATCAAACACTGTAATTTTTCCTCCACTTTCATTCAAGAAGGTTAA
>CANQFC010000016.1 GCA_947598155.1 uncultured Clostridia bacterium
GCGCATATTGGCCACATAGTCCCCGCAGCTCAGGCGGGTGGCTGTCTCTCCCCGGCGGTCGCCCACATCGGCTTTCAGCAACGCGCGCGCCTCCAGCAGGGCGCTGCGGTTGAGCGCCTGCGCTCCGCCACGGGCGCTCCAGCGCGCCCCCGCACCCAGCGTCAGTTGCGTGCTGTCCATGCCCTGCACGCTCAATCCCGCATCGCTTCCCGTTTCTTCAAAGCTGTTGAGCGAGGCGTAGCGCACTTCGGCGTTCATGACGAACTCGACGCTCTTGCGCGCTTCTTCGTCCAGATAGGCGGCGCAGGAAAGCTCATAGAGCGCGCCGAAAACATAACCGTCCGTGCTGCCGCTTGTCGTGTAGCTCGCTGAGGGCGCCGTGCGCCTCGTCTCCACATCGACCATGCCTTCGCTGAGCTCCAGCAGGTGCGTCCAGCGTCCCCTGCGATAACGCAGGAACATGTTTGCGTACACCGTATCCACATCACTCCTTAGCTGATCGATGCCATCGCTCTTCAAATCGTTGTACATGGCGTTCACGGCAAAGCCCAGCGTCCAATCTTCATCCATGTGCATGGCCAAGCCCACGCTGCCTCCCCAGCCGCTGAGCCGGAATCCCGGCGCCGACCCATCATCGTCCAGCTCGTGGTAAGCGCTCTCCGCATTCAGCCACATGTGGCAGTCGGACGCGTCCGACCCTGCGGAAACCGATGGCAGCCCGAGCGCACGGTTGCGCAACGAGGTGAGTTGGCGATGCACATCCTGACTCACAGCCGGAGCCAGGGCGCTCAGCGAGGCTCCCATGGCGCTCGCCAGGGTGCGGCCCAACGCGCCGCGGTTTCCGTTCTCATACAGCTCGGCCGTGCGCGCCGCCAGACGACTCAGATCCGAATCCGGATCGTCAAGCAGCTTCTGCGCCTCCTGACTCGCTTCTCCCCCGGTGATCTCCCATAGCGCCTTGGCGCCCTCCAGCGCGTTGTGGCCCTCCTTCGCCACGGCTTCCGCCAGCTTATTGTCGGCGGACATCGTCATCTCCAGGTCCACCTTCTGACCGTTCCGGACAATCCTCGCGCTTTCAACGTGCAGGAAGCCGACCCCGAGCAGCTGATCCTTCTGCAGTTCAATGCCGTTACCGCTATCTTCTTCAGCCAGCGCTCGCAGGCCATTCGCGCTCTCGTTGAGGCTGATCTCGCCACTCACCCTGCCCAGCGTGAAGGTATCGCTGGTTGGCATGGCGTTGCCCACCGCTTGCAGCACAAGATGCGCGTCCTTCTCCATCGTAAAGCTTTCAAAGCTCAAGCCCGTGCTGCTGGCGGAGCTCAGAGAGTTGCTGCCGGCGAAGGAGAAAAGCAACGTGGTGTCCGAGCCGCTCCCCAATTCGAGATTCCCCATCGTCCAGCCAACATTCTTGCCGCTGCTGCCCACGTCCAACAGGACCACAGCGCCCTCTTCCACCTTCACGTTCCATCCGGAGCCTCCCTTCACCTTGGAGAAACTCTGCGCGTAATCGCTCGCGGCTATCGTCATGGTGCCGGTGTAGCCGCTTAAGTCGCCGCTGAACTCGTGGTGCCCCTCTTTGACGGCAATCGTCATATTGGCGTCTCCCGTCATGCCGCCTTCGCCGGACAGACCGTTGAGCTCATGCTGTACCGGTTGATCATCCGCAGCGCTTCGGGCCCTCATCGCTTTCCTTCGTGGTTCGCTCTCCTCCTTGACCAAATTCAGCTCTGCTCCCTTCTCCAGCACCAGGTGGACGTTCTGCAACTTCCCTTTCTCTCCCACCTCAACCTTTTTCCCCTGGACGCGTACGATATTCATCTGGTCGTCCTCGCCGGCGCCAATGGTCACGTTGACCACAGTTCGGGCATTCTTGTCGCTGCTGCCCAACTGAAGCTCGCCTCCATTTTCCAACAGGATGTGTTCCTTGCGAGTGGCATACTGAGTTTTATCATCATCGGCGCTCACCTCCCCGGCCAGGGACGCGAGAGACCCGTCGATGACCAGTTGCCCGTCATTCCCATTGGTGAAGGTCACGCCCTGATCGCCCAGATCGTGGCGGGAGACTTCGCCTTTGCCACCGCTGGCCAAAGTCAGCACCCCGGTGTCCATGAAAAGCCCCTGTCCTTCGCTCAAGTCCAGCTTGCCCTCCACACGCGTGCACCAGTTTGCTCCGTTTTCCGGTTCGTCCGGATCCTCGTGGCTGATGTGCAACTCGGCGCCATCGATGGTGATCTCGCCGCCGTAAGTCAAGGTGCCGTCCGCCTGCAAATGCTCAGCGCCCTCTTTCCCGTAACTGTTCTTGAAGGTCACCTTGTTGTTCGCCTTGTCACCCGTCTTGCCGTCACCTTTAATGGTAAGCTCTCCCTCAGCGCTGCCTTGCAGGTTGTGCAGCGTCAGTCCGCTTTCACTGAAACGCCCGGGTATCTTCTCCGCCTCGGAAAAGTCAATATGGGTTTCGCTGTCCACTTCCACATTTTCATATTTGCCCACAGCGTCGTACACATTTTCTCCAGGATCCACCTTCCAATCGGTGTTCTCATTATCCCCTGAGCTTTCGTACTGCGTTTGCACGTCAAGCGCACTGTAGGTCAGCACCAGATCGCCGTCCTCGCTCCATGTGCCCTCCCAACCGGACAACACCAGCTCCTAGCTGATCTGCACCTGCTCGTTGCCGTTCCAACCGCTCAAATCCCCTTTCGTCACGTGATACTTGACCACCGTTTGATTCTCGGGCGCGTCAGGCAGACCGTCAATTTCCAAACTCAGTTTGGCATTTTCTCCCAGCTTAATCTGACCTTTTGTATCGAAAATGGACGCCCCCGCCTCATCTTTCACGCTGTCGCCCAATTTCAGCACAGGAGCCTCGTCCATCAGTTGCAAGGTGTATGCTTTTTCTTCCGTCCAGCCCGTCACGCGCGTATCCGTTGTGAAGCCCTGCAACTTGACGCGAATCAGCACATCCTCCTCACCACTCACATTTTCCAGCTTCAGCTCCCCGTCCTCACCGCCCAGCAGCGTCACCACCACGCGGTCCGCGCCCTCTTCATCGCCTTTCAACCCGGCTTTGTATACGCCGCCCCCGTGCAACTGCACATCCACCCCGCCGCGCACGCGCCCTTCGGCATCCGCCGACAGTTGCAGGCTGGCCCCGCTCTGCACGTCATAGACGCCGCTCAGAGATGCCGCGACCTGGTCATCAGGCTCAACGTCCGTTTTCGTTTCGTAACTCACTCCGTCCTCTAAAGTAATAGTGCCGCCGTTGTAAGTTGTCATCCCTGTGTAGCCTTCTTCTGCATTCGTCAGGGTGAGCTCGCTCCCCGTAACCGTCAGCTTCTTGGCGCCTCCAAGCGCTCCCAAGCTCAGCTCGCTCCCGTCCGTCACCTCCACCTCGTCAAACTCCGCCAGTGTTGCTTTCAAACCGCCGCTCAAAACAACGTCGTTGAGCTTCAGAGTGCGCGTCACAGTTTCATCCCGTCCTGCTGCCGACCCGGTGCGCCCGCCGGACAGCTCCCCTTCCCATTTTATGATGCCTTCATCTTTGTCAGTTATGTTCTGCAGGACGATTTCGGCCTTACCATCTTTCGCCACGCCCCCCGTATATTGACTATTACTCAACCCAAACCCTCCGGCGGATATGCGTTGGACCGTTTCTTTGAAAGTCATCTTTCCTAACCCTAACCCGCCGGTAATAACGATTGTAGCCCCCCCTATGTAGCCACACGTACCTCCCGCATAGATATCACCGTTGAAGGTTCCTCCATTCAGGTATATCTCCACTCCTTTTGTCACGCGTGTCTCATTACCTTGCACTCCATACGCCTCACCCCCAATAATGCGACCATTATATGTGCCATCGTTGATAACATAGGTAATTTTTCCGTTTACAGCGCCCTTTTCGTTTGCCCTGTTACCACCATTCGTAAAAAACGCCGAGATTGCCGCGTCGTGATGAGAGGCTCCATGGTTTGCATAGGTTTGATCTTCATCCACCATGGTAAAAGTAGCTGAATTCACCGTAAGATCACCAGAAAATTCAACGTACAGGTCGCCATCGTGGTAATACGAGACGGTACCCGTATTTTGAAACACACAAAATATTGTCGGCAGCGTCATTTCTCCGCTGAATCGCACATGCAAATCGACAGTTGAGTTGCCACCATTCACGTTATCAAGAACAAGCCAATTAGTTGGATCCGAACCTTCCTCCACTGTCACAAAAAGCTTTTGTTCACCGGACCAATTTTTAATGATACTCGGTGTTTGACCACTCACGGTGGCGGTACACCCAATTTTGTTATCGGTAAATTTTGTTGGATCAAGAGCCGTACTGGCATTCACTGTTTGAACCCCATCTAACATCTCATCTTGTCCGGGCCAGTCAACAACCCCGGGCCATCCACTGTAGGCGGAGGAATCGGCCGGCGTAATGAGCGGCGAATTCTCGGTCGTAAAGCCATCGCTCATCGGCGCCCACGAACCCGTAGAATCCATCGCAAGCTCGCTCAGGGTTATGTCCGCACCGGTCCCATTCGTGATGGACAAACCGCCACTCTCCATAGTTGCTTCCGCTCCCAAAGCCTCACCGATGAGCTGATCATCCAACCACACGTAGAAGCCGGTGGGAAGTCCCTGAGAGTTTCTCCCGCGCACGTACGCCACACGCAGCGCGCTGTCGAGTCCGGACATATCCATGGAATACAGGATGGTGCTTCCCCACTTGATGTAGGCCTCATTCAGTGTAAGAGCACCGGCATGTGTACCGTCCCCAACGGTGATGGTGAGTCCGTTACCGGTGTTCCACCCGCCATTGCTGCCATCTCCCAGGCCTCCGTCCAACTTGAAATCAACAGTAAACGTACCCTCCGGACTCGCCTCCCCCCAACCGCTCGTGAAGGAGGAACCGCTTCCCAGCGTCAATCCAGTGCCATCTGTCCAGGTGACGTTGTCCTTGCTCGTTGCAGAATCATAAAGAGCTTGCGCTTGTCGATTGAAATCCGTTGCTGCTTTCCGTTCCTGCCCCGCCGTGCGCCCGGCATAACCCAATCCCCGCGCCAAATTCCCCGCGATGATGAGTTCCCCCTGTGCGGAGGGATGAAGGTGATCGTTGGGTAGTCGTCCATCGCCAGCGTAAAAGAAGGAATCAACTCCTTGCCCCGGTGTTGTATTGGCAACGTCAACAAGTCCGCGGTTGATGTCGATCAAAGTAATTTTCTCTTTGTGCTGGTTCTGTTCCACCCACGCCTTGAGATGCTCATTGTAGGTCTGAACAGCCGCATAATCCGCTGCTGTATTATTGTTGCCATGAGCCCCCCATGTCGGCACAGTGAGGATGACGACAGAAGCTTCGGCATTACTTTCAAACATGGCATTCACAATCGTATCCATGTCGCCTGTACCACTCCAACTCACATTTCCACTGCTCTCACTTCGTCCTATTAAACTTTTTTCTTTGTCAGACAAATCCGAACCAACATTTTGCCCCTCCGAGAGCAAATCGTTCGTTCCTATCAGCATGACGAAAGTATCAATCGTTTTTTCCCCATCACTCAGACGGTAATTATCGGTATCCTTCTCCCCTGTCCATTCGGAAGGTTCACTGAGACCAAGCCAGTGTTGAATGCCCGTGCCGCCGAAACGAAGATTTTTACTCATATCCTTATTATATTTCTGTTTTCTCTCTGCAATCTCATAAGCGCGGGCGCTGTTTTGGGAAGAATGCTTGTTTTGGAACACAGTTTCACCGTAGGGCATATTGATGCCGGCGTTTCCCCCATTACCCGTCATGACACCGACTTCAGTATAGGAAATGCCGTTATCGGCAAAAATCTTATGCATTGACCAACGCCAGGAATAAAGATTGGCATACGCGCCGTGGGTAATGGAATCGCCCACGTACATGGTTTTACCGAGATATTCCTTGGCTTGCCATTCGGCAGAAGCAGAACCGGAAGAAACAACGGCGCCGACAGCAAGCGCGCAGATGAGGGCTCGGCGAAGGGATACAGGCAGGTGGAGTTTCATG
>CANQFC010000017.1 GCA_947598155.1 uncultured Clostridia bacterium
TGGACAGCACGAATGCCATTATCCAACTGATTATACTGGAACCCACGGTTAACCGCTTCACGTGTGGCAATCCCTTCCATCTCTTGTCCGCGATTGCCCCAACCATTGCCGCCGAAAATGAAGAATAAGAATATAATCCAAATTCACCAGCCACCGCAACCATCATCGTAACCACGACCACGATCATTTAACAACAGAGCTTCACCCGTTGTAAGTCCTGAACCTTCCATAATTTAATTTTACCTCATAATAAATATTTAGACTTGGTACCAAAAATCTATAAAAAAAAGAGAACGAGCTGCGCAACTCATTCTCTACTTTAACATTTGTTGTACTTGTGCGAATGCACTATCAAAATTTATACCACGTTGTTTACATATATTACGACATACTTGTTCCATTTGTTGCGGAGTATGTCCTTGCAATAGTGACAACATTTCTTGTGCTCCTGGATTATTACCCGCCATACTTTGTATTACTGCTAAAGGATTACCACCACTTTTGTACGCCGCAATAAGTGTTTGGAGCATAGGGTTATTATTTGCCATTGACCCCATCATCATGTTATATATAGGATTCATATATTACCTCTTATAATAAATTTTTATTCTTGGCTTCGGTCGCCGCCTGAAGTGGTTGAAGCACCTCTTGTAACTCCTTCCGCGTGACAAACTGGCTTGTATCTATCGTAGGTGCTGCGGCCGCTGGAGCCTGTTCAATCGGCTCGATTAGGTCATACGCTTTCAAATTACACATACCATTTACGTCGCATGTTTTTACATAGCAACGTAACTGTTCACTATCCATTAGTATTACACTATCGCCAGGCCGCAATGGATATGACTTAGCATTCTCTACACCTAATACCCATTTAATTTGTTCATTCATCCCGAAACGATTACCAATATCATATGGTCGCGGCATATAAGATGCATAAGGTTGGTATAAATTGTTGTACAAGTTATTCATAAATTCCTCCAAATAAAAAAGGGAGAACAGACATAAGCCCATTCTCCCTATATAACAAAAAAGGAGAGAACAAAATGTACACAACATTCCATTCTCTCCATTAACCTAAATTGGCGGCATAATATCACATCATTCCGTCAACCTATATTGTACGTATATTATATCGTAAATCGCGCGCAATTGCAAATTTTCATGTAGCCTTACAATTTTTTCCAATAGTAGTTTTGATAGTCTGGTTTGCCGCTTTTGATACACGCGCCAATAGTATTTCTATGAATACCCACAGCGGCCGCCGCAGCCACTATTGTCTTTCAGCCACCAACGACATTGCCTTTACTGTCTAAACGCTGTATTTTGTTAGCTGTGGATGACGTTGGCCGCGCATAATAATAACCCACCAACCTATGGTTCACTACTTCACCTGTTTGCAATGCCAGCTGAACTTCAGACTTGGTCGCCCCAATAGCTTTCGCCGCCTCACCTACGTTGGGAAAAATCCCATATAACACTCCGCCAAAACTATTGTATACATTTACTACATCTTTACAAGCCATACTCTTGTTCCGTGCGTATATGGTTGGTTGCTTCTCTGGTTAAAAAGTCACCATCCCAAAATGAATCGCAATTCTTACATACATAGTACGTTTTGCTGTAGCATACTTCGTCGCCATGCTTGAAATCTAATGTGACTTCTCTGGCTTCGGTTAAGCTGGGGAGTGGACGGCCGCAAATTTCGCAATGATGTTCAATGCGCATAATATACCTCTCATATTCTTTTATACTTATATTATAACATAAACTGCCGCATTTTGCAAATTTATGAAAACTAAAAAGAAAAAGAGGAGCACTGCCCCTCCCTTTCTATCAACTATTTACTCACTAACTATAACCGATTAGCGGTTACTCGACGTCTTCGTCCTCATCCGCGAACAGCTCGGGAATGACGGTCTCGTCCTCGGTCTTCACCTTTCTCTTCTTCTCGGTCTTGGCGTCGAGAGGCTTGTCGGAAAGCGACACGGCAAGGCGGGTGTAGAACGTGTTGCCCGAACCTGCGTCAACGCAAGTCGTAATGGCAAGGTCACCGTTGGCAGCCTTAACAACCTCCAACCCCTCGTTCATAAGCACGCGCGTGATCTTCTCGATCATCTGTGCGCGCACACCGTTGGCAACCTTCACCTGACGCTTACCCTCTTCGTTGGTCAATGCAATGGTCTGAATCTTCATAGTAACTTTGAAACTCCTTTAATATTATTATTTTATTTTTATATTTGTATTATATCATATTTCTGAGCTGTTGTCAAAATTAAGTCTGAACACAATTCTCAAAAATAAATCTATAATATTAAATATCGTTGTGAAGAACTCTTTCGTTCATTTTCTATATATATTATATCAAGAACTGCGATAAAAATCAATTTTTAGCTTCGCCGCATTTTACGATTTAATATTCATCGTCGGCGCCGCTGTCCCACCAGCCTTCGTCGTCCATATATTCATCGTATTCGCCGCCCAAGTCTTGGCTTGCCCAAAACTCGTATTCCGCTTCATCTCCGTAAGGGTTGTGGCTGTCGCTGGATAACTCATCAATCTCTGCATTATCCGCGCAACGTTGGCAACAAAAGTGTCCGTAAGGGGTATCGATACCGACTCCGTCAAGCTCGCGCCCGCAATAATCACAACACCAAACCATTTTTATATCTCCTTGATTCATTTTCTATATATATTATACTATAAGTTACGATAAAAATCAATTTTTAGCTTCGCCATAATTTTTCAACATATTGAGTATTGGTACTTTTCAACCAATCAATATACCAATCACGGCAAAGAATGCTACAAAATGGCATCAAATGGTTACAATATTCGCCCCAAACAATGTGGTCTGGGTCAATTATTTTCTCGCAACAAGAACAAAATATTCTCTCTTCCATCTTTTTACACCTATATTATACAGCAATTTAAGCTAAAAATCAAATTTAGACCACCGCCAAATTTACGTTAAACGCCCGTGGAGCCAAAACCACCCACACCACGTTCAGTATCATCTAGGGAATCTACTTCGGTGAACATGACTTTATAATAAGGCATAACTAGCAACTGTGCGATACGTTCACCCACAAATATCTCTTCGGTATAGTCACCATGATTATGTAGTGCCACCATTAGTTCCCCACGGTAATCACTATCAATCACACCCACTTTATTTGCAGGTGCCAGATGACGTTTAGTCGCCAACCCACTGCGGGCCATAACTAATCCCACCGTACCTTCTGGTAATGCAATTGCCAATCCAGTATGAATCATTACGGTTTCACGCGGGTGAATGAAACAATGTTGGGTACTATATAGGTCGGCTCCCGCCGAACTTTGGGTTCCGTAAGTGGGCAGCTCTGCTTCTTTATCTAATTTCTTCACAAACACATTCATACTTGACCAATAGTGTGGTGTGGCATGTAGTTCTACTTCGTTATTATCCAAAATTCTTTAACTCCTTTTCTAAATATGGTAAAAAGTCAGGGTGAATAACAATTTTATATTGCCCGAACTTTCTTTCTTTTATAATTTGTTCTAAATCAGCGCGCAATAAAGGTCGTTGAGTATAATTTACTAACTGCCCCAAATCAGCGCAATCCAAAACACCACTCTCAGTAATTAAACCGAGGTGGTATGTGTATTCGTCAACTGCGTTGGCTGCGCGCACTTGAGCTTCAGTGACTAAGGTCGGCAAATCATGGTATAGCGCGCTCTTTAACCCCATTGCATTATCGTAGTTCTCAGCACGTTGCGCCGCCATAGCTTGGTTCGCCGCGTCACGTTCGTCGGAGTAACTACGTTGTATATACATGGAGGGTTGGGTGTAGGTGGTTCCCGATAATGGTTGGTCGTGTAATGGTTGTTCAATATCTACTACAACTTCTTTCCACTTGTAGCCGCAATAACGCTTCCCGCTCTCTACTGCTGCCGCAATTTTTCCCAGATGCGTAGATGTCGCGGCCACAAAGCCTTGTTCGCGCAAATACTCAGCCGCCGCCGTATGAGATTCAAAGGTTTCTACGTTACCTTCCCTATTTATTGCTTGTATTGGTTTGGTTCGTCCCATCTATCGCCACCCGTACATCAATTATATCACTGCGCCCTATTTGTTCTTGTACTTGTTGCCGCACTATATCAGCGGCCTCTTCGGATGTGTTAGCTTGTATTTCTACTTTATTCCATACCGCATAGAATACATCATAGGTTTGCATGGTTAATTATTAGCGGTGGTATATTTCGTATCCGCTGGGCCGCATGTAACTGTTGTTCATTCTGGCGTGACCTTGGGAGTATCACCAGTATAGGTAATGGTAGGATATGTATTCTTCTTCTCGGTGCATTGTACCGTATACGTTAACGGACAGCCTAAATCGCCTACCTTCTCCATCATTCTATCTACTTGTTCCTTGTACTTGCATACTCCTCGATGCACGCAATCCCAGCAAATGGTAGTAACTAGACGGGTGGTACTAGCAGTGTTGGTATTGGTAGAATTACTATTTACAGTATTCATAGTTTACTGTCTCCTTATTTTCTTATACTAATATTATATCATAATTTGGCAAATTCGTCAAATTGGTGAGGCGGCATAAGAGTATTACAAAATTTGATGACGATAGGAAAATTTGTAAAACTATAATTACGCCTTTACGACCGCTTATTTCTTGCCGAATAATAAAATGCAAATTTGCAAAAAAATTGGAATGCGCTAAAATTTATATATAGTACGGCAGCCAACCCCGTTTTTCACACTGTCGAAGCATTGGCTTCGGTAGAGATATATTTATATATATAAGGGAAGGGAAGGAGAAAATAAAAAAATAAAAAAAATTTTTTCCAAAACCTATTATAAGCTAAGCTCGTGAGAGCGCAGCTTTCTTTGCTGAGCGTTAGCGAAGCCTCATCCTGTTTTAAGCTAGTTAAAAATAGGCTAGTTAAAAATGAGCTAGTTAAAAATACGTATATATATATTATAATATTATTTATTTTTTT
>CANQFC010000018.1 GCA_947598155.1 uncultured Clostridia bacterium
GCGGCGATCGAGCGTGTGACAAAAATAGTAGAAAGTTTATGCGAGCAATTTCCCATTACACAATTTGTATAAAGCTTAAATTTGATTTTTAGCCGCTTTTGCGTTATAATATTTATAGAAAATAAGGAAGAATATTATTATGGATTTACAATTCCGCACTAGCTATTTTTATCAATTACGTTACTTTAATCCAAATATGTTACCATTTAGCACTGCGCTATCTGACCCCAAATGGTTTCATGAAGATAAAAGTAATGGGCATATATTTATAGATAGTCGCGGGATTGTAAATGGTTTGCGTTGTAAGCCGATTATTAACAAAGGATTAGAAGTTGCACAAAGTCCTGATTCATGCCCATGCAGTGGTTTGGGGCACCAGACTACTACCAATAATTGCACTTTTTTGGCACATTATCGGCGCGCGCTGGATGAAATTAATTTCGAAGATTTATATGAAGAATTTGAGAACATTGCGCAACATTATTGGTGTGGATATAGCAAAGTAGACCATACCAAGCCATTGGTTATTGTGTTGCTAGTACATGAGGCAGTATCCAACTACTGTAGTGAGCGCGGTGCTTTACAACGTTATTTCCAAGCACACGGAATTGAATGTAAAGAATGGGAGGGTACAGTCGTACCAGTGCCAACTCAACCCCACATTAAAGAATACCTAAAATTTTTTATGAAAAAGGAGAGTTAATATGAGTTCATGGACGTATATTCATGGCACAGTTACTGTGAGTCCTTACGGGCGTACACAGGCTGAAAAACGCTATATTTTGGAAACTGTTTTAGCTCATTTACCAAAAGTCACTGGCTCTGAAGAGAATATGTATACTCATATAGTGCAACATGCAGGTACTAACTCTTCTGCATGGGAAGATGAGTTTGGGATAACACAAGATGATAGCGTAGAAACCCAAGACTATTATAGCATTGTGGTGGAAGGGCATTTCCGCGATCGTTTTTTGCGCGATACTTTTCAAGAGTTTATGAAGTGGATACAGCGTTTATGTAAACGTGTGTGGACCACCGATGTGACTATAAAAATAAGTTCTGATAGCGGTCGCACTATTTTTATTGATTGGGGGTATATGCAATGTGTATCCTTCTTCGAGGATTATAGTTGGCTGCAGCGTGGTACCGTTAATTGGTGCGAATACCTTATTTGGCGTGAACCACACGACGAAAATGGTAACTTATTGCGCGGCAAACCCGACTTTGTTGATGGTGCTTGCATAGATATGTTAACCCCAGAAGAAAAAGCCAAACGTTTGCCTATTAAAAAATATCGGCCAGTACGCTGGTAAAGGAGTAATATGTTAATTGATTTAGATATAAAAGATTGTCAAGAAATCCAAAAATTCATAGAAAGTGATGAGTTTTCAGAATTTTTATTAAAGCATACGACCTCTTTTGCGTCAGCGGCTTGGATTTTGCAAACTCTTATGACTGAATATAATAAGCTAATCGATACTATTAACGGCGACACCGAGGTCAACTAATATGATTGTAACCGCTTTAATATGGGGTGCAATAGGCACCATAGCCATTGGATTATTTGTTGGCTTAACAGTCTGTCTTGGTCTGTATTGGTATGATAAATAATTTGTAATATTTCACAAAATTTGACATTGCGCCAATATTATGTTATAATAATAATAGAAAAGAATGATAGTAATCTATCGGAGATAGTAAAGGATGACATGACCTATTTTCGTATCATTCATTACCGCTATCACAGGTCTGATCGGCGCGCTCTGAGCAATAGTTAAGTATTACGATAAAAAACGCACACGACGTGAAGAATTACGTCACGAAGAAGAAAAAGCAAAAGCCGCCGCAGAAAGTGCTCAGCGGAAGCAATGAATCGAATCACTTATTCAACCATTACATGACACCAACGAACGTCAATGTCGTGCAATTGAAAGCTTAGAAGCTAACTATCATACCTTGAAAGACCAAGTAAATAATTTGGGCTCGTTACTTGGAGAAGCGCAAGAGCAATTAGCTGCTGAACATGAGCGTATTGATGCTAACGAACAAAACCGTTTGCAAACAGCTATTATGGATTTTGCTATGCAGCTTCGCAATGGAGCAGTAGTAGACCTAAATGGCTTTAATTATATTTGTCATGCTTATGATAGATATAAAATTTTGCACGGTAATAGTTTCATTGACTCGGAAATGGAATATATCACAAAGAAAAAAGAGGAGTGAGATTTAGCACATCCAGATGGTGAAGAAGAGTAAACTAAATTATTGGAAATACAGATCTGACACACTGTTTGTCTTTTTTATTGATAAAAAAGCGGCAACTTCTGGTGAGTTAATGAAGAGTCTACAATTTCGTCAGCCAGAGGTTATGAATGATGTGAAGAAACGCTGTGCTGAAAAACACTACTGTTTGGGTCATTCATTTATTGTAGACCATTATTTATTCATTGTCGGGCGTGAATCATATCATCAAGATTATAATCCCGCTACTATCCAAATGATTTTACGCAGTGTATTCGCACAAATTAGTGCGCAAAAGAAATATACTCAAGTAGTATTTGATTGCGAGGATTATGCGGCATTACAGCCTGTTGTGGAAGCTGAGGCCGCTCTATGTGAAAAAGATGTTATCATTACCAATCATTGTGAATGGGGTAATTGGGATCTGTATGATGGAGAGGATTAAATGCAAGATTATATTTTAGACCATTATTGGTTATTTTATCTGGTGCAATGGACATGAAACATTCTAATTAACATTTATGGCGCAATTGTAGCATTAGTCATGTTAATTAGCGGGCATAAACCTCATCGAATGGGGCCTTATGTGTATTTCACTTGTGGCGAAGGATGGGGTGGTATGGATTGCGGTATGTTCTTTGTTGTTGGTAAAGATTGTACTTATAAATCCTTGATGTGCCACGAAATGGGACATGCATTACAATGGTTTTGGGGACCATTATTTGTGTTCATTGCGTTGTGGAGTGCAGGTCGCTATTGGTGGAGAGAGTTTTATGAAGCTGTTATATATCCGCGTAACAAGAAGCCATTGCCGCCCTATGATAGTATTTGGTTCGAAAGAGAAGCAACACAATGGGGCTGGAACAAATGCGGTAAGTTTTATGACGCAGCCGAATAAATAATTGAATATAAAATACTAGGGGTAGTATATACTACTCCTTTTTATTATCCTCAAAACACAATAGAGCTTAAAAAATTTGACACAAGACACAAGATGTGGTATAATATTTATATATAAAGAAAATGGAGATTTATAGTGGTTACAATTTATTCTACAGGCTGTAAACGTTGCAAAAAATTATTAAAGAAAATCGACCAACAAGGAGCACTCGAGTACACAGTTTGTGACGATAGGGATTTAATGTTTTTGAAAGGCGTAAAAACCGTGCCTGCTATGGAATTAGAAGATGGAACACTATTAGATTACGATGCAATTATAGATTTGTTGAGGTTGTAATTTAATGCTAATTATTAAACGAGACGGAACTAAAGTTGAGTTCGACAGAAACAAAATTATCAATGCTATTTCTGCGGCAAATAATGAAGTAGAAGATGTCGCAGAGCGGTTATTAGATAATGAAATTGCCTATATAGCAGATGAAGTTTATTCCGAATTAACTTTCCATCACCATACTTTTACAGTAGAAGAAATTCAAGATATGGTAGAAAATTATATTTTGGATTTGGGCAATTATCAAGTAGCGAAAAAGTATATTACTTACCGCTATACTCGTGCGGCGGCGCGCAACAATTATGATACATTTATGAAAGCTATCACAGAAAAGCTTGAAGCGCGTAATGTACAAAATCAAAATGCTAATATAGACGAATATTCATTTGGTGGCCGTATTGGCGAAGCTACCGATGTGTTGATGAAGGAATATGCGTTAAAGTATTGTGTTAGCGATTTAGCACGTAAACGTCATGAGAATAATGAAATTTATATACATGATTTATCGCATTATGCAGTGGGCGACCATAACTGTTTAACCATTCCCTTTGATGATCTGTTAGCGAAAGGATTTAAGACAAGACAGGTTGACATTCGCCCCGCACAAAGTGTGAATACCGCAATGCAACTAGTGGCAGTGATATTCCAACTAGAGAGTCTGCAACAGTATGGTGGCGTGGCTGCGGGTCACATTGACTGGACTATGGTGCCATATGTTAGAAAGAGTTTCTATAAACACTTTATTGACGGCACTAAATGGGTTACTAGACAGCAAAAAGATATACAGCATTTGAACAATGAGTTGTCTATTGATGCTGATGAATATAAAGAGTATGATATAGGTGCATATGCTTA
>CANQFC010000019.1 GCA_947598155.1 uncultured Clostridia bacterium
TGCCGGAAGCTGCTGAAATACGCTCGAAAAAACAAAACCGCCTCCGGCGCGATCTTTCGCACCAGAAGCGGGAAACCGATCTCACGGCGGCAGATTTGGGCGGAAATGAAGGCCCTGTGTGAGGAAGCGGGGGTGGAGCGCTCCAAGGTGTTCCCCCACAATCTGCGGCACCTGTTCGCCCGGATGTTCTACCGGGTGACGCGGGATATGGCCAAGCTGGCCGACGTCTTAGGTCACAGCTCCATCGAGACTACCCGCATCTACCTGATCTCCACCGGGGAGGAACATGCGCGGGTGCTGGACCGGCTGGGGCTGGTGAGTTAGGACAAAATATTTGTTTCGTCCCGCCCGGACGGGCCGTCTAAGCCTGAACCTCATATATACATAAGGATGATAACATAATTCTCTGCCAATTTCAAGTCTTTTTGAGAGAAAATTTGGCACAAAAACAGCAGTCGCAAATTTTTTCTTCTGCGACTGTGCTTTGGCGTACCCTTTTTTGGCCTGTGACGGGTTTTTAAGGCCGCTCCCGCCCCCTTTCCTCCGGATTTATCGCCGCCTTTAACGACGAAACAAATATTTTGTCCCAAACGACGCAGAAAGGACGGCGGTGGACATGGAAAACGTGGGCGACCCCGCGCGGGCGCTGCTGGGCGAGGACTACCCGGCGCTGCTGGAGCGCCTGGACGGCCTGCTGGATCGGGACGCGTCCGCGACCCAGTTGCTGGACGATCTGGTGCCCACCGTGGCGGCGGCGCTGGAGCGGGAAGGGCGCGCCCACCGGCGCGCGGCCCAGGCCCGGGGGATCGCCGACGCGCGGGCGCGCGGCGTGCGGATGGGCCGGGCCAAAAAGGCGCTGCCCGCCAACTTCCCGGCGGTGTTGGAGCTGCTGGAGCGGCGGAAGATCAGCGCGGAGCAGGCCGCCCTGATCTGCGGATGCAGTACGGCCACCTTCTACCGGATGAAGCGGGAGTTTGAGACGGAAAACTGAACGACAGGCGCTTGCTCTCGCCGCTTCGCGGCGGCGGGGAACGGCGAGAGGAGGCGCTTGCTCCGTTCGGATTTCGCCCATACGGCACAAAACGCGCTCTCTTGTTCGCGTGGGGGCGTTCTCCGGCGCGAGAGGTACGGTCCGAAGTAAAGGACAGAAAGTTGGTGAGATCGGGTCTCCAATAGGTAATTCCCTATTTTAAAAAGCAGATTTTAAGGAGGTAAACAAACATGCGAAAGAAAATTTTAGCAATTGTACTGGCGCTGGTCCTTGTCGCGGCGTTGGTACCCGCGACGGCACTGGCGGCAGATGATGTCGCGCAAATCGGTAACACCAACTATACCAGCCTGAGCACCGCGTTTGCCAAGGCAAATACAGGAGACACTATCAAACTGCTGAAACCAATAACTGTCAGCAAATCTATTCAATTTAATACACAGAAGAGCATTACGCTCGATCTTAACGGGCAGACTCTTACTTTTGATGGCAGCAGCTACCTTTACGTCGCGGTGGTTGGTACAACGTTGACGATTGACGACTCCAGCGCTGATAAACAAGGAAAGATAACAAATACTTCCAGCAATGAGTCATATGTTGTAAATATTAGAGCTGGTGGTAAAGTGATCCTGAAAGAAGGAACGATTGCCAACGCCAATATCGGCTCTAAAGTGGGCGCTGTCGAAGTACGTGGTTCAACAACATCTCCTGGCGTTTTTGAAATGAAAGGCGGCAAAGTCACGGCTACTGGCTATGCCATTACCGCTTTTGATTCGGGCAAGGTCAACGTCTCCGGCGGCGAGATCGAGGCGACCGGCTTCGCTATCTCCACCAACGGAGGTAAAGGCGCAAGCGAAGACGTAGAGATCACCGTCAGCGGCGGCAAGATCACCAGCACGAGCAATACGACCTGCGGCGTGTATCTGCCCGCCGGCGATATGACCGTTACTGGCGGTACCATCAGCGGCGCGGCCGGCATTGTGGTGCGCGGCGGCGGCCTGACCGTCACCGGAGGCACAATCGAGGCCACTAAAACAGGTAATAATACGATCAAAGTTGGCGACAACAATTCACAAATTCCCGCCGCCGGAATCATAGTGGACGATGCAGGCTACCCCGAGCAGGCGGGCGGCCAGAAGCACGTGGTTATCACCAAGGGCGCGACCGTCAAGGCCCCCGAAAGCGGCAGTTCCATCAAGGCCTGGAAGGGTAGCAGCGAAGAGACAACAAACGCCCCGTTTGAGATCTCCGGCGGAACCTTCACGGCTGGCACCACGGGAGATAAGAATAACGTCGAAAAGTACCTTGATTCTGATATCATCGCTTCGATCGATGAAACTTCCGGTACAGTGACCTCGACGCCTATTACTAAGGACAATGCCGAGGCGTCTATCACCGAAAACGGCGTGACTACTTACTACAAGTCCCTTGCGAAGGCCATCGCGGCCGCCGCTGGCGGCAAGACCGTCAAGCTGGAGAAGGACGTTTCTATGCCTGGCGGACAGGGCGGCGAGGGTCGCATTGAGCTCAAGACCGGCGTTGTTATTGACCTGAACGGCCATACCCTCACCAAGGCTGCGGGACAGGAAGAAGGTTACGCCGGCATCCTGATCGATGAGGGCGGCAAGTTGACCCTTACAGGCACTGGCACCGTCACCGGAACCGGTACCCTGCTTCTGGCGAACAAGGGCGAGCTCGTCATCAATGACAGCGTGAAGATCGAGCAGAAGGCCGGAACGGCCGCTGGCAATGACGCAGCGGTCGCTGTCAACGGCACCGGCAAGCTGACCATCAACGGCGGCACCATTGATGCGGAGGAGTCCGGCGTAGGCGTGTTTGGCGCCGGTGCGCTGACCGTGAACGGCGGCACCATCAATGCCAAGAGCCATGGCATTGCAACCAACGGCAAGACTACCCAGGATGATGCCAAGATTGAGATCAAGGGCGGAACCGTCACGGCCGCCGACGGCGCGGGCGTGTATCTGCCCAAGGGCGGACTGGAGATGACCGACGGCTCCGTCACCGGCGCTGCGGGCATCGTGGTGCGCGGCGGCAATGCCAATGTGACCGGCGGCTCTGTCACTGCTACCAGCAATGCTGAATCGGTTGAGATCGGCGACGCCAAACCCGCTACTGTTGCTCCCGCCGCTGTTGTTGTGGATAAGAGCGCTGACAGCTACGGCGATGGCACCGCCGAACTGAGCGGCGGCGAGTTCAAGGCCGCCAGCGGCAAGCCCGCTGTGGTGTACAGCGAGGGCGGCGTTGACAAATCAAAGGATGCCGCTGCTTCTTCGAAGCTCACCGTCAAGGGCGGCTACTACTCCTCCTCTTTGGCGGACACCAAGCTGCTGGCCGACAACCTGAACACCGAGGCCACTACCACTGACGGAGAGTACGGTTACTTCTCCTCCGCAGTCAATGTGGCGGAGCAGATGGCAGAAGACGGCAAGACTCTCGCTAAAATTAGTGAAGAGGTAGTTGGAGGTAAGGCCACGATCCTTGCCGCCGGCTTCATCGGCACCGGCACCTCTCAGAAAGATGCCAACAAGATCATCAACGACGCCATTAAGAAAGCCTTCCCCAATGCGAAGAATGAGGTTAAGGACAGTTGCGAGAATGTCTTCTGGGCTATTTTCCAGGCAGCCAAAGAGGATGAAGACAACGGCCAGACTTACACTGTGGAGTTCACAGCTTCTACGAAAAAGACATATACCGAGAAAGTCGAAGGTGTTAAGATAGGCGGCTACGTCTACTTCAAGGTTGGCATGAATAAATTCCCCGAGACTGACTTCCAGGGCAAGTACACTGTCAATCTCTATAAGGGTGACAAAGCTGAAGGTTCTGCTATCAGCACCGTTACCATTGAGGTCAACAAGGTGACCTACATGGCAGGCGAACACGTTACCGGCGAAAGGCAGTTTGTTTATACCGATAAGGCCGGTCTTGAGGCCGCGCTGAAAGCCCAACCCAAGGGGTTCGAGTTTACCGACGGCGCCAGCATGTGGAATGAAAACAAAGTTAAAGAGTATACTAACGCCTACTTGGTGACCCTCAGCGCCTACACCTACGTGGCGCCTCCCATGCCCGGCACCCCGACCGGTCCGGACAACCCCGACAATCCCGACAATCCTGACAACCCCGATACCCCCGTTGTGGATCCCGCCAAGCAGTTCGTGGACGTGCCCGACGTGGCCGCCAACAAGTGGTACCGCGACGCGCTCAACTACGTACTTACCACCAAGCCCGGCGTGATCGAGGGCACCGACGGGACCCACTTCTCCCCCAACGCCAACCTGACCAGAGCGGCCTTCGCCAAGATCCTCTGGGC
>CANQFC010000020.1 GCA_947598155.1 uncultured Clostridia bacterium
TGACGGTTGTTCCACCATTCAAGAACAGGGTTAAAATGTTCCAGTTTCATCGGTTTGGTTTTGGAGAAATGCTTATAGCCCTCCGGCATATCCAAACGATAGAACCACGTCTCCTCGGTGGGTTTTGTGCGGTCAAAGAATAAAATGTTCGTCGTAATCGACGTATACGGCGAGAACACGCTGCCCGGCATACGAATAATGGTATGCAGGTTAAATTCGGACAGTAATTTCTTTTTGATGTTCACCTTGGCGTTGTCTGTACCAAAAAGGAAGCCATCAGGCAGAATCACCGCAACACGGCCATTTTTCTTTAAGCGGTACATAATGACCGACATAAAGAGGTCGGCAGTCTCGGAGCTGGCAAGGTCGGACGGGAAATGATTTTTGACTTCCGCTTTCTCACTGCCGCCGTACGGAGGATTCATGAGAATCACGTCAAATTGGTCATCTTCCGTGTAATCCAGGACGTCTTTCAAAAGAGAATTGTCGTGATATACACGGGGGAGCTCCAAATCGTGTAAAAGTAAGTTGGTAATGCAAAGCATATAGGGAAATTGTTTCTTCTCGATGCCGTAAATAGAGCGCCCGTATTTCTCGGTATCGTCGGTGCTGTGTACCTGCTTCTGCAATTCTTTGAGCCAGCTTGTAATAAAGCCGCCTGTACCACATGCAAAGTCAGCCATTGTTTCACCGATTTTCGGCTGAATCATCTGGGCCATAAAATCGGTAACAGCACGAGGAGTGTAAAATTCACCGGCGCTGCCTGCGCTTTGTAGTTCCTTCAAAATAGATTCGTAAATTTCCCCAAATGCATGGCTTTCTTCATAGTCGGAAAGATCAAGTTCATCAATAACGTTGATTACCTGACGAAGAAGAACGCCGTCTTTCATATATTGGTTTGCATCTGCAAAGGTTGTTTGCACAATGGCTTTTTTGATGGGCGTAGATACTGTTACAGGCAAATTCTTCAGCGTAGGAAACAAAGTGTTATTCACAAAATCAAGCAATCTATCACCGGTCATTGCCGATCCGGATTTATCATCAACTGCCCAATTCGCCCAACGGCATTCTTCGGGAATGATGGACGTATAGCTATCATCATCAAATTCCCAATCCTGCTCCTTGGCGTCATATACTTTCAAAAAGAGCATCCATGCGATTTGCTCAATGCGCTGGGCATCACCGTTGATACCTGCGTCATTGCGCATAATGTCACGAAGTCTTTTTACAAATCCCGATAAATTGCTCATATAATTTAACCTGCGCTTTCTTATATTTCTGAAAAGTCGAGAGGTAGGTCAATGCCTAATATCTCTTTAATTTTGAGGTTCTGTTCTAAGAGGAGTTCTTTAATCATTTCCCGTGTGGGATATATTTTCAGAGGTTCCTCGGTATCGGCTGTGCAATCAAACGCAACATAAGGTGGCATATGTTTTTCGGCATAAAGGAATGGATCATTGTCATTGCTTTGCTGCTGATCGCTGGAATGGGAAAGATATTCAAAACGATAATCTTCGGCTTTAATCAAAGTAATGCCGTGAGCTTTTCCATATTCAACAGCTCCACTTTGAAAGTCACTCGTTGAAATCAGAATACCTTTTTGAGCACCGATGCTTTCAAGTTTGCGGTGTAGAACGGCAACTTTTTCTCTCTTTACGCTGTTTTTGTATTTCTTACATTCACATAAGACTTTGAATCGGGAACCCATAGCCGTAAACTCAGCATAAACATCTATCTGATATTCACCATCGGAAGCTTTAATTTTTGTGTTGTGAATTATCTCGAAATCCTTCAATCCTTCCGTTTGGGCATATCCATTTAAAAAGTCATAACAATATTTTTCGAATTCTGTCGATGTCAAATCGCCAATATGCTTATGTTCCATAAAATCACCTGATTTTAACTTGCTTTATATAATTCTTCTTCTAATTCTCTTATGGCCTGGAGATAGCCCACTTTTCCGCCAAAATAGGCGGCAATTTTGGAAGGCTTGCCGAATTTTTTGAAAGGTTCAAGCTGAAGAATTTCGGTTTTCTCTATTTCGTAAATACCGGTATTCATGTATTTATCGAGAAGGGCTTCCAGCACCTCTCTTGCGACACCGCTGTATTTGCTTAAGAAATCACGCTTTTTAACATTGTTTGCTCTTTCACGGCGAGTGAGTGGCTTTTGGTCATAGGCAACGTGACAAATAAAGTCGAAGTCGTCTACATCCGTCATTCCTTGATCTGCTTTCATTTGCTCAAGGTCGATGCCCTGCTCTTTCAATAGCTCTCTGATTGCTTCTTTCTTTTCCTCAGACGTCCATTTTAGGATAAAGTTGTCAAGAGATGCATATCTTCCGAGAATATTGGACTTTGTATAGTCTACAATACTCTCTTGACGGAGAAGTTTCCCATCAACATCATAAACCTCAACACGCTTACCGATAATGTGGACGTCGCATCCGTTTTCATCTACGATATATTTATCTACTGTTGGAGGAGCAACAGGATCATCACCGTTGCCGGGTTTTGTGGGTCCGGGTGTCGGTTTGTGCTCCGAATCATAACCGTCTATCATTTCAATAGGTCCATCCCAATTGGGATCGGAGAATAGTCTTGTCACATTGCGGAAGTCCATAACAACAAAGTAGCTCTTGCCCTCTTTTTCACGAAGGCGGGTGCCACGGCCGATAATCTGCTTAAATTCAGTCATCGAACCAATCATTTCATCGAGGACAATCAATTTTGTCATTTTGCAATCTGCACCGGTGGAGAGCAATTTTGAAGTGGTAGCAATAACCGGATATGGCGCAGAAACGGAGATAAAATAATCCAGTTTACTCTTGCCGTAAGTATCAGAACCTGTAATACGTACAACATAATCAGGACTTTCCTTAACCATATCGGCGTTAAGGTTATTAAGGGCAATACGCATACGCTCTGCGTGATCTTCGGTAGCGCAAAATACAATGGTTTTCTGCATTCTATCCGTGCTTTTTAAGTATTTGGTTATTTCCTTAGCGACCTCGTATGTACGGTCTTCTAAAATAATGTTGTAATCAAAGTCGCTGTTTGTATAGATGCGGTCTTCGATTTCATTGCCGAACTTATCAAGCTGACCTTTGCAAGGACGCCATCCATCCGAAATGTCCGTTTTTACATTGATAACTTTAAATGGCGCAAGAAAGCCATCCTCAATACCTTCACGAAGGCTATAGGTATAAACCGGTTCACCAAAGTAATCGATGTTGGAAATATATTTGGTTTCTTTCGGCGTGGCGGTCATACCGATTTGTGTAGCGGAAGAAAAATAATCGAGGATCTTTCTCCAATTACTGTCCTTTTTTGCAGAACCTCTGTGACACTCATCAACGATAATAAGATCAAAGAAATCATTATGAAAGAGTTTTGCGAAGCGGGCAACTGCCTCTTCGCCGCTTTCCTCATCTTCGTTTTCTTCATTACCTGCAAGCTGCTGATAAAGAGAAAAATAAACTTCGTGTGAAGTGATGGTAACGGGATCATCTTTTGCGAAATTGATTTTATGAATTGTTTTTTCAAGCGGAGAGAAGTCTTGCTGAATAGATTGATCTACAAGAATGTTACGGTCAGCTAAATACAATACCTTTCTCTTTAATCCGCTTTTCAATAAGCGATAAACAATTTGAAAAGCCGTATAGGTTTTACCGGTACCCGTAGCCATAACCAACAGGAGCCGCTTTTGACCTTTCGCAATTGCTTCAACAGTACGGTTAATAGCATTTCGCTGATAATATCTAGGATCGTAAGTGTTTTGACTAGAGTAATACGGCTGACCGATTACTTTCTTTTCCTCCGCAGAGATTCCTTCGCCGCCGTTCGATTCGTTTTCCCAGCGCAGAGTGAGTTCCTCTACGGTGGGAAACTCGTCCATGAATAAGGTGCGTTCCAAACCGGTCAAAAGGTCGTGTTCTTGGAAACCATCACCGTTAGAACTGTATGCAAAAGGAATATCCTGCATTTGGGCATAAGTAATGGCCTGCTGCAGCCCATAGGAAACAGAATGGTTATTGTCTTTAGCTTCAACAATAGCGATGGGTTTATTTTTATTTAAGTAAAGTACATAGTCCGCCTTCTTAGGCTTCTCACGGATCACAATATTTCCTTTAAGATTGATTCGACCATCGGTTATTTGGGTTTCCATTGTAATACGGTCGAGTCCCCATTTTGCCTGTATTGCCGGAGTTATATATTGCAATTTGATGTCTTCTTCAGTCATCTGCTTTTTATCTAA
>CANQFC010000021.1 GCA_947598155.1 uncultured Clostridia bacterium
GAGCGAATCCATGGACGTCTTGTTCTTCAGTGATTCCCACACCATGGTCACGCCCGCCATCGTGTTCTTTTCGCCGTTCGGGATGGCTCGCTCAAACTTGTTCTGCTTCGTTTCCTCCAGCGCCACAACGACGGTGTTGCCCTCCACCAGCACATCCTTCACATCGCTGAAGATGAAGCCGTCGCCCTTCAACTGCACATCAACCAGGTCTTTCTCATTGCCATCCACGGGATTCTCGTACGTGCCGAGCGTGAATCTCGAAGCTTCACAGGCATCAGCCGTGGCGGCCTCCAGCACAATGCTGGTCTCTTTGCCGAAGCTCAACTTGCTGCCCCGAATGGTGCTGTCACTGTATGTGCCAGCGTTCACCCTGAAAGTCGTGGTATTGCCGCTGCCCAGGTCCACCTCGCCCAGCGTGACGTCCTTCTTGTGCACATCGAGGGTCAACCGACCGTCCTCCATCTTCACGTCCCAGCCCTTCGCCGGGGTGGCAGCCGTCGTGGTCACATTATCCAGCGTGACGTCGGCTCCCCCGACAATGCGCAGACCGCCCGCTCCCTTCTCTTCGTTGCTTGCCGCCAGTGTCCCGGAGAGCACACTCGGGCCATCCTCACCGGTAATGGTGACGTTGCCGCCGACCGCGCTCTTCAACGTCCCTCCTCCGTTCAGCGAGCGGAGCTGGTTGGACGCGCTGTCTCCCAGATCGAGCGTGCTGGTCTCCCCAAATGTGGCCGAACCATTGATGATAGTAGCGCCATCCGTTAACTTCACTTCACCGTCCAGCACATTCACATCCACGCCGGAGAGCACCGTCTTGCGCCCCTCCTCATCCTCCGCCACCTGCTCGCCGGAGAGCTCCAGGACCGCCTGCTCCTTACTGCCGTCGGCTTTCTGCAGGGTGATGCTGCCGTTGTCCCTCTCACCTGCGCCGGAGATCGTGACGCCCTTCAGGTGGCTCTCGCCGTTCAGCAGAAGCCGGGCGCCGTTGCTCATGACGATCTCGCCGGTGTTGATCTGATTCCCGTCGTCGGTATCGGTGATGGAACCTTTTACAACAGTCTCGCCGCCGTCCAGCGCCAACTTGCGCTTCCTTTGACCACTGCCGGTTCCGGAATCCGCCTCGCCCTCTTCGCCGGGAACTTGCCTGGCGAAGGCCAGCCCGACCATGCTGTTTTGCTCGCCGCGCAGATTCAACGTGCCATCAACGATGTAGGTCGTACCGTCCGTCAGCGTGTAATTGTCGCCCACGGTCAGCGTCCCTGCGCCCTTCTTCGCCACATCCACGCCTTCCCCGCCGCTGATGCTCCCGTTGAACACAGTGTCCGCCCCCTTCACGCTCGTACCGTCCACTTTGTCGTATTTGTCCGGGTCTCGGACCGGTTGGAACGTGTTGTTGAAGCGCACGATCAGGCGGTTCTTGCCCGTCGGGTCTTCCTTGCTGCTGTTCTCCATACTCAGCTGGCTTCCGCTTACTCCCAGCAGGTTGTTCACCGTGGCATTGCCCGCGTTATCCGTTGCACCGTCCAGCCGCAGTGTCAGCCCATCCTCCGAAAAGGCCAGCAGCGTCGCCTTCAACTCCGAAAGAACCTCTGCATTGGTCAAGGTGCGTTTCCCCTCCACCAAAAAGACATCTCCCGCCCTTCCCGTCAATTTGATGTCCTCTCCTTCAACGGACACCCTCAAGCCCCAGTCATCGGCCGCCACCGACAGGAGACTCTTCAGAACATCCAAGTTGTCGCCTCCCTGCAAATCTTCCGGCGTCAGTCCTCCCATCATCAGGCTGACCCCCTCGCCATCCAGCACGTGCAGGTACACGTCCACATCCTCTCCTTTGCCCTTTGCCATGCAGTACATGACCAGGCTGGCGGCGTCATCCTCCAACCATACTTGCGTGTGAGATTTGTCAAGGCCATTCAGAGTAAATCCTTTCTGCCCGATAATGAGAGCCTGTTCTCCCTGATCCGAATTCACTCCCGGCGCAAATCCCACATTCTCGCGAGCAAAGTGCAGATTCAGATCCCGGCCGGGACCCGCCTTGTACGTGCCGCTCACACCTGTGAGCTGACCGTGCTCATTGATGGTGATGCCGTCCAGATTCGACGCCTTCATCCCTTTCACGTCCACCGTACCGCCCTTCTTCCCGTCCTGACTCAGCGCCGTGTTCACGTAAAGCTTGGCGCCGTCCTTGCTCATCTTGCCGGAGAGCAGCTCGACGTTCGCCAACGTGATGTTGCCGTTCATCGCCTTGCTGCCCTTCCACATCGCCTGCACCTCGGCATTGCCCAAGGTCACATTGCCTGCCAGTTTCGCCTCCGCGCTGGTGGTCTGCGAGGTGATGACGAGTTGCTCCCGACCGCTTCCCTTCAAGGTGATCGTGCCCTGCACCTCGCCGCTGTAAACGGCAGCTCCGGCAAAGTCCACGGTCCCGCTTCCGCTCACCGTTGCCCTTACCTCCTTTTTCAACGCCCCGCCAATCAATTTCCAGGCCGAGCTTTCCGCCTCCGTCTTCAGCGTGCCGAGAAAACCCGTCAGATCGCCGCTCAGCGTACCATTCGCTCCTGCCCTGGCGGCAAATGTCGTGCCCTCCTTCCCCCTCAATGCCCCGCTCAGGACCACCGCGCCCTCAATGGCGGAATCTTTCGCCACCTCCACGACTCCCGAGTTCACAGTGACATCGGCCGCCGCCTTCAGCGTCCCGCCGGAAAGCGTGAGGGTGGTCCCCTTGCCTCCCATAGCCTTGTCATTGCCCGCCTTCAGGATGCCGCCGTCGCCCACCTCAATCCCCGCCACGGTCGTACCCGTGCCGTTCAGCTCGATTTCTCCGCTGCTCACCAGCAGACGACCCGCACCGCTCAGATCCCCACTCAACTCGGTGGAGCCCTTCACGTTCAGCTTCAGTTTCCCTTCTTCCACCGTAATGCTTCCCGAGTGAGACTTCTTGCCGTCGTCTTTCCACGTCAAAGTCAAATCACCCGCGCCTCTCTTCTCCAATCCATTCCTGTCCAGTGTGTACGCCAAGCCGCTGTTGCCGCTCACCGTTGTCGCCTCTGTCCCCCAAGTCACGCCCGTCGTTTGCACCTCCACTTTCACCGGACCGCTGCTGTTTTCCCCGTCAACAAGCGTACTCACATCCGTACCGACTCCCTCCGTATCGTAGAGCAGTGTGCCGCCGTTGAACTGCAGTTTCGTGGCGGGAATCATTCCGTCTCCGCCATATATCTCCCTCAGAATAAGCGCCCCCTCGTGCCCAAGCCCCAGCGTCCCCTGAATATCCACGACCGGAACGCTCGTGTTGGCCAGGTTCAGATGCAGCGTGGCCCCCTGCTGCACGTGGAGTACAAGGGGATCGCCGTAGTCATCACTCGTCAAGTTCAAGCCTCCCTCTGTCCCCTCCTTCTGCCGGAATGTGAACTCCCCGCTCATCACATACACGTCGTACGGAGCAACCGCTTCACCGATAAGCACCGTACCGTCGCCCTGATACATCCCTTCGTCATCCATAAAGGCAACATCCCTCCTCACGGGAGGAACAGTTCGCTCGCTCCATCGCTCCGCTGCCTCATTCGTCCACGTCTGATCCCCGCCGCCGACCCATACCAGAAGCTCGTTCCTGGTGATGAGAAGCAGTCCGCTTCTGTACAGCGTGAATATCCTGTTTTCAATACCGGTAATCTCAAAGAAGTTCTTCCAATCGCCCTCTCCCACTAAATCTTTCCATACTTCTTCGAAAGTGCTTTTTTCAAAAAGCTGGTAACTGGCAGACCCTTTTCGATGATCCTCTAATTTGATCGTCAACTTTCTCCCCGCATCAAGCTCAATCCCTTCGAAATCCAACCTCGCTCCCCCGCTCATTTGAACGGCCAATGTAGCTTGATTGGCCCCTCTCAAATCCAGCGTCTTCGCCTTCAGCGTCCCGCTCTTCAGCGTAACGATCGCCCCGCTCGCCATCTTCAACTCCTCCAGCCTTTCACCCTCCGTGCTGCCCAAGGTCAAATCACCCCGCACATCCATCATCGCGCCTGCTGCCTTCAAAACGCCCACCTCCAACGCCTCGCCGCTCACAGTGAGTGTAGTCCCCTCCCCCAACTCCAACGTCCCGCCATGCTCCCCGCCGCCGGAAATCGTCAGCACTCCCCTCGCCAGCTTCAGGG
>CANQFC010000022.1 GCA_947598155.1 uncultured Clostridia bacterium
TAACACGATTCATTTAGTGATATACATACAACTGCATACTCCTATATTGCTCTCCAGGAAATGAACCTCTCCTTCTTCTACCCCTCCATTTATTGGAAATGTGCATGTTTGTCAGTAGACGCGGGCGCAATTAATGAAGAAGATTATTATAACTTAGTCGATACTGGAATTATTGAGCTTACCGATGATGATGACAAGCGCGAACAGAATAAGGTTCAATACGGTAAAATGGCAAGCGCAATTAGTAAGTTCAAATCTTATATTGATATTGAATTGCCAGATATTAACACCGCACGATTCGGCTTTACTCCAGATGTAGACCATAATTGTATCATGTTCGGTATTCGTGGCATTTCAAGAGTTGGTGAAAATATAATTAATGAAATTATCCTTAATCGTCCTTACACATCATTGGAAGATTTCATTCGTAAAATGACAACACACGACGGCAAGAAATTGATTAGCAAAGACCGTGTTGTGAATTTAATTAAAGCTGGCGCATTTGATAGATTGGAAAATAAACCACGAGCAGAAATTTTGAAAGATTTTATTATGTCCGTAGCAGACCAAAAGCAACGGTTAAATTTAATGAACTTCCAAATGCTAATTAAACAAGGTATGATACCAGAAGAGTTATCATTTGCGGTTAAGGTGTATAATTTCACGAAGTATATTCGTACCATGCGATATATGGGCAATTATATCTTGGATGAAAATGGATATGCGTTTTATAGTGAAAACTTTGATTTAACGAAAGTAAAGACCATTGAAATTGAAGGTATCCCGACTTATGTTATTAACGACAAGTATTGGGATGCTATATATAATAGAGAAATGGATAAACCACGCGCATACATCAAAGCACATCATGACGAATTGTTAACCGAGCTAAATCGCCGCCTGTTTCAAGCAGAGTATGATAAATATGCAAGTGGCGATATATTAAAATGGGAATTGGATAGTTTAAGTTTCTATCATAGTGGGCATCCATTAACTAAAGCAGCCACACAGTTCCCTATTCCTATCACACCAATCCCCAATCTTGTTGAAAATGACTTCGACGGCTTCTGGATGATTAAGGGAAAAGCAGTACCTAGATATAAATTATCCACCATCGTTGGTGCAGTGATAGATAAAGATAAAACGAAAGGTACATTTACATTAGCGGGTGTAGAAGGTGTAATTGATGTGAAGTTACCGAAGCAAGTATTTGCGCAGTTTATTCATACAATTTCTGATGTAGATGAAGAAGGTAATAAAGTAATTTTGGAAGATAGTTTCTTTGAAAAAGGAACGTTTTTAGCGGTCACAGGTATTTTGAAAGGTTCAGTATTTGTACCAAAGACATATAAAACTACTGGATTTGATTCGATATTGAAAATTGTACTAGATAAAGATGGCAATTTGGATTATTTAATGGCAAAAGGTAAATAATGGATATTAGTATTTGAGACTTAGATTGGTATCATAAATGGTCTAGTATTCCAAATATTACTGCCATGAAGTTGTCATCTTATCATCAGCAATGCGGCGACCATATCAATTTTATTACCGAACCAACGCATCTAACACTTGCATATGACCGAATATATATAATTAAAGAAGTCAAACGTACACCATACCCAGAGCGCTCGCTATTAGATAGTAAAAAAACAGTATTATTAGGCAAAGGTTGAGAGTATTATAGCGTTTCCAGTATTAGTAAAGTTGTTGCCGCTTGTCGCCCTGATTACTTATTGTATGAGACAAAACAGCGAGATAGTTATGCAAATGCAAATTTAGTTACATTTTATCATAATGGTGAACTTCTCAAGCGGCAACAGGACTTTCATAACACAAAGAAGTATCATAAAAAAACGCTAGTGGTTGATGATTACTTCTGGCGTGCAAATGACTCTGATTTATTATGGTGTCTGGAGACCTTAAAAGGCGAGAAAAATGTAGCTTTTTTGAACTCAATTCCGCTAGCAAGAATACTTTCTCAACCAGAAGTGCAGCAAAAATTTTTAGAGCTGCATTTCAGCCCAGGAACTAAATTTAAGTGACGTAATAATTATGGGTCGGATGTCGCCGCTTCACGAGTTATAGTTGATTTTTTATTAAAGTTGCGAGAACACACTAGTAGCAATTTGGGTTTTATTCCTATTAAAGGTATTACCTTAAGTCACTCAAGTGGCGACGGTTTAGATTTAGATTTGTTGCGTTGTTTTCAAATTATACATCTCTTCAAGTTAAATAAACTACAATGTGTGATTATCGCTGGCAGCCCCACAACATCATTATATTCTTGGGTTTTTGAGCAACTTGAAAATTGGACTCGTACAGTGCCAAAGATTAGTTATATTGAATATATTACTTACTGGACTAGTATGCGGCAAGGTATTGATTGGGCAGATATATTAAATTCCTCAATCAAATGGAAAGACAGGAATATTGATTTTTTGTTGTACTTACTTACTAGCACCGCATGGGAAGAACAACATAGATTGCTAAGTGCACAATGAGGCGATCAAGAACTAAATTTGAATAAACTGGATTTTGATTCCATTAGAAAAAATATAAATTTACTTTACAAGGACATAAAATAATGAAAACAGTATTTTTAGATATCGAAACAACGGGATTTAGCCGCCAGTGAGATTATATCTTGGAAATCGCCGCAATAGTGTATGATACGGATACTAATGAAGAAATTGACTCTTTCCATGAATACATAAAGCCTAATAAACGTATTCCTGCGGCGGTAGTGGAACTCACTGGTATTACTGATGCAAAAGTAGCTAACTGCAGAACAGAAGTACAAGTATTGATGGACTTCGCAGAATGGTTTACGTTATGTGGCGCGGCTAAAGTAGTGGGACATAATTGCAAAGCATTTGACCTTAGTTTTCTTGCCGCTCGTTGTGAGAAATATAAAATCCATTTCGCAACTAATGAAATGGAAATTGTGGATACTCTAACATTGGCACGTCAACTAAACAAAGAAGGCAAAATTGATACTGAAAATTGCAAACAACCTACACTAGCTGAGTTTTTCGGTATTGAATATGAAGCACACTCCGCAATTGAAGATGTGCGCGCATTGATAAAAATTTATGCTAAAATGATGCGTTTCTATCAAAAACCTACTCGCGCATCACTAGGCTTTTAGGAGGACTTATGGATACAAAAGTATTTCTTTCCAAATGTAATTGCAACTTATCGGATTATTGTGATAAAGAGTTATATGAATTATTACACGAGGGCAACGCATTACTTACTAATATGGTAGAACTTGACCCCGCTGTACCAATTTATATCGACCGCATTATTACCATTTTGGAAGAACGTAGAGGTTAAGTTATGCGGCTGACAGAGCAAGAAATTATAGATATTTTGGACTCAAAGGGACTTCATTGCTTGAATATAGCAGAGTATGAAAATATGAATACTATTCTCTCTCTCGAATGTTCAAACGGACATCATATTGACGCTTCATTAAAATCTGTTAGAAATGCTCATTTCAAATGCCCCATTTGTGAAGGTAAAAACAGTTTAAGCGCAGAAGTAAGCAATTTACAAGTGCCAGAAAAAAGCGGCAAACGTATTGTGGCGATTGATAATGCAACGGAAAATGTAGGCGTGTCAGTGTTCGATGATAAGAAGTTGGTATTCTATCATTTATTCCATTTTACAGGTGAAACGTTAGACCGAATGTGTGATAATAGAAAATTGCTTGAAGAAACTATTATTGCCGCTTGAGAACCTGATTTAATAGTGTTTGAAGATATTCAATACCAAAATAACATTCTCACCTTCAAAACTTTAGCTATGTTGCTTGGATCTTCATTGGTGTCAACACATAGTGCCCGTATCCCGCATGAAACAGTATTAAGTAAAACATGACGTTCACATTTTATGATAAATGGCAAAACTCGCGTAGAGCAGAAGAAACAAGCTATTGATAAGGTGAAAACTATGTATGATATCAATGTGAACGACGATGTTGCAGAAGCTATTTTACTAGGTAAGTATAGTGTAGATTGTTTACAACGGTCTGAAATTAAAAAGTTATTTTAGAAATAA
>CANQFC010000023.1 GCA_947598155.1 uncultured Clostridia bacterium
TTAAAACTGACCGGCAGCTTCGGGCACTTGACCCTCAGCGGGGAAGGAACAACGTTGAGTGGCGTTTCAAACGCTTCTGTCAGCAACATTACAGAAATCACAACCAAGGATGGCGCCACGTTAAGCGTTGGAAGCGGAGGGCGCTCTCTATCTGTGGGGAAATTAACGTTGCAGGGAGGAAATGTGGACACCAGTGGCGGATATAGAGGGATGACCGTGACGACCCTTGTCGTAAGCGGGGAAACTGCCTCAACAATTAATGCCAGCAAGATAACTAGATGGGATTCTTGGCTTAACGTTACAAATCTGGAAGGAGATGGAACACTGAATTTGACCTACCCGTACCAAGTCAAAGTCGCAACAGATGCGAATTGGAGTGAGTTTCATGGAAAGATTGTGGCAGCCTGTAATGACGAACAAATGTACTCATTTGCTGATTTTGAGCTGGCAGATGGCGTTGATTTGAGCGGAGGTGACTGGACGCTGGAAATCCAAGGGGGGCACGCCTTGACGCTGGGTGCGATGTCCAACTTGAAAGTATCTTCCTCTTTGAGATTGGGGAGCTCGGATGGGGGTCTCACCCTCGGCAATGGGTCGAAGCTGACTCTGAAAGGGGTAAATGATGGGCTCGTTGCTAAGCTGACCGCCACGGAAGGAAGTCTGACGCTGAATTCGAGCACGTTGACGGTACAATCCGTCGCAGAGGGAGCCTCCCTTCACCAACTACACGTCGAGGAAGGATCAACGTTCTCCCTGGGAGGAGGGAAACTGGCGACCACGACGCTGTCGGCAACAAACGCCGGCGATCTGAAACTCACGGGAGGAGCCTCCTTCACGTTTGAAAGCGGTTCAGCATCGTTCAGGACCTTGGAGCTTGATGAGAGCACCTCCCTGACAATGAAATCATCGGGTACACTGAGTCTTCAATCGTTGCTTGTCACAGGCACGCGACCTGCGCAGATCGCGTTGGGCGGCACATTGGACATGAACGACGGAGCCATACAGACTGATGGATGGAATGGGCAACTCGCGCTTGTCATTGATCTGAGCGGGTCAGGGAAACTCAAGCTGAACAACAACGTCATCAGCGCCCTCGCGGAGTTGGGGGATCAAGACCAATTCACCCTCAGGCTTGACAATTTGTCTTCTCTTTCGTCCGGCTCTTATGCGCTTTTTGACCCGAATGGGATAGCAGAAGGGACCATGCAGGATTTCCTGGATGCCGTACTGGACAGGACGAACATGGGACGGCGCACGGTGGACGTTGATGCCAACGGGAACATTACCCTTACGGGCGACGATGCGCACAACCTTACTTGGACCGACAACGTGGACGCGTGGACAAATAATTCGACCGGATGGAAAGATGGAGAAGGCACAGGACCATTCATGAACGGCGACAACGTCGCTTTCAACGAAGGTAATCACAACGTCACCTTGAGCGGCAGGTTGATGACGGGTTCCATGACCGTCTCCGGTGGTACATGGACCTTTACGAGCAGCGACGCAGAGAAGGATCGTTTGGAGGTCGGCGATTACTCTGTGGACGCGGGGGCGAGCGTTACTTTCAGCGGACCTGGGAGCGTGACGCTGGATAACGTGACGAGCTGGTCAGGCGGCATGGGGCTGGCAAATGGCACCGAGTTAAGGTTAAAAAATGCAACGGGAGAACTGACGCCGAGCTCCTTTGTCTTGGGTACGGGCGGCGGCAGTTTGATGCTGGAAAACGGTCTCAAGGTTACCGCTGCAAGTGCCAGCTTCACAGCAGGAGCGAGTTGGAGTCTTACCGGGGACGGCACGTTCACCATCACAAACATTGTGGGAGATCGAGGCAGCATGGGCGCACTCACTCTGGGCGGAGGAGTGACCCTGGCTCTGCAGGGCGGGACCCTGACAACAACCGGCCTCACCCTGAGCGGAGGTGGAGCGAGCGTCAGTCTTGCGGAAGGAGCTACCCTGAACATTGGCGGTTCCCTTGAAGCCTTAACCGATGATGCTCGCTTGACCGTGAAAGGGCCGGGAGGGAACGCTATCGGAGGGACGCTGGTGTTGGATGGCTTGGGAGAAGTTGGCAGAAGCATAAGTTTTGGGAGTTCCATAGAGCGTTTGGAGTTGCTCGGACCGATGAACATTGCCAGTGAGGTAGGGAACATACAGGAGCTGGCCGTGGGTGCGGACGTTACACTGACGGTGGAAAGAAAGACGGGCAACGACACGGGCAACGTAGCGCTTGAGATGTCCGGCGGCACAATTCGAGTTTCGAATTCTTATAACGGTGGAATAACCGTGAAGGGTCTCAAGCTGCTCAGCGGAGACTCAAGATGGGAGAACAATGGCTCGTTCAATAAAATGTGGTCTATCACCGGTGATGTGACGGGGAGCGGTAATTTGACCATCAGCGGATATGGGGATTGGAACGGAACGATTGGCGGCGGCGAGGTCGGCGATGTGAGCTTCAGCGGTTATAGCGGTACGCTTACCTTGGATTTGGGTTCCACCAGCGCTCAGCCATACCACTACAGCGGACATGTCACAATCAGAGCGCATGCTGATTTGGCAACCTTTGCAGGGGGCGGGAAACTGGTGGTAAACGGTGTCACCGGATTCACCATGGAAGAAGGATCCCAAGTTAAGGTCTCTGAGAGTTTTACTTTCCGCGATGATCCGGCATACAACGACAAGTACGATTTCGGTTACCTGGTTCTCAAAGCAGACACGCAGCTCACGCTGGAGGACGTCGAAGAGAGCGCCCCTCTCAGGTTTGACAGCGAAGGCTCTTCCATCACTCTCATCAGGAGTCATCTCTCTGTTGACAAACTTACTGAGTCGGGCAGAACGCCGGACCTGCCGGAGGGACAGCTCACCTTTGACTCTCTGGATCTGCAGGATGATTCCACGATGAGTGTGAAGGTTGACGGGACTCCCACGATGACGGTGGAAACGCTGACGGGAGATGAACGCTCCGCCTTGGAGCTGGGGACAGTGAATCTGACCGTGCGGCAAGGCTCCTTCCTGGGGACATTGACGCTGGGTGGCGGGAGCGCCATGCAGGTGAAGGACAACTTGAGTCTGGGCGAGCTGGTAAGCGACGGGGGCGGATTGAGCAGCCTGACACTGGGAGAAGGCGCCAAACTGACAGTGGACAAAGGGAAGCTGAGAGCGGAAGATGTGACGCTCGGGAACGGCGCTGTGTTGGGCGTCAACCTTTCGGAAGGGGTCGTGCTGGACTTCGGCAGCATCACGCTGAGAGATGGCAAACTGACGATTGAGTTGAACGGGGATCCAACGGGAGAGGAGCAGCAACTTTTCGACAACACTAATAATCAGTTCAAGAAATTCTTCACAGGAGACAATGTCGATCTGAGGGGAACGTGGACGGACTGGGACTTGGAGGGCCTGGATGAGGAGGGTTGGCTGCATTTCAAGAGTGTGTCCGGAGTTGAGTGGGTCGGTGGAGATGGAGACACGTGGTCGGAAAAAGATGGTAGCGACCAGTGGGAGGGGACGGACGATCCGAGAGGCAAGAATTTGACTTTTTCGGAGGATTATGAAGGTACGGTGCTCATAGACGGACCGGTTCATCCGAACAAGGTGACCGTCAAGAGTGGAACATACAGATTCGAAGATAGCGACCCGGATGATCCAAGCGGCGGTCTGGAATTTGAGGAGGGCTCCACAGGCGTGTTGCAGGTGGGAGGATTCAAGGAGGATGCGAGGCTGACGCTTGCCTTGACAAATACGAACCTGCCTTTCATTGAATTGAGAGCACGCGGCACATTAGTCGTAGCGGCCGAGGGGGCGCTGACAACGGCCGGTATGGGCGAAGCAAGAGACACCACGAAACTGAAATTCATGGGAGGTGTGCTGGAGTACAGCGGAGAGGAAGATGAAGGACTGAGCAATGCGGATCTGAGCGGCTTTGTAGCGACAGCGACAGAGGTCGGAAGCAACGCAGAGAAAGCTAAAGTCAATGTGTCG
>CANQFC010000024.1 GCA_947598155.1 uncultured Clostridia bacterium
TATGACAACGCTAAACATAAAACGAGGGAAGGTGAATCGCGCGCAACGCGTGGTGATTTACGGCCCGGAAGGGATTGGCAAGAGTACGCTGGCGGCGAATAATATGCCGGCGCCGCTCTTTTTGGATACGGAGGACGGGACATGTCAACTGGATGTGGACCGTGTGCCGGTGAGAAGTATTGACGACCTGCGAGAAGCCATGGCCGCGCTGCTGAGCGAGGCGAAGGCGGGGACGTGCGAGTACAAGTCGGTGGTGCTGGATACGGCGGACCGGCTGTGGATGATGTGCGCGGACTATGTGTGCGCGGAGAATAATTGGAAGGATATTGAGCAGCCGGGGTACGGGAAGGGATATGCGGTTGTGGCGGGGAAGTTCCGCTCGCTGTTCGGGGGCTTTGACAAGCTGATGCGGGCTGGGCTGCACGTGTGCATTGTGTGCCATGCGAAGGTGGACCGGATTGTGCCGCCGGATAATACGGAGTACAATAAGTATCTCATCAAAATCAGCGCGCCGAATAAGCAGGCGGAGCAGAGCCGGGAGTATGTGAAGGAGTGGTGCGATACGCTGCTTTTCTGCCACTATCAGATTGCGGTGGACCAGGAGAAGAGGCGGCTGGTGGGAGGAGGGAATGAGGCGGTGCGCGTGGTTTCTACGGTGCCGACTCCGGCGTGGGAGGCGAAGAATCGCTTTGGCCTTCCGGCGGAGCTGCCGATGGAGGCGGGGGTATTGGCTCCGCTGTTCGCGGAGCCGGAGGAATTACGAATTACGAATTACGAATTACGAATTGAAAATTCGGCGGCTTCGCCGCAGGGGGAAGTTACGACAAGTGGCGCGACACGAAAGGAAGAAGAAAAGGCGCAAGTGGCTGCGATTAAGCCTTCAAGCTCTGAAAAGACGGAGGGAAACAGCGGCGAGGAGGCTCTGCTGGTGGAGTTTTTTGTGGCGACGGGGAAGTTGAAGCCGGGCGAAGGGCTGGACAAGTTGCCCGAATCGGTGAAGCAGGCTTTGGCGACGCGGCGGGAGGCGGCGGTGGCGAAGGCGAAAGCTTGGAAAGCAGAAAGGAGGGCGGCATGAAGGAGAATTACGAATTACGAATTACGAGTTACGAATTAGGAAATTCGGCGGCTGCGCCGCGGGGGAAGGAGGAGGAGAAGATACGTCCGTCGTCGTTGCCGAAGTTGGCGGCGTGCCGGTGTTTTGAGGGGGCGCCGGGGACGAGCGAGGCGGCGGAGAGGGGGACGCGGATTGATAAGGCGATTCGCGTGATGTGGGCGCGGATGGCGGGGGCGGAGTGGGCGAAGGTGGAGGAGCTGCCGGAGCTGAAAGCGGATGAGAAGGACGCGGTGATGTGGGCGCTGGATCAGTTGGATTCGCTGAGTCAGGATGGGGAGTTGCCCATTGAGACGTGCGAGGAGAAGCTGCGCGCGGTGTCCAAGGTGGCGGGGGTGAAGGACGGGACGATGGATGCGCTTTGCGTGGCCGGGGAGTTCCTGGTGGATTTCAAGTCTGGCCAGGTGCGCAATTACAAGGAGCAGATGGCGGCCTACGCGCTTTCCTGCATGGATGAGTTTTTTGCTGATTCGTGGACGGCGTATTTGCTGTTCGTGGATCAGCGGGCGATTGTGGCGCACAGTTTGACGGCGGATGAGGCGCGGCGGATTGTGCAGGCGGTGCTGGATCGGCCGTGCGAGCCGGAGCATTGCGAGTACTGCACGTGGTGCGCGAAGTTTACCACCTGCCCGGTGGTGACGGGTGCGGTGGCTTCGGTGCAGGAGGCGCCCGCTCTCCCGGCGTGCACGGCTGCGGCGAAGTCGAAAGGGGAGCTGCCGGAACTCATGCAGGGGATGCTGAGCGACCATGCGAAGGCGCACGAATTTCTCAGCAAGCTGGCAGTGGTGAACGACTGGGCGGATGTGCTCAAGCGGCAGCTCAAGGAGGCGCTGGCAGATGATGATGCGTATTTTCAGCGCGTGGTGGTGGCTGGCCGAAAGGTGGTGATGCCGCTGGCGCTGGGGCGCTACATCGGCGAGCTGGGCTGGCAGCGGGTGCTTTCCGTTTGCTCCTCTGTTCCGCTGGCCAAGGTGGAGGAGATCTGGCAGGAGATGATGCCGGACAAGCCGTTGCCCGCAGACATGGTAACGACAGCCGGAGGCAGTGTGCAGCTGAGACTTCGAAAAGTGAAAAAATAATTCCCAAAACATAAGAAATAAACACAAAAACCGGCGTTTTTTATAAGAAAATTGCCAAAAACATAAGAAAAACCTCAACAATAAACCAAAAATCTGATTATGTCGTTTACATTTACTACAAGCAATTCATTTGACCAGGCGGGGCCGATTGGCGGCGGAGCTATCGCGCCGGGCTGGTATCAGGCTATCGTGACCGAGGCCACGGAGACGCAGAGCAAAGCGAGCGGAAAGCCGATGATTGACATGACGCTGCAGGTGGCGGTGAGCCGGACGCGCACGATTGACGTGCGGCATTGCTGTCTGGTGCTCACTACGGCGGCGGCGTGGAAGATTGAGCAGTTTCTGGCTGCGACGGGGAAGCTGTTTGCGAAGGGTGAGGAGATCACCATTTCGGCGCAGGAGGTGGAGGGGAAGCGGCTCTGGGTGCAGCTCTACAATGAGCCGGACCGCGACGAGCCGGAGAAGCTTTACGCCCGAGTGGACGCGTTCTTGCGCAAGGAGAATATCCCGCACCCGGGGGCGATGACGGCCGAGGAGCTGGAGGAGTACGGGCTGACGGCGCGCGGGGTGAAGCGCAAGCTCAGCGAGCAGCTGGCGCTGAATGCCGAGGTGCACCGGCGCCAGGAGCAAACGCGCCAGAATATCGAGCGCGTGCATGCCAATAAGCCGTTGCCCATTCCGCACGAGGATGATGACGATATTCCGTTCTGAGAAATGACGAATGACGAATTGACGCAAGGCTATGAAAGATACGCTACGCAATTATGAGTCGATCATGCTCGCGCTGGAGCATGTGCGCGATGATGTCGAGGCTGTGATCAGCGATTGCAAAAAGTCGAGCCGGGACGAGGAGAGCCGCATTGTGGATGACGCTCGCGAGGCGCGCTACTACGCGGAGTTCCTGGAGCGGCTGATGAAGGAGAACAGCTTCAACGCGGGGGACCGGCAGACGCTGGAGCTCGTTATTTTCTGGCTGACCGGCATTGCGAAAAGGAAGGAGGAATTGCCATGACGCTGACGATTACGCTTGCCCACCCGGCGAATAAGGCGAATGGCTGCATGCCCGGCACGCGGGCGGCGGCCCTGAAGGCCAATTATGCGAAGATGGGCATCAAGAGAAAGGAGCGCAATGCCGGGTACCTCGCCGCGCTGGCGGCGGTGCGCAAGCTGCCCGACTATCACGGCAAAGTGCAAGTATTCAAGCCGACGGGGTATCGCATCGTGTGGTACTACAAGGGGGTGCGGCCGGATGCGGATAATGTGGTGGCGCGCTGCAAGCATGTGCTGGACGGCTGCGCGTTCGCGTTCGGCGTGAACGACGCGAGCTGGGAGTTCGGCGGGGTGCAGCGGGTGCACGATAAGTCGCGCGGCGGGGAGGTGGAGCTGGTGTTCAGCGACGGGGAAAGGAGGGAGCCATGACGCGGGCATACCGGACGGCGCGGGCGCATGCGCTCTCTCTTTCGGAGTTGACGCTGCTGGATTTGCTGCGCCAGGAGGGGGAGCTGTGCGAGTCTGCGCTTGCTCAGGCGCTGGGAGTGACGCTTCCGGCGGTGAGCATGGCGGTGCGCAAGCTGCTTTCGCGCGGGTTTGTGACGCTGCGACCGGCGCTGCACGATTCGCGCAAGCGCATGGCGCGCGTTACGCAGGCCGGGATGGCGCTCATCCGCGAGGCGAAAGGAGGGGAGAGCAATG
>CANQFC010000025.1 GCA_947598155.1 uncultured Clostridia bacterium
TTCCCTCGAATCGGGTTAATGGCGAGCAGCTGTAAGTCACAGAACACCAGGAGTGAGAAGAGAGCAACCAGAGCAGGATTTTGCTGTGCCGGGAGGATGTTCGGGAAGGAGGAACCCATCGTGAAGCTTACCTTCTGCGAGCGCCTGTTCTCGTATATGCCGGTGAGTACGACCCACTGCCAGCTGTGCGTGCTTGGGGTGCGAATCAAACTGCGACGGTCGTTGAAGGAGGCGCTGGTGGGAAGCTGTGAGCCGATCAATCCGCGCAAGATTGTGCTGCACAGCGTCTTCGGCGCCTACCAGTGCAACCCGAAATACATTGCCGAGGAGCTGCTGCGACGCGGAGTGAATTGCGAGCTTGTCTGGGTGGTGGAAAAGAACATCCTGCACTTTCTGGAAAGTTATCCGAAGAACATTCGCCTTGTGATGCGCGGCACGTCGGAGGCCATGCGAGAGCTGGCTACAGCCCGCATTTGGGTGGAGAATGACACGAAGGGAAAGGAGATGGCGCACGGCTTGTATAAGCGCCCCGGGCAGGTATACATCAACACATGGCACGGTTCGTTAGGCATCAAAAAAACAGGTAACCAGCGCAGCTACGTTTCCAAACTCTCCAAGGTGCGTACAGGCCGTTTGAGCGACCAGGTGGACCTCTTCATTTCCAACTCCACTTACATGACGTCGTTCTACCGCGAAGCTTTCGGCGGGCATGCGGAGATTCGCGAACTCGGGTACCCGCGCAACGATGTGTTTTTCCAGCCGGAAGAGGAGCGGAGAAAGCTGCGCTGCAAAGTCTGCGCTGCGCTGGGCATTGACCCCGCACACAAGATACTTCTCTGGGCGCCTACATTCCGGGAGAATGGCGAGACGTGCGCATATTCGCTGGATGCAGCAGCCACGCGCAACGCATTCACGCAACGCTTCGGCGGGACATGGGTTCCCGTGGTTCGGCTGCATAGTGTGGCGGTCGTCGGAGGAGAGAGAGTAGGGGCCGGATGGAAAGACGCCTCCTACTACCCGGACATGCAGGAAATGTTGGTGGCGGCGGACGGATTGGTAACGGATTACTCATCTTGCATCTACGATTACCTGCTCACGCGTCGGCCGGGCTTCATCTACGCGCCGGATCATCGTGAATACGCCTACCGCCGCGGTTTGTGCTACCCTCTTTCCGAGACCCCCTTTCCCGTAGCGGAGACGAATGAGCAGCTTGAGCAGGCCATCTGTTCGTTTGACGAGGCCGTCTACCAAGGGAGGGTGGAGGCCTTTTTGCGCGGTAAGGGCAGCATGGATGACGGGCATGCCTCCGCACGGGTGGCAGATCTCATCGAGGACATTCTGGAAGGAAAGGAGGGCGCTGCATGAAGACCTACGCGATTATCCTCGCCTCGGGCTCAGCACAACGCTTCGGGAACGGCGGACCGCAGCTCAAACAATTTGCCAAGGTTGCCGGTCGCACCCTGCTGGAGCATGTGGCAGCCCTCTTCGAGCGGATGGAAGAGATTGACGAAATCGTAGTGGTCATCACACCGGGTTCTTGTGAAACGGCCAGGAAACTGCTGGAGGGGGAGAATTACCGCAAAGTGACGCGTATTTTGGAGGGCGGGGCAACGCGGCGCGACAGCTCGCGCATCGGCCTTAGCGCAATCCCGGACGCCGAGGCACGCGTCGTCATCCACGACTGCGCGCGCCCCATGCTTTCGGAACGCATCATTCGCGATTGCCTGGAGGCGCTGCAGAGCCACGATGCCGTGGATGTGGCCATCCCTTCGGCTGATACCATCATCCGCGTGAATGAGCAGGGCATGATAGAGGATATACCGGAACGCTCCTCGCTGCAGCGCGGGCAGACGCCGCAGTGCTTCAAGCTTTCGCTCATCCGCCGGGCCCATGAATTGGCTGCCTCGGATGAGATGTACACGGATGATTGCGGGCTCATCGTGCGTCACAAGCTAGCCCCTGTTTACGTGGTTCAGGGTGAACGCGCCAACATCAAGGTTACCTGGCCGGAGGATCTGCACTTGGCGGACAAATTTTTTCAGCTGCGCAGCATGAGTGAGCTGCCGGAGAACGATCAGGCCCTGAGTCGTCTGCGCGGCAAGGTGGTCGTGGTATTCGGAGGCACGAGCGGCATTGGGGAATGCATCGTGCAGCAGGCACAGGCTCTCGGCGCGTCTTGCATCCCTCTCTCTCGGCGCACGGGGTGTGATGTCACGGATCCCGCCATGGTGCAAAGCGCGCTGGAGGACGTGGCGCAGCGGTATGGTCATATGGATGCCGTCGTGAACTCCACGGGACTCCTGCGCATAGGGAAATTCGCCGAGCGTGAGCTGGACGACATCATGGACGAGCTGCGCGTGAATTATTTGGGTGCGATTCACGTCTGTCGTGCCGCCATCCCGTATCTCAGGCAAACGCGCGGGTCGCTTACCCTCTTCACCAGCTCTTCCTACACGCGCGGCCGCGCTCTCTACGCGCCGTACTCTTCGACGAAGGCGGCCATCGTGAACCTCGCGCAGGCATTGGCGGAGGAACTCTACGAGGAGGGAATCCGCGTGAATGTCATCAACCCGGCGCGTACCGCTACCCCGCTGCGCTTTGCTGCATTCGGCGAGGAGGATCCCGCCACCTTGCTCAACCCCCGGCAGGTCGCCCGCACGACGCTGCTCACGCTCGTCTCCGCATTCACCGGTCAGGTGATTGATGTAGCCGACAACGAACGCATGATGCTCCTGCCATGAGTTGCCCAAGTCTCAAGATCCTGGTATGTTGCCACAAGCCTGCGGAACTTGTGGGCGGTAGCGTCTATATCCCCGTACATTGCGGGCGAGCGCTTGCTGCTCAGCCTCAGTATGATGGCATGCGCAGTGAAGAAGAGCGGCAGTGGTTGCTTCGGCACTGCATCGGAGATGACACGGGCGAGCATATTTCAGATAAAAACCGTGCGTACTGTGAACTCACCGCGCACTACTGGGCGTGGAAAAATGATGAGGAGCTTGGCAACCCGGATTACATCGGTTTCATCCATTATCGCCGCGGGTTCCTGCCGGGTGCAGCGGAAGCAAAAGGGCAGATCCGGGGTTTTGTGTCCATGACCCGTCAACAGCGTGAACAACTGCAGGATATTTCCCGGCTGCAGCTCGGCAAGTACGACCTCTACGCCCCCGAATCTGTGCAGGCGTATCGCCTGAAAGTGGGTGAAGGACGCTACACATGGACGGAAAACCCTCCCGAACCCTGCCGCGTCATTGAGAAAAATCCCGGCAACATCGGCCTGTCTGAAGCGTTGCAGTACGTGGATTCGCACTACCCTGAGCGAAGCCGCTACGTTCAGGAATACTTGGAGGGCACGCGCGCTTACCAGTGGAATATGTTCATCATGCGTCGAGAAATGTTTTTCCGGTTTGCCGCCTACCTGTTTGATGTGCTGGGGCACGTGGAGAGCATGGTGGATGCGGCATCGTTCAATGCGGCGGACCAACGCTATCTCGCCTATGTTGGAGAGCATCTTACAGGCGCTTTCATCCACGAACAAGTATCCCGGGGCGTCCCTGTAAAGACCCTGCCTACCTACTTCCTGCTGCATCCCGCCCTGACCCTCGGCTCGGTGACATCTCTGCGTCATCGCCTCTTTATCTACCAACTCAAACGCGCTGTTTCGTGGGGAAGGAAAGCCGCTCGTTACGCCGACAAAATAGCTGCTATCAAGGACAAGATATCCTCGCTTACTTCGATCTGCGTATGACCACATCTCTCATCACAGGAGGAACCGGATTTTTGGGCTCCA
>CANQFC010000026.1 GCA_947598155.1 uncultured Clostridia bacterium
AATTTTTCTACTAAATTTTCCATAATATTCTATCCTTATTTTATATAATAATTATACCACAAAATGAAAAAAGAGTCAAATTTTGGCAGACTTTTAACCTAAATTTGACTCGTTAATTTTTAGTCCCCAACAGAATTACGTTTAGAAAAGTCTGTCGGTTGCTTGTATATCTTCTTGACATATAATATAGCACAACACTTCAAATGGAATCAGACACAATATATTTTTTGCACGTGTCATCCCTACATATGCAATATTTAGTTCTTCTTCACAGTCCATAGGAAAATCGGTGAGAATAACATTATCATATTCCAATCCTTTTGCCTGATGGACTGTACTCACTCTATCTATGGATAAACTTTGCAGCTTACGAACTTGTTTGTTAGCGCGGCATAAAACTTGTGTATGAGAGTCTTTAAGTAATTTCTTAATTAACAAAATATCACTGACTCTTTGCATACGATCGGGCAAAATCATATTACAGCAGCCAATACGTGGAACAATATATACACTACCATCATGTTGTCCACGAATGCAGTGGATGTCAGACTCGGCAAATAGACCTTCATACTCAGTTGGCTGCGGAATTCTGTTATTTTTAATTTCTTCTAGCGCGTATTCACGAATGCTTGTCGCCGCATTGATAATGTCTTGGTATGAGCGGTAGTTAGTGTCCAAATTATATATCGTGAAATCCTTAAGCCGCTCAAATACTCCTGTAATAGCTCCACGGAATTGATAAATGGCTTGTCGAATATCACCAATGTAGAATTTACGTTTTGTTTTAGCGCGGTCAAAAAGCTCTAATTGAATTTCATCAATATCTTGAAACTCATCCACAAATAATGCATCAATATCTGTAATATCTAATTCATACTCATTGAGTTTATCAAGCAAATATTTAGGTAAATCCGTAAAATCATATAATTGGTTTTTTTCTTTGTATTGAATATAGGCATGACGAATAGCGTCATAAATGCGGCGGACTGAAGCTTCAATGTCAATATTATAATTGCCCATTACATAGCTGAACAACTGAAATTGATTTACATAGTATTGTCGAGTGCGATTACACAACTTCTTCAATATTTCTTTAATTACATCTTCTTCAAGTAACTGTACCTTAAAACCATAATCAGTGCCTAATGCGTGCAATCTGCGATATGCCCAAGAATGAATAGTACTAATCTCAATACCAGGTGCTGTAATACGAGCTTGAAGCTCTGCGGCCGCCTTACGCGTAAAAGTAATAGCCACAATAGAATCATTAGGATTATCAGCTCTATATTTTTCTATTGCACCTGTCATACAAAATGTTTTACCAGAACCAGCAGGAGCCATAACTACTACACGAGGTTCAGCGGCCTCAATAGCCTTTTGTTGTGATGCGTTAAACTCCGTCATTGATTTTTGCTCCCGCGGTTGTTAAAAATACTTCGAGATGATGATAAGTAGGAATTATCATGTGAGCGTCTTCAGGCATGTACCAAGTTATTTTATCTTTCCCTGGAATGTCGGGAGAGTTATAACGCTCGTTCGCCGCCTCACGTAGATAAGTATCAAATACTTCTTCATCGCCCATTGTAGAAAATTGTAGAATATGGTCAAAATGCATTGGAGTGTCCTTAGCTAAATTTCCATACACAATAGTCACTCCATGGTTTACATTTTTGGTCTTAATTAGGTTAGGACGTGCACGAGTCTCTAAAGCAAAAATATAATTTAATGTTAAATAATCGTGCTTTACTACTCCTTCTCCTAACAAGGCCATAGTTTGTACTGAATATAAATCACAACTACCACGGAATTTATTTAATCATGTACCAAGCTCTATAATCTGGGTTGGATGTATAGGAGTCAGGATTAGAATGTTCATTAGCTAAATAAGCCTCCCATAGTTTCCATATATTTATGCAAGCGGCTTACGTCTACATCCATATCATCAAGTGCTTCAAATAACTCCGTTACTGGGCAATCTAAATTTATAGTAGCTTTTGTATTATCACTAATAGCCTGATATTTACATAAGTCAATAGCTTGTTGTACTTGTGCATCTGTTGCGCCCGCGCCTGTTAATGCCATTTTAATACAACCAAAATAAGTACGGATACCTACATCAAGCTGATCATACCAATCTTGTTCATCTTCATTTGTTAAATCAAATTCTATATTAATCTTCATTGTCCTTCTCCATTAATTGTGCTGCCATTTCTTCATCCCAAATAGGGCCACCGTCAGTACCATCACCATTTTGATTTTTCCACCAACAGCTCGGCTCCATCTTCACATAATGATCAGAACGATGTGTAGCTATATCGGTGATAAGTGTTTTAAGGTCTTGAGGTAATTTCTGATTTGTGTAATCTTCTTGTAATGTGCGGGGACGATAATTATCCTTGAGCAATAAACCCCAAGTTTGTGCGATACGTTTATTATAATATTGCCAAGAGCTTGCTGGATCATCTACGCCATAATGATACACATCAAAATTCTGTGAAACTATTGTATATAAACTCTCCGTTTTAATATCAGCTTGTTCAGTTGTTTGGCAAACAAAAAGTTCAGAAAGTTTCTTATAATTTAGGGTCGGATTAAGTGGTTCATCGCCTAAAGTAATAATTAATCCTTTTGTGCTTACGTCGCCCAACCTAAAGCACTCAAAAGCAGTATGATAATACGCATAATACCACACTAGCGTGTAACTTTCATGCGTATTCTGACCACCACCGCCTTCATATTCCATACGTTTAAGAGCTGCAGTTGTAGTCGCCGCATCACCAAATTCTGTAATGAGCAAAGGACGCCTATCATGGTCTAAATCACCCACTGCCATTACACAAAACAATGGAGTACATGTATTGGTAATATCTGGTGTATTTTCAATTAGGGTCATTGTGTCAATCACACATTGCTTAATTTTATCTGCTGCTCGACCCATACTACCAGATACATCAATACCAAAAATGATAGGTAATGTATTATCTCCTGCAGCAGTTAATATACGTTGTGAATGAGTACCATCGGCATTTATTTTAGAGGGCCAGAACTCAGGCACTATATCAAAATCGGGCATTTTCTACCTCGTTATAAGTGTATTTCAAGTATTTTATTTTCTTTGTGAGTACGAGCATGCACAGCGTAACTATCAGCCATTTTGTTGTAAGCATTATCTGCATGGCCTTGTACTTTGTAAATATGGTAAGTGTCAGGATTATATAGTTGTAATATGCGTTCCCATAAGTCTTTATTTACCACTGGTGTGCGTTGTGCTGTTTTCCAGCCATTGTGTTGCCAACGTTCATACCACTTTTGCGCAAAACAGTTCGCAATATAAGCACTATCAGTATAAATATGGCAGTCAAGCGGCCCTTGAG
>CANQFC010000027.1 GCA_947598155.1 uncultured Clostridia bacterium
ATGCGGATCTGAGCGGCTTTGTAGCGACAGCGACAGAGGTCGGAAGCAACGCAGAGAAAGCTAAAGTCAATGTGTCGGACGAAGGCGCATATAAGGATGGCGTGACCTGGGGCAGCGCCGAGACGACCGTAGAAGGCAACGGCGGCCTGACACTCGCGTTGGATGAGAAAGGGCTCGAGAAGACCGGCTCCGGCAAACTGACCTTGCAATGGAAGGAGACAGGGAATGCCGAGCATGGAGGAGCGCTGGACGTGCAGGACGGCACGCTCGCGCTTTCCGTGAAGGCACAGACGGAGGATGGGCAGACGTTCACATCCCAGGTGACGAATGCAAATGTGGGTAAGGACGGGCGGCTCGAGGTGCAGGCTGAGAGCGGCACATTGAAGGTAAGTGGCGTGAGTGGCGCAGGCACGCTGGTCGCAACCGGAGCGGTGACTCTGAACGGCACAAACACGGTGGAAACCATCGAAGTGTCCGGTGGCGTCACAGTGACGGTCGAGGGTAAGGACGCAGCGGGCAACGCGGGCAGCACACTTGTCCTTCAAGCCAGCAGCGTGGTGCAAGGCAAGGGGGCCACGGTGCAGGCCGGTACGGTACAGGTGGACGGCGACGCCACCCTCGGCGGAACCCTGACCCTGAGCGGCGCGCTGGCAAGCGACAGGGAGCATACACAGCATACACTGAAGGCCTCGGAGGGCGCCCGCATTACACTCACGGGCGATCTGTCGGGAAGCTCCGACATAACCCTGACGACCGTTGATTCAACAGGCGGCTGTTGGATACTGGCAGGCGGAGGAGAGATCGCGGTGGGGCTTTCCGGCGCGTGGACGGCCGAGTTTACCGCGAAAGAAGGAACGACTTTCAGCGGGAAAGTAGAAGGAGCCGTGACATTGAAGGGAACGGAGAGCCTGACGATCACCTCCACCGACACGTCAGAAGGAGCGAAACTGAGCGGCAAGGTGACTCTGGGCGACTCTGATACGGAAGCGGTCTGGAACGGAACGGAGTTGTTGGATGGCGAGATTCGTCTGTCCCATGTGACCTTGGCTGAGGGAGGCATCAAGAATAAGGGGAAAGCGAAATTGTATGTGGACACCGCCCCGGCGCAGTGGCTGCCGAAGGCCCGCACAACGCTCACCGAAAGCACTGTGAACGTCAATGGCATGGGTGCCGAGATGCTGGACGGCATCGCCATCCATGAAGGCGGACGCCTGATTGATGTGACAGGCAGGTACACGGTGGACCCGGCTCACCCGTTGAGTCTCTACTTCGGGAAGAACAACGCCACCAACGAAGACAGCGAGGATTCCCCGACCGGTTTGGAAGGCTTGATTACCCAGAAAGAAGGCGAGGGCTTTACGCTCAACATGGAGCAGGCCGAGGCCGGCAGCAACCTGCAGATCGCGTTTGATACCGACGTGGTGGCTATGCTGGCGCTGAGCGCGAGGGACGAAAAGAATGAAACCGGAGAAGGACACGTATGGCTGCGCATGCTGGAAGGCGGAAATGTTGAATCAGGAAGCGACCCGAAGTTCATTGACCTTTCGAAGATGCAGGATGCGCTGGCCCAAGCCCTGGCCCGCACCGGCAGCACGCTTGAAATCAGGAAGGACGGATATATGGAACTGGCCGGTTCCACGGAAAATCTGTATCTCGTGATGGATAACGAGGTGACAGATGCGCACACGGCGCGCAAGAATAGTGCATTTGTCGGGAAGGACGCGGTTGTTGTGCTGGACGGACTGACGCTGAGGCTGGAGATGAACGGGTCGGATGAGGATCGAAACAATCCGGCGCTCCGCAACCTGCTGGGCAACCCGGGCACGGGGCTGGAGGCGCTGAATGAGTCCGAGAACAGGACCGTCGATCGTGTCACGCTTACCCTGGACAACACCGGGTTTAGCGACCTCAACGATGAGCGCCCCGGGAAGGACACCGAGGTGGAAGGGACGAAAGTGTACGGCGCGGATACCGTTTTTGAGGGGTGGATCGAGGCGCACGCGGGCGTGGACGTGAGCAAGACCGGTCCGGGCACGTTGACGGTGGGAGGCAATTACAGACTGGAAGATGGCGCCACGACCCTCACTGAGGGAACGCTCATCCTGCGGGGCGAGTCCAACAACATGGAGAATCTGGATTTCGCCTATGACAAAGAACAAAAGCAAAATGAGAAGAGGGGACTCGTGCTGGAGGGCGGAGAAACGACCATCCGCGGGGCGATCAGCGATGAGAAGAATACCGGGCAAGGCAACGACATCGTGCTGAAGGAGGGGGCCGGTCTGAGGCTGGAGGGAGAGAGTCGGCTGGAGCACGGGACTTCCATCACCGGCGACGAGGAGAGTCATACGTCCGGGACAATCTATCTGGAGAAAGAGGAAGGAAAGGAACAGGGAGCAAGTTTGACCTTTGTCGGCAACGGTACGCACCTCTCCGGCGTGGCAGTTGAGATGGAGGAAGGCACGACCTTGGATGTGGGCATGGGGCAGGACTACCTGACGGCACTGAACGGCAGCGGAACGCTCAAGAGCGATGGCCGCAGCGATGTGGAGGGCAGCGGCGTCCTGACGGTCGAAAGCGGCAGTTTCTCCGGCACGCTGGCCAGCTCCGGAGGAGATAGCGGAGACCCTGCCGGAACGTTGGTTGTGGCCGATGGGAAGGAATTTACCCTGGACAACGCCACGAGCACGGCGAAAGGCTGGGAAGACGCCTGGAAGGTGAAGGTGGGAGAGGATTCGAAGCTCACCTTGGATGTGGGAAACAGTGAAGGGCGCTTGCAGCTCGGAGAGGTGAGCCTGGACGATGGCAGCACCATGACCGTGGACTTCCGGGAGCAGGCTCTCAACGGCGCCGCGCTGGGGGCGGTCATCGTGGCTGCCGACGAGGGAGCCGTTCTGGAGTTCCACAGCGATGTCGGTATGAATGAAGACGGCGTCGCCGTGAAGACCGGCATTCAGGTGAGGGAAGGCGATGGGTTGAAAGATCGGGACGCCTTCCTCAAGGAGCAGGTGAAGTTCACCGGAGCAGCCAATTTCCTGAAGGATCATGATGTGAAGATCGTGAATGACGAGATTCAGGTAACGACGACGGAAGCCGCGGAAAACAAGCTGGAACGGGTGATGCCCGACGCGGGCAAGAACGGACTGGCGGGCGCGACGATGGTGTGGGATTCGCTGAAGGATAAATCGCAGGTGGAAGGATTCTTTGAGGCGTTGCTCGACCCGGATTCAGACTACAAGCGCTTGATCAATGACCTGATCTGCAAGTTTGACAACGGGGAAACCGGCGACATGGAGCGTACGCTCACCTCCGTGGC
>CANQFC010000028.1 GCA_947598155.1 uncultured Clostridia bacterium
GATAATAAGAAATTATCTATGGTTATTATACTACTACAAGACAAGGAAATATACAATTATGAAAACGATTATTTGGCAGCAAAGTGATGTAATTGTTGATAGAGAAGTCGAGTCTGATGATATTATCGAAACTATTGGGCTGAATTGGGATAAAAAAACGGTTCATTATATTTGGTCAGAAACAGCAATAGGTAAAACTTCTCTGATTACTAAAGTTATTGAAAAATATAACAATAGTGATTGTGATATTATCAGAGTAAAAACAAAACCATATAATAATGATAACGGTGAAACAGCATGGTATTTTTTAAAGGAAATATTCAATGGTATTACTCATTATTTTAAAAAAAAGGAAGAAGAAAATGGCTACGCTTTAACATTTAATAATTTTTTGAATGAGCATAATGATGATAGTGTGAACCGCACTCGTCTAGCATCCGGTCTGGAAACATTGTTTGGTTCAGATTCAAAGAGAGGTTTGTTTAAAAACGTTTGTTATGTGGCATTAAGGAAATTATTTAAGTTGAATGAATATTCCACTGATAAATATAAGAGTGATACTTCTGTGGAGTCTGTTCTTGTGAGAAAAAAATACATAGGATACATTTTACAAAAGAGAAAAGTCTTATTGATAATTGATAACTTTCAAAATATTGATGACCAGTCTTTAGAGTGTTTTAAAGATTGGATAGATGATGCTGATTCTAACACTTACTTCATATTAGAATTTACGCATAACCCTAACTCTGACAAATTTGATAAACAAAAAGTTTTTTTCGCTGGATTAGGTGCAAAAGTAATCAAAACAGAATTAGAACCAATTGACAAGACATATATTATAGATATTGTTCATAGAAATGTTAAAAATCTATCTGATGACATAGCATTTAATATAAATGTTGTAAATCATTATGAGAAAGTATCTTTGGGCAATTTAAGGGAATTGATAGATTATTCCGCAACGTATCAACAATATGATGGTACAAACGAGATTGAGAATTCTGACAATGAAAATGGCACTTATCAGATTTTGCATAATATTGATAATAATGAAACACTTGCTATGCTCAGTCTGATAATCTACCATAAAGGAAAAATAAAGAGAAAAAATGCTGAAATGATTTTCACTCCGGGATTAAATGTGCCTAGAGCAATTAATGAATTATTGGGATTAAATCTAATTGAAGAAACTGATGATTTCTATGAACTAAAACATGCAAGTATCATTGATCAGTGGGAAAAACATATTGATGAATTTATACAAATCAATACCGTTGTTTATGATCGAGCAAAAAAATACTATTTAGGATATTTGGAAAGTTCTAATATTAGTGAGAGCAGTGAGGCATGGTCTCGACTGCTATACTTATATTCCAAAGTTGAACCATTTGAAATTAAAGGATTGTTACCACAGTTAGAAAGCCAGATTATAATATCAATTTCCCCGGAAGATTCATGGGTTTATATTAAGCAGTTATATGATATTATTAAAGAAGATGTACTGAAAAATAAGGAGTTATTTTTTAGACTGCTTGAAATATGTTATAAATTAGAATTATATGCAAATGGCTATGATATATTAAGTTTCTTGGAAAGATCGGGGCAGTTTTCCCAAAGCAAAATACTTTTGCTACATAAATTGTTATATCTTTCAGAATTAGATCAGCATGAAGAAGTTGTTGAGATATTTGAAAATATTAAGCCTGAAATATCGCTTGAATCACGCATCGGACTGAACATGATGTTAGCTTGTTTGAGTAGTTACATGTATACGGGAAAAAGTACAGAGTGTTTGAAAATTCATAAAAAGATTTTGAATACCCATATATACAAAACATATCAAGAATATGCAATTTTTCTTAGATTAACAAATATATATTTGCCTAATAAAAAGGCTTTAAAATTTGCCAAACATAGTGTAGAACTGCTTGATAAACAAAATAATATATATCAAAAGGGAAAATCGCAGATTACTTATGCCAAACTATTAGCAGGATTAGGTAAAAATGCCAAGGCTTTAAAAATTTTGAAACAAGCTGAGAAAACATTAAAGGATCATGCAATACGAGGTAATGTCTTATGGGTTGATGAAGCAGATATATTAATGGATCAAGGTATTCATGATAATCATGTATGGGATTTATTGCAAAAGTCGGAGTTTACTGCTGTGATACCATATGATAAACTTGCAATCATCATAGTTAAGCTTGCATGGTGTTATGAAAATAACGAATTTGTCAAAGCAAATCTTTTAATTGAAAGAGGTCAAAACTTAATTCCGTTAGAGCCAGATTATCATATACATGCATTATTTTATTATAATGCATATGCTGTATTGAATAAATCAGGTGAAACAGAGAGAAGTAAAATTTATTATAATGAAGCATATGCATTAAAAGAACATAGCCGTTATATAAAAGCACGTATAGATGGTCCTAAAACAAAAGAAGAAAAAAATCGTATAAAGCATCCGTGGTATATTATCTATTTATCATTCTGGAACCATGATGTTGAAAATATTAGTGAATAAGCATAAATGGCTTATTCACTAATATTGGGATATATAAGTTCTTCTAAATAACGTGTCACAATAGAGTCCCAGCACACATACTTCATATAATAATCCATATCCTGTAATGCTTCGTTTAGTACGAAGTGTTCCAAATATGTTTCCATGTAATTGAAAGAAGAAATTATTGAAAAAATACCTGAACCTGCAAAACGTACATTTAACTCTATAAAATAGTAGTTACCATTATTAACTATAAAGTCTAAATTGCAAAATCCGGGTAATGTAAATAAACTACAGATTTTCTTTGTGATTTCAATGACCTCTTCATCATAAACAATTTGGCTTCTGAAAGCTGTACCATCTTTGATTTCAAGGGTCTTTCGAGGAATTATAATTTTCGGAACTCCTTCCTTATCAGAGAAAACATCAACAATTATAGTATCCCCCTCTATATAAGGCTGCGCAAAATAATCCGGGTTAAAATGGTTTTCTATATATTCAGCTTTCTCTAAATCAACAATATATATGCCTATGCTGTTTACAGAATTTCTCTTACGAAAAATCACTTTTTTCTCATTAAACAAATTGTCACAAATACGAGGGACATTTATATTATTCCTCATTAATGCTTGCGTTGCCTTGAGCTTATCTTTAAATAAGGACACTGTTTCATAATCTGCTAAAAAATATTTAGTTTTGATTTGATTCCTGTATTTTGAAAGCAATACTGCCTCGGCATCTGAAGCAGGTATAAGTAAGTC
>CANQFC010000029.1 GCA_947598155.1 uncultured Clostridia bacterium
CCTATTTTAAAAAGCAGATTTTAAGGAGGTAAACAAACATGCGAAAGAAAATTTTAGCAATTGTACTGGCGCTGGTCTTAGTCGCGGCGCTGGTACCGGCGACGGCACTGGCGGCGGGCGGTGATCCGTTAACGAATTCGATGAAACTCTTCACATCAGTTAAGATCGATGATGTGGAAATCGGAGAAGCTTCATGGTCTAGCACATGGAATATTTTCACGGCACGCACTGTTTCAATCGTCGACTATTCAAATATAAAGCTCGATGTGAAGGCAGTTGACGGCGCTGACGTAAAATATGGTGTCGGCAATACAGTTTATCCGAAGAATGCTAAAGTTGATCCCTCTGACGAGGCTTATAAGAATTTTAAGTCATCGTTTGCGGAAGTTAAAAGCACTTTAAGTGCTCCAAATAACTTTATCTGGATTTTAGCCACAAAGGATGGCCTCGCTGAGCTTGTCACCGTGAAGGTAAACGAGGTGACGGGCACGGCTGTGACAAACGATGATCTTACAATTGAAAGTGCCGGCACCTATAAGGTCACCGAGGATATAACCGATACCATTACGGTTAGTGCCGGCAGCGGGTCTGTTACCCTCATTGTCCCGGCAGGCCGCGCTATTACCACCGAAAACAAGCCCGCAATTTCTGTAACAGGAAATGCTAAAGTTGATATTACCGTTGACGGCACAATAACCGGAAGCTGTACGGATGGTGTTGTCGCGACCAGCGGTAGTGGTAATGTGTCTATTGGTGGTTCCGGCAAAATCACCGGCACCAGCGCCAATCCTGTTATCGTGAATAAGACTGGTACGCTCACACTTAAGGGCAAACTGATTATTGAAAACAAGAGCCCCAAAGACAGCAATAGTTATTATGTGATTAAGAATGAATCTGGTACCTTGAATGTATCCTTAGACGGTGTTAGTGGTTCAATCACGAGCGCCAGCGGCGGTATCGACAACGCGGGTACGTTGAGTGTAACAGGCGGTTCAATCACTGCCGTAGGTTATGCCATTAACAATACGAATCAAGCTAACATTAGCGGGGGCACGATTTATGGAACGATCGCGACTTCCGGTACATCGTTGACCGTTGGTGCTGTTACTTCAGATACTGACGACACTGACCCGTCTATTCTGGTTACAGGTAGCAGTTCGGCTAATGTTACCATCAATGGTGGTATTTATTGGGGCGGTGTTAAAGTAAGCAACAGCCAAGCTACTGTCACTGTTTCAAACGGCACTTTCTACAGTGCATTCGAGAAGACGGATGGTACTATTAGTATTACCGGCGGCCAGTTCGTCGGCGAGGCAACCCAGAAGTCCGTGCAGGGCTTCCTCGGCGAAAAGACTCTGGACTCCGCTGGACAGGTCGGCGACCCTGTCGCGGAAATCGATCTTGGGAACGGGGTAAAGCAGAAATATGCCGACCTCGGAACGGCTATCCAGAGTGGCAAGGGACACACTGTCAAGCTCTTGAGTGATATTGATAATGCAGGCAGTGTCAATCTTGCCACCGCACCTGCCGGTGTGGTCACGCTTGACCTCGCAGGTAAACACATCTCCTTCAAGGACAACAACGGCCTTACCGTTTCACATGGCAACAAGCTGATTGTCAAGGATAGTACTGCGACTACTGAAGCGGGCACGACGCAAAACGGCTATATTACCAACAGCAGTTCTAGCACGAAACCTACTGTCAGTGTTTCCAGCGGCGGAACTTTTGAACTCCAGAGCGGCGTTATAAAAGCGAATTCTACTAACGGAAACGCGATCGTGGCCAGAACGCTTGCAGCAAGCACACCAGAGATGGAAAAAGCAAACATCGTTATCAAGGGCGGCAGGGTCGAATCTGACAGTTATACCATCTTCCTCTCCAACAACGCCAATCTGACGGTGGAGGGCGGCGAGGTTTACTCCAAGAATTCCTTTGCCATTTCCGGCAACGGCAACGGCAATAACAACGATACCAACATTACCATTAAGGGCGGTAAAGTTACGAGCGATAATTCCCCCGCCATCTATCATCCTCAGGATGGCACCATGACCGTCACCGGCGGCGAGATCAAGGGCACGGCTGGCATCGTGATGCGTAACGGCACACTGGATGTCCAGGGCGGCACCATTGAGGCTACCGGCAGTGATAAAATTTCTGACGTCGGCGTGACCGGTAGAAACGTTCCCCCCGCCGCCGTTGTGGTGGACAATGTTGAGGGCGCCTATGGCGAGCCCAAGGTCACCATTGAGGATGGCACGTTTAAGGCTACAAACGGCAAGGAAGCTGTTGTTGTGAACAAGAGCGCGGCCAGCGCGGCTCCCGCAAATGACCCCGTCCCCGGCGATTCCCTGACGGTCAAGGGCGGCAACTTCTCCGATTCTGTGTCCCCCGAGTACTTGGATCCCAGCCTGACGTACGAGGTAAAAGATACAAGCAAAACAGAGCCTTCTTTCAGCTACTCCAGCACGGAAAAGACAGGAGAAAACATCACTTCTACTGCGTTGCTGAAAATCAGCGATTGCGGCTTCACCGGCGGCGACAACTCCACCCTGTATGTGGACTTTGAACTCATGAAGGGCGTCGAGGAGTACACCGTGAAGTTCCTCAAGAAGGACGGCACTTCTCTCAGCGAACAGCTGAATGTGAAAGTCGGCCATGCCGAATATAAGTTGCAAGGTGATGAACTTGCCGAGGGCGAGTACGCCGTTGAGGTGTCCGGCGAAACTTACAAGGATCAGAGACCTATCTACATCTACAAGGTGACCTACAAGGGCGACGGTAGTACCGTGTCCGGCGACGAATTGAGTATTTATGTCGGCGTGGACGGCCTTGAGGCCGCGAAGAAAGCCCAACCCGAAGGATTCAAGTTTATCGATGGTACCAGCATGTGGAAGGAAAACACAGTTGAGAAAACTGCTGACTATACCGTCACTGTGACCCTCCACGCCTACACCTACGTGGCGCCTCCCATGCCCGGCACTCCGACCGGCCCGGACAACCCCGATAACCCTGACAACCCCGACAATCCCCCCGTTGTCGATCCCGCCAAGAAGTTTGTGGACGTGCCCGACGTGGCCGCCAACAAGTGGTACCGCGACGCGCTCAACTACGTGCTTACCACCAAGCCC
>CANQFC010000030.1 GCA_947598155.1 uncultured Clostridia bacterium
CCTTGGACGGACAATAATACAAATACTGCTCATACTCATAGCGACGGTCTTGGTCTTATACGTACTGGAGGTGGTGGTACTTCTGGTGATGTAAGTTATAAAGTTGCATTAATAAATGAGACAAAATCCACTAATGCTGCGACATATACTGCTGGCGGTGCATCTAATTTCTATGCTGTGCAATTGGATAAAAATGGTAAACTTGGTACATATGTACCATGGAGTAATACCACTTATAGTGCTAGTACGGGACTTTCATTAAGTAGTAGTAATGCTTTCTCATTAAAAGCTGCTACTTCTACAACCATTGGTGGGATTGCTACTGGATATTCTCGCACAGATGATAAAAGTAATTACTATCCAGTGCGATTAAGTGGTAATAATGCTTATACAGATATCGCAGTTATAGACTGTGGCGAGTGAAAGTAGGGTGAGGCGGCGAAATATGCTATACGAAGTTTACATTGGCAAAGACAAATACAATATCTACATAGGTGATGAGCAGTTTAATTTTGGAACTAAACTCGAATCGAATGTATATGGCGCCATATCCGCCTCATATAACCCAACCGCGAAACAATTAGAAGCTACAGTGACTGACTTGGGACCACGAGGCTCTTACGCCGCCTCACAAGGTCGGTTAGGAATTGGTTTGGAAGTTATGTGCGGGCACCATCCATATTGAATGAATCGTCCTCAACACCATAGACGTCCAGTACGTGCTTTAACACGGGGTGAGCCAGGTAAATATTGAACGGCTGGATATGAATATAGAGAAAGTAATTCCCAGGCATATGTGCAAGAGATAACACATATAGGTGATAAGTTAGTCATTAACATATCTCAGCTACTTTCTACTGCTAGTATATCCTGTTATGGCAGTGCAGTGAATAGTGGTGTGCATCGACCTTGACATTTCGATGACGCGTATGTAGATTATAGATTTTACTTAATGTGTAATAAAGGACATTTGCGGTATGTTAAAACATTAACAAATCCGATTCGTATATATAAAACACAAGTATAACCACTTTAATTGGATAGGTGACACTGTGGGTCACTTGGGTGGGTAACGGGGATTTCTTTAGTAAATAATTTAATTGGATAGGTGACACTGTGGGTCACTTGGGTGGGTAACGGGGATGATATATATTAGCGGATGAGGTAGATAGAGATGCCTGATTTACGACAAATTATTAAAGTTACAAAGGCACAGATGGAAACACTGTTATCAGGCGGGACTGTCGGCGGCTATAAATTACAGGATGACGTATTATATGCAGTAGAAGACGATGGCACTATCCCATTGGCTACAAATACTGAAGTTGGTGGAATGAAAACGGGGTACTCACGACCTAATACTAAAAGTAATAACTATCCCGTAAAACTCGATAACGGCAAAGCATACACAGAAATTGATGTCATTGATTGCGGGGATTGAACCTAAGGAGCGGAGGAAATAAATTATGCCTAATTTAAGAATGCACACGTCTGCATCCCCAGAAGCTCCAATAAAGTTAGGGTATGGCGCATTAGGGGTATGGTATGACAAAAACAATAACCAATGTCATCTATACTTTGGTGATCATAATAATAATGCGGTTGCGGTGCTGTCAGATCGTGATGAATTAATTACAGAGTACAAACAAAGCATCCCTACCCCATATCGTTCAGGTAGCATTATACCCGTTGTACCCGATAGTAATAGTAGTAAATTCACTCCTCTTAAACCCACTAGCATGGATGAGGATGACGCAAATGCTATAGTTACTTCGGGTGATGGTACTACAAAACGTATTGAATGGCGTTTGTCGTTGGGGAATATAGTTACTTCTAATACATTCCAAGTGGGCGTAGCAAATACACTGTCACTTGCGGCAACTAATGGTAAAAACAACACCAGTATTGTAACTTCGCCAAATGCTACCCCATCCCGTGAAATTGTGCGCGCAGTTTTAGCTATTCTGAATCAGTGCGCGGGCGACGATTTGAAATCTTTTTCCATCGATAAAGGCAACTTGGTTTGGGATTGTGGCACCTGAAATTAAAGAAGTTCATGTGAAAATTTGCAATCCCTCCAAAACTGTGATATAATTATAATATAAGAAATAAAGGAAATAAATATCCTTGAATATACAATTATATAATATAAAACAAAACACAATATTTATCTTTGATATTGAGTATGACCAAACTTTGCTGGTCCAAATATCTTATCTCATTCTCTCCAAATGCGGACCAGATATATATCGCATAGCGGAAACAGCAAATGTATATGTGAAACCGAATCAGCCACTTACACGCTTTTTCACACGTTATACGAATATAACAAATGATTTCCTTTGCGACAATGGAGTTGATTTAACCGTAGCGAAGGCATTAGTTGAGCAAGGCATACTCAATATCAATCCTAATAAAGGTGATGTATTGTTGGTATCACATGGGGTTAAAAATGATTTGGATATATTAGCCCGCAACGGGTTCACATTAAAACAATATCAAAATCGTTATTGTACCTATAATAATGCACGTCGGTTATTAAAACGTAATGAGCAATTAACTTTACATGATATAGCGGCGGCCGACCATTATTATTTGTTTAACCCGCACAACGCCTGTTCGGATGTATGAGCTACCTTACATGCCTTTTGTTTTTTGAATGAATTAGAAACGAGGCTTAAAAATGCAACTATATAATTTTGCACGAGCTACTTTCCGTCAGGTACAGGAGCCGAAAGTACAAGAAGAAGAATTGGCGTTATTTTTAACAGATTTTCCCGATACGAGTTATAGAAACTATGTGGAAAATATTAGATGCCAACTTGAAGAACAATTAGAAAATACAAAATTGAGTGATAATACCAGCTTTGATGTGGAACTTTTTTCAAATGTTGATTTAAGTTTTGAAGATTTTAACCAAATTTATAATAGTATAACCTCAGCTATTATAGGCTGGTTGACAAAAGGTGATGCAGTCCGCGAGCAAGAATGAAGATTAAGCGCGCCTCACCGTTTATATTTAATATATACACAAACTATGAGGTTATTAAATTATAAAACACGAATTGATTGTTTTAATATTAGAGTGTTTTATAAAGATTACGAAATTTCAATGAC
>CANQFC010000031.1 GCA_947598155.1 uncultured Clostridia bacterium
CCAGCACGTTGTCGATTCCCACTTCTCATGGGCTGGCAAGTACGGTCTACTGCCGCAAACACTGGGAATATTGGTAAGGTTTTTCGTTATGCACCGATTATTAACTTACAATAATGGAGTTTAATGCGTGTCCATTAGCTCATTGAACCCGTTCAGCATATTTAAGGGCTGGTGATAACAGAGGGGTTCGAACCCTCAACGCACCACCTTGAAAGGGTGGGGACTTTACCAGATTTGTCTATGTTACCATGTTGCTAAGATGGGCATCCCCTCTGGGGTCCTAGCACTCCCCGAGCGCCTTGCGTTGTCCTCGCTACGCGATGTCTCTCCGCTAGACACCAAGCGCATGAAATATGTCTATTCCATGATTAACTTGTATCGTTCATAAGGTTGTCAAGCCTATGGTAAATGGGTCAGAACGATACAATAACACTCTCCAATTGGGCTTTTCTTAGCAGTACGCATTGCCCGCTAGCGTAAATCCATCACGTGAATTACCCGACATGCTTGATAACCTGCTGCATGTTAGCCGTGGACTCATTTGTATAGCGGGACCAGACCGCTCGTTGACTACGATTGGGTGTGATGGAGTCGAACCACCGTGCAATAATTACTCTTCTACCCATTAGAGTTAACACCCCATGAACAAAATGGTTGAAAAATTTTTATCTCTCTCAATCATTTTGTATATATATTATATCATGATTTTTGGAAAAAATCAAATTTTCTTGCGACCACAATTTGCGCAATTACTCACGCAAAGTAATAGGCGCATAACGCTCCGTGGTAACCGTCTTCACCAAAGCCTTGTAGGGGTCAAGTTCGCCGCTCATTACCATCTTAAACGTACCAATGGAGAAACCACTGATAAGTACAAGCCCAGAAGGATTCTGAGTAAGAGGAATAGCATTAGTGCGGCTATTAACATTCCAGAATACTAACTTGGGCATCTGGTAACCAGCAGCTTGCCACTTCTTGGCGATGATGTTGAATAATCTCTGCTCCTGAATAGCAGAATCGGTTCTCCAGTTGTAGTGTCCCTGTGCCTCGTTGAACTCCATGTCGGAGATGATGAGAACCTGTGCTGGAATTTGAGCCTGCGTCAAATGATTACGTCTTGCCGTTTCCAATATCAAATCAAAAGTTGCTTCAATATTGGTATCTGCAACCTCATCGTGTCGCAATGCTTCCGCGATTTTGTCACGCAAGCTATTGCAACGACGCAAGTCTACATACTGAGGGTGAGAACTGAACGTGATGTATTGATTCTTGTAAGGCCCCGTAAGCTGCTCTGCAAAATAAATTGCCAAAGCATTTGCGACGTCAAGCGCCGTAACTTTTGTGCCACCAATCGTGCTGGTCATAGAACCAGAACCATCAGCAACAACAATCGTTGAGCAATCGATGCGCACATCACGAGGCAAATTCTTCCAAGCAAGTTCAAGCGTAGGATCTACACTCTTAACGCTATGGTAACACCCCATAGTATAGTTATGAATTACCTCAGGCGGCATCAAAGCCTTAGCGTTCATGTTAGCTTCGCCGCTTGCCACCTTCCCAAGATAAGCCGTGCGGCGCATTACGTCATGACGATTGAAAGCATCACGATAGATAATGTTAGCCTTGGAAGGTACATGTTCATAGTTAATCAATGCCCAGTCATTTGCCGCCATCTTACGTTCAACAACATCAAGACCAGCACGCAACTTTGAAAGCATCTTACGATACTGCTTGTCAGAAAGACCAAGCGTTACTGCGCACTTGTGCCCCAATGCTCTCGTCGCCGCGCTTGAAGTGTTAACCGAAGGCATCCACTTCGCAAGTAAGCTGTAAGACTTGCCATGATTGGCATTGTCCATATCGAGCATAATTTGTTCACGCATAAGGTTTAGCATCGTATTCTCCAAAGGAGTATCCACCAATGCAAACCAGTCATCAAAACGACCATATTCGGGAATAAACTTCACCAAGTGTGCGGGGAACAAATTATGCAATGCAAGTTCATGAATTGCAACACGGAATACGCGACGCTCACCTACGCCCTGAAGGACATCACGAGCATAGAAAAGCCACTTAAGCGCAATTTCCGCGTCTTCGCGATATGCAGTAATCATATCGGCGGCAATTGTAGCATCATCTTCATGACGATATGATGCCAACTTAAAATTCATATCCAATAGCGCATGCTTGGTCGTTGCATAACCAACCGCACCATTTTCCGTCTTTTTTGTATTAGCTCTGTCCGCCGCCTCATCCTTTAAGAATGAATTGAGCAAACCATAGAAATCAGACATATAGTATTTCTCCTTCGAGATGCATAGTATATTTTATTTGCAGTTCGCACCTCATTTTCTATAAATATTATAGCGCATTTTTGGCAAAAAGTCAAAAACATGTTAATACGCAATTCCGTCCGCTTCGATAATCTCAATGTCGCATGGGGTCAATTCAGCGGCTTTAAGCTTCGCAATATAAGTGGCCGCACGGTCCCCCCGATAACCAATTAAAGCTCCTGGGATATTGGTAATAATTTGCATAATTACCTTATTAGGCTCGTGCTTCCGCCTCACTACAATAAAGCCCTTGTGATTAATATTGCCTGCATCCTGTAGCCATTCTTGACAAATGTCATAGAGATCTTTACGAATCATTACTAACGACTAACTCCTTATATATTGTATGGTGGGGACTATGGGATGTGCGCCCATGTCTGACAGATTAAGAGTCTGCGATAATTGCTACTATACGAAATCCCCATATTGGTACTGGTGGAGGGACTTGAACCCTCGGCTCCAAAATTAAAAGTTTCGTACTCTACCTCTGAGTTACACCAGTATAAAATGCAATTCTTGTTGTCCACTAAGACATGGAAGTGGGAGAATCAAACTCCTTTCATTGCGAGCATCACTCATTTATGCTTTCCTCCCAAGCATAGGACTCCAGTGGCTATTAACCGTTGGTCGCCGCGAGAGGACTTGAACCTCCATGGTTTCCCATTAGTTTCTAAAACTAACGTGTATGCCAGTTTCACCACACGGCGATAAATAAAAACTATATACCCAGAGTACGCTCCCTTCTCAGAGCCATTTTAACCAC
>CANQFC010000032.1 GCA_947598155.1 uncultured Clostridia bacterium
ATTGGTAGGGTGAGTAGATTTTTAAATGAGTCAATACGGAGTTTTGAGAATTGAAAAATATACGAGAGGGAGTGTTCGTGGCTTACAAGTCCACGATTTGAGGAGTGCCAACAACTCAAAAACGAACGGCGACATCGACTGGAGTAGGAGTCATAAGAATTATGACTTATGCGAAAGGCAATGTCGAAACTTTGAGAAAGCTGTCGAGGACAGACTTTCCAAAGTTAAGAGAAAAACGAGGGGGAACTCGGTTGTCATGTGTCAAGCAATGATAACGGCTTCACACGAGTTTTTCGAGGGAAAAAGCGAGAAAGATATTCGAGACTTTTTCCAAAAAAGCTACAATGAAATTGCTGAAGAATTCGGCGAAGATAATATCATTTCTGCAACTGTACACTTAGATGAGAAAACACCACACATGCACTTAAATTTTGTCCCACTAACAAAAGACAACAGACTCTCTGCAAAAGAGTTACTAACTCCCAAAACTCTTACGGCTTTACAAGACAAGATGCATCAAAAAGTCTTTTCTAATTACGGACTTGAAAGAGGAAAAAAACAAAACAAAATAAAACATATTTCGACTTTAAATTACAAAATTTTAACTCTTGAAAAAACTATTCGATACAAACAAAAAGAATTGAACGACATACAATCTCAACTTAACAACTCAGAACTCTATAAAGCAAGACAACACATTAAAGAACTTTCTTCTAGACTCAATGAAATGATGTCAGTTATTCAATCAGACCCAGACTTAATGACTGAGTATCTAAAGGCTAGAGATATTTATTATAAAAAAACTAAAGAAGAAAACGAACTTGAACTCTAATCAGTTTTAAACTCTTTTTATTTTTACTCTAAGTAATTTATCAAAGATTTATTAAAACTCTTTTAAAACTGATTCTCGTTTGTTCTAAGAGGTATTTTTTAATATCTCTATCCCTTGAGCATTGATTAGAGATTTTAGACACAATAAGTCCAGTAATTTTATATTACTGGACTTATACTATCTATCCCCGTCGCACATCATATCGACCAAAGACAACTCGTTCAATAGTGTACATCAAGGTGTACACACTTGTAATCTATTTAGTCTATGTTCTGCCCCTAGACAATTACAAGTACCAGCACAGAAGTTCCCCCCATACTCTTTAGTTTATTGTGGCTATATCGTACAAAGCTGCCACCGACACATAACATTGATAACGAGTACTCAATGTCTGCAAGAGAATTTTATATACTTGGCTCTCCAGACCTACCCTTATTATTTTTCTTGGAGGTGGGTGTCTACTCCAATAGATAACAAAAAAAGTCAAATAGTTATTTGCTAACTACTTGACTTTAGATTTCTAACTTGATATAATCTTTGTAGAATTCTAAATATAGTTAGTCCTGATAACTATATTTTTAAAATTTCTATTCCTGCAAGAATAGGAATTTTTTTTTGCTCTCATATTCAACTGCTGATATGATATCATAAAGAAAAAACATTTTGCAATAGTTTGCAAAATATTTTTTTGCTTTCCCCCCCTTAACTGATAATAATAAAAAATATTTTTTATTGTCAATGGTCGGTTGTCCAACCGATTTTTAAAAAAATTTTTTTGCAAAAAATTTTTTTAAAAACTTGCCATTGACTATAAAAAATTTTTTTATACAATGTCTACTAAGGGGGGAAGGAAAAAGAGTCGAGGGAATTTCCCTCGCACACACCAAAATTGCAAATATTGGTATAGTGTGTTATACCAATATTAATTGGTTTGATTTATCAAGCCTTTTAAGATTGGTAGGGTGAGTAGATTTTTAAATGAGTCAATACGGAGTTTTGAGAATTGAAAAATATACGAGAGGGAGTGTTCGTGGCTTACAAGTCCACGATTTGAGGAGTGCCAACAACTCAAAAACGAACGGCGACATCGACTGGAGTAGGAGTCATAAGAATTATGACTTATGCGAAAGGCAATGTCGAAACTTTGAGAAAGCTGTCGAGGACAGACTTTCCAAAGTTAAGAGAAAAACGAGGGGGAACTCGGTTGTCATGTGTCAAGCAATGATAACGGCTTCACACGAGTTTTTCGAGGGAAAAAGCGAGAAAGATATTCGAGACTTTTTCCAAAAAAGCTACAATGAAATTGCTGAAGAATTCGGCGAAGATAATATCATTTCTGCAACTGTACACTTAGATGAGAAAACACCACACATGCACTTAAATTTTGTCCCACTAACAAAAGACAACAGACTCTCTGCAAAAGAGTTACTAACTCCCAAAACTCTTACGGCTTTACAAGACAAGATGCATCAAAAAGTCTTTTCTAATTACGGACTTGAAAGAGGAAAAAAACAAAACAAAATAAAACATATTTCGACTTTAAATTACAAAATTTTAACTCTTGAAAAAACTATTCGATACAAACAAAAAGAATTGAACGACATACAATCTCAACTTAACAACTCAGAACTCTATAAAGCAAGACAACACATTAAAGAACTTTCTTCTAGACTCAATGAAATGATGTCAGTTATTCAATCAGACCCAGACTTAATGACTGAGTATCTAAAGGCTAGAGATATTTATTATAAAAAAACTAAAGAAGAAAACGAACTTGAACTCTAATCAGTTTTAAACTCTTTTTATTTTTACTCTAAGTAATTTATCAAAGATTTATTAAAACTCTTTTAAAACTGATTCTCGTTTGTTCTAAGAGGTATTTTTTAATATCTCTATCCCTTGAGCATTGATTAGAGATTTTAGACACAATAAGTCCAGTAATTTTATATTACTGGACTTATACTATCTATCCCCGTCGCACATCATATCGACCAAAGACAACTCGTTCAATAGTGTACATCAAGGTGTACACACTTGTAATCTATTTAGTCTATGTTCTGCCCCTAGACAATTACAAGTACCAGCACAGAAGTTCCCCCCATACTCTTTAGTTTATTGTGGCTATATCGTACAAAGCTGCCACCGACACATAACATTGATAACGAGTACTCAATGTCTGCAAGAGAATTTTATATACTTGGCTCTCCAGACCTACCCTTA
>CANQFC010000033.1 GCA_947598155.1 uncultured Clostridia bacterium
ATACTCGTATAGTCTAGCGGAGGGGCAACAGTCTTCTAAACTGTCCAAGGTAGGTTCGACTCCTACTACGAGTACCACAATAAATAAAAATAAGGAGTTAGTATGCGCGATCCAAATCGTATTAACAAAGTAATTGAATATCTGCGGGCACTTTGGCAGAGCAATCCCGACATGCGGCTGATGCAGCTTTTGTGTAATGCCGTAGGTGACGGTCCATTTATTTATTATCTGGAAGATGATAAGTTGATGGAAGCTCTCAAAAATTGCTATGAAGCTTAAATTTGATTTTTGAAAAAATTTTTGTTATAATTTTTATAGAAAATCAAGGAAAGGTATTCAAAATGGGCAGACATAAAAACGAAGACAGACGAGTTAACAGGGCAGTGCGCCACTATAATAAACTAATGGCGGAAGATGAGTTATGGCGCGGTCGTTTCGTCCTGCAGCAAATTCAAAAAGACCGCGTAACCTACCCAGACGGAAGCGGCACTCAATACTACCGCTATCGTTTGTATGATAAACATACAGGCGAGATTGCGGAAAGCGATTGGAACTCTGAGTTTCAAATTACAGAATTGGGTACTTTGTTCTGGTGGGTCAACGAAGTGATTACTAAAGAATTTGATGTGTGGAAGCACGACAGAGAAGATCCCGAAAATCCTTACAATATCACGGTTGATTACCGAAAAGTCAGAGCTTTTTAAGGAGAAATTATGCGTTATATTCGTTATTGTTATAGCAACGGTTACGCTGGCTGCGATGAGTGCGGCGTAGAAGAATATGCCGATGAAGTGACTAACGACGAAATCGAAGACGATTTACAGGATGGTTTATATTCTTACGCCGAGCAATATGAGTATTGTGCCGAAGGTTACGATTGGAATACTGGTTGGGATGATGAAGCAGACCAAGAGTATTACTATGAGAACTGCGGCTATGAGTGGGAAGAAATCACGAAGGAAGAGTACGAAGAAGAATTGGGATTGAGCTAAAATTTGATTTTTAGCGTGAAATACGTTATAATATATATAGAAAATGACGGAAGGGCGTTTCCCACTACCGCATTGAAGAAGTGGGAATTTCATCGGGGAGTGGTGAAACTAGGCGAGACACGTCAGACTTAAAATCTGATACATTGGAAACATTACGGGTTCGAATCCCGTTTCCCCGACCATTGGTGGGTACTACCTTAGTACTGGTGCCACTACCTTAGTGTGTGGGTTTGGCGACTACCCAAGGTGCGATTCTGCTCGTGCATTAAATATAAGTCGTACAGAGTGTTTGGACGGGATATCCACTGCTGGTCCACCAATTGGAAAATGCAGGAGACACTGGGCTTTGTGTATTTTGTAGTATTAGTACACTATGGTATATGTGCGGATATCGAGGCGTCGTAAATGTTCCATCGACGAGATAGCTCTGTTTTTTAATTTAGCTGGGCGATACATTAGCCAAGATGGCGTGCGAACTAATGTGCCCTATTGAGGCGCGCAACTGGTCACAACGGGTGGCTGGGCACAACGCGAGGCGTTTATACCCGTGCAAGATTTTTGTTATCTCGGATGCGTTATGGGGAGCAGATGAAGAGGGGCGATAAGGTTGTGTTTTAGCGGTTATACCGCACACTATGTATGAGTCCTATGTGCAGCTGAGACGCGGGACTGAGAAAATGCACTTTTATATTGGTGTGTAACTCAGCGGTTTAAGAGTTCTTGCCTGATACGCAAGGGGTCGGTGGTTCGAATCCACCCGCACCAACCATACCGTCTTAGCCTAATTGGATAGACACCTCCCTACGAAGGAGTTATATGCGGGTTCGAGTCCTGCAGGCGGTACCACGCGGGAAAACAAATTCCACAACAACAATGGTTGGTTGACTGACCTTAAAGTCGCTTATGGTGTAATGGTGTAATGGTAACATTACGGTTTCGTACTCCGTCGATCCAAATTCGAGTTTTGGTTACACCTCCATGGTTATGTAGCACAGTGGTAGTGCACGTCCTTGGTAAGGACGAGGTCGTGAGTCCAATCCTCACCATAACCTCCATACATCGTAGTGTATATCAATAGGTTCAGATACACCGTCTTATAAACGGATATGTGTGCGTTCGAGTCGCACCACTACGACCAACATTGGGGAATAACACAACGGTAAGTGTCCATGGCTTTGACCCATGTTATGGTGGTCCAACTCCACCTTCCCTAGCCATAGGTGACTGGTGTAACGGTAACATCACAGGTTCTGACCCTGTAGCTCCTCGATCATCACGAGGGTCACCCGCCAACATTAATGGTAGGATATACTAATTGGTAAGTAAGCAGTCCTGAAAACTGCCGTAGGGTAAAACCGATGGGGGTTCGAATCCCTCTCCTATCGCCAGCACGTTTGGTAGTTTCGGCGTTAAAACTACAAAGCCACTTGAGCCTGAGAGGGACTGACCTCGATGAAGGCAAAAGATGCGGCAACATCGTGTGTGGTAATGTTTTGCCGAACATGGTAAGTTAACCATACTTGCCTACATGGGGATGATGGTGCAGCGGTAGCACGGAAGGTTGTGGCCCTTCAAACCCGCGTCC